>NZ_CP043315.1:0-627924 GCF_008189285.1 Candidatus Cytomitobacter indipagum
ATGATAAATGCAAACATTAAACCAAATGAATATTTATCTGAATTAGATATGGAAGATGTTTTTGTTGAAGAAAGTCTTCTTTCTTTGTTTCCTGAAAATTTTTGCATTAAAAACAAGTTGCTTCCTCTTGAATGTTCCAACAATGTATTGTTTGTAGTATCAGAAGAAGACAACAAAGATTTGGTCGAAGAAATTTCTTCTTATGTGAAATTTGACGATATTGTTTTTAGAGTGTGCAAAGAAGGCTCGATCGTTTTTCACATCAAGAAACTTTACAGTAAATTTAATTTTTCTATAGATCGATCTCAAGCAAATGATTCTGGAGAATATGTATGCGATAAAATTATCATAGATGCTTTTACTAAAAAAGCTTCCGATATACATTTTTGCCCTGCCAAAAAAAGTGTTTTTGTTAAATATAGAGTAGATGGGATTCTGAGAGAGGTTCTTGAGTTTGAAAAAGAAAAATGGGCGTCTGTTTCTGTTAGGATAAAAATTCTATCTGATTTAGATATATCTGAGACAAGAATTCCTCAAGATGGAAGTTTTTCTAAAGAGATTTCTGGAAAACAAATAGATTTTAGAGTTGCTTGTCATCCAACTATGCATGGAGAAAATATAGTTTTGAGGGTTTTGGGGAATAGCAAATCAATAAACTTAAACAATTTAAATTATTCTGGCCACATCATGGAGGATATAAATAAATTTATAGAGACCCCTGATGGATTAATCATTTTTACTGGACCTGTTGGATCTGGAAAAACCACTTCTTTGTATAGTATATTGTCTAGATTAGATCCTAAATCAAACAACATTGTAACTCTTGAAGATCCAATAGAATCTTATATCCCTTTTGTTAGGCAAACAGATATAAATAAGTCTCCAAATATGAGCTTTGCTTCTGGAATAAAGTCTCTTCTGAGGCAGGATCCTAATGTTATGTTGATAGGTGAGATAAGAGATTCTGATACAGCTCATATGGTCATGAGAGCGGCTATGACAGGTCATAAGGTTTTTACAACAATGCATACCAATAATGCTTTTGGGGTTTTTGATAGACTTGTAGAGTTTGGAATAGAAAAGAGCTTGATATTTCAATACTTAAAAGGCATTGTTTCTCAGAGATTGGTTAGAAAATTGTGTTGTTGTAAGGTTTTGGCTAAAAATAATATTCCTGACTGCATAAAATATCATTCAAAAGGAAGCAGTTTTATTTTTGAAGCAAATGGTTGCGCTAAGTGTGATTACACTGGATTTGATGGGCGTGTTGTGGTTGCAGAGAGTTTGTTTGTAGATGGAAAAAGAAAAACAGGAAACATAATGATGAAAAATAATTTATCAGATATAGTTCCTGAAGATTTCTGTGAAATATCCTTTGATGCAAGAAAAAAGATTGTGTCTGGAGAGACAACTCTTGAAGAGGTTTCCAGATCCATAGATATGTCTTGATGTTGTTTGATGTTATTTAAATACTTGGCTTTGTCTAAATCTGGAGTTAGAAAATCTGGACTTCTTGAGGCAAATAGTTTCGAAGATGCAATGATGGTTATGGATCACAAAGATATGAGCGTTGTTTCTTTAAAAAGAAAAATTGTTTTCTTTGGAAATAAGTTAAGTGATTCTGATTTGTTCTTGATGTTTGATTTTTTATCCAAATTTATGCTTAATGGACTTGCTTTGGATAAATCGCTGGATATGATTTATGAATGCTCTATACGGTCAAGTTCAATGTGTATAAATATTAAGCTTTTAATCGTAAAAGGGTTTTCTTTTTCTGAAGCTCTATTAAAAAATAAAAAACAGTTCAATAAGAGCAACATTGGAATTTTTTCAGTAATAGATAAAGTTGGTTCTATTAATAAATTTTGTGTGTTTTTATCCCAATATTACAAAAAAATGCATAAACATAGAAATAAGATAAAAAAGAATATGAGATATCCAATTTTATTATGTGTTTTCTTTTTGATTTCTTTTTCCGTTGTGTTGAATTTATTAATTCCAAGCATAGTAGATTTAATGCAACAAACAAATCAGGATATTCCAGCTCCTTTGTCCATTATGAATCATATTTCATCTCATTTTGGACTGTACGTACTTTCCTTTGCATCTTTGCCTTTTCTGGCGTTTATTTTTAGAGAAAGAATGAGCGATTTATTGGATATTATTCCTTTTGTTAGAAAATATAGAATGTACAGAGATTTTTCCTTTTTCTTTTATGTAAGTAGCATGCTTCTTAGTAATGAGATAAGACTAATAAATGGATTTAGAATTGCAAAAGATTGCATGTTAGTCAGAAGAAATGCGTACATGATAGAAGAGGTGTGTAGTAGCGTAGAATCTGGAGAATCAATAAGCAATGCTTTTCAAAATGCAGGAATAGAAGAGAGGTTATGCAAGTTAATTGATTTATACGAGAAATCTGCCAATTTACAGGATGGTTTTCATGTTATTTCAGAGATGTATGAAATGGAAATGTTTAAGATTATAGATGGGATAGGTGATTATTTGCAGCCAGTAATTTTGTCTTTAATAACTGGGCTAATTAGTTTAATAGTATATTCAATTATGGTTCCTGTTTATAGTTCTTTCTCTGTTTGATGACAGTTATCAACCATAACTGGGCTAATTAGTTTAATAATATATTCAATTATGGTTCCTGTTTATAGTTCTTTCTCTGTTTAGTTTTAGAGCGTCGAATATATAAGAAATTTATTAGGAGTAAAATTGTATTTGTTTGGGGGGGCATGATTCATTTTTGTATTGAATATGTTAAATTATTTATATGAGCAAATCTTTAGAAGATATATTAGCTTCAATTAGAAATGGCAAAAATATAACTGAGCATTCTACAGAAAAGAAATTTGATGAAGATTTTTATCTTGAGGAAAGTAAGGCTCTTAGGAGCGGTTCTGTGATTCAAGAAGATGATTCTATAAAACACATTAAACACGCTTTGGGGGAATTAAAAGAAATAGATGAAAAGTATGTTTCAATTCAGAAAACAGAGAAATTGAAAATTAAAGAAAGTGAATTAAATGATTTGATTGGCCCTATGTTTAATTCTTGGTTTAAAAATAATAAGCAAGAAATCATGAATACTCTTTCTTCTAAAATTGATATTAAGGATATTTCTCAGGATTTGATGAAGAGTATAATTTCTAGTGCAATTGAAGAGCGCATTTCTGAAGAATATATAAATAACATCTTAATAAAGCATGTTAAGGGTTATCATTCTTATATTAAGCAAACTATAGATCATTTGATTGGGAATGTTATTCAAGATAGATTGCATGAAACTATTGAAGATGTAATCAGAAAAATTATGAGGAATAAATGAGCTTTATAGAAAATATTAAAGAAATAGAGAAATGTAAATCTGCTAATTTTGATACAAAAAAGTACGATGGGGTTGTTGTTTTGCCTCCACCAAACATAACTGGAAGATTGCATATTGGGCATGCTTTAAATGCCTTTGTACAAGACCTTAGGGTAAGGTTTGAGAAGTTGCATGGAAGAAATATATTATGGATTCCTGGCACAGATCATTCAGGAATAGCAACTCAAATATTGGTTGAGAAATCTATCGCCCCATTGACCAAATATGATCTAGGGAGAGAAAATTTCTTAGAAAAAGTATGGGATTGGAAAGAAAAATATCAGGAGAATATATATGATCAATTAAAATCGCTTGGTCTTTTATTAAATTGGGATTATGCAAAATTTACCATGGATGACGACATGCAAATTTCTGTATCCAAGGCATTTTGTGAGCTTTATAATAGCGGATTAATTTACAAAGCAAAAAAGATGATTAATTGGGACGTGCAATTGGAAACGGCTATTTCTGATCTAGAGGTAAAATCTGAAGAAATGAAGGGGTCGTTATATTACATTAAGTATGATTTAGATGATGATGATTTGAAAGAGATAGTTGTTGCAACGACAAGGCCAGAAACATTGTTTGGAGATCAGGCTATTGCCGTAAATCCTAATGATGAACGATATGAAGGAATGATAGGAAAATTTGCTAGAATTCCTTTAACAAATCGAAAAATAAAAATAATTTCAGATGAGAGATGTGAGATAAATGTTGGAACTGGAGCTGTTAAAATTACTCCTGCGCATGATTTTCTGGATTTTGAGATTGGGCAAGATCACAATTTAGATAACTGTAGCATTATTGATCAAAAAGGCATGCTTTGCAGCGATTTAGTGCCAAGTAAATATATTGGTTTGGATAGATTTATAGTTAGAAAGATGCTTGAAGATGATTTAGGAGATTATTTAGAGAAGATTGAAAATATTAAGCATGTAATTCCAAAAGGAGATAGATCTGGAACTGTGCTAGAGCCAAGATTAACTGATCAATGGTTTATTGACACATCTGATCTTGCAAAGCAAGCTCTAGAAGCATTAAAAGATATTGAAATTTACCCTGATTACCTTGTAAATACATATAAACATTGGATGAACAATATTCAACCATGGTGCATTTCTCGACAACTATGGTGGGGGCATAGAATTCCTGTTTGGTATTGTGAAGGCAAAGTAATCGTTGCAATCAATAAGGAAGAAGCTGAGAAAAAAGCTTTGAAAATGAAGTTAAATATAAAAGACTTAAAGCAAGATGAAGATGTGTTAGACACATGGTTTTCATCGGGGTTGTGGTCATTTACAACAATTGAAAATAATAATTTAAGTTCTGATTTTTATCCAAATGATTTTTTGGTTACTGGAAGTGATATATTATTTTTCTGGGTAGCAAGAATGATTATGTTTGGATGCTTTTTCAAGAAAAATGTTCCTTTTAAAGAAGTTTATTTGCATGGGTTAGTTCAAGATGGATTTGGAAAGAAAATGTCTAAATCAAAAAATAATGCAATAGATCCTATGGAAGTTGTTGATAAGGAGGGCAAAGATGTCTTGAGGTTTGCTTTGCTTTATTCTTCGATTCCTGGAAAGAATGTTAAATTTGGAGATAAGAATATTGAGCATTCAAGGCATTTTTGTATAAAAATATGGAATTTGTACAAATATGCAAAACACCACCTTGGAAATGAAATGAATTCAACTTCAGATGAAATAAAAATTGATGAAAATATAAAAATAAATCATGCGTGGAATATTTGGATTCAAAATGAAGTTGATCACAGAATATATGATATTAATAAATGCATTAGAAGTTGGGATTTGTATCATGCTGCTAGCAAGGTGTATAAAATGGTTTGGGATGTTTTTTGTAGTTGGTATTTGGAAGGATCTAAATATTTGTTGAATTCAGAATATAAAGATGAAACAAAGTATGTATTGGCAAATTCTATTAAGAAGATATCTGTTTGTTTGCATCCATTTATTCCATTTTTAACTTCATATATTTACAAAGATTTATTTGGCAAAGATATATTGAATCATGAAATGTCTGAGAACTCAGTTGAATTAATTAATAACGATGAAGTAAATTTTGCAAAAAAAGCAATTGACGCAATAAGATTTATAAAAGCTGCATTTGAGATAGAGAAAAAACCTATTTTGCATGTGACAAATAATCAAGAATATAAAAATATGTATGGAATTATTAATCAGATTTCAAAATGTGAAATTCAGCTATCTGAAAATGCATATTCAGAAGAGCATATTCCTTATCCTATTTCTGATGGATTTTTGAGCATTCCAATTAAGAATTTTAATTCTAATGAAATAAATATAAAGTTGAATAAAATGAAAGAAAATATGCAAAAAGAATATGACATGATATGCGCCAAATGCAATAATAACGAATTTATTTCAAAAGCTCCGCAAGAAGTTAGAGAAGAGATGATCAAAAGAGTAAAAATTCTAGGAGGAGATCTAAAAAAGATGGACAATTTAATTAGTATGTTGGAGAATTCATTATGAAAATATTTGTCGCTGTAGTTGCATTTCTGTTGTATGGATGCGATTCAAAACATGGATTTATAATGAACAAGAGTGTTTTAGGCATTTCAGAGAATGATTTGTATTCTAAATATGGGAAGTCTGTGATTTCTCATCCAATGAATAAAAACGCCTTATTCTACTTTGAATCTTATGGGAAGAAAATGAATTGGGCTAGAATAGAAATTAAGAATGGAAAAGTTTGTTCGTATAATTCTGGATTTTCAAACAGCAAGCCAAGGATTGCAAATCATGTGAAGCCTAATTTAGTGAAAACCAAATGGATTGATGAATTATTCAGCTATATTGGATCTGCTTCAACAGGATAACAAGCATATCATTTAAGCTGAATAGGGCAATAAAATGCTTTTAGCCTGATAATATAAATATTATTAATTTATTCAGCGATCCAAGTGTTTAAGTCTTTTTTGCTTCAATATTGAATTAATCTCTCTAAGTTAATTGAATTTTTCTCGATAATGTGTTTTAATGTAGATATTATGAAAGTAGCAAGTTCTTTAAAAACTCTAAAACTAAGACACAAAGATTGTAAAATAGTCAAAAGAAAAGGAAGAGTTTACGTAATCAATAAAAAATATCCTAGATATAAGGCAAGACAAGGCTAATGAGCCAAAATAATTTTAAAAGTATTTTGGCTATGACTCAAAGAGCTAAGGATTTGACCAATGGAGAAATGCCTAAGGAAAAGATCAATAGCGATAATGTTGGGTATATAGCTTATTGCGAATTCTATAAGGGAGTATTAGATGAAGACGACCTTTTTAAGCGTTTTGTTAATCAAGATAAATATGTCGAAGATGACGATGATGATGAATACAAAGCCTAGTTTTGCATTGATCTTTAATAATTTTTAATTATAAGCACTATAATCAATGATCTGTTTCAGATCTTGTAATATTTTTTTGGCATATTTAATACGAATTGCTTTGCAAGATTACAAACAAATAGATGGGATCTCCATCAGATAATTTACAAATAATTTATAAATCAATTTCATTGCAGAAAAGCCTATCAATCAATTTTATTATAGAATTTTATAAATTTTTCTAGTTTAATTTCGAGTTTTATTGAGTTTGTTGAAGCAATTCATTGCGAAATCTTGAAGTTTTCTTGAATTCCCCTAAAAATCATTCAATATTTGCTCTTAAGAGGTATTTTTGTCATTAAAAGATATTTCATTAAATTTATTCCACAAATTCTAGTTTCCTTAATTATTTATTTCAAGAATTATTCAATCTGAGAAGGTTCTGATTAATTTATTTCAAAGATTGTCTAATCTGCAAGAGTTTTGATTAAATGTGTAAGTTGCAAAAATCCCAATTAAGCATTTTAAATGCACGCATTAATTTATCTAAAGAATTATAGTCTTAATCAATGTGTGGGTTGTAGAAGTTATAGTTACTTGGATTTTAAAATCCTTCGTTAAATTTATTCCACAAATTCTAGTTTCCTTAATTATTTATTTCAAGAATTATTCAATCTGAGAAGGTTCTGATTAATTTATTTCAAAGATTGCCCAATCTGCAAGAGTTTTGATTAAATATGTAAGTTGCAAAAATTCTCATTAAATTTTAAAAGGCTATTATCAATATATAATTTGCAGAAATTCCAATTAAGTTTTCAAAAGTTTTGATCAGCATGTAATCAAGAGATATCATTGTGCTATTTTATGAGAATTATAAGCAATGTAAGTTGCTTTCTTAGTAATAAACACAATCTATAGATGAATTAAGACAAACCATTTATAGACTCTTAATCTAGTTAGGAAAATCACAACTAGATCATTGTAAATTTCAAATTAATGAATTGTAGATTTTCAATTTTCAAATCATTTTAAAGTAACGCATAATCTCGAAAGTTATTATTAAGATCTATCTTGCAAATTAACATATAAATTTGTAAAAATTAGGATCATTTTAGAGATATTTTTTCTCAATTTGTTAGCATTCTAAATATCATTAGCTTTCCTGTCTATATTATTAGATGTTGAAAAGTTGTAAAATTGCTGATAATTAGTTATTTGAAAGGCAGTTTTATGCATACTCCATTAATAAAACAATACTGTGAATTAAAAGAGAATTATGATGATTGTATTTTGTTCTTTAGGGTAGGTGATTTTTATGAGATGTTCTTTAATGATGCTAAAAAAGCATCCCATAATCTTAATATCACTTTAACTTCCCATGGAAAAGCTAAAATTCCTATGTGTGGAATACCTCATCATTCAAGTAGCTCTTACATTAATCAATTAGTTCGTTCTGGACACAAGGTTGCATTGTGCGAAGAGGTTGAAGATACTGGAATTAGAGTTGATAAAAAAGCTCCGTTAAAAAGAGATGTTGTTAGGGTCGTTACTGCTGGCACAGTTACAGAATCTTCAATGTTAGATTCTAAATCTTACAATTTTTTGATGTGTTTTAGTCCAATTTCTTTTGGCATGACATCGTATGCTATAGTCGATTTATCGATTGGTGATTTTTTTGTTGAAGAAGTTTCTGCGAAAGAAATAAGAAATGTAATAGCAAAATGGTGCCCTAGCGAATGCCTTATGCCAAAATCAATCGCAGAATTTAATGAAGAATTAATGGATGAAATTTCTGAATGGAAAAATATAATTAGCTTTGTTGATGAAGATGAGTATAATCTAAATCAGAGTCAGAAAGATTTAAAAGCCATTTATCAAGTTTCTCATTTAGATGGTTTTGGACAAATGAAAGATTCATCTACTATAGCTGCAGGTTATTTGGCAAATTATTTAATGTACACACAAAAAACAAATGAAATAAAGCTAAAACCAATTGCTAAATTAAACAACAGTTATTTGATGCATTTAGATAAATTTACGCGAGATAATTTAGAAATTTCAAAAAATCTACAAGGAGATTCTAAAGAAACTTTATTTGGTATTTTAGATTGTACAGTTACGTCATCTGGGGCAAGGTTATTAAAATTTAGATTAATGTCTCCACTTAAAAGTTTATCATTGATAAGAAGAAGATTAGATTCTGTTGAATTCTTTGTAAAAAATAATGATTTAATAGGGCAAATCAGAGAGCATCTTATGCTTTGCAGTGATTTAGAGCGTGATATTGGAAGAGTTGCATTTAGAAGAAGTTGTCCAGAAGATTTAATAAGCATTGCTAATAGCTTGGTATATGCTAAGAATATTTATCATTTGCTGCATAAGCTTGTTTTGCCTATAGATATTCAGAAAGAAATTCAGTTTCTAACTGATAATGATAAGATAATAGAAAAAATACTTGATTCCATGGATTATAATCCTGTTTCCAAAGAAAATGGATTTGTGAGATCTGGATACAGTAGTAAATTAGATGAGGAAAAAGCGCAAAAAGAGCTTTATGAATCTCAAATTCCAAATTTAGAAAAGCAATACAAGAATTCTCATGAAATTCTTAGCTTGAAAATTATTCACAATAACGCGTTGGGATATCATATTGAAATTGCAAACTCAGAAAAAGGAAAAGTTCCATATAATTTTGCAAAAGTTCAATCTCTAGCCTCAATCTCTAGATACATGAATGACACTCTTAATGAAATAAATTCCAGAATATCAAATCTTTGTGATTCTATTCGTGTTCAAGAAGCGGTAATTTTTGATGAGATTATTAAGTTTGCCAAACAAGAGCAGGTTAATATCTTGAGAATTGCTAAGAGCATTGCGATTATTGATATTGCAGTTGCTATGGCAAAAATAGCTGTTGAAAATAATTATTGCAAACCCATTATGAATAGCGGAAATAATTTTGTTGTAAAAGAAGGAAGGCATCCTGTAGTTGAGAAGATTTGCAAGAATGAAAATTTTACATCTAATGATTGTGATTTGAATAAAAAGAAATTTATGCTTATGACAGGTCCAAATATGTCGGGAAAAAGCACTTATCTTAGACAAAATGCAATTATTACAGTAATGGCTCATTCTGGTTGTTATGTGCCAGCCAGTTATGTAAATATGGGAATTGTAGAAGAAGTGTTTGTTAGAGTTGGGGCCTCTGATAATTTGTCTAAAGGAATGTCTACTTTTATGATAGAAATGACAGAAACTGCATGCATTTTGAATCAATCTACTAAGAACAGCTTAATTGTGATCGATGAAGTTGGAAGAGGGACATCTACAAAAGAAGGAAGCGCTATTGCATCAGCAATCATGGAGAATCTATCTAAGAAGAAAGCTAGAACATTTTTTGCAACTCATTATCATGAATTGGTTAATAGGTCTCTTGAGGATGAAAATATATCATGTGCAACTATCAAAATTGAAAAGGCTGAAAACAAAATTTCATTTTTGCATAAAGTGGTGGAGGGTTGCTCAAAAACATCTTACGCTTTTGATGTATGTAAAATGGCTGGATTGCCACAAGAGGTGATAGATAGAGCTGAGCAAATTGTTAATGATTCTTGATGAGTGTCATATGAATTTCTCAATGCGTACATTTATTAATGCTTAATTTTTTTTGATATATGTTTGCCTATTCTTTAATTACCTTTATGCGAATAATTGCATCTTTCACTATATAGTTGCGCTTTGGTTCTTCGCAATTGAAGCTGCGTATTTTTTTTCAGGGAACATGTTTGCGTTCTCATTCATATATAATAAATATAGTTGAGCTTTGATTTCTTATAATTGAAGTTAAATATCTTGCTCAAGGAGCATGTTTTTGCTCCTATTCGTCTATATGCACATAATTGTGTTTTGATTCTTCATAATTGAAGTTGCATATCTTCCTCAAAGAACATCCATCACATTTAGGATTGCGTGCTTTGCAAGTGTTTCTTCCATGCCACACAAGAAAATTATGAGCTTCTAAAGCCCATTCTTCAGGAACATATTTTTCTAAATCTTTTTCTACCTTTTCAGGAGTGTTTCCATTTGACATTTCTAGTCTGTTTGCAGTTCTGAAAACATGAGTGTCTACAGGAAAAGTTGGCTTCCTAAATCCAAAATTTAAAACTACATTAGCAGTTTTTCTCCCGACTCCAGGAAGTTTTAGCAAATCTTCTATATTGTCTGGCACTTCAGATTTGAAATCATCGATTAACATTTGACTAGAAGCTATAATATTCTTAGATTTTGCTCTAAATAATCCAATAGATTTTACATATTCAATTAATTTATCAAACCCTAAATCAACTATTTGCTGTGGATTAGAAGCGACTGCAAATAATGCTGGAGTAATTTTATTTACTTGTTTATCAGTAGATTGGGCAGATAATATAGTTGAAACAAGAAGTGTATAATTATCCTCATGTTCTAATGCAATAGTTTCAGGCAGCTCATCTTTTGATAGTATTTTGAAAATTTCATTTATGCGCTTAGGGTTTGTTTTCATTGTAATTAATATATACACAACATGGCGCATTTAATAAAGTTGTTCCTATTTAATTTTTATAGAGAGTAGCTTGTATGGATTTTTTCTTCATAGAATGATTATAAGCTTGAAAGTTAAATTTGTGATTGCAAGTCTATAATTAAATTATTTCATTAATAAAATCTTGCATGATAAACAATTGATTTTTTTGCATAATTAGCCATTTGCATATTACTAATGCATCATGCGCATAAAGCTGTCTATCAAGAACTTGGTGTTCTAGTCTTGCTATCTCTAAATCATTTATTCCCATAAATTGATGCATAGACATGTTTTTGCCAACTCTGAGAGACCAAACTTTATCTGCGTTGATTTTATCATCTAGTTGTTTTGTTGTGCCTGATGGATCATCTTTTTTGTTTTTATGATGAACTTCTCCTATTTGTATAGCTAATTTACTTGCTAATGATATTTTTTCAATAGCATTTTCCATAATATTCCATGTAATTGATGTGTTTGGAGCCCACATAATTGGGATATTGAATTTATTGTAATCAGATTTTTTATGACCTTCAGTCGTTCCTATTAGAATTGGAATTTGATATTTATTTGCATATTCTACATTTGATTTGCTTGCTTGAGAATTTGAAAAATCTATTATTATATCAGCTCCGTCTTCAACTTTATGAAGAATTTTTACTTCTTTAGATAGTTTGTGGCCAACATAATCTGTACATTCTTTCACAACAACAGAATGTATATTTATATTTTGCTGTTGAGCGCTTTCAATGATTGCTTGGCCCATTCTGCCATTTGCTCCTATTATGCATAATTTCATGTCTAAATTTATCACATTGAGCAAATAAAATGGAGTTGTATATTGGGTAGATTGTTGATATTTTAACTCATGATAGAGTATTTTTTGCATGGAATTTTTGAAGCTTTTCCAATTAGCTCATCAATGCACCTAATGTTGCTTGGGTATAGCTTGGATAACATTGCAATTTTGCATGGAATTACTGCTATAGTAGCTATAATATTTTTTCACAAAACAATCATTAAACTTTTAGTAGATTTCTTTTCTTTTGGATCAATTTCTTGGAAATTATTTATTGCATTGATGCCTAAATTATTGGTTGGATTTGCATTGAGAAATTGTTATTTGAATTACAATTATTTTGTTGTAATTTTATTTGGATTAATATTTTTTGCAGTTGATTATTTTAGAAGTCAAAATATAGAAAGTATAAATGATATTAGTTATTTGCAGTCATTGCTTGTTGGAATCATAAGCTCATTTTCATTTTTTCCAGGAGCTAGTAGTTTAGGGACATATTATACTGCATTTAGAATTTTCAAAATTAATAGAAAGAAATCTTTAGATTTATCATTAATTCTTAATATCATTCCTTCTATAGGCGCATTCTTGTTAAAATATAATTATATACAGATAAGTATTGTCCAATTTACAGCATGTACTTTTATGTATTTTTTATCAATATTTTTATGTAGAAAATTAACCAAATATTTATTTTTATTAGGGATATACAGAGTAGTTATGGGAATGTTGATATGTATAAATATACGAGAATAATGCTTCTGTGTTTCTTGGCAGCTGGATGCGACAAGAAATCTGATTGCAAAGACACTATCGATGGAAGAATTTCTTCTAGTGTAAAAAAAGGAGATTGGAGTTCTGCTTCTAAATTACTGAATTTGCATTTGAACATGAAAAGCTCTGCATCAATGCATCTGATGAATGGAATGGTTTATGAAAAGCTATCTCAACAAGATCCAGCTTACGCAGGATTGTCAGTTGTTGCTTATAAAAGAGCCCTTAATCTTGATCCTAATAATTGCAAAGCGTCATTGGCAATTGGTAAATATTATTTAAGAGAGCATGATTACTTGAAAGCAATAAGCGCTTTTGCAAAAACATTGCTAACAAATGAAAATAGCGTTGAAGCTTTGTACGGAATGGCTAATGCTGCTTATGCAACAAGAAACATTACATTAGCTAGAAATTGTATAGATAAAGCTATGAAATTATCTGAAGACAAGCTGCTTTATAGGTTGGCAGCTTTGATTTATGCTGCAGAAAATAATCCAAAGCATGCAGAACTTGCTAATAGATTCGCTGTCATGGAAGACGACCTAGATGAAATAAAATACATTAGAGGTAGAATCACAGATTGGAAAAGAACTCATATTCGCATGAATAAAATTAAGTTTTCTCCAGAAGCAGAAGGCCAAGAAGTTCAAAAAGATGAGAATAAAAACATTACAGTGGAGTGTGTGATTTTGAGCTTTGATGAAAGCGGATCTTTTTCAAAAGGAAGCAACTTCTTAGAAACTTTGCAAGAATTTAAAAGAGATGAATTTTCTAAAGGGCTGCATGTGAGATTTGGTAATAGAAAAATATCACAAGATGGAAGCGCAATAAATACTGAGCCAGTTTATTCTAATTCTAGAGGCAAAGGATATGATCTTGAGAATGGATCTTGGGTTGTTGATGAAGAAAGTGGCAATACAGGAAAAGTAGTTAAGAAGGCATTCTCAATTGGATTTGATAGCATTAGATATAATCTAAACATATTAAACTCAAGTAGCTCTGTGATAGATATTGTTTCAAGGCCAGTCATGCAAATCGCATCTCAAGGAGGAAGAGGAACATTCGAATCTGGTGATAGAAATTATGTTAACACTGGAGGAGATGTAGGGTCTGCTATATCTAATATTCCATCTGGGGTTAGGTTATCTGTAGAGTCTAACAAAGTAGGAAATCAGGATGTTGCTTTATCAATTGATTTAGAAATAAATAAAACTATATTTAAAAATAATGCAGGGTCTCTAAATGACACTGCAAGTACAATACATGCTCAATTGCAAACCCAAATTCAAGCAAAGCTTAATGAAACAATTGTAATTGGAGGGGTTTATAGCAATATCAATGAATCAGGAAGATCAGGATTCCCTGGTGCTCATAATGTTCCATTGTTAGATTTAGTTTTGTCTAATAAAAATACCCATACAACAAAAAAGTCTGTGATGATGATGTTGACTCCAAAAACAATAGAAGATAAGAAGATTCCTGTTGAAATAGATGGGATGGAAAATATTTTACTTCTAAAAGAATATGAGCCATCATTCTTCAGAAACAGATATAGAAAAGAGAGAAAGATTAAGCAGCAATCTCATGAATATAGGAGGGATGATATAAAATTCCTTAATGATCAAAAAGATATTTTAGATCTTGAAAAAAGAATGTTTTAAAGGAAAGGATAGAATACGAAGAAAGCAAATAAAGAAAACAAAGAAAAATCTATAATATGAAAAAATGAACAAAGAGTTGAGTTTGAATTAATTAGATTCAATAAATACGAAATAATTAAGTGTATAAATATACAAAATTAAACCTCTAAAGGAAAATTAGATTTGGTATAAATTTAGAATTTGAACCTCTAAGAAGGCTGTGAATTTTTCATGTAATTTCTAAATATCTGAAGGTTTGTTTAATGTTGCAAAGCAGCATTAAGATTTTGAATGCTCGCAGTTTTTAATTTCTATTAACTTTAATTTCTATTAACACGAACAGTGCATGTTTTTTCAACTGCAAGTTTGATTTCTCGATCTGCTATTAATTGACTGCATTCAATAGATTGCAATTTTCTTTCAGATGGAATTTGGATTATATTAATTTCCATCCCTGTTCCGATTAATTTTTCTAATTTTCCAGAAAGCTTTAATGTTATTTGTTTGTTAATTTGCTTACTCATATTGAAATACATAAGATGCTTAAATTGCGTTAAATCAAAGTTTGTGATTCCATTTCCTTCTATCCATAAATGAGTTAAATGAGGAAACATTGCGTGCAATGATTTTAATATTATGCTTTGATCAGTAAGAATATTATGACTTATGCAAAGCCCTCCAATTGTTGGATAATAAAGTCCTTTTAATGATTCTGAAGTTAATTTATGCAATCTATTTCCTGTCATGAATAAAGATTGTATTCCATTCATCAATTTGCAAGGAGGGAGAGATTCAAGCTCATTAAATCCAACATTAACTTCTTTCAACCCTCCAATGCGCTCATCTTTGCTGCTCCACTCTTTAATTTCGCAGTTTATCAACCTTATTATTTTTAGATTGTGCTCATTGTCTCCAAAATACCCAGCCTCATGCAGTTCAAGTCCAAGTCCTTCAAAAATTAAGCTTTTAGGTGCGCATCCAATTTCTCTTTTTGCAAAATCTAAAATAGATTTTACAGGAGCTCCATTGCTTCGGAAGAAAGTAAGGTGATTTACATCTCCTGAGTTAGGTAAGATTCCTTCGCATCTGTAGTAAATTGTTCGCATAATTCCACCTGATTTGCATAGATTTTTTATTTTTTCTTTTTCGTCTTGATCAGTTTGCGCTGCATATACAGAAAAATTAATTTCTTGAGAATATAATGTGATTGCAGAATCTTGATTGTTAATATTATGCACATGACTTGCTATGGTATCTATGACAGAGCATATTTCTCTATCTTCAAACAAATGAAAATTTCCATGTTTCATATCAATGCGATGTTTATTTATAGCTTTAATATAAAAGTTAATTTTCTTTTTTGTGTCCATATCAACTAATCGCTCAAGTATTGATTTGTATTCCCCTATGTGTTGTGCGAATTTTTCAATAAATTTATAATATTTATCCATTAAAGGCAAATAAGCAACTGTGCGAATGCTGAAAGGCTCAAGAGCGTTTCTATGGTATTCTAATGGGGTCATAAAAATTGTTGTTTTTGCTTTTTTTCTAATTTCCTCTAATTTTTCTATTTCTTCTTCTGTGTATAAATCTTCTTCATTAGAAGTAAAGGGCCCAACAGAAGAATCGTGAGAGATTACTGAGTGTGATGGTGATTCTTTGATTGGATTGTC
Organism: Candidatus Cytomitobacter indipagum; assembly: GCF_008189285.1. GTDB lineage: Bacteria > Pseudomonadota > Alphaproteobacteria > CAJXXZ01 > 1604HC > Cytomitobacter > Cytomitobacter indipagum. The sequence continues at coordinate 16,187 of NZ_CP043315.1, forward strand.
AGGCTCATCTTGATCGCATGACTTGCTTGAAGAGTTAGCAAAATAGGACATTTGCTTGAATTTATTTGCAAATTCCTCCTCTTCTTTTTTTGTTTTCATTGCAGATGCATTAATTCTCTTTAGATGCGATACAATTTCAGTGAGAGAGGCTATGCATTTCTCAAGTTCGAGGGCGGTTTGTTGAAAATTTTCGCTTCTTACCTCTTCATCATTTTTTGGGCTTGATTCATTGCATAGTGCGATAAGTGAACTTAAAGGTCTAGTTAAGTGATTTGTTGCATTAAAGTTGATGCAAATCAAACAGGATAAAATTTTAAGTAAAAGTTTCATGTTAACAAATTAACATATAAATATAATTAATCAAGTGCTTTTTTATCTTTTTTGTTTGATGCAAAAAAGATAAATATAAATTATTTCTTTTAGCGCAATTTTTTACACGCTATGTTTAGTTTTTCTTGATTTATCTGAAAGCTTTTTGATTATTTTTAGAACATGCAACAGAAAGTAGGCCTTCTCGCAATCCAGCGTTAGACATAACAATAACTGATATATTAGATATTATTGATATAATTTTATCTATAAAAATACAGCTTCCACGTGTAGAAATGTCTTTCTGGTTAGTTCTGTCATTTCTTTCAATGTCTCGTATAATTTCTCCAAATGATTGCTTTACTTGAATTAGAGGCAATATTTTGCCATGCAATATTTTGATATCTATATCTTTGAGAGAATGGGTATGGTTTGCAAGCGTGCTCATAATTCCAGATTTAGCTATTATGAAAGGTATGCTTTGTTGTGCGTGATTTTTCATGCATCTATGTGCAAACTGTCTTATTATATTTTCAGTTTCCTGGTCCATATAATATTCGCTATTGCTTTCAAGGAATTTTAAAATTCCAATTGGCAAAGAGATCCATTCTTTCAAATGCACGGAGTTATTATGTTTTAGGCATAGAGCTATTTCAGTACTGCAACCACCCATGTCAATTACATAAGAATATTTATATGGCATAATCTCGGAACACCCTAAAGAAGATAAATATATCTCTTCATCTGGGTCAATAACTCTAAAATTTAGACCTGTTTCATTCTTAATTCTTTTTATTATATGATTTTTGTTTGAAGCAAGTCTGCATGCTGCAGTTACTACGCATTCAATCCGTTTTACATCATATTGTTTGGCTATTTGCATGCATTTGTATAAAAAAGATATAGTTCTGTTGGCTGCATCTTCTTGAATTAATCCAGTTTTATATACTTTGTCACCTAATCTTACAGCATTTGCTGCAGACTTAAGTATTGAAAAACCCAAAGGTTTGTTTTTATTTGCAAATCCAATTAACATCCTGCAAAGATTTGATCCCAAATCTATGCATGCTGCTTTGTTATTGTAATTAAATTTCATTATACTAAATTTAACATATTTTTTTGTTTTATGATAAATTATATGATGTTTGCCTAGATAAATAAAATAAATTCATTTTTACTATATGTGATTAACATTGTATTTATTTAATTCATACACTAATCATTCATGTTTACGAAAGTCAAAATTTACTGCTAGGCGGTAAAATGGTAAGGTGTCAGGAGAATATAATGGTAATTTTAGATTTTAATTTTTATAAAAACTACAATACGTTGATTGCAATAAAGTCAGATAAGTACTTAGTTAAAAGAAAAATAGTAAGAAGACGAACAGCAAAAATATCAAAGAAACTTCCGTGATCATGCTTTGCATGCTAAATTGTGTTTGTGAAAATATTTAGAAAAGTGCCAAAAACTTTTAAAGCGCTTAGTTTGTTAGAAGTTAGTTTTGTATTGATAATTATGAGCCTGATGACATTTGCAGTTATGAAAGGCGTTGGGTTGGTTAGAAAAACTCAAGTAAATCGCTTGTCAAATGATGTGCAAGTTTATATTTCTGCAGCTCAATATTTTAAGAATGAAAATGGACAATTGCCTGGATTATATTCTGAAAGTCATAGTCCTGCGCCTATTTATGCAAATACTACTCAGAAATTTTTTGCTCAACTTCAAAAGTCTGGATTGGTGAACGTTAAAGAATCAGATAGTTATTCTACTCCCATAGGTGGATATTATGTGATAGATGAAGATAATGGTGATTTGTGGATCAAGATATGCAAAGATAGTCAAGGAAGTGAATATTATTCAATAAGTAGTAGTCAATGGAGCGTATTAAAGCATAATGAAAATATAGATGAAGTTAGACATGGAAATACAGATGAGTTTAGCGATAATTCAGCAAGCCAAACAAGATCTATAAGATTTAAAGTTGGATAATAGTTTTCAAAATTTGTAATTTCATGATTTTGACTTAGCAATATGAATATTATTTTATCCTAAAATTTTAAATTAATTAAATGTCAAAAAAATTTAATCAAAGAAATTTAATCAAAGAAATTTAAAAATGAAAAAGAAAATGAGCGTAATAGGGATTGAACCTATGACCCCTACGATGTCAACGTAGTGCTCTACCGCTGAGCTACACACTCTCTCAAGCAATGCTATCAAATTACAGGATTTTGTAAAGTATTTTATTTGATCTCTTTAAATATTTTCATCTTTGTGCTAAGTTTTCGTTTAGGGGCGCTTAGCTCAGTTGGTAGAGCATCTGACTCTTAATCAGATTGTCGTAGGTTCGATCCCTACAGCGCCTGTGAAATTTATGAAATTTATTAGAAATTATTTTTCTTTCACATATCTGGGAACCTTGCTTGAATATTATGATTACGTGCTTTTTATGCAGTTATCTTATTTTATATCTAAAGTATTTTTCCCTGAAAATTTTAATTCAATGTTTTATTTGTTTTCTGCTGGATATGCTGCAAGATTTTTTGGAATTTTTGCAATTAGTTTTTTTAGACATGATCAAGAAAAAATATTAAAAGCATCATTGTTGATTGTGTCTGTTTCTAGTTTAATTATATCTATAATGCCAACTTATCAATCCATAGGTTTGGTTTCTACATATGTATTAATAACATTAAGATTATTGCAAAGCATTTCTTATGCAGTGGAATTTCCTTCTGCAGTTTGCATCGCATCTGAGTCTAGTTCAAAGATAGGGTTAGTTATCTCTAGTGCCACTGTAGGATCTATTTTAGCCAATTTATCACCGTGGATTTTATTATTATTTTTTAACAGTCAGCAGATTTTAGATTTTTATTGGAGGATTCCTTTTATGATTTCTGGAGCATTAGGTTTGATTTTGTTTAGATCAAGGTCTGTAAATTATGAAATGATTGAACGTGTAAGAAAAAGTATGTCTCAGTTTAATTTTATATCTCATTCTAAGGGAATATTAAACTCTATAAACACTTTGCTATTTCCTGGATTTTTGATCATAGCTTATATGTGTTTGCCTCAATTTTACACTAAATATGGTTATAGCGATTTGTATTTTATATATAAATATAAGTTAATTATGTTAGTATTTTCAATAATATGCGTTAGCATAATTGGAAAATTAATGGACTCCAACAAGAATAAAATATTTAATGAAAGTGGGATTTTGCATGTTCATAGATATTTTGTGATTTTATGGACCGCAATAGCCTCTTTGTCCTTAATGTGTAAATTTGGAGCTATATTGTTGATGGCATTTATGCAATTTTGCATTGCATTTTCATTTCAGTACGGATTAAAAAATATGCGCTCTCAATGCAGAGGTTCAATTTTCGCATCTATTATTGCTTATAATACAAGTATGTTTATTGGATCTTTTGCCTCTTCGTTTATTAGTTTTGCATATATGATTATTATTCCATTGTCCCTTGGATCTTTATTTGCATTTCAAATTAATAAGAATTTCAAAAATACTGACCTGAAGACCAATCAGCAAGATTAAGAGTATAGATTGATCAATTTTATTTCACATAATTACATGTCATTTCTACCATTATTTGGTGTTCAAATTTTGCTTTATAAGATTTTTTCAAAAAATAGAGAGTTTTCATCAACATTATTTGTTTTGTTTGGCTTTGTTTCTTATTTATTTTTCTCATCAGAATCTATCTTTTTCACATTTTTATTGTGGGAAATAATTACGTGGATTTCTTATCTTTTATTACGCAATGAAAATAATCGAAAAGAAACTAGAGTTATATTGTTAAACAATATATTTGGAGGGCTTGCATTCGCATGGGCAACATGTGTTTTGTTAAAGAAGGTTAGTTTGTGGAGTGATTTGCATAATGTTGATTTTTCCAATGCAGATATAATTCAGATTTCGCTTGGTTTGTCTGTAGCTATTTTAACAAAATCATCTCAATTTCCATTTTCTTGGTTAATGCTAACTAAAAAATCTTCATCGCTTGTTAGTGCGTATTTGCATTCTTCAACTGTAGTGCAAATGGGAATTTACTTGATGGTAAAAATACACTCATCCGCTTTAAGTAGTGATCTATTTTTCTGGATTATATGTATTTCATCTTGCATAACTATCATTCAATCTTCTATGTATTTTAATAATAACAATTTGAAAGTATTAATTGCCATTACATCTCAAATTCATGCATCATTATGCATTTTGCTTGCTTTGTACGATATTAATTGCATAAGAAATATAATCATTGTTCATGCGATTTATAAGTCTTTTATGTTTATTTATTGCGATGAAATATTTAGGAAAAATAAAAGTTACAATATTAGAGATGTAAATTCCATTTCTTTTTCCTCTTTTCTGTTGTTGATTTTATGCTCCATTCCTATGTGTGGGATTCCTGGATTTATGGCTAGCGCAGTTTATGGAAGCAAGGTGTTTTTGCAAAACAAAATAAATTATATTTTGATGCTTATCATTAAGTCTTTCAATATTTTGATATTTGTCAAATTATTTATACAAATTTCTAATTTAATTAGAAGTAAAAAGATTGAGTTTTTTAGCTATTTGCATGTTTTGCTATTGCCATGTTTATTGTTCTTAGCTCCATCAGGATTTATCAAAACAAACTATTTTATTTTATCCATCCTTTTTTCTTTTTTGCTTTCTAAGTTTGCACTTAAGTCAGAGAGCAATTTTAATGTTGTGAAACTGTTTGGGTCTTTGATTGAAATGGCTAAAATTCCAAGTAAAAAAGATTATATATTTTACCTATCCTTTCTTTTGATCTTCATTGCAGCTGTGGGTAATTTTTATGAATGCAATGTTTTTGATAATTTTTTAATGCATTTTAATGTAGAAGATATAATATTCTATGCGTTTCTGATTTTTGGATGCTTTTTTCTTCTTCAAGATGGTATTTTTAAGAAGCTATCTGGATTTTGGTTGATAAGCATTTTTACGACAAATGAATATATGAAATTTGGGGGAGTTGATATTGTTGTTACCAATATATTGGCTGATGTCATTGTGTCTTATTTGCTTATTAAATCATTTATGAATTTTGACCACAAAGATAATAATATGATTAGATTTATAAGATCTGTCCCTATCAATGCTACGATATCTTTTTGCTGCATTTCTTTTTTTAAAATTTCTTCTAAGATTGTGCATTATAATTCGTCAATTTCAGTGAATGATATAGTTGTATTTTATCGTATTTTAGACACTTTAGGAGAGACCTTAGTTTTGTTGATAGTTGGGTTATGCATTAATTTTTTGATAGCTAAGGATAGATATTAAGAGACAAATATGATAGAAATTTAAATATATGAATATAATTTTTAAGTCAATTTTATCTTTAGTTTTATGTTTTTGCAGTTTTGAATCTATGCAAGCTAAAGGTGCAAAAAATACAAATACAACAGCTAATGTTAAGAAGCATTCCAATCAATCAAGAAAAAGAGATGCCTATCATAAATCAGAATTATCATTTATTTCTTCAGGAGATATAAAGCAAATAGAAGATTGGGCATCAAAAGTGGTTGCTAGCAATAATTATGTAAAGTGCATAAGGGCTAAATTTGTTTCAAAAAATGCTAAAAATATAGCAGATATTATGGCATTCTTTCCATCTGTAGATGTTTCCCTTTCTCATCAGCATGTTTTTAGAGAAAATGGAGCTAATGCTAAAAAAGTTTTTGATGCTAAGTGGCATAACAAAGAGGTAAAAGTTAATTTGATTCAACTTAAAAATTCTATGATTACTGATATAGCTGCTTCAGGAATGAAATCGAAAGCTGATCTTGAAGAATACTGGAAAGAATGGTCTAAATTTTGTTTAGAAGATGTTATTTCTAACTTAATAGATTGGATAGCGCAAAAATCTATCGTAAGAATGAAGCAAAATATTGTAAATTCAAGAAAATCTATCGTAAGAAAAATAGATTTAAGAATACAAACAGGAGTTATGAATGTTTCTGATTTATATTCTGCGCAATCTGAATTAGCTACTTCTGAGGCAGAATTATTTATTGCGCAAAATAAAGCAAAAGTTTTGAGAAATAAATTAGATGATATTTCAGGCGGAATTGAACCCCCTCAACAAATTGGAGTTATATCAGAGTATGGAAATTGGGAAGAGAATAAGTCATCCATTTTAAGAAATTCTCATGACTTAAAGCAAGAATATTACATGAGAAAACATAAAATCGCTAAAGGATCATCAAATGTATTAGGTGGAACTTTGCCGAATTTAGGCATTGAAATGTCATTTAATAAAAAATCTGACCATCACACTTTTGGATCGAATCCTTTGAAAAAATGGAGAGGTTCTTTTGATTTGAGCTTAAGTCAGCATATTGGATTAGATAATATTCCTAGAATTGTGAGCGGGTCAAAAGGAGTTGTTGCTGCTAGATTAGAATATTTAGAGGCTGTTAGAAAAACCATTACTGCTGGACATGAAGTGTTTGCTGATCTTGAAAATAGCGCGCAAGAATTGAAAATGCATAGAAGAGCTTTGGAGATTCATGAGAAATCATTGAGAGTTAAAAGAGAGTTATTTTTCAATGATTTAGAATTGCAAGGAAAAAGAAGATTATCTATAGATGATGTGATTTATGCTGAAGGAAATGTAACTTATGGGCATAATAAAACCATTGAAGCATATCAAAAAGCTGCAAAAAGCTACTTCACACTTATGCATATGAAAGGTGAATTAGCCAGAAGAATTGGAAACAGAAAAAATTCAAACAAATCTTTTGAGAATAGCGTTAAACAAGCACAAATAAAAAGAAATAAAAAGAAATAAAAAATTTCGAAAGGAAAAAAATGTTATCAGTTTTAAATTTAAATTTTAAAATCACAAAAGAAAGAGGCGATGCGTTGCTTTTTTCTGTCAAAAAATCAGAAGATAACTTGATTTATAGAAATGAATCTTCTATAGAATATTTTACAAGTAAAAAAGATTATTTGATTATTGGGGTAGAGGTTGCAAAATATATAAAAAAAGAAAATAAAAGCTTGTCAGATATTTGTATAGACTGCTCTATGGAAAAAGAAGATTTTTTAAAATTTTATGAAGGAATTTTAATAGGGTCTTGGGAGTACGATAATCACAAAACTGACAAGAGTGGTAAAAATATCTCTGTGAATTTATTAATCAATCAAAATATGGGAAATGACATAGAAAGCAAAGCAAAGGAAATTTCTAATTTAATTGAAGCTTCTTTCTTGACTAGAAAGTTGGTTGAAATGCCAGGAAACTTGCTTACTCCTAGCAAATTAGCTGAGTATGCAAAAAATATAGATGGGTTAAAAGTCGAGGTAGAGAAAATAAATCATGGTGGAATTTGGGAAGTTGGAAAAGGAAGCTCTGAAGATCCTCTTTTGCTAACTTGCGAATGGAATGGAGATAGCTCTGAAGATCCGATAATATTGGTTGGAAAAGGAGTCACATTCGATTCAGGTGGATTGTCTTTAAAGCCGCCAAGAAGCATGGAAGACATGAAATGTGATATGGGTGGAGCTGCTACTGTTCTAGGAATTATGCAGGCTGCTGTAAAAAATAAAATTAAAAAAAGAATTATTGGAATTATGCCATGTGTTGAAAATATGCCATCTGGAAATGCGCTTAAACCAGGTGATGTAATTACTTCAATGTCTGGAAAAACAATAGAAGTTCTAAATACTGATGCTGAGGGAAGATTGATTTTAGCAGATGCTTTGCACATTGCTCAAAATAAATATAATGCTAAGGAAATTATTGATTTTGCAACATTAACTGGAGCTGTGACAGTTGCATTAGGAGAATTATATGCTGGATTATTTTCCAATAATAATGAGCTAGCTAATAAAATAACTGAATCAGGGGAAATGGTTTGTGAGCCTGTTTGTAGATTGCCTTTGCATGAGAAGTATGATGAATTGATGAATAGTGATATAGCTGATATGTGTAATATACAAAAACCTGGGGGCGGGGCAGGAAGTATTACTGCTGCGCAATTTCTTCAGAGATTTGTTAATTCTGATGTTGCATGGGCTCATTTAGACATTGCTGGAGTTGCAAGAACTTCATTTAATTCGGCTATTAATATAAATAAATCTACTGGATTTGGAGTTAGATTAATTTATAATTACTTAACAAATAATTGAATCCAACAATGTATAACTTTCTGTAATTTGATTGTTCAATTATCAAATTTTCGATTCTAAGGAAGGAATTGAATCAATGCAAAAAAATTTAATTTAATCTAATTTTTGAAATCAAATCTAATTTTTGAAATTTTTATATTGTAATTTGCAAATAAAGAAAAAGTTGAATTAATGCATAATAGGCAGATCTGTATGTTAGAATTTTTACATTATAATCTTATATTACAATCTTATATTTATAAATTTGCTTAAATATCTATCTTATATTTATAAATTTGCTTAAATATCTATGCTTATTGTTATGTATTTGCTAACATTTTATTAATGGTTAGAAAAAATAAGTTTGGCGTAAAAATATATGATGAGAGTAGTTTTGAAAAAATGTCTAAGGCATGTAAATTAGCTTCAAAAACCATAGATTATTTAAAACAATTTGTGAAAGCTGGAATTACTACAAAGTATATAGATAAGATGTGTGAAGAATTTATTTTAAAAAATGGCGGAAAGCCAACATGTAAAGGGTATAGCGGATTTCCAGCATCGTTATGCACTTCTATTAATGATGTGGCATGTCATGGAATTCCAAATGATATCGAATTGAAAGATGGGGATATTATTAATCTAGATGTAGTTGTTGAAATCGATGGATGGCATGGAGACACAAGCAAAACATTTGCAGTTGGGAAAATATCTGAGCAACATCAAAATTTACTTAGAATTGCCGAAGAAGCTATGAACGTAGGTATTGAATCTGTAAAAATTGGTGGATGCTTTAATGATATAGGAAGATCAATTGAGCAATATGTTAAAAAACAAAAAGGATTTTGCTTAATACCTAAATTTTGCGGTCATGGAATTGGACAGAATATGCATGAAGATCCTCTAGTTTTACATTTTGAGACTTACGAAGAAACTTCTACAATTGAAAAAGGGATGTTTTTTACTATTGAGCCTATTATTTCATGTGGAAGCTCTAATGTTAGAGAAATGAAAGATGGATGGACAATGGTTACAAAGGACAATGGATTTGCTGCTCAGTTTGAACATACTATAAGTATTGGGCATGACGAGAAAATACATATATTAACGTAAAATATGGATCACAAACTTGGACATAGAAAAAGATTAAGAGAAAGATTTTTAGAATCTGATCATTCTAAATTCTCTGATTATGAGTTAATCGAGCTGTTGCTTCAAATGGCCCAGCCTAGAAAAGATGTAAAGCCATTGGCTAAGGATCTGATGGCCAGCTTTAAAAGTTTTAGCGCTGTTATTAGTGCTAGCGTAGATAAGTTGAGGCAAATAAAAGGAATGGGTCAAACATCTACAACTATGTTTAAGATTGTACATGAGTCATTATGCAGATTATTACGAGAAGATTTATGTGATAACCCCATTTTAAATACTGGAGATAAAGTGATGGATTATTGTAAATCTAGAATGGCATATCTTGATAAAGAGCAGTTTAGAGTTTTGTTTCTTAATAAGAAGAATGTTTTGATTTTAGATGAAGTTCAGCAAAAAGGGACTATCGATCATGCTCCAATTTATCCTAGAGAAGTTATACAAAGATCGTTAGAATTAGGGGCGTCAGCTATAATATTGGTGCATAATCACCCAAGTGGAAATCCATCTCCATCAAATGCAGACATAACTGTTACATATCAATTGAGAGATATTGCAAATATGATGGAAATATCCCTTCATGATCATTTGATTATTAGCAAGGGAGGTTGTTTTTCTATGAAAGAGAACAATATAATATAAGAATTGATGAGAATAAATTATGCTTGTTTGATGTTTATAATATTTTAGAAGCAATTTAATGATGTTTTTATGGTATTTTGGAAAATAATTTAATAATTAAATTAACAATTAGATTAATTAACGATTAAATTAATAAAGAAAATTTTATTTTACTAGAAAGGGATTAATGTTTAGATATAAATTTACCATTGAATATGACGGAGCAGCTGCAAATGCAGGTTGGCAAGTTCAGCCTGGAAAAATATCTATACAATCTTTATTGTCTGATGCTGCATTTGAATTATCTAAAAGTAAGATTTTATTTTATGGATCCGGAAGAACTGATAGAGGAGTTCATGCTTTAGGTCAGGTTGCTCATGCAGATTTTTTTAAAAGTTATCCGCTATTTTCTCTTAAACAAGGTATGAATTTTTATTTGACAGGAAAAAAAGTTGCAATTAAAGAAGTTGAATTAGTTTCTCAAGATTTTCATGCTAGATTTTCTGCAAAAATAAAAACATACAGATATGATATTTGTATGCAAGATTATCCAAATGTAATTAATTTGAAAAATTGGAGAATTAGCAGAAATTTGGATATCAAAAAAATGGAAGAGGAGTCTAAGTTTTTATTAGGCGTTCATGATTTTGCAAGTTTTAGAAGTAGTCATTGTCAAGCTGCAACATCAATCAGAAGCATAGATGAGATTAATTTCATTATTAGAGGAAATATCTTGAGTGTATATTTTGTTGGGAAGTCATTTTTGCATAATCAAATCAGGGCAATGATCGGAACTTTGGTTGATATTGGGATGGGTAGGCAAATTAATATAAAAAGTATTATGCAGAGCAAAGATAGAAAAAAAGCTGGGCAAACAGCTCCTCCAGGAGGTTTGTTTCTTGAGAAGATTGATTTTGATTAATAGTTTTGATTTTGACTCATAAATTAATGGTAAATATTCATGGCAAATTATAAATAATAATAAAATAAATTGATTGCAGAGTCTAAATAATAAATTCAGCGCAATAAATTGAATAATAATGAGATTTGTAGATAGCGTATAAGAAATTAAATTATACACTAGATCGTGATTTTAATGCTGCAAGTAAATTTGCTTTTAAGATTTAGAATGAAATGAAAAGAGAGATTTTTAATTGCATATCTCGAGAGCTTATTCTTTAATTGTATATTTTCTCATAGAAAAATCTTAATTCCATTGTTTTATTAAAATTGTATTGCCTGATAATAGTTAAATTCTATTTTATACAAGCTTAACATGATGTTTTTATGCATAATTATGCTAGAAGGCTATCTCTTCAAGTGATGAGATAAGTGCTCCATATGTCCAGGAAGAGGCGCTTGTATTGTAAATCTTTTTCCATTAAGTACAAAATATACTTCTCTGCAATGCAAATGCATCCTTGTCTGTTCTTCAGATCCATACATTCTATCGCCAACTATAGGTAGTCCCATATCAGAAACATGCCTCCTGATTTGATGTTTTTTGCCTGTTTTAGGGAAGAATTTTACAATTTCATATGGATATGTATCAATATGAATTTTACCAACTGATAAATATCCTGTAATTAGAGATTTTCCATCTTCAACAGTATTGATTGATCCGCTTCCTAAATTACTCCATGGAAGAAGAGATATATATGTCTTCTTCCAGTTTTTAATGGACTCAGATAATAACATGGCTGTATTTCTGTTTAATGCAAAAATCAATACTCCTGTCGTGAATTTGTCTATTCTATGGACTGGATAAGCTTTTTTGCCTTTTTTATGAGCGTATTGATTCACCTGCAAGAATGCAGAGTCATCTATATCTCCTTGACTGCACATATTGTATGGCTTATTTATAGCTAATATATCTTCATCTTCATATAATATTATAGAGCTATTTAATTCTTTTGTATAAATATCACTGTAGGCATTTTCTACTTTTGGTATTTTGTCCCATACATGTATTATGTCGTTTGATGACAATATATGCTGTGGGCTTACTTTTTTACCATTTAACGTGATGTCTTTCACCCTTAAATATTTTTGCAATTCGTTATAGGTAAGATTAATATAATGTTCCCTAAACCATTGCCTAATAGATAATCCGTTTTCTGCTTTGTATTTAATTTTCATAATTTACTATTTTCATTGATTATAATAACATATATTTGTGCAATTTGTTGTTTTATTAAGTCTTATGCTGTATGGATGTGTGCAAAAATGGGAAGATGCTCCTAGAAGAAGTAGTGGAAGAGATATATTTTCTGTTAAACGTAGAAGTGGATCGCATTATACTGTTAAGAATAGCCAAGGTTCTTTTAAAGTAAAAAGGCAAGGTCATTACAATTTAGATGAGTATGGAATAGCGTCATATTATGGAGGAAAATTTCATAATCGTAAAACTGCTATTGGAGTTGTATATAATCAATGGGATATGACATCTGCTCATCCAACCATTCCTCTTCCTGCTGTTTTGAAAGTTTCTCGCACGGATACAGGAAAGTCTATTTATGTTCTTGCAATAGATAGAGGTCCATTTGTGAAGAAAGGCCCAAGAAGAGTTATAGATTTATCAAGAGGGGCGGCAAAAGCTTTAGGGATGGAAAGACAAGGAGTGGCACATGTTAGAGTGCAATGCCTTGCTATGGAAAGCGAAAGGTTAAGGAAAAATTGGCCAACACATAAGAGAAATGGAAAAATACCATATAATCTAGCATGCAAATATACTAAAAGTAGAAACCATTGGTAAAAAATTAAAAGTAGAAACCATTGGTAAAAAATTAAAAGTAGAAATCATTACAAGAAAATCATAAATCATATAAAGCATTAATATTTCTATAAAATTTGATATTATGAATATGAATTTTTATTTAAATTAATCAATCTTTATATAATTTTATAATTTGACACTTAATCAATGGAGCTCATCTTTTATTAAATAATTTATATCTCTTACTTGATAATTTAATTGATTTCTTGCTTACTATTCAATAATTTTGATTTTTCTAGGCCAGTGTTATATATTAAGTTGTGTTTATAGTATTCGAAGGTATTGATGGAGTTGGGAAAAGTTCTCACATTAGAGGTGTCGCTAACTTTCTAGCTGAAATGGGAGTGCAGCATACTTGTACTAGTGAGTTTGGAAATTTACAAATAGGAAAAAATATTAGATATATATTGATGAATTATGATTTAACAGGAAGAGAAGAGTTGTTTTTAATTAATGCTATAAGATCTTATCATTCCAGAGAGGTTTTGGCTCCTTCTATAAAAGCTGATCAATGGATTTTAATGGATCGATTTATAGATTCTACTTGGGCTTATCAACACGGAGGAAAGCAAATTCCAAAAGAGGTTGTGCAGGAAATTACAAACTTGATCGATGTGCCTAAGCCTGATTTGGTCGTACTTCTTGATGGAGATAGTCATAGAAATATTGCTAGAGATAAGTTTGACAATGCTGGATCTGAGTTTTTTGATAGAGTTAAAGAGTCTTATGAAGAGCGTTTTGATTCTAGAAATTGGTTAAGATACAATACTAATCTGGGGTACAAGCCCGTTCAAGAGATGATTAGAAAAGATTTAAGAAAGAGAATTTTTCAAAGTTGATCAATAAAAAAAAATTAAAAGATAGACTGCAAAGTTTTCTTGATTCATCTGGATTGCCTGCATTTGTTTATGGATCTGAGGTGGGTTTTATTAATGAAGTATGCAAGGAATTATTTGATGAATTTAATATTGCAGAGAAAATACAGCTTGATTTATCTTCAATAAGTGAAGTGAGGGATTTAATTGGTTTTTTGAATGCTACTCCAATATATGGCAAGCAGAAATTAGTGTTGCTGAATGACGCTCAAAAATGGAGCAATGGTGTTAAATCTGCTTTGTTGAAAAGCTTAGAAGAGCATCCAAGTTATAACAAAATTATTATTACTTCTTCTTCAATATTGGATTTAACTATAATGTCTAGATGTTATAAAATTCATATTTCTTCTGATTTATTGAGCAAAACTTGCAACATTGATGAGGTAAGCAGAATAGAAGATCCAAATGTTTTGTTTGCATGCATGAAGGATTATTTGGAAAAAATAATTCTATGTAATAATTTTAATTTACTTGCTTATGCAGAAGATTTATGGGATAAGGTGAATGAAACTTATAGTTGGTTTAGAAAAGGAGAAATATCATCGCAAAATTGTATTCAGATTATGTCAAATCTGATTCTAGATCATTTGAATCAGATAAACAGTTTATAACTGCGCCAATATATTATGTGAATGGATCCCCGCATTTGGGTCATTTGTATACCTCAGTGGCAGTTGATATATTACATAGGTTTGCTTTGCTTTTTGGCGAATCATTTTTTTCCATTGGAACAGATGAGCATGGGCAAAAAGTTGAGCAATCTGCTCAGAGAAATAAGTGTGAAACGCAAGATTATGTAGATAGCATGTATATTGAATTTTACAAATTGATGAATGCAGCGAATATAAAATATGATGCTTTTGTGAGAACAAGCTCTAAGAAGCATAAAGATAATGTTTTAAATTTTTGGGATAAATTGTGTAAAAAAGGGGATGTATACGAAGGCGCTTATTCTGGCTGGTATTCTACTCGTGATGAGCAATTTTATTCTGAAGATGAAGTATCAGATGGCGCAAATGGAAAAATTGCAAAAATATCTAACAGTCCAGTTGAATGGCTGGAAGAAAAATGCATGTTTTTTAAACTCTCTAAATATCAAAATATTTTATTAGATTATTACAAGAAAAATAAAGATATTATAAAACCAAGTTCAAGATACAATGAAACTATAGGAATGCTTGAAGCTGGAATTCCAGATTTAGCAGTAACTAGATCAAGATTTTCATGGGGAGTTAGTTGCGGAGAAGGGCAAGTGATTTATGTATGGGTCGATGCTTTATCTAACTACATTACTGCAATGGAAAATAATGTAGACTATTGGATCAATGATATGATTCATATTATAGGTAAAGATATATTGAAATTTCATGCAATATATTGGCCAGCACTGCTTTTATCAGCAGATTACGCCCTTCCTAAAAGAATATATGCTCATGGATGGTGGACTGTTAACAAAGAAAAAATGTCTAAATCTCTTGGAAATGTGATTGATCCATTTGAAATTTTAAATAAATATGGAATTGATCAGTTGCGATACTGCATTATGAAAGAGATGAGCTTTGGTCAAGATGGAGATTTTGATCACGAAAGAATAAAAAATAGAATAAACACTGAACTAGCTAATGTAATTGGAAATTTGACTCAGAGAATACTTAGCTTTGTTTGGAAAGAATATGAAGAGACTTTAGAAATCAATAGCATAGATGAAAATGACTATGAGCTTCTAAAGTGTTGGGATGAATGCTTGGAAAATTCTTATTCAGCAATGAAAGAGCAACAAATTCATGTATATTTAGAAGAAGTTAGAAAAGCTGCTGCAAAAACAAATCAATACGTAGATGGTGCAGCTCCATGGAAGTGTGATGATGCTAACAAAAGGAGAATTTTATCTGTTGGAATCGAATGCATTAAAAGAATGGCCTTGATATTGAGTCCAGTTATGCCAGAGATGAGCAAGAAGATTTTGAATATTCTAGGATGTGAAATAAATATAGATTCATGGTTTAAATCAATTAATTATAGAAAACTGGATAAACCATCTCCATTATTTAGCAGAATAATTGGTTGAACTTGCTCCGAAACTCAGATAAATTATATGCATAATTGATTATGGCAATTAATTAAATTCTATAATTTTCACATTTTTATTTCATTTAGCCGTAAATCAATTTGACTGACTGCGCTTTTGATATTAATATTCATATAAGGAAAATAGATGAGTATTCAAATTGATAAAACTAATAAAATTCTTGAACAAGAGACAAAGAATAATGCTAGAGGGGTTCTTGCAGATCATGAAATTCGTGATTTAGCTATAAATAAAGGAATGATTTCTCCTTTTATAGAAAAGAATGTTGGAAAAGGGATTATATCTTACGGATTATCTTCATATGGATATGATTCTCGTTTAGGAGATGAGTTTAAAATATTTACAAATGTGAATAATAGCATAGTAGATCCGAAGAATTTTAGTTCTGATAATTTTGTTTCTAAGAAGGGTGATTTTTGCATTATTCCACCAAATAGCTTTATGTTATGCAGAACTGTTGAGTATTTTAAAATTCCTAGCGATGTTCTTGTGATTTGTTTGGGCAAATCTACTTATGCAAGATGTGGAATTATCGTAAATGTAACTCCATTGGAGCCAGGTTGGGAAGGGCATGTTACATTAGAGTTTTCCAACACAACTCCATTACCAGCAAAAATCTATGCCAATGAAGGTGCATGCCAATTCATTTTTATGAGATCGACTCCTTGCGAGACTACATACAAGGACAGATCAGGAAAATACATGAATCAAATTGAAATCACCCCTCCCATGATAAAGTAAAACTTTATTATCCCTGAATGATAAAGTAAAACTTTATTATCCCTGAATGATAAAGTAAAACTTTATTATCCCTGAATGATAAAGTAAAACTTTATTATCCCTGAATGATAAAGTGATAAATTTGAATTCTCTTTTGTGATTATAAAGCAACACTTAGAGCATTTAGTTATGAAGTGAAGCTTATTGTTTCTTTTGATTAAAATAAACTTCGATGCTTCTATGCGTTTTACAATCTTATATGGTTGTCATTTTATTAATATTTTTCTCCAATAGAGCAAATATTCATTTCAATTTCAACTTTACAAATTATTTAATTTTAAACAAAGCCTTTATTTTAGTTGCATTAAAAAGCTTTGTTAGATTTATTCTTTAATAAGAAATGACTTAGCTTTATTTAATTATAAATAGAGTTTTATTCTTTTTGTATTAATTAACATCATTATTCCATAAGTAAGCTTTGTTATCTTCATCATCAATAAATACTGTGCTGACTGATGAAGCCAAAATAATATGGTTCATTTTTTTCATAATTACCTCTGATAAATTATTAAAGAAATTGATTAATTAAATATAAAAAGAATTGATTAATTAATATAAATTTATTTTGATCTGCAGAAAACTTAAAGTTTTTGCGAGTTGATTATTTTGACTTACGTAAAGCTTTTTCTTGATTAAATAGCGTTCGGAAAGTTTTTGTAAATGTGATTTTAGCATCATATTTGCCTTCCACTTCTTGTTTTTCTCCAGTCCTTGGGTTTGTTTTTATTGCTGGCTCTCTCCATTTCGGCTCTGATTTGAAGAATCCTCCCCAAGAAACTGCATCATCATCTAGCATCGATTCAGTTATTATAAGCTTAAAAGCAGATAAAACATCATCTACTTCGTTTATTTTTATATGTAATTTTTTTGCTATAGCTTGCTTTAATTGCGTATAATTCATATTCCTCCTAAGAAATTATATAACTTAAGGTATGATACATTAAAGTTATATTTTTAAAAAGAGACACTCTCTTGAAGAAATGTAACTAGAAATAGTAAATTTTTTATTAATTTTTTCATATTAATATTAAAAATACAAAAAAATCATATTTTTTGAATAAATTTATAGATTTACTGTTTTTTGAAATTGCAAAAATATATCTAAATTAATATATTGGCTTTTGATTTAAGTCAGGTAGGTGATTTAGATCTTGCTTTAGCTATTTTACGAACTCTTTCTTTCTTTTGCATTGCTTTTTGCTCAGAAGGCTTTAAAAAATGCCTTCTCCTTTTTTGTTCAGCGCCTATTCCTTCTCTTTGAACGAATCTTTTTAGAAGTTTCCATGCTTTCTGAATTTCATTATTAACAACATTAACTGATATCATAATTCTTCTCCATTTCTGCAATAATATCATATTAGTTAAACAATGAAAACGCGATTAATATTTATGCGAAGTTTATAGTTTGTAAATTATTTCTATTTGATGCAATTTGCATAATTCTGCATTTTTTAATTTATATAGATATAGATAATTATGACAGATAAATTAATCAAATATATTCAGATATTAATATACAGCACAATTCTCTTTATTTTTCAGCAATGCCCTTTTCTTTATTTTTTTTGATTTAAGGATATGTGTATAGAATGTGATTTTAAACTTTTTTGGAAGAGCAAAATTTATGATTGAATTTTTATCTTGATTTAATAGATAGCAAAGAGGTTTTTTAAGCGCTTAAATATATAATATAAATTAATATGCAATTTATAATCGCTTTTGCATAATTAAATAATGCGTAATTTGTGTGTAAAACACTGAACATATGGAGCTATATGAAAAAAGTTAAAAAAAGGTGTTGACAATTTATGCGGTATGAGAGAAGATACTTGTGTTGGACAAAAAGTCTGTTTAAAAAGTGTTTTTTGAAGGATAGCAAGCTAGCTGTTAAGGATGACCAAGTGTTTACTTGGGACTTTGTTTTAACTTGAGAGTTTGATCCTGGCTCAGAACGAACGCTGGCGGCGCGCTTAACACATGCAAGTCGAACGGAGTTATGTTTTCGGACATAACTTAGTGGCAAACGGGTGAGTAATACATGAGAATTTACCTTTTGGAGTGGAATAGTTTTTGGAAACGAAAAGTAATACCACGTAATCTCTTTAATTTGGTTTTTAAAGAGCAAAGATTTATCGCCATTAGAGAAGCTCATGCCCGATTAGGTAGTTGGTAGGGTAAAAGCCTACCAAGCCGATGATCGGTAGTTGGTCTTAGAGGATGATCAGCCACACTGGGATTGAGATACGGCCCAGACTCCTACGGGAGGCAGCAGTGGGGAATATTGGACAATGGGGGAAACCCTGATCCAGCGATGCCGCGTGAATGATGAAGGTTTTTATGAATTGTAAAGTTCTTTTACTCATGAAGATAATGACTGTAATGAGAGAAAAAGCTCCGGCAAACTTCGTGCCAGCAGCCGCGGTAATACGAGGGGAGCGAGCGTTGTTCGGATTGACTGGGCGTAAAGGGTGCGTAGGCTGTTCTTTAAGTGGAATGTGAAAGCCCTGGGCTTAACTCAGGAAGTGCATTTCATACTGGAGAACTAGAGATCAGAAGAGGAAATGGGAATTCTTAGTGTAGAGGTGAAATTCGTTGATACTAAGAGGAACACCAAAGGCGAAGGCAAATTTCTGGGCTGAATCTGACGTTGAGGCACGAAAGCGTGGGGAGCAAACAGGATTAGATACCCTGGTAGTCCACGCCCTAAACGATGAGTGCTAGATATCGGGCGCACAAGTTGTTCGGTATCATAGCTAACGCATTAAGCACTCCGCCTGGGGAGTACGGTCGCAAGACTAAAACTCAAAGGAATTGACGGGGGCCCGCACAAGCGGTGGAGCATGTGGTTTAATTCGATGTTCCGCGAAAAACCTTACCAGCTTTTGACATGCAAGTTTTGGACAGATGAAAGTTTGTCCTTCGGTTCGGCCGGGCTTGCACAGGTGCTGCATGGCTGTCGTCAGCTCGTGTCGTGAGATGTTGGGTTAAGTCCCGCAACGAGCGCAACCCTTATCGTTATTTGCCAATAGATTTATTTCTAGGAACTTTAACGAGACTGCCGATGTTAAGTCGGAGGAAGGTGAGGATGACGTCAAGTCCTCATGGCCTTTATAAGCTGGGCTACACATGTGCTACAATGGCAACTACAATGAGATGCAATAGGGTGACCTGGAGCAAATCTATAAAAGTTGTCCCAGTTCGGATAGAAGTCTGCAACTCGACTTCTTGAAGTTGGAATCGCTAGTAATCGCAGATCAGAACGCTGCGGTGAATACGTTCACGGGCCTTGTACACACCGCCCGTCAAGCCACGGGAATTGGCTCTACCTGAAAGTGATTAGTTAACCCTATGGGAGACGGTCAAATACGGTGGAGTTGGTGACTGGGGTTAAGTCGTAACAAGGTAGCCGTAGGAGAACCTGCGGCTGGATCACCTCCTTTCTAGGGATTTACCCTATTTATACTTAATAGCTAGCGTGCTATCCTTCAAAAAAAATAGGGCTGGTAGCTCAGTTGGTTAGAGCGCACGCTTGATAAGCGTGAAGTCGGAGGTTCGAGTCCTCCTCGGCCCATTTACGGGGGTGTAGCTCACTTGGGAGAGCGCATGCTTTGCACGCATGAGGTAGTCGGTTCGATCCCGACCATCTCCACTTTGTCCGTTTTAAAAGTATAAGAAATATTTAATACATTCTCAATTTAATGATTGTTAAAAGTAAATTAACTATATAACATTCATTGAGTAAGAATCAAACGCGAAAGGGTATTTGATGGATGCCTTGGCATTAAGAGGCGATGAAGGACGTGATAGACTGCGATAAGCTACGGGGAAATGTCAATAATTTTTGATCCGTAGATTTCCGAATGGGGGAACCTGTTGCATTAGCAACATCACTTATTGAATTAATAGATAAGTGGAGCAAACCTGATGAACTGAAACATCTAAGTAATCAGAGGAAAAGAAATCAATAGAGATTTCGTTAGTAGCGGCGAGCGAAAACGAAACAGCCCAGTACTTTGGGTTTTTAAACCAAAATGCTATGGAAAGAGCAACGATATAGGTGATAGTCCTGTATGGGTATATAAAAATTCAATTTCTTGAGTAGAGCGGGACACGTGTTATCTTGCTTGAATATGGGGGGACCACCCTCCAAGGCTAAATACTACTTAATGACCGATAGTGAACAAGTACCGTGAGGGAAAGGTGAAAAGAACCCCGGAAGGGGAGTGAAATAGATCTGAAATCAAATACTTACAAGCAGTCGGAGCAAATTTTTTTGTGACGGCGTACCTTTTGCATAATGAGCCAGCGAGTTTATCTTTTGAGCAAGCTTAAGTCGTTAGACGTAGGCGTAGCGAAAGCGAGTTTTAATAGAGCGAGCAGTTTAAAGGATAAGACCCGAAACCGAGTGATCTAGCTATGAGCAGGCTGAAGATGTGGTGATACACATTGGAGGGCCGAACCATATCACGTTGCAATGTGTGTGGATGACTTGTTGCTAGGGGTGAAAGGCTAATCAAACTCGGAAATAGCTGGTTCTCCGCGAAATCTATTTAGGTAGAGCGTCATAATTATCTTTTTGGGGTAGAGCTCTGAATAGGCTAGGGGGGAGAAATCTTTACCAAACCTAATCAAACTACGAATACGAAAAGTCAATTTTATGGCAAGACAGACTTAGGGTGCTAAGATCCTAGGTCAAGAGGGAAAGAGCCCAGATCACCGTCTAAGGTCCCCAAACACAACTAAGTGGTTAAGGAAGTAAAAAAACCAAAACAGTCAGGAGGTTGGCTTAGAAGCAGCCATCCTTTAAAGAAAGCGTAATAGCTCACTGATCTATTAGTTTTTTTGCGCCGAAAATTTAACGGGGCTAAAGTTGTGTACCGAAGACGTGAGTGCTTTAAAATTAATTTATTAAGAATTTTCTTTGTAAATTTTTTTTAAGGCGCGGTAGCGGAGCGTTCTGTAAGCCTGTGAAGGTGTAGGCGTGAGCCTTACTGGAGGTATCAGAAGTGAGAAAGCTGGCATGAGTAGCATAAAAAAATGTGAGAAACATTTTCGCTGAAAGTCCAAGGTTTCCTACGCAAGGTTTGTCCGCGTAGGGTTAGTCGGCCCCTAAGGCGAGGACATTTGTCGTAGTCGATGGGAATCAGGCTTGGGTTTACCCAAGGTAAAAATAATATTCCTGAACCTGCTAAATGTGACGGAGTGAACATACTGTAAGTTTTTATTGGATTAAACTTGCTTTATCTAGCTTCCAGGAAATAGCATTAGCATATAGACCGTACCCCAAACCGAAACAGGTGGACTGGTAGAGTATACTAAAGCGTTTGAGAGAATGGTGTTGAAGGAACTCGGCAAATTGATCTCGTAACTTCGGAATAAGAGATGTCTCAATTTGGGAAACCAGATTGAGATGGCACATAAGAGGGAGTGGCGACTGTTTATCTAAAACACAGGACTCTGCAAAAATCAAAATTGATGTATAGGGTCTGACGCCTGCCCGGTGCTGGAAGGTTAATAGGATTTGTTCACGCAATGAATAGAAGCCCCAGTAAACGGCGGCCGTAACCATGACGGTCCTAAGGTAGCGAAATTCCTTGTCAGGTAAATTCTGACCTGCATGAATGGCGTAACGACTGCTCCGCTGTCTCCAACACCAACTCAGTGAAGTTGAATGCTCCGTGAAAATGCGGAGTACCCATGGTTAGACGGATAGACCCCGTGCACCTTTACTACAGCTTTACATTGGCAAGATGAACATTATGTGTAGGATAGGCGGTAGTCTTTGAAGCGTGGGCGCTAGCTTGCGTGGAGACATCCTTGAAATACCGTCCTTGATGTTTGTTTTTCCTAACCTTTTCTGCGATCCAGGTAAGGGAAAGTGTATGGTGGGTAGTTTGACTGGGGCGGTCGCCTCCTAAAGAGTAACGGAGGCGTACAAAGGTAAGTTCAAGTTGTTTGGAAAGCAACTGTTGAGTGCAATGGCATAAACTTGCTTGACTGCGAGACGTACATGTCGAGCAGAGACGAAAGTCGGTCATAGTGACCCGGTGGTTCTGTGTGGAAGGGCCATCGATCAACGGATAAAAGGTACGCCGGGGATAACAGGCTAATCTCTCCCAAGCGTTCACAGCGACGGGGAGGTTTGGCACCTCGATGTCGGCTCATCACATCCTGGGGCTGAAGCAGGTCCCAAGGGTTTGGCTGTTCGCCAATTAAAGTGGTACGCGAGCTGGGTTCAGAACGTCGTGAGACAGTTCGGTCCCTATCTGCCATGGGCGTGTGGAAAATTGAGAGGAGCTGCTCCTAGTACGAGAGGACCGGAGTGGACATATCACTGGTGTACCAGTTGTCGTGCCAACGGCAATGCTGGGTAGCTACAGTATGGCACGGATAACCGCTGAAAGCATCTAAGCGGGAAGCCGACCTCAAGATTAGTTTTCCCTATGAGAGTCGTGGAAGATAACCACGTTGATAGGCTGGGTGTGGAAGTCAGGTAACTGATGAAGCTGACCAGTACTAATACTCCATTGGTTTGATTCTTACGCAATGTTTGTTATGTTATTACTAATCATAAATTTTTGTTTATATTTCTTATACTATTTAAATTTTTTGACTTTTTGTTTATACTGTTTAAATTTTTAATATTATACTTCTTATTATTTTATATATTTTGTTGAATATGCGATTGTATCGTTATGTTCAAATGTTAATATAGGTATGTTTGATAATTTGATATATTTTATTAGAGTTATTTCCTAAGAATATTAAATTTGTTGATACAATTTATTTTTCTAATTTTTTAATAATTTGATATTTCATTGTATATGCAGTGTTGTAAATTTACTACATTGACTTATCTAAATCTTGTCTTTGAGTGTTAAGATAAAATTGCAACTTTATTGTGCTAAATTCATTGCATTTGTATTGATTGATTTAAATAAGTAAGAGTTGAAGTGCAAAATATTTTATATTTACAAAAGTTCTTCAAAGTCAGCCAAGTCTATTAAATTGCTTTTAAATAAACTGTTCTCATATTTTAGATTTCTTATAACAATTATATTAAAGCTACTTAAATTAGATCGATAAGAATAGTTGAGAGCAATTATTTAGATTGATAAAATTGGTTATTTTTTGCGCATTCTTTTAATTTTAATTTTAAGATAATTTGATATTTTATTATAATTTTAATTTAAAGCTTAATTTAAAAAACTATTCTTTTTTAATTAATAGTTGCTTAAAAATGAAAGGCAGGCCATCTTCATATCAGTCAATAAACTTCATGCCTTAATGCATATTGTTAGATTGCTTAAGGGTGAGTTTACAATGAAAAGTTTTTTCTGAACATATTGATAGCACAGCTTTTATGGCGCTGATATTAGAAAGGCGAAAAGAATCATTATCGCGCACAGCTATAGTCTGAACATCTTGTGTAATTTAAAACTCAAAACAATTAGTTTGTTCTGATGTTTGAAATCTGCCTTAACTAGATTGCTTAAATATTTAATCCTTAAATTCCCATTAACTAGATCACTTAAGTATAAATTTCAATGGATAGAATCAAAATTCTTTTTTGATCATATAGCTGCTTATTAGTTTTTTTCTACAAAAATTTAATTAAGACTAAGACTGTATTATAAAAGTGCAAGTGTTTAGAATTAACCTATTAAGATTTTTCTTTGTGAATTTTTTTTCAGTTTCGATAACGAAAAATTCTTTAATCCTATGAAGTCATAAGCATTAAAGAGTTGTTAGAAGCGAGAAAACTGGAGCGAATCGTAAAAACGTGAGAAACATTTTCACTGAAAACTCAAAACTTCCTATGAAGCTTTTCTTTTGGTTCAAGTAGAGTTAGCTTACCTTAAAATGAGAGTGTTTGTTGCAGTTAATAGCAATAGAAACAACGCTACTTAGCTCTGTAGATGTGATGAAATGAACTGCTGCAAGTTTTCATTGAGCTAAACTTGTTTTTCCTGCTATTGTGCAGATGATTTATTCTGATGATTTTGAAATCCTTGATTATTTAATGCGCATTTATAGAGCACTGAAATAAATTTGCAAAACTTTATATATTTTTGTTGTTGAAATATATTGCTTCCAATATGAGTGAAGTTTGGATCGAGACGCACTTACTTGTTATGTTTGTGAATTTATTTGCTTTTTTACTGTAAATGCATTTATTTCTATTAAGCGCTTCAAGAGAAGTTAGCAATGCGAATTGAAATATTTATTAGATTTATATAATTTGTAGCGTTTTATCAGTTTTGCCATTGAGCCATCTCAAAGACAATTTCTTGTGCCATATATAGGTTGTGAAATATTTATTACACATGCATCAGTTTTGCCTTAATTTGCTTCAAAAGAAATTGTTTATCCAGTGTTAATTGAAATATTTGCCTTTTAACAGTTCGCAGGAATTTCCTTTTTTGATTAATGTGGATTTTTATCTTTTTTATTTTCTATGATTTTGTTCTATATACTTGATATCACATAGTAAAAAAAGATAGCTTTAATTTTTTTTTGTTTTCTGGCTTTGTGTTGTATGTTTTTTTATATAGCTAAAATAGTTAATTAAAGCGAAAGTTCTTCAATTTGACTTATTTGACTTGTTAAATAATACAATAAGTCATTTTTAATTTTAATGATTATGAAATTGAGAAATTATGAAATTGAGAATTTTAATTTAATTAACTAGTGTATTTTTTTAAATTAATAATCATAGGAATTATAGCTCATATCAAACGCTTTGTTAAAAATTGTATTATTTCCCCCTTTTCCTGGTATTGCAAATATTACTTTCTTGAATAGTCCTTGGAATTCCTTTTCACTTAGCACTTCTTTGTAGCATTGTGTAATGAATTCTGGGCTATTTCCAAATACTCCACATCCCCATGCTCCTGTTATGAATGTATCGCTTCCAGTTATGTATGCAGCCTTAAGCTGGTCACGCATTTTAGCTTTGGTGATATTTTTGAACTCTTCTACATTTCCTTTTGAAAGATTGAATGCATATTGATCAAATTTTTTGTTTGATGCTCCTTTGCTAAGTTTGTCATTTATGCAGTATGCTGCTTGTACAACTACTGCAATATTATGAATTTTGTCAAATGGTTTATAGTCATCTTTCTTCGCTTTTCTGATCAATGAAACTCCTGGAGCGTAGATTATTTCGTTGTGAGCAATTGGATAAAGCGATGAATGTTGTTTTATTCTACTTTGAAGAATATGGAATAAATTTGTCGATCTGCACAAATCCTCTTCCTGTGCTGATGCTCCTTTTTTGAATCCTCCGCACATGTCTTCTTTGTTTGCAAAGTCTAATACAGCAACTTTAAGCCCTTGTTGAATTGCGGAATCAGATGCTGTGATGGAATCTGTATTCGCAACTTCTATTTTAGTGACATGTGTAGTTTTAGATTTTAATTTTTCATTGAATCTTTTGTTTAATTCTGTGGAATTATTTTTATACGTACTATTTGCTGCTTTTTTTGCGTTTAGACTTGTTTCATTATCTACATTCCAGTCATGGTGTTGGTTAGCAAAGATAGTTAATTCATAATCTCCTCTTGTGCTTCCTGGTTTGTATGCGCTCCAAGATTCTCCTGTTTTTGACACAATAACATCTGCAATCAATGCGCTTCCTGACCTATCTTTTGCATATTCAGGCTCTATCATAAGAGATGATCCTCTTTCATCTTTTTCAACAGAAGTAGAGGTAGAAGCTCCTTTTCCACCAGCAGATTCAAGTCCTTTTGACCCTTTGCTATAAGATTCTTGTTGTATTACAGAAGATCCTCTTCCAGCGGTAACTGCAGATCCTCTTCCAGCGGTAACTGCAGATCCTCTTCCACCAGAGGTAGAAGCTCCTTTTCCACCAGCAGATTCAAGTCCTTTTCCACCTTTTCCACCAGCTTCAACAATCTCTACAGTTTTTCTTGGTTGAGATGCGCCAAATCCACTAGGTTCTGCATTTTTTGATACATTATTGTAGAAATCATATTTTTCTGTAATGACTGCGTATCCTTCTATGTTTATAATTTTAAATTCTACCCCTATGCATTTTTCAATAGCTAATACCTGTTCACGTGCTAAATTATCCTCAGAAAATTTGTCTGTTTCTTTGAAATGTTGAGCCGTTTTAGATTGCGAGGAATGCATGTGATTCAATAGATCTTCTATGCTTCTATTTTTATTAATAGCCTCTTTAATTATTTGTTCTTGCTTATCACTGAGGCCTCGATATGTTGATTTAGCTACTTGTGTTAACAATGCTGTAATTATTGCGTAATAATCACTTCCATTTATTTCTCCACGCTTAGTTTTTTCATGCAAGCTTTTAATGGTAAAATTGACCGATTGCGCATTGTCTTTAATCAGATCTCCAAGTTCGTTTGCTAAACGTGAATTCAATTTTAATAATTCAAGTGAATGTATGCTGACTCCTATATCTTGCATTTTAATTGAGTTAGAATGCAATGCATTATAATCTATTCGATCCTGTTTTAAATTTATGCAATTTAAGTATGATGTCAATAAAAGTGGAATAATGTTTAATATTTTCATAATATATTCTAACATTTTAACTTTTGAAGTCAAGTAAATTTTTATTGTTGCAATTAGGCAAATTTAATCAATTGAATAAATAGGTTTTGCAATTGTATATATATTTGTTACAGTTATACATGACTATTGGAATTATTTTAGCTGCTGGAAAAGGGTCTAGATTTGGCTCAAAATCCAAGCTATTTGTCGAATTATGTGGTCAATATGTTTTAGACTATCCGATTAATTTATGTAAAGAATTAAGAATAGAAGAAATTAACTTGGTTGTTAAGGATAGAGAAGAAGATTTGGATAAATGCAATATTGAAGGGTGTAATATTATTTTACAATCCGATAAAAAAGGAACTGGTGGAGCCACTTTGTCTGCAGTTGAGAAATTTCAAAAACCTATTAATGGTAATGTTGTTATATTATTAGGGGATTGTCCTTTGGTGCTTGAGAACACAATAAGTCAAGCATTGAATAAATTAGATAATTACGATCTTATAATTGGAGGAGTTAAATCAGATTCAGATCATTCTTATGGGAGAATTATTTCAAAAAATGGAACAATTTTATCAATAGAAGAAAGTTCTGTTAAAAGTGAAATTACAGAATTTCGTAATGCTGGTTGGATGGTTTGTAATGGAAAATATCTCAATGATTTGCTTAGAAAGATTCCTTTAATTAATGGAGAATATTATTTAACAGAATGTGTTAGAATAGCTAATGAATTTGATTTGCGAGTTGGAATGATTGAAGTTAGTGAAGATATTGGAATAAATACAAAGTTGGATTATATTAATGCATCATCTGTATTACAGAAAAGATTTAGAGAAAATGCTATAAATAAAGGAGTTTTGATGATGGATCCTGATGCGGTTTATTTTTCAGCAAAAACTACTTTTGAAGATGATGTGCAAATAGATCCATATGTGACATTTAAAGGGAATGTAAAATTGCAATCTGGAAGTCATATCAAATCATTCTCTAGCATAGAATCTAGCACAATAGGGCAGAATGCTAAGATTGGCCCATTTGCTAATCTAAGAAATGGAACGATAGTTGGGGAAAAAGTAGAGATTGGATCTTTTGTAGAGACAAAAAAATCTGTATTTAAAAAGCAAAGCAAAGCAAAGCATCTCAGCTATATCGGAGATGCTGATATAGGAGAGGGGTCTAATATTTCTGCAGGAGTCGTATTTTGCAATTACGATGGAGTTAATAAAAACAAATCCAAAGTTGGAAAAAATGTTTTTCTAGGGGCTAATAGCTCTTATATTGCTCCATTGGAATTAGGAGACAATTCTCAAATTGGAGCTGGTAGCGTGATTACTAAAAATGTAAAAGATAATTCTCTTGCTGTTGCACGTTCTAAGCAAAATGAGTATAAAATAATAAATAAAAATAGGAGCAAAGATTAAATATGTGTGGTTTGATAGGTATAGTTCATAAAGAAGGCAATGTTTGCGAAAAAATACACAAGGGATTGGAATATCTTCAATATAGAGGATACGATTCTTGTGGTATTTCTGTCATGGAAGATGGGGAATTTTACGCAAATAAACAAATAGGGCCTATTTCTGGTCTGAAAAAAAATTGCCATAGTGGAAAAATAGGAATTGGACACACTAGATGGGCTACTCATGGATGCATCAGTATAAAAAATACCCATCCATTTATGCATAAAAATCTTGCAATTGTTCATAATGGGATTATAGAAAATCATTCTGAAATTAGAGACAAATATCCTGATTATCATTGGAAAACAGGATGTGATACAGAGTCTATTTTGAAGTCCACATATGAGCATTTAAAGGAATATAGAAATATTAACGATGAAATTACTGATCACGCTGATTGGAATTATGCATTTGAAAAGATGTCAGAAGAATTAGACGGGTCATTTGCTGTTGCATTTATGGATTTAAGCTACCCTGACACTTTATTTTTTATAAGAAAGGGATTAAGCCCTTTATCAATAGCTGTTTCAGATGACTTTGGAGCAATTGCATCTGATTGCCTTGCATTATCCGATATGTCTGATCATGTTATTGATATAGAAAATGGCCAATATGGATATGTAAAAGCTGGAAAATATGAAATTAAGCCAGGAAATATAAATGAAAAAAGACATATTATTAAATCTCCTAAAATGTCAGAGAAATCTCATGATACATGGTTTGCTCATGAGTTCCACACTCAACCAATGGTTTTGTCTAATGCGCTTCATAAATTTAACAGCGCTTTTACTTTATCAGATTTTGAGAAGCCTAAATTTATAGATATATTAGGATGTGGAAGTTCTTACTATGCAGGATGTGTAGGTAAGTATTGGATTGAAAAATATGCAAATATTATGTGCAGAGTTCAAATGTCTTCTGAGTGGAAAGATTTAAAAGGATACGATAGAACCATTGCACTTATTTCTCAATCAGGAGAAACAGCAGATACTTTAGCAGCTTTTGGAAAACAGCTTGGCGCACATAAGACTGTCGGTTTTGTGAATACTTTAGGAAGCAGCTTATCTAGAGCGGTAGATCATGTTGTGCCTACTTTTGTTGGTCAAGAAGTTAGCGTTGCATCTACAAAAGCCATGACTGGACAAATGCTATCTTTATTTTTATGGGCTACAAAATTATC
Source organism: Candidatus Cytomitobacter indipagum (assembly GCF_008189285.1). Lineage (GTDB taxonomy): Bacteria > Pseudomonadota > Alphaproteobacteria > CAJXXZ01 > 1604HC > Cytomitobacter > Cytomitobacter indipagum. Next base: position 46,132 of record NZ_CP043315.1, read on the forward strand.
TGGAGTCAACAAACAGGATGAATTAACTGAATTATTTGAAAAAATGTCTTGTTTAATCAATAAATTGCCTGAAAATACTAAAGAAGTAATAGATATATGTGCAAATGTTGATGATTTGTTTATTCTAGCCAAAGGGAATTTGGTTCCTATAGCGTATGAAGGTGCGTTAAAAATTAAAGAATTGGCATATGTTCATGCAGAAGCAATGAGCGCTAGTGAATTAAAGCATGGTCCTTTAGCGATGATTAATCCAGATTCATCTCAGGCAATTATATTTCTAGCCCCGTCTTCAAGCTCTCTTTGGAGCAAGATGCTTTCTGCTGTTGAAGAGGTTCATAGTAGAGGTGGGAAGGTCATTGTTATTAGCGATAAGCCTGAGAAGTTTAATGTTAATTATTCTGTAAAAATGCCATATATAGAGGAAGATTTAGCCCCATTTTTGTATATATTATCCATGCAGTGGATTGCTTATGGATTAGCAATAAGAAAAGGAAATGCAATTGATATGCCTAGAAATCTTGCAAAATCTGTCACAGTAGAATAATTTTAAATTAATTCATAGTTATCATTATTATTTTTGAAATAACTTGCATTTAGAAAGCAATCTTTTTCAATAATTTGACTAAGCCAGAAGGGCGATTATATCAAATCATATACAATTTCTTTATTTAATTTTTATGTCATGAAATTTGCATTATTTTTTTTAATATCTACAAATGTAAATTATTATAAGCTTGAAAATACTTAATTAAATTTAAGAGAATTTATTTAAACAATTTCATGTTTAAGAAATTTTTATTCGCATGCAAACTCTTCTAGTTTGTAATATCAGCCCCTTTTTGCATTAATTTTAGATGCTACAGTAAATTATTAACTGTTATCTCAAATCTAATGAAGTGTAATTTCTTTAATAAACAAATGGCATTTTTAGCGATGAATTTCTTAAAGCTTTTCTTAGAATATTAGTTGCTGATTAATTTATGCAATTCAAATATTGCTTGCTAATATTATTGCATTAACAATGAAAAAAGATTGATTTTTGATGTTAATCTTTCAAGTTATGGCAATAACACTCCAAACTTGATCATGAAATGATGCAAGTTTTTATAAATTAGATTTAGTTGCTTGATAATATCTATTAACGTTAGATTTATTGATTTATTTGCATATTAGATGTTTTATTTTTACTTAATTATTAATGCATTTTGGTATTTTTTAGCTCATATTCTATCTGCTAATATTTTATGCTTTCTAATTATTCGATTTTTTCATGCTAAATATAATTTATAAATATTATTGTAAGTTATAATTATTTCTCAAATTATTTTATCATTTGCTTAATATCTTGTAGCTCTGATTCAAGAGAATCTATGCTTTGTTCAATTTTCTTTATGCTATGCATTGCCGTTGTATGATCTTTCCCCCCAAGAAATCTTCCTATTTCTGGAAGAGAGCTATCTGTAAGCTCTCTACACAAATACATAGCTATTTGTCTTGGTTTAAGAATATTCCTTTTTCTAGATTTTGAGCAAAGCTCATCTTTTTCTATATTATAGTATTTACAAATTGAATCAATAATTAGTTCAGGTGTTATAGGTTTTTTATGCTGAACAAATTCCTTTAAAATTCCTTTAACTGTATCAAGATCAAGGTCTTTTTTGAAAAAATCTACATATGCTATAACTCTCATCAATGCTCCGCCTAATTCTCTTATGCTAGACTTAACGTTTTCAGCTATAAACTGAAGAATTTCATCATTGATATTTCTTCCTATAGATTTTTCCTTTAATATGCTTAATCGCAATTCATAGTTTGCGGGATGCAAATTCACAACTAATCCGCTACCCAATCTTGATCTCAATCTTTCTTCAATTCCAGATAATTCTGAAGGAGGCTTGTCTGCAGAAATAACCAATTGTTTTCCTTGAGATATTAGATACACAAAAGTGTGAAAAAATTCTTCTTGAGTTGAGTCCTTGCCTGATAAAAATTGAAAATCATCAATCATCAATATATCAAAAGATCTTAACTCTTCTTTGAAAGACATCATATCTTTTTGCTTTAATGCGTTGATAAATTTTAACATGAACTGCTCAGCAGATAAGTAGCAAACATTATTATTGTGGAAATTTTTCTTAATATACCATCCAATTGAATGCATTAGATGAGTTTTGCCAAGCCCAACAGGTCCGTATAAAAACAAAGGATTGAAAATTCTTTCTTCAGATTGCGCTATTCTTAATGCTGATGTGTAAGCCATTTCGTTTGATCTTCCAACAATGAAAGTTTCAAAAACCATATCTTTGCTTAAGGGAAGTGAATATTCATTTTTATTATTATACGATATTTCATTTTTTTGATTATTGATTTTAGAAGAAGATTCTTTTGCTAAAGTTTCCTTTACTTCGAATTCAATAGAAAGATTATGTTTTTTTGCGATATCTTGAACAATATCTAAATAGTGATTTTTAATCCAATTAGCAATGAATTTAGTTTTTACGCATGCATATAGCTTATCTTTAACTATATTAACCTCTACACCATCAAACCAACTACTCACAGTAGAGTCGCCAAGCTTGCTTTTTAGTTCAGTTAATATATCTTGCCAAACGCTGCTCATAAAATTCTATTCATCAAAAAATTCAAATTTTATTAAATAATTTAGCTAATCTTTCAATTTTTCTATCAGCATTAGCAGGGTGAACTATTCTTTTTCTTCCACATCTAGCTATGCAAGATTGAGTTTTTCTGAAAAGCTCAACATTTTTTTCTGCATTTTCGATAGATTTTCTCAATGCTTTAATAGAAGTTCTCATTGTGCTTAGGGCAGATTTATTTCTACCCCTAGCTCCTCCAATATTCTCATCTCTGCGAATACGTTTTTTAGTAGCTGTATGATTAGCCATTATTTACCTCTTTTGACATATACATAATTCTACAACATATTTTCATATCAATAAATAGCATTTTACTATTTCTTCCTTCCAATAAATGATTCTAATATTGTCATTGCTGACAATGCGTCATCTGTTTCTAATTTATGACCCCCACTATACATTGATGAGACGTATGAGCTTGTACATCTTTCATCTCGTTTTACTATTGGTCCTTTCCAAGATTTTTGTAAATTATCAATAAATTTTTGAGTTTCTTTGCATTGAAAGGCTTCTTCTCCCTTCATATTTAAGGGCCATCCTATAATAACCCCAACAACATCTCTTTCTTTTATTAATTGTAAAACTATATCTACAATAAATTTTTTTGGCCCATATACTCCATTAGGGATTGCAAGTTCCTGATTATAATCGCAGAAAGCTACTCCAGTTCTTACTTCTCCATAATCTAATCCAATTAACACTCCAGATGTGGGAATACTTTCTTCTGATATTGAGATATTATTTCCTGATTCAGATGCAATGCTACTTGCCCCTTCAATGCTATCTTTTTCTATTGAGATTTTATCTTCTGATTTTGAGATGCTGTCTATTGTTTGCATTATCTTTTTGCCAAACTATTTAATGGGACAATTTTTACTACATTGCCAAATTTAACTTGAGCATGATGAACTCCAGTTTCCTCAACAATTCCATGTCCAAATATATCATGAAATACTTTGTTTCCATTTTTCTTGTGCTTAAATGACTGGAAAGTTGAATTTTTTGAATCTAGCTCTTTTAAAAATCTAGATGGAGTTGTAGACATGTATTTTCCATGCTGCATTCTGCTTTGTGCGTATGATATTGCTAAGTAAGATCTAGCTCTTGTTAGCGCAACATATGCTAATCTTCGCTCTTCTTCAGTGTTAGCTCTTGATCTTATATGAGGAAACAACCCTTCTTCCCATCCAGGCAAAAATACGATATCAAATTCCAATCCTTTTGCTGCATGAACTGTCATCAGTTGAACATCTTTATCATCATCAGACTTTATATTGCTCCATAGAACATAATTTGCATATTCTTCTGCTCCTTCAAACTCTCCAACAGATTCCAGCCATCTGTTTAGATTTTCTTGTCTAGGAGGTTCAGATGCTTCAAACAATCCAGATTCTTCAATTATTTTTTTAGCTAATTTTGAAAAAGGAAGGGGAGAGCTTTTCCATGAATCAAATTGATCTAGAATTTCCTTTAATTTATTATTTGTAGATTCATTTAATCCGCTATTGTCTATTTTATCTTTTACAGAAGCTCCAGGAGAGCTTTCTATTTTATCTATAGTAGTTTTTCCTATTCCTCGTTTTGGAGATTGAATCAATCTGCTGAAAGCCATGAAGTCATTTGGATTAGCTAGAAATCTAATGTATGAAACAGCATCTTTGATTTCAGCTCTATCAAGCAATTGAATCGATCCAACAATAGAATATTTGATATTTGCATTAAGAAGGCTTTCCTCCATAGAGTCCATTTGCGCTGAAGTTCTGAATAATATTGCTACAGATGCGTCAGGATTTTTTTCTTTTTCCTGAGCAATAATTTTGCAAATCTCGCTACTTTCTTCTTTTTCATGAATAGCAACAAATACATCTACTTTTCTATCTGAAACAGAATTTGGCAGTAATTCTTTGTCTATTCTATTTTTATTGAATTTAATAAGTGAGTTTGCGCTTTTTATAATCTTATCAGTAGATCTGTAGTTTTGGTCCAATATAATTCTTTGTGAGTTTTTAAATTCTTCACCAAAGCCAAGAATGTATTTTATATTTGAGCCTCTAAATGAGTAGATTGCCTGATCTGGATCTCCAACACAGCATAATTGATTTTCTTTTCCACATATTAGTTTTAGCCATTCATGTTGGACTTCGTTTATATCTTGATACTCATCCACGCAAATTAGTTTATATTGTTCTTTATATTGCGCCAAAACTGATGGGTTATTTTTCCATAATTTAATTGCATTAACTAACAAGTCAGCAAAATCCATCGCATTCATTTCTTTTAGTCTTTTTTGATATATCTCTCCAATATCTCTTTCTGCAGGATTTAGGTCTCCGAATGTGCCTTTTTCTTTTGCTCTTTGAATTAGCTCCAAAATCTGACTTGGCCTAGAATCTTTGAATTTCATATGACTCATAATTTTTCTTATTAACTGCAATTGATCATCATATGAAAGAACTTGAATGTTCTCAAATCCTAATAATTTTTCATGAGTTTGCACGATATTTAAAGAGATTCTATGAAAAGTCCCTATTGAAATCATAGATGCAAAATGGCCCAAATGAGATTCTAGCCGTTTTTTCATTTCATGCGTGGCTTTATTAGTGAATGTAGTTGCCATTATTTGATTAGGAAGAACTAATCCCTGATCAATGTAATGACATATCTTTGATACAATTGTTTTTGTTTTACCAGTTCCCGCTCCAGCTACTATAAGCAGGTTATCTTTGCACTGAACCGCTTTTTCCTGGTTTGGATTTAAATTATGCATATAGCTAATTTGTACCACATTTTGCGCAAGCTATAAATTCATGAAGAGATATAATATAATTTAGGAATGAAGAGAAATATTTTCATTGCTTTTTCTATGCTAACTGCATTTATTTATGTAAAACAATTGAAAAAATATCAGATTCAAAAAATAACTATTCTAGGAAATATAATGACAACAAAAAATGAAGTTGTTAAATTGATTCCTAAGGGAATGTATGAGTGTAATGCAGCAAAAATAAGGCGCAATATGATCAAAATGCCATGGGTTGCAGATTGTACAGTAAAAAAAGTGTGGCCATATGAGGTTGTTGTTTTTATTGAAGAAGAGATTCCTATTTTTGAAAATGCCAATTTTTATATTACTTCAGTAGGCAAAATGATCAAGAAAGATTCTAGGGAATATCCAATTTCTAGAATTAAGTTTTCAGGAAAGTTTGTAGCATCTGAAATTGAGAATGCATTTAAGATTATGTCTCAACATGAAGATTTATTAGAAAAAGTTGATGCAATACATAGAAAACGAGAAGATAGATTTGATCTTAACATTAAAAATAAAACAATTAAATGTTTAGATGGAGATCTTAATCGCTGTATTATAAGATATTTATCTTTGCCTAAATATATTCCTAATTCTAAAAATATTGATCTAAGGCATCCACAAAGAGCCGTTTTTTACTAAATCAATAATATTATTTTCTTCATGAATTGAATTGGTTGAAATAGCAATTGACCTTTAATTATGCTAATAATGCAAATTCTTCATATTCAGAATTTAAAAAATTCTTAATTTAACAGATTAACAATATTCACATTTAATTTAATAATAGCTTGCATTTAATTTGAGTGTAATTCACATTTAATTTTAATAAGAGTCAATGTTTAATTAGAATCCATATTAATTTTTAATGTCAGTTTTGTAAAATTTTGTAAAAATACAGATAGAGTGGGATTCGAACCCACGAGATACTCGCGCATCTGCCGGTTTTCAAGACCGGTGCTTTCGGCCGCTCAGCCATCTATCCGATTTTATGATATCAAAAAATTATGATATGTTGTAGATGTTATGGGAAAAATATTTTATTATGCAAAATCTGCTCTATTTATATCGATAATGTATTCATTTACAGCATTGTATTTTGTAGTCGGGTTGCCACTTTTATTTAGTGAATCTTTCACGTACAAATACATGAGATCATGGTGCAAAATCATGATTGCTATAGTGCGTTTTTTTGGAGTGAAGAGTGAGATTGTTGGAAAAGTTCCTTCTGGGTCTGCGATTATATGTTCAAATCATCAGTCATATTATGAAATAATATTATTATTTGCAGCATTGGATAGGCCTGTTTTTGTTTTAAAAGCAAGTATTTTGAAAATTCCAATTTATAATTTATATTGCAAAGTAATGGGAATGATACCTGTTGATAGATCAAGATTTAATAAAGATTGGCAAGATTTGGCGAAAAAACAATTAGAAAAAGGCAAGCAAGTGATTATGTTTCCCGAAGGAACTAGAGTTCCTATTGGAAGGACTGTTTCATATAAACCTGGAGCATTTAAATTGGCAAAAGATATGAATATGCAAATATATCCTGCTAGCACTAATGCAGGAGAGATATGGTCTGGTCCAGGATTTTTGAAAAAAACAGGAAAAGTTTATGTAAAATTTCATGATCCAATTGATCCAGACCCAATTTTGCTAAGAGATGCAATTAATTCTGTTGTTAAAATATAATTTAAATAACGAGCTGCTAATGCAATTTCACTGCTTCTGTTTGTTTTTATTTCTTAAGAAGATAGATTTTTTCATCTAAAATTGATTTTACCATTGAAATATTATTTGAAAGTTTGTCAATATAATCTGACTGTTTCTATTTATTAAAAAATTAAATACAGCTTTTTATTTATCTAAAATTGATTTTACCATCGAAATATTATTTGAATTTTACTGTTTAGATATTATTTGAAGTTTAGATATTATTTGAATTTTTAATCTGAGCTCTTTAAGCGCTTTCAGTATTATTGATTGCATAGTATATTTTATATATGTTTAATATTGCGATTATTGGTGCTTCAGGATTGATTGGAAGGTCAATTTTAAGTGTTTTGCATGAAAGAAAATTTCCTATCAAGAATTTGTATTTACTTGCAAGAAAAGAGCAAGAGATTTCTTTCGACGATAAGGTATTTAAATGCAATCGTCTTGATGAATTTGATTTTAAATCTGCCGATATAGTTTTTAATGCTACAGATAGAAGTGTAATTATGAAATATATGGGCGATATTGTTGAATCTGGAGCGTTTTTGATTGACAAATCAGATGCGTTACGCATGGATAAAGACGTTCCTCTTGTTGTTTCTGAGGTTAATTATGAAATTAATAAAGATAAAATAGAAGCAAATAAAATAGTTGCATCTCCTAATTGTGTGGCTATGCCTGCTGCAATAATATTGAGCGCTTTGTTGCGAAAAACAAAAATAAGCCATGTGTTTATGACTGCGCTTCAATCTGTATCTGGAGTAGGGGGTAGTGGAACAAAAGGCCTACTAGAAGAAACAAAGAAAAGCTTAATGTCTTCTCATCTTAATCCTGCTTATTTTGAAAAAGTTATTGCATTCGATATTTTGCCCAAAATTGGTGAAATTAATTCAGATCTTTCGTCCACAGAAGAGTTGAAAATTAAAAAAGAAATAAACAAAATAATTAAAAATAAATTATATATGCATGTGACATGTGCTAGAGTTCCAGTTTTGACAGGACATGCAATTGACATGCATATTCCATGCGATCTAAGCAGAGAAGATGCTGTTAAGGCATTAAAAAGCATGGAGTGTATTCATGTTTGCGATAGAGAAGATAATACGTATGTTACTCAACGAGAATCAGCTGGAGAAGATGAGATCTTTGTTAATAGAATTAGACACATAGATGGAGTTTTAAGCATGTGGGTTTCATATGATAATATTAGATCTGGTGGCGCTATCAATGGAGTGAAAATTGCCGAAAAAATTATTCAAAGCTTGAAATCTACTAATTAAATCTTTTTTTGTATTGGTCAAATTTAATTCATAATTAGCTTTCTTTAATTTATAAAACTATCTTTTTTATATTTTAATCATTATGCAAAAGCATTATACAAAATTTATTTCTGATTTATTTCTGATTTATTTCTGATTTATTTCTGATTTATTCCTTCATCTTACTAGAGATATTTTTATATTTTAATTTTCAAATCACATAAAGTGACAGATTAAAGAAAGTTAGTTTAGTTTATAAATTTATTGATGATATAGAATTATTAATGATGAAGAAATTGTGAAGTTATGATATTTAACGTAGAGCTTTTTCACAATTATTTAAAATTTAGCGTTTATTTTTTACTATTGCTCAATTTAGCGTTTATTTTTACGATAATTCAAAATGTATCTTTCCAACTTTATTTAAAATTCAATTCAATCTCTTTGAAATATTTTCACCAACTTATTTCTGCTTAAGTTTAAATTAATCGTTATTTAACATCTATTTGTGTTTTTTTATCTTTAATTTTTTATGAACTTATTTTCTATTTTTTTTATTATCAATTAGATCTGTGTATTTTTTTAGAAATTCCAATGCTGCATTTTTTTCAGCTGCTCTTATTGATTGGCTTACTCCAATTGTTATTTGCGTATTTACTTGTAATTCAACTGTATATTCTGGTTTGTGAGGAGGGCCATGCTGACTTACAAGTGTGTATTTGTATTCTTTTGAAGTTTTGTGAGTCCATTTTTGCAACAAAGATTTTGGATCTAATTCAGCAAAGCTCATAGCCTCTTTAGGCCAATTGTTTTGTACCAATTTGTATGCAGAATCCCACTCTCCATCTAAGAATACCGCCCCTATAATTGCTTCGCATGTATCTGCAAGAACGTTATCTGAATTTTCTCCTTTATATAATATGTAATCTTGAACATTCCACATTCTTGCTATCTTCAAAAGGGTGTGTTTGTTAACTTTTGTAGCTAATTCTTCAGCACACTCTTGCTCCGATTCATGTTTTTGACTCCATATCATTTTTGCTATTGATAAATTAAGAACCCTATCTCCTATGAATTCTAATAATTCAAACTTAGATTTTTTATAACTAGGATGCGTGATCGCGTTTTTAGAATAAAAATTATTTTTAAATTTATAATTTATATTTTCTTCTAGCAACTTGATTGATTTAGATAAATCTTCCAATTCTACTCCATTTTATGTTGATAATCATGCTAATGATGCTAAATGGCAATCTTATGATCCATGATATCCAGTTATTTTCTTGAGCCATTCTAGAGCTTGATCCAAATATGATCAAAGTAGGCTTTCCTATAATTCTATCGTAAGAAACAGAGGAAACAAAATTGTGAAATCTAAAATCTTGCGAAAAGTGCATATTGTCTCCCATGCAAAATACATGCCCATTTGGCACTTCAAATATTTCTGTATTGTCTGATGCAATGTTTCTATCAGAAATATTATCCGGATCCCTTCTCAATATCTCATAAGATTTTCCAGATGGAAGTGTGACAGAAAACACACTCATATCTTCTTTGCTTCCATTGTCATGAATAAGTTCATATGCTTCTTTATATTCTATTTTCATAGCTTCGTTATTAATATATATTGTTCCATTTTTCATTTGAACTTTATCTCCATTTATACCGATTATTCGTTTTGTATAAAGCTTAGAAGGCTCTTTATCTATTGAGAAACATATAACATCTCCTCTTTGTGGAGTTTTTGCCATTATTTTATTTTTCCAAAATGGCAACATTCCACCTATAAATGGAATAGACATTCTAGAAAATCCATAATTATATTTAGTTGCGATAACAACATCTCCATTTTCCATTGTTCTAGACATTGATTCAGATGGAACGATATATGGTTCAAATAAGAATATGCGAACAAATATTATCAATCCTATGAAAATATTATTTCTTAATTTCTTTGTAATTTGCACTATTTTACCTATAAATTCCTTGTTAGCCACACATTATCATGATTAAATATGAATGTATAGTAAGTAAAACAGTAAGTAATTTTCAATTGATCTATAAAAAAATGCTTATCGATGATAAAATCTAATACTGAGTTTATGCTGAAAAGAGGAACCATGAGCATATTAAATAAAATGATAATGAATGGAAAAGAAATATTCCCCTTAGTCGAGGGAGGAAAGGGGATTTCTGCGACAAATGGGGAAAGCTCTGGAGCATGGGCTGCATGTGGTGGAATTGGAACTATTTCTGCTGTATATGGCGATGTTGTAGAAGATAAATTAGTTCAAATCAAAGGAATAGATGGGTTTGATGGCCCAACAAGAGATGAAAGATCATTGCAATTGGCTGAACATACAATCAAAGCAACTGTATCTCAAATTAAAATTGCTAAAGAGAGATCAAATGGAAATGGTCTTTTGAATATTAATTTACTTTGGGAGTTAGCAAAAACTAAAGAAATAATGCATGGCGTTTTGGAAAAAGCAGGTCATTTGTTAAATGGAGTTACGTGTGGAGCGGGAATTCCTTACAAATTAGCTGAAATAGTATCAAAATATGGATTGCTATATTACCCAATTGTCTCATCTGCATTAGTTTTTAAGATTTTATGGAAGCGAGCTTATTCTAAATACAAAGAAACTCTTGGCGCTGTAGTGTATGAAGATCCTTGGGTTTCTGGAGGTCATTTAGGGATTAGTAATAGGGAAGACCCTAAAAAAAGAGAAAGTGCACTAGATAGAGTGATTAGCTTGAGAAAAACTATGAATGAATTAGGTTTGCAATCTACTCCTATTATTATGGCTGGAGGAGTTTGGCATCTTAGTGATTATGAAAAAGATTGGATTAACAATGATTTTCTACAACCTATAATGTTTCAACTTGGAACAAGGCCATTGTTGACACAAGAAAGTCCTATTTCAGATGAATGGAAAATGAAGCTGTTTGATTTGAAAGAAGGAGATGTAGAGATAAATAAATTTAGCCCTACAGGATTTTATTCTTCTGCTGTTGGAAATTCGTTTTTGCGAGAATTGCAGGGCATAAGCGAAAGACAAGTTGCATATTCTAGAGAAAAAGATGAAAATTTCTCCGCAGAATACAAACAAGGAAGAAGAAGTATTTATTTTCACAGTGATGATTTGACCAAAGTTCTTGATTGGAATGCAAAGGGATATGATAAAGGAATGTATACCCCAGATGAAACAATAGTTTTTGTAACTGAAGAAAAGTCAAAGCAAATTGTTCAAGATCAAATTAATTGCGTTGGATGTTTGAGTAATTGCAAGTTTAGTAATTGGTCTAACTCGGAAAGTGGAACCACTGGAATGAAGCCAGATCCTAGATCTTTTTGCATATACAAGACATTGCATAATATATCTCACGGGCAATCTGTTGATAATAACTTGATGTTTGGTGGATACAATGCATATAAATTTGGACAAGATCCATTTTATTTCAAGAATGGAAAGAAGTTCATTCCTACAGTTAAAGAATTATTCGAAAGAATGTTGACTGGATATTAAAAAAATTAATTTTTTCTATAATCAGGAAATAGTTTTTTATAAAAGCAGTTTAAGTAATGTATTTCGTTTGCAAATAGTTTTGTATCAAAGTATTTTAATTTTTCAAATAATTTAAATAAAATAAATTCTGCCTAAGCAATGTCTTTTTGTAGGTAAATTTATAACACTTTAAATTTCATCTAAAGCAATATTTCTGAATCATTAATAAATATTATCGCATTTTGAATTGCTTCTTATGGCAAGCTAAGCTTTTTTTTATTTAAGTATCTTAGAAATATTTATAGTGACTTTGTTCTTTTCAGAATATAAAGTTAAATTTTTATTGCATTTTATTTATTGAAATAAACTAAGCTTTGTTCATGCGCTTCAAATAGAAATAGAATTATGGAATAAGCTAATTGTTATTTAAGTATTCGAATGGCAATAGAATAGAATTAAACAGTCCTTTGAAGTATATAAAAATTAAAGTTTATGATTTGTGCATCATAAGAATAGCATTCATTTTACGTTTTTTTGCAAAAGCATACTTTACGCTTTTTGCAAAAACATAATGTGAGACTTTCCCTCTATTTTTTCTTTTAATACTTTGAAATTTGCATGCTCATACTGATGTTTTCTGTATGATCTTACAGATATTATCGAATTTTCATCTATTAAATTTTTCTCTAACAGGTTTTCCAAAACTAAATTTTCTTTTTGTTCTGGAAATGGCAAATCTATAAATAATGTATCAAAAACCTCGTCAGGGAAATTAACTTTTAATGCGTTGGATATGTATGTTCTTGCCTTTATGTTCAGAATATCTGAGTTTATATCCCACTTTTTTACTGTTTCATTTAGATTTCTTATTACAGATGGGTCTTTGTCTACAAAAACAACTTCATTTGCTCCACGTGAAAGAGCTTCTAATCCTAAAGATCCGCTTCCACAGCATAAATCAAGAACTTTATTTATTTTTTGTCTACTCTCTATTGTATCGAAAATTACTCGTCTAATTCTCGCTAAAGGAGGTCTAGCAGGATGAATAACAGGCATAGATTTCATGCGATATATTCCCTTTATAATGCGGGGATTTATAACTCGTTTATTAAGCACAGAATGACTTTCCACATGCACATTTGCACTGTTCGTTAGGATTATTGAATACAAACCCTGAAGCACTTTCAGTTTCGTGATAGTCTATTGTAGCCTCAGAAAGCATTTTTAATGTATCGTCATCCATAAATGCTTTAACTCCATTTGTATCAATGTAATGCTCGCCATTTATTTCAAATACATATTCCATTCCATAAGACATTCCAGCACATCCATCTCTAGCAACATTTATTCTTATTCCTAGAGGTTTTTTGCCTTTTTTTTGCTCGTATTGGTCGAATTTTTCAATAATTTTACTAGCAGCTTTTTCAGATATGCAAGGAGGAACAATATTTTCCAACTTCACTTCTGTTGTATCATTTGAACAGTTCATTCTTTCCCTTTCTTGATTAATCTTTTAGAGATTAAATTTTCTATAGCATCTGTGATTGCTTCTTCTGCCAAAACTGAACAATGTGTTTTGATGGCAGGAAGAGATAATTCATCAGCTATATCTTTATTTGTAATTTTTTTAGCCTCTTCAAGTGTTAATCCCATTACTTTTTCTGTAAGAACAGAGCTTGATGCAATTGCTGATCCACATCCAAAAGTTTTGAATTTTACATCTGCAATTCTATCACTATCATCAACTTTAATATATATTTTCAATACATCTCCGCATCCTGGTGATCCAACAAATCCTACTCCAACATTATCATCTGTTTCATCCATAGATCCAACATTTTTTGGATTTCTGAATGCTTCATTAATTTTTTCGTTATATCTATTCATAATTTCTCCTTAGTGGTGTGAATGCCACTTAACTTTCTTTAAATCAACTCCTGATTTTTTCATTTCCCATAATGGGCTCATTTCGCGTAATTCATTTACAGTTCTAATTGCATCATTTGCAAAATTATCCATATCTTCTTCAGTAGTATATATTCCCATAACTATTCTTAATGAAGTATGTATAAGCCCTTCATCGACTCCTATTGCTTCTAAAACATAAGAAGGTTGCAAAGTTGTAGATGAGCATGCAGAAGCAGATGACATGGCATAATTTTTTAATTTCATCATGATTGCCTCTCCCTCTATATGTGCAAAACTAAGATTCATGTTATGTGGAATTCTTTGCTCTGAATCTCCATTTAAATATATATCTTCCAAAGAGGACATAATCTTATTCAATGTTTTTTCTTGCAAATTTTTCATGCGATTCCACTCAGATTCTCGTTCCAATTCTGCAAGTTCAGCAGCTTTTGCCATTCCAACACATAATTGAACAGGGACAGTTCCAGATCTGATTCCTTTTTCTTGTCTTCCTCCAAACACGATAGGAGAAACTCTAGTTTTTTTCTTAATATATAGAGCTCCTATTCCTTTTGGGCCATAAAATTTATGCGCAGAAAAGCTCATAAGATTTACGTAAATTTCTTGAAGATCTATTTTTATTCTTCCCACAGCTTGTGCTGCATCAACGTGGAAAAATACATTTTTAGCTTTACACATTTCTCCTATCGCCTTTATTGGTTGAATTGTTCCTAATTCAGAATTTACCCAACCTACAGAAATTAGAATGGTGTTTTCTTTTATTGCATCATGTAATTTTTGCAAATCAATGATTCCATTTTTCTCGATTTCTATATAAGTTGTTTCTACATTATCTTGTTTATCCAATTCGTGAAATGTTTCAAGAGTTGCTTTGTGTTCGATATTTGTAGTAATGATATGAACTTTATCCATGCCATTTTCTATCCTACTTTTTACTATTCCTTGAATTGAAATATTATTAGATTCTGTAGCTCCAGAAGTAAAAATTAATTCTTTAGATTCGCAATTTATAACTTTTCCAATAATTTTCCTACTACTTTCTACTGAATCCGTTGCCTGCCATCCATATTGATGAGTAATCGAATGTGGATTTCCTATGCATTTCAAATAAGAATCATATATTACTTTTGCTACTTCAGGACGACAAGGTGTAGTCGCGCTATAATCTAAGTAGATTTGTTGCTCAGAAGCATTTTGCTCCTGAGCTAGCCTTTTAGAGCTTTTTTCACTATTTATATTCACTATTTCTCCTTAAGTAATATTATAAAATTTAGAGAGAGCGGGCAAGGTTAATTATATTTTAATCTGTACTTGTATATTTATATAGAAATATTTGAAATTTATTTGTTGTTATTTTAATACAAATTAAAGACTTGATTAAGCTTTCATTAACTGTTAAAATAAATTGGTGCATTTTTATGTTCATTGTTAAAGGTGTTTATGATTGTTAATAAAAATAAAAAGTATTCCAGTATTATGATACAAAGAAAATATGGAGCTTTAGAAGGCAAGTATTCTAAGTGTGAAGCGAGTAATTTGGGAGGCAAATCAGCAGTGCTGATTCTTCATCCTGATTCTGCTTGTGGGGGATCCATGAAGAATAAAGTTGTAAAAGTTCTTGGAGATGCATTTGCAACTCTAGATTTTGATGTTTTAAGGATAAATTTTCGAGGGGTTGGAAAATCTCAAGGAAAATATGATGGTGGAGTAGGAGAATTAGATGATGCATTGGATGCTATAGATTGGCTTAACTCTCAATATTATGATTTGGCAAATATTTGGGTAGCAGGGTTTGGATTTGGTGGATTAATTGCTATTAAATCTGTAATGAGGCGTCCAAATATCAACGGATTTATTTCTATCAGCCCTCCAAAAGAGAGTCAAGAATTAAACCCACTTACTCCATGCTCTAATGGATTATTGATTGTAGGAGAAAATGATCATACTGTTGAGCCAGATGTTGTAAAATCTTTGACTGAAATTCTTTCTTGTCAAAAGAATGCTTCGATAGATTATAAATGTGTTGATAGGGCTGATCATTATTTCTCAGATCACATGAATGAATTAGAAGATACAATTTATAACTACATTCACGATAAAATGTTGTTAGATTCACCAATTTGCACAAAGAAAAAAAATAGAAAACTAAGCAGCTTATAATATTTGTGTTGAAAAAATTGAAAAAATATTAGAAATTACTTGTATGTATGAAAATTATATTGCAATTATCACTCCTTTCTATCATGGAAATATAGATTTTCCATCTTTGCATGTTTTCCTAGAAACAATTTATAAATCTGGAACTAGAAAAATTGTAGTTGGCGGAACGACAGGGGAGGGTATTTTGCTTACCAACTCAGAGAAAAAATCCATATTTACTCATATTAGAAAGCACTTCAATTTTGAAATTGTAGGGTGTTATTCTGATATTAGTGTAGTTAATTTTGATGAAGATGTTTATAATTTATGCGATAAAGTAATGATCTCTCCTCAGTATTTTATTAAGCCAAATATAGATTCGAAATTTGATTATATTAGCAACATAGCTGATAAATACGATAAGGAAATTATTATTTACAATAATCCATCTCGATTTTGCACAAATATAGATGAAGAATTGTATGATAAATTATATGAAATAGATAATATTGTAGGAATCAAAGAGGCTGGAAATATAGTTGATATAAAAAAATATGACAAATGGAAATGGTTTGGTGGAAATGATGATGCTATGGATATTTTTCAGAAAAATGGATTTAGCGGAATGATTAGCGCGGTTGGAAATTTATGCCCTAAATTGCTTGATAGTGCATGGAGTGATTTGAGTTATTTTAATGCATGGAAAAATATTTCTTTGGCAGTATTTGAATCTCCAAGCCCTTTGCTTATTAAATATTATCTTTATAAAGCGGGGATTATTTCATCCTATGAAACAAGATTCCATATAACTGACTCCAAATTAAATATGAAGTATAATGAATTAAAGGATGTTGTAGATAATGCTGCTGAATAGAAAAGCTAGATTTGATTACACGATTTTAAGCTCAATGGAGGCTGGAATTGTGTTGCTAGGAGGAGAAGTTAAGGTTTTGCGTAATGGCATGGGAGATATCATGCATAGCCATGTTATGCTGCATGATAATGAGGCATGGCTTATGAATATGCAAATTCCAGTTTACAAACAATCATCGATTAATTATGACGTGAGAAGAAATAGGAAGCTTTTGCTTAAGAAGAAACAAGTAAGGTCTCTTATTGGAAAAATGAAATTGAAAGGCGTGTCTGTTGTTCCATTAAAATTGTATTTTGTAAGAGGTTTAGTGAAAGTTGAAATAGGAACAGCTGAAGGTAAGAAGAAAGCAGATAAAAGACAAACAATTAAAGAAAGAGATTTGCAAAGAGAGATGCAAAGAACAAAAATTTAATTGGCTCTATTTTCAATTAATTTCAATTTTTCAACTTACTTCTAATAGCTTTCGATATTTTCAACATTTTCATTTTTAGCTGACTAGTGACTAGATATTTCAATTTATCTAATAATTTTATATTTTTCGCCATTTTTATTTTATCTATGACTTAATGATTTTAATTTATACTTTCAATTAATTTCAACTTTTCAACTTTTCAATTAATTTTTTAATTTTTTCAATTAATTTTTTAATTTTCGATATAATATACAATCTTTTAATGGCTTTTTAGCAATTTGCTTTTTTATTCTTTAAATTTTTAAGTTTCATTTTTTAGCGATATGCTATTAATATCAAGTCTCGAATCTGTTTTCTTAATGAAACGCTGAGGAGAAATAAATATTTCTCATATTTATTTTCCACTATTATTAAATATTTTTAGCTTTTTTGCTAAATTATACTGATAATTTGTGCAAATTGTTTGATAGATATATATTTTTATTAAATTGCGTGAAATTTAGATTATGTGAGTAGCTTAAAATTAATCTTTGTTTAAATTATTTATATGAAATATAATTGACCTAATTTCATTTTTTGCTGAGATATTAGATATATTTAGTTTAGATGGAGGTAAATCAAATACAGTTTTGCCCTCATTAAATAATTCCTTGAATACAACTCTATCTTTCACTCCAGAGCACAAAGAAAAACCAAGTGAACTTTGCATTTTTTTAAGCAATATCATGATCTTTCTTTGATTATTTGTTATTCTAACACTTAATTTGTTTGGAACTATAATCCATTTCAACTGTTCTTTTCTTTTTATTAATTTATGTTTTCTAGCATCCCAAATTATATTTGCATAGCATCCAGGTGTAAATTTTTTGTCTTCAGGGGAAAATTGACCAATAACATCCAGATCAAACCTGCTATCACTAATTGGGGTAAGGAAAATATCAGCAAGTTCGCATGCTTTTTTCATTGCATTATTTAAACTACCTGGAGTATCTATGATTATATAATCATATTTTTTATTGTCTTCAATAATTTGCTCAAGTTGATTTTCATCTTCTAGTTTTATATGGTCAAATTTTGGATTTTCTTTATGCCTAAAATAGTTATTTAATGTGAATTGTGGTTTATCTATATCAATAGTAAGCACTTTACTGTTTGCACTTAAAGCTACAGCTAAATTAGCGCATATAGTGGATTTCCCTGTGCCCCCCTTGATATTGCTAACAGCTATAATTTTTGAATTCATCATTTAATTATAATTTAATTATAATATTGTAACAATATTTAACAAAGGCCTTGCAAAAAGAATCAAATATGGTTAAGAATGTATTTAATAGTTATGTTAGTATTTACAACTTTTTGGCACAGAATAAAACGCAGTTCCAAGATATTGTTTCCAATTAAAAGATCAGAATTTAGTTTATTTTTTTCAATATCATCTTTGATGTTATTAATTTTATTTAATACTTCCATATTAAAAACTTTAAAAGATACGTTAATAATTGCTGATAAAAATTCTGGCGCTGAAGTTGTTAATTTTCTGAAAATTTTTGTAGTTGTTCCTTTATCTTTTATTTTTGTGTTCTTGTATAGCAAAGCGTGTAATTCAATAGATAATAGATTCATTTTTTATATAGTAATTGGATTTTTCACTGTTTTTCTTTTAACATTTGCATTGTTCTTATATCCTAACAGAGAATTTTTACACCCTTCATTAGAGAAAATAAATTATTTAAAATCTATGTATCCAAGATTAAAATGGATCATGCCTATTTATGGTTTATGGACTTATTCTTTATTTTATTCGTTTGCAGATTTATGGTGTAGCATGTGTTTAAGTCTTTTATTTTGGCAGTTTGCAAATCAAATTATTTCCAAAGAGGATAGCAAAAGATTTTATGGGTCATTTGCAATAATAGGATATTTAGGATTAATAATTGCTGGATATGTTGTAAAATCTATATTTAAAATGACAAATGCAGTTAAGCTAAAAAATGTTACTAGCATAGTGAGTGAGAATGCCTTTGATACTAGATTAATAAAAATAATTTTAATAACTTGCGCTTGCAACTGTTTGATCATATCAATATATTATTTTATAACTCACCACTTATCGAAGAAAGCAATTTCTTTTGGAGTCAAAAAATCTAAAACATCCTTGCTAAATAGTTTTAAAATAATTTTTAAACAAAAACAGTTGATGTATATCATGTTCTTAGTATTTTGCTATAACTTTAGTATTAATGTAATTGAAGTTACATGGAAATCGCAATTGAAAAAATTTGCAGGAAACAAGTCTAATTACATTTTTTATGTTGGAACAATTAATCAAGTGGTAGGATATGCAACTATTTTTCTAGGGTTTATTTCCAACATAATGTTTCAGCGCTGTAGTTGGTTTACATGTGCTATGCTTACTCCTATTTTAGCTTGCTTTACTTCATTGCTATTTTTATCAAGCATTGCAATAAAATATGTTGGATGGAAAACAATACTAGGATTTTCCTCTTTGGGTGTATGTGTTTTTGTTGGAATTGTTCATAATGTATTGAGCAAAAGTGGAAAATATGTCTTCTTTGATCAAACTAAAGAAATGTCTTATATGCATTTGGATCAAGATTCAAAAACTAAAGGAAAAGCTGCAGTAGATGTTGCTGGAAGCAGGTTATCCAAATCTTTAAGTGGTCAAATTCAAGCTATATTGCTTATTATTATCCCTAATTCTTCGCAGATAAAAATATTTCCTTATTTAGGGGCGCTGCTTATGTTAATATTTGCATTATGGTTCTGGTCTTTGAAAAAATTAGACAAAATGCATAAATAAAATGAACTTGATATTTTTTGCAATTAATTTTCAGAAAATAAGATTTATTTTATTAAATATTTTGAATACTGATAGATATTTGTTAGTATTATAATATGTCCGTAGCAACTGTATCTACTGTTTCATTTCGAGGAATGGATATTGTCAATATTGAAATCCAAGCTTATATTGGACCCGGATTGCCAGCATTTCATATTGTTGGATTGGCAGATAAAGCTGTTACAGAATCTAGAGAAAGAATTAGATCTGCCTTTCAATCTATAGGATTAGCTTTGCCTGCAAAAAGAATTGTTATTAATATGTCTCCTGCAGACATTCAAAAAGAAGGAAATCATTATGACTTGCCAATTATACTTGCTATATTGGGAGCTCTGGATATTATTTCAAAAGATTATTTGAATGAGTGGATAATTATGGGAGAAATTTCATTAGATGCAAAAATCAACCATGTTGCTGGATCTTTATTAGCTGCAGTTCATGCTGCGCATTTGAAAAAAGGATTAATTTGCCCATCTACTTGTGCAGGAGAAGCAAAATGGGGAGGAGATTTGAAAATTTTAGCTCCATCCAACTTAGTTCAATTGATGAATCACATTAAAGGAATTCAAATTTGCTTAGAGCCACATTATGAAGAAGAGAAAAAAATACATGAAGCAAAAGATTTTAGCGAAGTTAGAGGTCATGAATCAATTAAGAGAGCGCTAGAGGTTGCAGCTGCAGGGCGTCACCATGTTTTGATGATTGGCCCTCCAGGTGCAGGAAAATCTATGTTAGCATCTAGAATGAATACTATTTTGCCAGAATTAACTCCAAGAGAAGCATTGGAAGTTTCTATGATTTATAGTATTTCTAATTTAAATAAAGCTGGATTAATTAAGCGTAGACCATTTAGGTCTCCTCATCATAATTCTTCTTTGCCTTCTGTAATTGGAGGAGGGCATAAATGTCGCCCGGGAGAGATTTCATTAGCTCATCATGGGGTGTTATTTATGGATGAGCTTTCATTGTGGGCTCCATCAGTTTTGAATGGACTTAGAGAATCTATTGAGACAGGAAATATTTTTGTAGCTAGAGCCAATGCAAGCATTAAGTATCCAGCCAGATTTCAGTTAATTGCTGCTATGAATCCTTGCATCTGTGGCCATGCTTATGATTTAGAGAAAAGATGTTCGAAATTTCCTAATTGCTATACAAATTATCTCAATAAAATACCTGGACCTATTTGGGATAGATTTGGAATTATTGTCTCAATAGATAAGTTATCTCCTTGGGAATTGAGCGAAATTGGAGACAAGTCTAAGAGCAGTGCTGAAATGAAAGAAGTGGTTACTAGTGCAGTAAATGTTCAACAAAATAGATATAAAGATAAGGATTTCAAATGCAATAATGATGTTCCAAGTTCTAAAATAGATATATTGAATATATTGCAAGATTCAATGGATGTTATTAATAAATATGCAAAAAGTGTGGGAATGTCTAATAGGAGATATTATAATACTGCAAAAATTGCTCGCACAATTGCAGATATAGAGTCTAGCGAATTTGTTCAGATTCATCACATGCAGGAAGCGATTAGCTACAATATGTTTCAAAAGAGCTTGGTTAATATTTCTGAATGATAATACTTTTTGCCAATTATTTTATTTCTATATTTCTTAGTTTGCATATTGCATTAGAGATTTTCTTCTTTGCAGCAAGAAATGCTAATTGATTCATTTTGATGCTTTAAATATACCTTTTGGGGATTTATTTGTTTAATCTGCAAGAAATCTAAAATTTTAAGAATTCTTCTAATTCATAGAAAATCGAGTTCATAAAAAAGCTCAAATATTATGATTTTGAAGCGATGAAAATATCAATTTTATTTTCAGGGTTTGGTTTTATCATTCAGGTTAATACAAATCATTTTTGCAAGATTTGATTTCATAATAAATCTAATTGCAATTTTATTTTATAAATTTTAATTTGCATTGTGATTATGATTTGATTCCAAAACTTAATTAATTTTTAATTTATAAACCTAATTGTATGCAATGAATAATTTAAATTCTAAAATCTATATTTAATTAAACTTTAAAAAGGAGTTATTGCCCAATTAATATAAATTGTATTAATTTTCAATTATATGCATTTCTTAATTTCATAGTTTTTATCTTATCAAATTTCAATTTATTTAAGACATTATTACAAAAAGAAAGTTTAACAGGAAGGCTTAGGTTTGTATTAAAATTTATCTTATTTGTTAAATTCTCTGAGATTTTATTTAGAAAATAATTTGCATTATTTGATTTTCATATTTTACTATTTATCTTATTTGTTAAATTCTCTGAGATTTTATTTAGAAAATAATTTGCATTATTTGATTTTCATATTTTACTGTTTTATCTTTAGATAATTGTCCAATTAAGTAAAAATAACAAGAATATGAAGAGAGATTTTTCAAAAAAAGACCAGATAACTCATCTTCATTTATTATAATATCTAATTCTACCATTGTTTCAGTTACGATTACTTTGCCTTTTTTTTGCTTTTGAAGGAAAACAAGACAAATAGTAAGTAATATTTGGGCTAAATTATCTAAATTTCTTGGAGTATTTTGAAAATCTAATTCAATATAATTAATTTTTTGAATAATCTTTTCAGCATGATTTACAGTTAGATTGGAGCTAAATATGCTTCTAATAATATCTAAAACTTGCATTGCATGATTAATAGACTCTTTAATAATATCTTGTGATTCGCTATCTATCTTTTGGTCTAATAGCATAGCAACTCCACCCAGCGGATTGATTAAATCATGAGATATTCTAGATATCAGAGTATTCATTAATATGTTTTTATTCATGATGAATTTAATTGATACTTTTTATCTTGAATCAGATGATTTATTTCTTGAATCTCTTGAATCAGATGACTTGTCTCTTGAATCAGGCCTTGAATCTCTTGAGTCATTTTGATTATCACTTTTTTGTGAAACTATGATATTCCATTTTCTTTCCATTCTAATAATGAAAAATTGCATTTTTTTGTTTCTCATAGTTTGCAATAAGTTAGAGGCTTTTCCTCCCAATGAAGAGTAATCTATCTGACTTGAAGGCAAGAATGATTTTACTCCCCACGGAAGCAATATAACTATAAAGCCTCCTCTAACTTTTTCTGTGATTGTTCCTTCAACCAATTTTTTCCCTTGGAATATTTCTTCAAGATCTTTCCATGACCTAATTTGATTAACTTTAGAAAAGCTGATCACCATAGATCCGTTGGAATCCTCGTGTTTGTCTATCCAAACAGATATCAAATCACCAACATTAGGAATTTTTCCGAATCCATTAATTTTGAATTCATTAATGTCTATTCTTCCCTCTGATTTGATTCCAATGTTCACCCAAACATAATCCTTAGTTACACCACTTACAGTAGCTGGAACTATGCTTTTTTCCTTCGGCATTGAGAAAGAATTCTTAATTTCTTCCATATTTCTCAAATTAGATTCATCCACTTCCAAAGATTTATTGTAATATTGTCGTGGCTTAGGGCGCAATTTTAAAAACTCATGCATTCCAAGATTATAACAAATATAAAACCATAATCAAGTACATTATTACTTATTCCATAATTTTCTTGATATTGCTAAAGATTTAAGGATGATATATAGATTAATAGTAAAGGAGTTTTATGAATCAAAACGCAAGTTTTATAAATAGTTTGCAAAATTGGTCGATAAAAATAGTTAAAATATTTTTCCCAATTCAAGCTAAAGAAATTAAAAAATACCTTCCTACTGCAATGATGATGTTTATCATCCTTTTTAACTACAATATTGTTAGAATTTTAAAGGATAGTTTTATTATTGGAGATGCTGGAGCAGAAGTTGTTAACTTTTTGAAGCCATTTGTTGTTCTTCCAGCTTCATTGTTGTTTGTTATTTTTTACAGTAAAATGAGTAACTCATTTAGCGAAAAAAATGTATTTTATGTTTCTGTATTACCATTCATTGCATTTAATATAATATTTACACATATATTATATCCCAATGTGAGTTGGTTGCATCCTTCTGCTGAAACTATTGCAGGATTGAAAGCATCTTATCCAAAGTTAAGATCTATATTTCCAGTATATGGACTATGGACATACTCTTTGTATTACACGTTCTCAGAATTGTGGGGAACTGTTGCAATGAACCTATTGTTTTGGCAATTTGTTAACAGAATTGTAAGCACAGATGAAGCTAAAAGATTTTACCCATCTTTTGGATTAGTTGGAAATATTGGATTCACATTAGGTTCTGTTCTTCTTTTGAAGACAGTTACAGTGGCTACAAAAGATACAGGTGCATTTGCAAAGCAATTTACTAATGTTATGAATATTGTAATCTTACTTAGTTTTGCATTAGTTGTCTTATACTGGGCAATTAATAAATTTGTTCTTTCGGATCCTTCTATGTTGCCATGTGAAGAAAAAGTGAAAAAGAAAAAGAAAGCTAAGCCTTCTCTTTCAGAAAGTTTCAAGATTGTTTTTTCATCTAAGTATTTAGGATTGATCATGCTTTTGATTTTCTCTTACAATGCTATGATTAACTTGGTTGAAGTTACATGGAAAAGTCAGGTTAAAGCTTATACATCTGTTGCGGACAAAGAGATTTCCAAGGCGAACTATACAGCATTTGTTGCTAGAACAAACATATACACAGGATTAGTTTCCATTGCATTGTTTGTAGCTGCAAACTATTTGCTTTCTAGATTCAAATGGATTATTTCAGCATCTATTACACCTATAATTATGGTGTCAACATCTGTGTTGTTCTTCTTGTTTACTGTGTTTCCTAGCATTGCAACTCCAATGACTGCGTTCTTCTCATCAACTCCATTATTTATGGCTGTTGTATTTGGAGCTATACAAAATGTTGCAAGTAAGAGTACAAAGTATTCATTGTTTGACCCTACTAAGGAGATGACATACATTCCTCTTGATAAGGAATTAAAGAGCAAAGGTAAGGCTGCAGTAGATATTGCTGGAAGCAGAATTTCCAAATCTTTTGGTTCTGCATTACAAGGTGTTCTTTTGACTGTGTTTGGATTTTCCACTCAGTTGCAAATTGCACCTTATCTTATGATTTTTGTTATATCAATTGGTATTCTATGGTTCATAGCTGTTAAGTTGTTGGCTAAAGAGTACGCAAGTGCTTTGCAAGAAAAATGCGAAGAAGATAAGAAATAATTTTCTGTCTTAAGAATTTTATTTCAAGTTACTTTTAGAAGAACTTCATTCTTTTAAAAGCGCCATTTAGCTTTATTGATTTTTATTTCAATTTTATTTGGTTTTATTTTATATAATGAATAAATTAATAAGATCATACAAAGCTAATTTCAACAAATTATTAATATCAATCAATCTATTATTTCTTGAATAGAGAAACTATTGATAATTCATAAAGTTATTTCACTGAATAGTTAGCATGAATTAATTTGTTTTGTTATTTGCGAAGGAAATATTTATTTATTTTTTATATAAATTTATAATTTCATAACTAAGTATAAATCTAATTCATTTGAAATGGATTTTATATCAAGCATTTATTATATTTACTGTTAAATAATTATTGAGATCAATATAAATCAAGCTATACCAATAAGTTGAAATTAGAAATTTAGTATTATTGAAATATTAGAATCACTTAATTATATGATTGATTGCATTTTTATATTATTGAAGCGCATGACTAATTTATGGATCTCAAATATTAAAATAACTAATTAATTTTATTAATTATCAAGTAAGGTAGATTTTTTTGGAAACTTTAATTGTTTAATTAAATTTATTATTTTTTCTGAACTCTATTTATTGAATCTATATGGTCTGAGAATTTTTCTGACACTGTTATATTTTCTTCTCTATGATGAAAAAATAGCTCTTTGCTTGATATAGGGTTAATTGAAGCAATTAATGCATGTTTTCCTGGGTTGCATATTGATCCAATAGGCAATCCTTTAAATTTATAAGTATTATATGGAGAAATATGCTTAATATCATCATGAATTACCCTTGAAATATGAGTTTCTCCTTTTGTAATTCCATATACAGCAGTTGAATCTGCATCAAGTTTCATCTTTTGGTCCAATCTATTGCGAAATATTGTTGCTATTCTATGCATTTCATTGTTAGATTTAGATTCTTTTTGAACAATAGATGAAAAAATAATCCAGTCATTTATATTATTCCAATATTTTTTTTCATTTTGGCTCCAAATTTCAGTAGTCATTTTCACGAAATCATTTTGCATTTTTTGAATTATTTGATTTCTATTGATATTTCTTGCATACAAATAAGTTCCTGGAGAAATGGTTCCATCATTTGGAATTTCGCCAATTTCCCCTGCCATATATTGATTTTCATATAATGTTTGGCAAATCTTAAAAGAAGACCATCCTTCTGGTATTGTGATCTTTCTCATATATATTTTTTTTGACCAAATATGATATATAAATTGAAAAATATTTTTTGAATCATATTCTCCGCTTTCTAATCTAACTATTTTATTTGATGAAATAGCCATCATTGCAAGAGAGGCTAGCAATGATGATTTTGATGACGGTCTTTTGATTGATTGATTAAATATGCAAAATCTCTCTTTTAGTGATGCATTAGGATGTATGTATATAATTTTATTTATTGGATAAAGTAAAATTGAACAAAATAACACAACAGATAAAAATATATTGCGTAAAGCAAATTGATAAGTGTTAAATTTAAAAAATACTGATAGCAATATTATTATAAATAAGAAGTCTGGATAGAAAATTTTTTGTAAAAATATAATATTTTGCATTATGTTAATTCTATATTATTTTAGCTATATTCTCATCAATGCAGCTACAGACAAAACTCCAGGACCTTTTTTGTTAAAAGTAATTCTTCTTTCATTCGCATCAGATCCTTGTTTGAATAAATTAATTTGAGCGGGGTGTAAATATCTAAGCTCAAGAACTGTTATTCCAAGTCTAATTTGTGCTCCAGCTCCAACCATAGGTGTCCATTGCCACTCTTTATGCTTGTCATTAGTTGTTTCATTTTTATATTCCATATATTGACCATGGGGTCCTGCAAAAAGCAAGAATCTCATTAATGCAAAATTTACACCAAGCACTCCAGTAGTCCCCAAAGTCCAAGTATTTGCTTTAATTGTATATTTTTCTTTTTCTTTATTTGTATTTGCTTCTAGAGAGTTTTTGCTTCTAAAAGACTTTCCAGCATCTATACAAAATCCCAAAGAAAACATGCTAACAGAGAAAAAGCTTTCTAGGGAAGCGCCTAATGTTGTTCTACTTGCAAATTTTCCACTATTTTTTTCTGATGATATTTTCTTTTCAATTTTCTTTATAGAAGAACTGATTTTTCCTTTAAGAGATAGAGTGCTCATGTCTATTCCGATTCTGGATCCCATATAAAATGACATTGCATTTGTTTGCCCAGCAATCAATAATAAGTGTAATATTTTGCGCATATATAATTTTAGATTATTTTTATCTAAGATTGCAATGTATTTTTTTAGCAAGTAGAATAATATTAGTTTATGAGAAAATTATTAAAGAAATTATATAGAAAAATAGATGGAAATAGATTCGTTAATTTTGATGTTTTTTGCAATAATATTCAAAGTAAGTTTTCTATAGTATTTGCGCATAATATATTGAACAATCATCAAGATATGCAGTTTTTGATAGATAAATTTTCTGACACACATAATGTTATTGCAATCGATTTTTCTGGACATGCAGGAAGTGATAATCTTAATGAATATAATTACGACTCTTATTTAAGCGATTGTTTATCAGTGATAAATCAAGCAAATTCTAAGTATATTATTTGGATAGGGCAAGGTATTGGAGGGATTATAGGGGCAAAATTAGCTTCGCATATTGCCAATCCTATTGTTGGGCTAGTTGCATTTGATTGTGATCAGTTTTCTAATAATAATGTTTCATCTAATGATGTTGAGTATGAATATAATAATTTGATAGAAGCTAAAGAAGCTATTTATTCAAAATACTCTGATATAGATAGAAATATCTTAGATAAATTTTCTCTGAATAAATATAAAGTTATGAATGAAATGTTTGTAAATAATTATCATATTGGAATAATTGCTCAGCTTGATAACTTTTTTAATTGTGATTTAGTAAAAATATTCAATGATGTTAGAAGTAGAGCTTTGCTAATAGGTAAGAAAGACCTAATTGATAAAGTTAATGATATGGATGTTTGCAAAGAAGAGCATGAAATTAAATTGTTGCACAAAGAAGAGCATATTAATTTAATTCATGGATGGGTTACCGATATCATGAATGATCCTCATATGTTTTTGAATCAATTTAAGAAATACATGTCGTAATGTCTATTAAGGATGCTTTGTGGGTTGCGCCTAATGAAATTGAAATTGATAAATTAAAAAATCTTAAAGAATCTTATGAATTATCTGATTTAGAGGCTATTTTTGCAATTAACAGATCTGTTGATTTAAATGATTTTTTTAATTCTAAGATATCAGATTATATAAATAATAAAGATTTAGTTGACTTGCAAATTGTAGTGAATAGAATAAAAAAAGCAATTCAAAATAAGGAGAAAATAGCAATTTTAGGAGATTATGATGTAGATGGAATTACATCAACTTCCCTGTTTATCAAATTATTCAAATCTTGTAATATTGACTGTATTTATAAAATTCCAAATAGAGAAGATGGATATGGGCATTCTATGGAGAGTGTAAAAAATTTGGATGTAGACTTACTTTTGATGCTTGATTGCGGGAGTAGTCAAGATTTCAAAGAGATATCCAATAAAGATATATGTATTATAGATCACCATCAAACTAGCAATGATCCGAATGTGTTGGGATTTATCAATCCTTATAGATTTGATATTGATCCATTGCCTCAAGAGAAATTTAAAGGAATTTGCACTGCAGGATTGGTTTTTATTGTAATTTTTCATTTAGTTGAAGAAATGAAATTGAAATTTGATTTTAAAGCGTTGTTAGATTTAGTGGCTATGGGAACAATTGGAGATTGCATGGAGCTTACTGGATTGAATAGAAGTTATGTGCAATATGGCTTGAAATTAATTAATTTAAAAAAGCGAGATGGAATTAGATTTTTATGCGAAAATTTAAAATTAGATAGAATTTCTTCATCTAGCGTAGCTTTTTATATTTGCCCATGCATTAATGCTGCAGGAAGATTGGGCCAATCTGACATTGCATTGAGATTTTTATGTAATGATCATGAGTCTTATGAATTATCTCGTACATTGATTGGATTAAATAGCAGAAGAAAAGAAATAGAGCAGGTATGTTTAGATGAGGCTATGAGTACAATAAATGTTTCTAATAAGAAATGCATTATACTTGAGAATTCAGAATGGCATCCAGGAATTGTTGGAATTTTAGCCGGAAGAATAAAAGAAAAATTTGATTTGCCAACTTTTGTTTTTTATAAAAAAGGAGATATGTGGAAAGGGTCTGCTCGTTCTATAAATGGAATGAATATTGGAACTCTTATACAAGATTCTGTCTGCAAAGGTTTTGCTAAAGAGGGCGGTGGACATGCTATGGCTGGAGGAGTTTCTGTTTCTGAAGATTGTTTTGAAAAATGGAAAGAATTTATTCAGGAAAATGCAAAATTTACAAAGCAGAAAAAGAAAATTACTATAGATGCAATTATGACTATGAAAGCTGTTTACAATGTTAGCTTGGATAAAGTTGCGCCTTTTGGAATGGGAAATAGCGCTCCATTAATTTTGGTTAAGAGCGTTCTTCTTGAAAAAACTTCCAAATACAATAATCATGTTAGATTAAGCTTAAATGAAAATGGATTTAGAAGAAGTATTTTTGCATTTAAGTGTAGTGAGCATGAATTTAATGTTGGCATGTTAGTTGATATTATTGTAAGAGTAGACAATATTGGAAATATAGACATAGTTGATATCTCTAATGATGCATAACTGATATCTCTAACATTGCATTATGGTATTGTATTTTGACATAGAGCTTCTTTAATATTGTTGTATTTCTTTGTGATATAATTGATATTTCTTCATGATATTACCGATATCCTTTTGTGACATAACTGATATTTCTTTGTGAGATTGAAGATATTAATATTTCCCATATATCTTTCATAAACATTGCTGATATCTTATAGAGTAATGACTAACGCCTTTGTGAATTTAAGATACAATGAATTTTAATTAATTTTAGTCTTTATAACCATGATATACTGTGATATTCATTAATCAATGTTAGTTATTACACGTTTTGCTCCTTCTCCTACAGGAGACTTGCATATTGGCGGAATTAGAACAGCGCTATTTAATTGGCTATTTGCGCAATCTCACGGTGGGAAATTTTTATTGAGAGTTGAAGACACAGATCATGATAGATTTGCAGAGAATTCATTAAATTCCATCATAGAAGGACTTTCTTGGATGAATCTTCATTGGAATGAAGAAATTGTTTATCAGTCAAAAAATGTAGATTATCACAGAAATATAGCATATGAATTATTAGAAAAGAAATTAGCTTACAAATGTTATTTAACTCAAAAAGAATTATCAGACATGAGAGAAAATAATGATTATTCTGAATTAAGAAAATATAGAGATAATATAGTAGATTTAAATACTTCTTATGTAATTAGATTTAAGATGCCTTTAGAGGGAAAAATCGTTATGAAAGATTTAGTGCAAGGTGATATTGAAGTCGAATGCAAGCAATTGGAAGATTTTGTAATTTTACGACAAGATGCAAATCCAACTTATAATTTATCTTGTGCAGCAGATGATCATAAAATGAATATTACGCACATTATTAGGGGAGATGACCATATAACTAATGCTTTTAAGCAAATTTCTATATTTAATGCCATGGGGTGGAGTTTGCCAAATTATGCGCATATACCTTTAATACATAATGAATCAGGGCAAAAACTTTCAAAGAGAAATCAGGATGCTGGAATTTCTTATTATCGTGATTTAGGAATTTTACCAGAAGCTATGCTTAATTATTTACTGAGATTAGGTTGGAGCCATGGTGATGACGAAATTATTAGTATAGAAAAAGCTATCGAATGGTTTAATTTGGATAATATAGGAAAATCTGCATCTCAATTAAATATGGACAAACTTCTTCATATTAATGGAGTTTATTTGAGACAAAAAGACAATTTTGAATTATTAAATCTTCTTGATAATTATGGGCTTTCTCTTGGAGATGAAGGTCGTAATATGTTTAAGAAAGCAATGGGCGCTCTTAAAATAAGATCAAATACTCTAAATGAACTAAAAGATACAGCTCATGATTTTTTTGCAAATAGATTGCCTAGATATGGTATGGATGTACCAAATATTTCTCCTGAAGCTAGGGATTTTTTGAAAAGCTGGGATATAAATTTTGATGAAAGTGAATTGAGAAGCAAGTTAGAGAAATGTGATATAAAATTAAAAGACATTGCTCCTTTTATTAGATTTGCTTTATCAGGCAAGAAAGTATCTCCAGGAATTTTTGATATGATTCAATTCTTAGGGGAAGAATTAACTAAGTACAGAATAGACTGTGCTTTGAGACTATGATATTTAGATGCATTAAATTTCCTTTTTTTTATACTTTGTTTAATCTATTTTCCATATCAATAATTGTTCTTATGAGCTTTGTTATTAATAATTGGTATCTTGGATTTTATTCTGTTTTATCTTCTAATAAGGAAAAATTGCCGTATCTTATTATTTTATTTATAATATATAATATTATTTCTCATGCAAGTGTATCTTTGAAAGAATTTACACAATATTCAATAAGTATTAGGTGGAGAGCAAATATTATTGCTAAAATTGCAAGTAGAATTAAGCCTCATTTGATAGATATTTCTAATCCAGATCAAAGATTATGCGAGGATAGCAATGAATTTGTTTCATATTTTACAAAGCTTATATCTGACATTATTCTCAATGCAGTTTCTTTAATTGTATTTATGATTTCATTGACTAAAATTACTTCATTTGGAATAGCGTATAAATTAATTCTTGGAATGACATTGTATTCTTTGCTATGCAATCAAATCATTTCATTATATGTGAAAAAATACATCTTGAAATTAGGGGGTAAAAATGAAGGAAATGAAGCTGATTTAAGAATTAAAGTTTATGAGTTGCATCAATCTAAATCTGGATTTTCTATTGGATTAAAAAGATTAGTTGTGAAGGCTTTAAGAAAAATGTCTTTCCATCAAAAAAAATATTTTAATCATAAAACACTTATAGCATTCTTGCAGAAATTATTTGATGAAAATATAGGAATGATTTTCCCCTACATATTAATTTATTTATTTAGTTCAAAGTCTTGGAATATTGGGTTAGTGATGCAAATTGTGAATTGTTTAATGGTAATTAAATTTCGCATGATGTTTTTTAGTGAAAATATACAAGATATATATATCGCGAAAATTGGCTACTATCGTTTAAAAAGATATATCAATCATTTAATTGATCATAAAGATCAATTTCAACATGGAAGGTCTGAGAATCTTAATATAGCTTTTTGCAAAATTGAAGTGTCAAACATGATTTTATTGAATAATATAAAATTAGAAGTCAAGAAAAATGATTCTTTGTGCTTGTATGGAGAATCAGGCATAGGCAAAACAACTTTATTGAGATACATTAATAACTCTATGAAAAATATAGAAGGGTTAGTAAGCTATCCTGGAAAAATGATTTGTCTTTGTTTGGGTAATCTGAAAAATTATTTAATATCTAGAGATAGATATGAAGATCATTTTTCTCAAGGAGAATTGCAAAAAGAATGCATTTCTTGCTTGATTGAAGAAAAGCCAGATTGGATTGTTTGGGATGAATTTTGCTTGGGATTATCTCAAGAAAGCAGAAAGAGAGAGTTTTTTAGATTGAAAAATAGTTTGAAGAATATTGGATTGGTAATTTTGACGCAAGATAAATTAGATTTTTGTGATAAGTCAATTCATTTAGAGAGGTTTGCATGATTATTTATAGATTTTTGCCTTTTTTATACATTTCATCTTATGTTGTTATATTGTTCTTTGTGAAGCAATTGCAATTAGATTCTAGCTTAAAAGCATTAAGTAGGTTTATGGTTTCATTTATTGTTTTGTCTCCATTATTTATTATTAATCGAGATAAATTAAAAACAAAAAATCACAAGATATATTTTATCAGAGCTGTAATTGCATGTTGCGCTGTACTTTTGACATATAGAGTTTATAGCGTGTTGCCATTTACTAGCGCTACTTCAATTTCTTTGAGTGAGCCTTTGTTTAGCGCTTTATTATCTTTTTTAATATTGCGTGAGCAGATTTCATCAAGAAAATGGATTATGCTTCTTATTGGGTATATAGGAGTGTTAGTTTCAATGTGGCCAATAGATTTTGCAAATAAATATTTAGTTATGCAGGGGTTATTGATTTTGGCCAATATTGTGGTTTCTTTTAATAGCGTGATTATGAAAAAATTGAGCACAAATGAAGACACAGTTACAGTTTTGTTTTATTCATATATTTATATAATTCCTTTGCTTTGGATGGTAAATGCTTTTATGGGAAATAATTTGTGTTGCAGTGAAGTTTTTACTTATCAAAATATGAAAATATTAATTCCTATAGGTGTTTTAGGGGGATTAAATAATATATTGATGATTTTTTCTTTAAAGAAATTGCCGGTATCAACATTTACATCTGCTCAATATTTCAGGATTTTCCTTGCCACTGCTTTTAGTATATTTATTGGAGAGTGCATTTCAATCAAAGAGATTGTTGGAAGTATAATTATTGTTGTAAGTTCAGCTTTTATGTAATTGATTTAATCTGTATTATAATAATCTCTGTTATTAGATTAGATATAATTAACTGCAAAAACTCTTCTGTTAAATGCTTTAGCTTAGTTTTGATGTAATTGATTGTATAAATATTGTATTATTAGGTTATATTTTGCCTAAACTCCATTTTCCATTTTCTTCTTGCCATATTTTTCCTTTTGCTTCAGATCTAGGTGGATTCCATAGTATATTTTCTACACTTTCATAAGAATCTGATGCATGATGGAAGTAAATATAAGTGTCAAATTTCATATTTTCTATTTTTTTAGTGCTTATTACTATGGTTTGATCTTGCAAGTTAGGGTCATTTTCATCTCCATGAGGTAGAAATCTTCTGCTTTTCCAGAATGCATCATTCAGCATATTCATATCTTCTTCATTCTTTACAATTAAAAGAATGGATCTATCATGTTTGTATAATTTATAAACCAACTCGAATATATTTTTAACAGAATGATCTGGAGAGCAAAAATAAGTAATCATCTTTTATCTAGCATATTTTTAAATACAACAATAAACAATGCTCCAGCAGATAAAGATACAACTGTAGTAGAAACAATCCAATTTGTTAAATATGTAGAATTTTTATGAAAACTATATATGTTTATCAAAACAAAAGAAAATTCACTTACCTGAGACAACAATAAACTAGCCTCTAAAGCAAGTATGTCTTTCCATCCTAGCAATTTTAAGCTAGACATATTTATAAATAGTTTTATTGCAGTAACAGCGCAAACAATTGCAAATATAGATAACATGTTGTTCATAATAAATACTACGTCAAATAATATTCCTACATATATGAAAAATGACATCATTAGTATTCCGCTCAATGGGGCAGAAAAAGCTAGAAGTGAATTTTTTGGCCCTATATTCCCAAGTATAAATCCACATAAGAAAGCTCCATATACTCCAGATAATCCTAAATACTCTGATATAGCAGCAAAGCTAAAACATGCAGCAACTGATATTAATGCATTAATCTCTGAAATTTTAAATATCCAAGAGTTGAAGAATTTATGAACTATTCTTGGTTGAGATTTGCTCAAAAGAATAACTGTCCCAACCATACTTACGATAGATATAATAATTTTTATGAATAGCGTATGCATAGATTGATGAAATACTAAGCTTTTTAATATCATGATCATGGGAGCTAATGTTAAATCTTGAGCAATTAATATGCTAATCACTAGAGATTGAACTGGGGTGTTGATTTCATTAAAATTTTCCATAATTTTAATCGCTACTGCAGTACTACTTAAAGCAATCATACATGTTATTAATGCAACTGTTGTTGCGTCTAAACAGAAAAAATAAGACAATAACAAGCTTATTAGTATTCCAAAAATAATTTGAGCTGAAACGCAATACATTGCTGTTTTCCATACTTTTTTGAATTCATATACATTTAATTTAAGACCAACCGTGAAAAGCATGATTAGCATTCCATAATCACCTATAATGCCTATTAATTCTGGATTTGTAATCCATTGCAATGTGTAGGGGCCTAATAATACTCCAGTTAAAATATATCCCAAAATAGGTGGTTGTTTTAATCTTATAAATAACAATGCCATAACTGTGCAAACAGTAAGCACGATGGAAATTTGATTAATTTCAGCGAAGCCCATAAAACCATTATGTATGCATATTGAATAAAAGTAAAATTTATATATTTTTTACATAAAATTTGTATATTTACAATTAGAAAGTTAGAGAATATTTTTAAATTAATCTTGAAATATGTTCTCCTAGAGTATAATGTATGTTTGTGTTTTCTTTGAAAAAAGCAATTGAAATAGTAGTAAGTTCAGTTAAAAAATTATTTTTTGGATCAAATCAGTTTTTGCTGAATAAAATGTGGAAAGTAGTTGATCAAATAGATCATATAAATCTTTCCGATTTGAGCGATAAAGATTTGTCTGGCATGACATTTGTGCTGAAAGAAAGATTGAAAAATGGCGAGTCGATAGATGATATTTTAGTGGATGCCTTTGCTGTTGTACGTGAAGCTGCCCATAGAGTATTAAATGAACGTCCTTATAGAGTTCAGCTTTTAGGTGGAATTGCTCTTCACAAAGGAATGATTTCAGAAATGAAGACAGGAGAGGGAAAAACCCTAACTTCTGCTCTTCCTGCATATTTAAATGCTTTAACTGGTGAAGGTGTTCATATTGTTACAGTTAATGATTATCTTGCAGAAAGAGATTCTAAATTAATTGGAAAGATTTTTAATTTTCTTGGTTTGTCTGTTGGTTGCGTTGCAAATCATATGGGTGATGAAGCAAGAAAGCAGCAATATGATTGTGATATAACTTATATTACCAATAATGAATTAGGGTTTGATTATTTGAGAGATAATCTAAAAATGAGCCCTGATCAAGTTTGCCAAAGAGGTCTTCATTGCGCCATTGTTGATGAAATTGACAATATATTAATCGATGAAGCAAGAACCCCTTTAATTATTTCAGGGTCATCAGAAGAAACTTCTGGATTGTATATGTGGATTCAAAGCATTGTTTCTCAACTTGACGAAGCTCATTACGAAAAAGATGAAAAAAATCATACAGTTACTTTAAATGAAGATGGAATACAAAAAATAGAAAATATTATGCGTCAAGAGGGTGTTTTAGATGATGATCAGACAATTTATGATTCTCAACACATTATTTTAATACATCATATCAATCAAGCGTTGAAGGCAAATGCTTTATTCATAAAAAATGTGCATTATATGGTAAGCGATAATAAAGTTAATATTATTGATGAATTTACTGGACGAATCATGCATGGAAGAAGATATTCTGATGGACTTCACCAAGCTATTGAAGCAAAAGAATCGGTTGAAATACAAGAAGAAAATCAAACTCTTGCATCTATTACTTTTCAAAGATTATTTAGATTATATGGAAAGTTATGCGGTATGACAGGTACTGCATCAACTGAAACAGAAGAATTTGAGAAAATTTATAATTTGAATATTGCAGTGATTCCAACCAATAAAACAATTGCTAGAATTGATCATGAAGATGAAATTTACGGAACTATGAAAGAAAAAATCAATGCTGTTATTTCTCTTGTTAAAAAATGTCACGCCAAAGCGCAGCCAGTTTTACTTGGAACAAGCAGTGTGGAGAAATCTCAGATATTTGCGGATGCCTTAACTGAGCATGGAATTATGCATAGAGTTTTGAATGCCAAGAATCATGCCAATGAAGCTAAAATTATTGCTAATGCTGGTAAGTTAGGTCATGTTACAGTTGTTACAAATATGGCTGGAAGAGGAACTGATATTAAATTGGGAGGAAATCCTAAAATATTAATTGAAGATTTGACAAAAGATTTGGATGATGAAGAGCAAATTTCAGAAATTTCCAATCATGTAAATGAGCAATCTGAAAAAGAGAGAGAAGAGGTCTTAAAAGTTGGTGGATTGTTTGTAGTTGGAACAGAAAGACATGAGAGCAGAAGAATAGATAATCAATTAAGGGGAAGATCTGGACGTCAAGGAGATATAGGGGAGTCTAAATTTTTCCTTTCTTTAGAAGATGATTTGATGAGAATTTTTGCTTCTGGAAATCTAAAGCAATGGCTTAAGAGATTTGGATTAAAAGAGGGTGAGAAAATCACTAGCAAAATGATCACAAAAGCAATTTCAAAAGCTCAAAAGAGAGTTGAGGCTCATAACTTTGACATAAGGCAACAAATGAAAAAATATGCCGATGTGAAAGAAGATCAAATGTCTTACATATATTTATATAGAAATGAGATATTATCTAGTTTTAACTTTGATATGTTAATAGATATTTCAAACAGAGTGATTGACAATGCTATGGAAAAGTTTTTATCTGATGAAAATTGGAATGAATCTGGATTATCTGAATACTTGCAATCAGTTTGCGGGATTAATATAGATATTGCTAGCGCTGTAAAAGATACACAAGCTAACTCTTCGTTGATTTCTAATTATGTAAAGGAGAATCTAAGAGTTCATTTGAGTCAATTTGAAAATGATGAAGATATGATAAGTTTTAGCAGAGTTTGCGCTTTAAATGCAATTGATGATCAATGGAGATCTCATGTTCAGGCATTGGATTATTTGAGACAGGGTATCAACTTGAAAAGTTATGGGCAAAAAGATCCTCTTATTGAGTATAAAAAAGACGCCTTTGCTATGTTTGAGAAAATTTGGCCATCTATTTATGAGAATTCATTGCAAAACTTGACTAATAAAACAAGTCATCCCAGCTTGCTTGACGAAGAGTATTAACTTAAAATCCAAAGCATTCTAAAGTGCACTTCTTAATGAAAAAAGTTTAGTTTATTGAAATTATAATATTTGCTGTAAAGAAGATTAGTTATAATTAAGCTGTATTTTCCTATAGAATTTAATTGCATTTTGAAGTAATGTATATTATTTGCAAGCTCATTATAAAATTTAAATTTCATGATTTTTGAAATATAATTTTTGAAATCTCAAAAATGCATGGTCAATAAAATCTAAATAATTCACGGAAAATTTATTTTATCAATAAATAATTTCATGAAATAAAAAAATAAGATAAATAATATTTGAAATAAAAAATAAGCGAATAATATAGAAATCATTTCATGAAAAAATGAAAACAATCTTATGTTTAATTATATCAAGCAAGTAGCATGCAAATATATTCTATTTTTCTTAAATTGATAATGGATATCAGATAATTCTCATGTTGCATCTAAGATTCAATTAATTTTTATGAGCTTAGATTGAAAATGATTATGCGCAAAAAGATTGGAATAATATAGTAGAGCGCACAAATAATAGAATGAGATTTAGATGAATTGAAATCTTTTGAATATAGCAATATATTCAACTATAATATTTTAACAATATAACATATATTAAATTTTGAGAATTTACTGAGATTTTTTTTAAGTTCATGTTTATGATATTAGTAAGTTTATATTTTAATGCTTCTTCTTTAATTCTACTATGAAAAATATGTGTTATATATAATCTGTAGATGAGGCAATAGAAGTTGAATTTACTTTAGCTTTCTGACATTGCGTATGAAGCTAGATCTTAAGCATTAAGAGTGAAAAATTAAGAAATAACTAGAAAAATAATTTTAATTTATATCGATAGCAGAATCAATAAAATCAATAAAATCAATAAAATCAATAAAATCAATAAAATCAATAAAATCAATAAAATCAATAAAATCAATAAAATCAATAAAATCAATTGATAATCTAGAAAATTAGAATGCAATATAAATTATAATTGAACATATACAAACTAACATTATTTTTTTGTTAGATTGGCATTGCGCTGAACGTGTTTGTAAATTAAGAGTTTTTGCAAGATAATTTGCATATTATTGTTGATTTAAGTATATAAATTTTAAATAATAAATCTATTGATAAAGAATAGAATAATTGCTATTAAAAAATATATAATTTTCTTAAATAGCAGAAGAAGTGTAAAATTTCTGAGAGAGAGGTGTGATTTTCTTAGAATAGCCTTAAAATAGATTTAATTTAAAATACAAAGCGATATTTATAAAATAAAATCATTTTTAGTGAATTTTGTAATTTTCGTAGGATTTTTTATAAAAGTGCAATCTAGTAGGATTGGCATATAAGTTGTTCCCAATAAAATAAAATCATTTTTAGTGAATTTTGTAATTTTCATAGGATCTTTTGTAAAAATATAATTTAGTAGAGTTGGGAGCATTAGTTGCTCTCAATGAAATAAAATCATTCTTGGTAAAATACAATATAATTATTCCTGATGAAGTATAAATTTTTTAAATATCAAATCATTTCTTAAAAAACGCATATCCTGCTCGAAGAAATATAAATTTATTAAGCTTTTTTATAACAATTGATAATATCGACCTCAAGAAAGTCATTTTAGAATATGAAAAAAGTTTATCTCAAAATGCAAAGCAATTATTTGCAAAACAATATCTAATGAATTCTTATTATAATTTAGAATTACATTATTTTTTAGTGTAGAGTTAATTTAAAAATTAAGCTTTTTTAGCTTGTTTTTTAAGATACTTTTGCAATTTTCTTTTTTGCTCTTTTGCATCTACTGTCAATTTTCTATTTTTTGCATTTAGAAGGAATTGATCAAAACCACCATACTTGGTCATTGTTCTCTCACCACGGTGAGAAATCAAGATTTTAATTTCTTTTTTTCTTATTTCACTCACAACATTTTTGGAGTGAAGGTTAGGCAAGAAGAGTCTTTTTGTTTTATTGTTCGCATGGCTAACATTGTGTCCATGTTGTACTCTATGTCCTGTTACTAAACAAATACGCATACTAGAATAGTATATTAATTATCAAAAAAAGCAAATAGATTGAATTAAAAAAAATTTAAAGTTTAATTGATAGCCAATGAAAATCACAAATAAACAGATTGATAGCAATTTCTAGTTATGCGCTTTAATGAAAACTGCATTGATGGAGACGCGCACTATAAGCTGACATAGGGTAGGATTATATCTAGATATATGAGCATTATCCCAGAGATTTATAGGCTTTGGAATTTCTTGTAGATACTGGAGGAATAGATAGAGGTATGGCTGGCTTTATAATTGACATTTTAGCCATATTTGGAATTATGCTTGAAGTCATTGGAATCATGCTTGAAGTCATTGGAATCATGCTTGTAGATGGTGATTGATTGTCTTCTCCCAAATTAATTTTATGCTTGAAATTTG
Source organism: Candidatus Cytomitobacter indipagum (assembly GCF_008189285.1). Taxonomy (GTDB): domain Bacteria; phylum Pseudomonadota; class Alphaproteobacteria; order CAJXXZ01; family 1604HC; genus Cytomitobacter; species Cytomitobacter indipagum. Next base: position 86,876 of record NZ_CP043315.1, read on the forward strand.
CATTGAGTTTGATTTGCATGGAAGTTGCAGAAAAGAAAATAGATTGAGCTAAAAAGATTGAACTAAAAGTTTTTAAAGATGCAATCAAAAACCAATGACTGTTATTTATGAATGAAATTTATTATGCACATGCGCAAAATTATCGGCAACATTATGTAAATTATAGGCAATATTATTCAAACTGTTCCTATTCATGAAATTGGCTTGAAATTGCTAAAAGCAAATAGAATGAATGAAATTTTTAAATTTAGGTTGTTGATTTATGAAATTTTCAAATAAGAAAACAGGCTGCTAAATTTTTTAATTAACTTGATTGAAAAATGAATTTAATGATTAAGATGTATTTATCATTAAATTGCATGCAAATTACTTAAAAAACAAATAGGCGGATTATACGCCCTCTTGAAACCCTCCATCAGTTAATATATTTCCTATGTACTGAATGCGCTTGTTATCTTCCAGTTTTTCATGAAAAAGCCTCACGCTAATTCTTCCATCAATATATATACATATCTCTGCTCTATATGCATTGTTGCACATCAATCTCCCTGCTTGTTTATCAATTAGTTTATTTTTCATAGGCTGTTTATTTTTATATAAATGATATGAATCATCCCCTCTTAGAAGTGCGTATTCTTTTGTAAATGGGAGCTTTGTTCCTTTTTCAATTAACATTGTATTCTTATCATTTTTTATTTCAAAATCAAATGGCAAAGCATGGCTGAATCTATTGTATAATTCATCGACTTTCTTAGCTTTTTCTTTCATTTCATCAAATTGCTTTTTATTGCGTTTTTCTAATTTAGCATCTTTCTTTTTTAGCTCTTCAATCTTCTGATCTTGCTCTTGTTTAGTTGATTTTGAAAGTTTGCTAATTGCATCAAATTGCTCTTGATTGCGTTTTTCTAATTCAGCATCTTTCTTTTTTAGCTCTTCAATCTTCTGATCTTGCTCTTGTTTAGTTGATTTTGAAAGTTTGCTCATTGCATCAAATTGCTCTTTATTACGCTTTTCTAATGCAGCATCTTTCTTTTTTAGCTCTTCAATCTTCTGATCTTGCTCTTGTTTAGTTGATTTTGAAAGTTTGCTCATTGCATCAAATTGCTCTTTATTACGCTTTTCTAATGCAGCATTTTTCCTTTTCAACTCTTCAATTCTCTGATCTTGCTCTTGATTGCGTTTTTCTGATTCAGAATCTTTCTTAATCAATGATAAAATAAGATTGTTAGTTACAGTTTGATATGAAAGTTGATAATCCTTATTCATTTGTATTTCTAGTTGATTCCATGATATGTCTTGCTCATTTTGCAATAAAATTCTGCGAATATTCTCATCTTGCTCAGAGAAATCTATGTAATGTTGTATGAATTCGCTTAATAATGCATTAGAATATTTTTGCGCTTCATCAATCATAGTTGAAGATTGCGCAATTCTTATATTTGCCTCTTCTGCTAAAAATGAACTTTTTATGGAATTGAATTCGTCGTCCTGTTCTTTGGCTGTTCTATTTCGATCTAGAGTGGAATATTCTGCTGTATATGATAAATATTTATTTAGTAGAATGACAAATTGATGAATTTGATTTCTTTCGATATAAAGTCTGTGACATTCTTCTCCAACTATTTTTCTTAATGTTCGTTCGTTAATTGAGCAAATTTCCATTAGATAAGAAACAATTTGATTGTTTTCATTTAAGAATTCATCAGATAATTCAATATAGAATTTGTCATATTCTGCATTTATCATTGCTCTTTCTGCCGCTTCTAATTGCTCAGTTCTGCTTTCTTGTGATTTGTCAGCACTTTCGCATTTATATGTAGAGGTCACTTCATCTGTTTCAGATTCTGCGTCATTAAATTTCATTTCATCCAATAATGCATTTAATTGTTTCTGGGTTGCTATATCTGTGGTTCTAGATGCGATAGAAAGCAATGCTGCAATTTGCTTTGATGGAATATCTTTTGGATCAATGACAGATCCAGTTTCGCTATCAGTATGCAAGTCATGGTAAATCCCTGCTTGTTCGCTAATATCACTATTTTGGCATGGCGCAACGGAACATGTGCTTGACTGAGATAGAGGATTTAGACTTGGGCTTAATCCCATATGCCCAGCATTTTCACCGCCTGATACAATGCATTGAGCTATGCATAAGCAAAGTATTTTTGTTTTCACAAATCACCCCTTTTCTTTTTTACTGTTTTATATATATTTGAGTGAATAGTCAAGCAATTTTATCCTTTGAATTATATTGTAGTTGAAATAATAAATTAGAATTCTGACAATCCATATAATTTACTTTAAATTCATTCTATTTTTCATCTATTTATAAATAGAAATTGATTTAAATTAGAGGGAAACTTTTTCTAGATCAATTGCCTTTCTTGCCAAACTGATTATGCTGTCAAATAGATGAGAGATTAAATAAATATTGAGAATTTCAACAGCAATTTTCATTTCGTTGAGAGAGCTGAATGTTGAAAAAGTATAAATTTTTCATTAATGGGAATTAGATTTTATGGATTTGCAAAGTATTTTTTATGCTAATGAGTCAGATTCAATCAAATTTTTGATCTTTTCTTTCCAATGCGATAAATCGCTTTTTGCTAATACAAAATCTCCAACTCCTTCACCAGGATGCCCAATGCCAAGTCTGATTCTGTGATAATTTTGACCAATTGAGCTTGTAATGCTTTTCAATCCATTGTGCCCACCAGAGCCTCCACCTTCTTTGAATCTGATTTCTCCATCTTTAAGATTTAATTCATCATGAATTATTAATATTTCTTCCGGCTTACATTTATTTTTGCTTATATAAGATAAAACAGCTAATCCAGAAGCATTCATATAAGTAGACGGCTTCATCATATTGAAAGTTTGATTTTTTGAAATTAAAAAGTTTGATTTTTTATCTGATGTAAAATCGCTTAAATTGCGAATTTCTTTTAGAATATCTAGAAAAATAAATCCAAGATTATGTCTTGTATTATCATATCTAGTTCCAATATTTCCAAGTCCGACTATTAATTTATAATTATCAAACTTCATTTGCTTCATTATTCCTTAGGTTTTGAAGGAGCAATAATGTTTGCAAGGGTATCATTCTCAGTTAACCTAAGAACTTGAATGTCAGTAGGAATTTCTAGATCTTTCAATCTTATTACATCGCCAATTGCGCTATTTTTCAAATCAAAATTGATCGCAGAAGGGATGTTGTCAGAGCTAACAACAGCTTTAATTCCCTTTGTCAAAACATTCAAAATTCCTCCTAATTTAATTCCAGGAGATATTTCTTTATTTTTGAATGATATAGGAAGAGTAACTGTCATTTTTCTGTTAGGCTCTATAGCAAATAAATCTATATGAAGCGGCTTTCCACTCAATGGATGGTATTGCACATCCTTAATTAGCGCTTTGTATGATTTATTATTTAATGAAAAATCCAATTGAGATATCATTGCGTTTGGTTGAGTAAGCATGTGCTTAGCACTTTTGTAATCAATAGAAGCGTGTTCATGGCTATTTTTTGAATACAATACAACAGGAACTTTTTCCTGCTTTCTTGCTTCTTTTGCAGCTTTGCTTCCTATATTTCTAGAAAAAAGATTTATATTCATAATATATATAATTTAACTCTTATTATTGTAAATTTCAATGCTGATGAATCAATGAAAATCATTATCGTGCATTTATCAGTAAATAAGAGTGAAAATTTAAAATAATTAACAAGCAAACAAAGCTAATCAATAAATAAATTAGTTGAAAAAATTAATTGAAACAAATTTCGATTGGAGTATCGAAATTTCTGACAAGGCGAACAACCGGTCTCGAACCGGCGACCTCTAAAGCCACAATCTAGCGCTCTAACCAACTGAGCTATGCCCGCCATCAACATAAGAATACAAAACAAATTTATGAATGACAAGTATATTATGAATGATAAGTGAATTTTGAATAATTTAAAAATTTATGAATGATAGATGCATTTTGATAAATGCATTTTGATAATTTAAAATTTAAAGTTAAATAATTTTCAAAGTTAAATAATTTAAAAATGTTAAAAAAATTAATTTTATGCTAATATGATCTCCATGAAGAAAATTGTAGTTCTAGTTGGGCCTTCCGGATCTGGAAAAACCTCGTTGGCTAATGCTCTTTCTTCAAAAGGTTTTTATAAACCCGTTACTTGCACCACTAGGTGTAAGAGACATAACGAAAAAAATGGGATTGATTACTTCTTTATTTCAGAGGAAGAATTCATTAACAAAAAGTACAATCAAGAATTAGTTGATTACGATTATGTTTTTGGAACTTGGTATGGAGTTGAAAGGGCAGAATTTCAAAAAAATGATAGCAATATCGTGATGCCTGCAACTTTTAAAGGGGTGTCGAATTTAAAATCTCATTTTGATAATGTTAGGTCTGTTTTTCTTAATCCTCCTAATGAAAATGTTTTAATGGAGAGAATGAGAGAGAGAATGATGTGTGAAAAATTGATAAATGACAGAATTCTAAATATTCGAGATGAAATGCGCAATATGGAGAAATGTGATTATGTAATTTCTACTGATCAAGATTTAGATGCATCATGCACAGATTTAGAAAGGATCTTATGTTTGAAAAATTTTTAAAAAGATACAAGTTGTATAAAAATTCTGAGCATTATTTGAGAAATAATATAATTTTAGCTCTTGGAGCTGTGAGCGCTGCAGTTTATGCGCTATGTTTTCACACTTTAATATACTGGTTGGCAGATTTGGAAGTTTCAGCGAAATCTCTTGGATTTGTCAGTCTTGGATATGTTGTAAGTGCGCTGAAAATTTTCTGGATTCCAATTTTTGAGAAATTTGATGTACCGTATTTGAAGAATTTCCTAGACAGACGAGCGTCATGGATTTTTCTTTGCATATTTATATCCGGTATTTTAATATCGATTGTGAGTTTTTTGCATCCTTTGCAAGATACTTACTATTTTGCAACATGCATTGCATTGTCTTTTTGTTGTTTTAATATAATGGATACATTATTGAGAGCTCAAATATTGAAACTAGCCACAGATGATAAAGATCAGACAACCATTGTTGGATTAGGGGCATTTGGTTTCAGAACAAGCATGTATGTATGCATTAATATATATTACTTACTTTATGCACAGTTCGGAATTTCATGGGAAAGCATATATAGAACTTCAGGAATTCTTATTATTTTTACTTCATTCTTATTATTTTTACTTCCAAAAGTAACTGAATTAAGCAAAGTAAAATCATTTAAAGAGCTTTTGGTTGTTCCATATCAGGCATTTTTGCAAAAACATAGAAAATATATTGTAAGTTTAATTGGATTTATGGTTTTCTTTAGATTGCAAGATAGATTGATTGCTCCTGTGTTTTATAAATTTATTACAAGTTTGAAACCAGTAAGCGTGTTTAGTTTTATTCCAGATATAGGAATTAGAACTATTTTCTCATCTTATAAATTTATAAGTGGACCTGTTATGGCAGTAAGTTTATTATTTAGTGTTAGATTTTTAAGAAAACACAGCTATAGATCAAATGCTATTACAAGTGTGATTATACATTCATTAAGTTGTTTGCCTTTAGTATTTTTAAGTATGCAAAAAAATCATATGGCATTATTTATAATTCTGACTCTATTTATTGAAAAGATAGCAAGAAGTTTTGCAAGCAATGTTTACTATATGTATCAAGCAAAGTTTTGTGATAAAGAGCATGCTGCAGGTCAAATTGCCATGCTTACTCTTATTGAATCTGTTGCAGGTGCGATTCTTGGAATTTCCTCAGGATATATAGCGCATTATCTAAATTGGACTGCGTTATTTATAGTGGCTACATTTATTAGCTTGCCTGTTTTATTCTTTATTAGAGGATTGCCAAAAGATTTGAATGATGCTTTAGGATCAAAAGCAGCATCTAAGAAATAAGCATAATTCAATTGCAGGAAAATATTTTATTGAATGCAATTTTGTTACATCGCTTTTATTTAGTTTTTAGTTTTTAGTTTTTAGTTTTTAGTTTTTAGTTTTTAGTTTTTAGTTTTTAGTTTTTAGTTTTTAGTTTTTAGTTTTTAGTTTTAACTTTTAACTTTTAACTTTTAACTTTTAACTTTTAACTTTTAACTTTTAACTTTTAACTTTTAACTTTTAACTTTTAACTTTTAACTTTTAACTTTTAACTTTTAACTTTTAACTTTTAACTTTTAACTTTTAACTTTTAACTTTTAACTTTTAACTTTTAACTTTTAACTTTTAACTTTTAACTAAAAGTGCGCAAAATTGCTTTGATAATTTTGTATAAATATCACAATGAATTTTTGTTTGAATTATTTAAGAAGATCTTCTCTTTTGATATTTTTCATCAATTCATTCCATTCGTTTTTACTCATATTAGTATCTTCTTGATTAATATTTTCATTATTTGACAATGCTTGAACAATTTTTATTCCGTCTTTCGATAAAGAAATTTGATTATAATTGTCAAAAGCTTCATAAGTAAATGGAACCCATGCTTTTAGTATGTTTTTAATTGCAATTGCATATTCTCTTATTTCAAATTGTGCATGACTAGAACTACGTAATTTAATAAATCTTAATAGGTTGTTTAAATCTATTTTCCAGTAAAATTGAGTGTATAAATTAGTTGGAAGAACTCCTCGAGCAACTTCTCTAGCAACTTCATCTTCAATTAATTCTTGATACGCTTTATAAGAATCTTCATTGATTTGATTTATTTTTTCTTGAGATTTCTTTTGAATTGATTGATCAATATGTCCTCCTCTAGCTTGTTTATTACTCATATTTTGTCCTGTAATATGATTCATTTCAGGTAAGTAAAAATCACTTTCCATCTCTGAATATCTTGCAGAATACTCATTAACATTTGCTGTTCTATGCCTTAACCATTGGCGGGCAACAAATATAGGAGCTTTAATATGCAACTTTATTTCACACATTTCGAATACAGAAGTATGTTCATTGCGTAGAAGATATTTAATAAGGCTTTTATCATTGCTAACAGACTTAGTTCCTTTTCCATATGAAATACGAGCTGCCTGAACAATAGCAGCATCATCTCCCATATAATCTATAACTCTGATGAATCCTTTGTCTAGTATTTTAGTTTCTTGACCAATAATTTTTTCCAAGCTTTCAACGCAAATTCTTTTTGTTTCCATGTAGAAATTAAAACATGAAATGCTATCTATCGATAGATTATCAATGCTAATTCTTGGTTATATATTTGTCATTCAGGTAATTAGAGAAATATAGCAGATAGAGTCATTAGAAAAAACAATTTTTTAAAGCTTATTATTCATTTAAACTGAACCATTATTGATCTAAATTGAATTAATTTTATTGTTTCGACAAAAGATTAGGAAAGGTTTCTCATAAAATATGCTCTAAGGCTAAATTTTTGAACTCTTTCCCTCTTGATTGAAAATTTTCATATGAATCAAATGACTGAAATCCAGGGGAAAAAATTACTACTTCATCTTTCATCTTTTTTTGCAAATTTTTTATTGCATCTTCAAGGTTTTCATAAACAGAGCAGGGGATATTCATGTTAGTAAAAATTGAATTTAATTCATGGCGATTTTCACCAACAAGAAATGCATGTTTAATATTTTGGACTGGAATGCTTTTTAATGCATATTTAGATATTTCAGATTTTTTTCCTCCAGCAATCCAAAAGATATTTTTATGTTTTTTGGTTAAATAATTAGAGCATTCTAAATTTGTACTTTTGCTATCATTTATTATTAATGGATTTGAATTTATTATTTCCTGTCTGTGTTCTAGCAATTGAAATGCTTTGCATGCATTTATTATATTTTGATCAGAAATTTCAAGCTCTCTGCATATTTGATACGCAGCAATTAATGACTCTTTAGAAATATGACAAAATTGAGACAATTCATCTGGAATAGAATAATTTATTGTATTTTGGCGTGTAATTTTTAGATTATCTAAGGCATTCTTCATATTTCTTAAAACATCTTCACCGATAAATATTTTCTCAGATAAATCAGAAATATTTAACTTTGCATCACAATATTCTTGATAGGAATTATAAAATTCTAAGTGATGAGGCCTGATATTTAGAATTGCTCCTATGTCTAGCTTTATTTTTGTTATTTCTAGCTGAAAAGATGACAATTCAATTATAGGAATTTCATTATCTTGAAGTTCATTTAGCCCAATTCCAATATTCCCCACAGCTCTTGATGGAATTCCATTGAAATTTAATATATGCGCAATTAATGACACTGTAGTCGATTTTCCAAATGATCCAGTGCATCCAATTCTGATTTTTTTATTCTTTGAAAATTTAAAAAACACATCTATTTCATGTGTGATATTATTTTTTTTAACAAGATTTAGAAATTTGTGATATCTAATTCCAGGGCTTAAAACAATTTTATCTACTTTATGTTGATTTGCATCGAATAAGTTATATTTTGATTTCAATATCAAATCTTGCTTATCTTCTTGATCATCCCATATATAAAATTCTTGATTATTTTTTTTCAGAATCTTAGCGCATGATTGATTTGATACTCCAAATCCTAATAGCAAATAATTCATATTATGAACAATATTATAAGTGCATTCACAAGAATTGCAAAACAAACAAATAGTTTGGTAATGTTTTTTTCTTTCATATAATGTTCGAAATGATGATGAATTGGGGTAGTGATAAATATTTTTCGTTTAAATAATTTTATTGATATCATTTGCACGATAACAGACATAGCCTCTAGAACGAATACTATTCCAGCAAGTGTTAGAATCCATTCTTGTCCAATTAACAAGTAATTAATTGCAATAAATGCCCCTAATGACATAGATCCAACATCTCCCATAAATATTCTAGCTGGATTGCGATTAAATTGCAGGAACGAAAATATTGCAACAAATATTATTGCGTTGATCATTAGATCTGTTGATGGTCCAAATTTAATAAAGTGCATAATTGAAAATGATGTAATTGTGATCAATGAGCATGATGCGGCCAATCCATCTAGTCCATCTGTTAAGTTAACAGCATTTGCAGTTCCGTTGATAACAAATGTCCACCATATTATAGACAAATAACTTATATCTAGATTTTGCTTAAAAGCATAAAGAGTGAGCAATGAAGTTAAAATTTGCAAGATAAATTTATGAGAAGCTTTGATTCCTTTGTTGTTTTTTCTTATTATTTTCAATGCATCATCTAATAATCCTATGAACCCAAATAGTGTAGTTAATATTATAATTAAATAATGATTAGCATTTAAATGAAGAAATTTGCTTAAATATAAAGAAGATAATATAAATGATGTTAAAAAAATCATTCCTCCCATGGTAGGTGTATTTTTTTTATGATTATGTTTGATGTATTTAGAAATAGGTTGTGAAAATTTACCTCTAATAATTTTTATATAAGCGCTAGTGAAGAAAAACACTGAGTAACATGTGAAAATTAGAACGTTAGTTATGTTAGTTATTAATTTTAATTCAGTGTTCATAAAATCTGTGTTCATAAAATATGAAGATGAGTTTAAAGCAATTAATCCTATAAGCATTGATAAATATAACTTAGTTTTTCTCGTTTGATTAATAAACGCCATTCCAAGATAGTTGGTTAGAAGTTGTAATTTAAATGCCATAATGATCCTCAAGATATTTAGATATTAGCTTTACATCAGTAGAATTGCTACCTTTTAGCAATATTACTGCACCTTCTTCCATAATTCCTTCCAAATATTTACATAACTCTTCATAGTAATTAAATATTTTTCCTTTTGATGTTTTCCAAATATCTCCCAATAAAAGAAGATGATCTACATCATAATCAGCATGGTGATATTGTTCCGCATAATCTCCCAGCTCTTTCATTTCTCCAAGCACAGCAATTTTCTTGCCAGGAAATTTCATTAACTGTTTTATAGATGCTTGCAATGATATGGGATTGCAATTAAAACTTCCATCAATCATAGAGAAATTGATGTTGTCTTTATTCAATTTCACTATATTGTTTCTTCCTTTTGACGGGGAATAATTTTTTATATTATTGCTTGCATTGATTAAATTTTCCATTTTTGCAATTTTCATAATAGGAAATGCATTTTGCTCGTATATATCATCATTTTGTTGAGAAATTTGATTAGAAAGATTGGCAGGACAATATTTTTCGCATATCTCAGGAAAAAAAGCATACTTACTAGTGTATTGCAAAAGTTGAGATTTCTCTTCAGCTATATGTTCTATATCTCTAAAATGTTCAATATGTCCTGCACCTATTGAAGTTATAATGGAGTAGTGTGGTTTTATTATTCGAGCCAACTCCTCCATCTCTCCTGGATGACTTGTTCCTGCTTCTAATATTAAATAATCAGGAATATTTTGAATATTACATATAGTTAGAGCTAATCCATAAATTGTATTATAACTTTCTGGAGATGCTAACACTTTTCTCTCTGAAAATGCAAATTTCATCTGTTCTTTTGTTGATGTTTTGCCTGCTGTTCCAGTTATTGCAATTACAGTAGAATTTAATTGATTTCTTACATTTTTAGTTAGTTTTATCATATATTCTTCTACGTTATTCACATAAATCACATGATCATTTGGTATATTAACTGGCTTTGAAGCTACAATATATTTAAACCCATTATAAATTGCATTTTGTGCAAAATCATGTCCATCATAATGATTTCCTTGTATGCAAAAAAACAAATCAGCTTTTTTTCGACTATCTAAGGAAATTCCAGAAATTGAATCATCAATCTGAAAAGTTTTAAGCATTATGTCATTGTTAATAAGTTTCATAATATTTACTAATGTAGGCTTGGCAGGATTTGAACCTGCGACAACACCGTTATAAGCGATGTGTTCTAACCCCTGAACTACAAGCCCTCCAAAAGATCTTAAGGCATAAATCGAATAGTATCAAGTTGCATGGTTGTGTAAATATATATTATTCTATTGTAATGACATGGACATGCGGTAGAAGCAGAAAATTAAAAAATAATTTAGCAAAGAATTGTGAGAAAAATATTTGCAATAATGAAAATATAAGAGATGTAATAAATAATATTCCTAAAGAAAAGAAATTATGTTTAGATATTGGATTTGGCTCTGGAGCAAGTGTTATGCAGACTTTGAAGGATGAAAATACCGTAGTTGTGGGTTGTGAGATTTTTAAGCCAGCTATTTTGCAAACTCTCATGAGTGTTAATGATAATTCTAAAGTATTTTTATTTATGTCTTTTATTGATGACTTGATAAAGAAAATCCCATCTTGCTCATTTGATGAAATTAAGATGTTATGCCCAGATCCATGGCCAAAGTATAAGCATCGCATGAGAAGGTGTTATAATATTTATAATTTTGATTTGAAAATTGCTAGAATTCTAAAAGGAAAAGGAAAGTTTATTATGGCCTCAGATATAAGTGAAATGACGCTTAATATGGTGAAATTATTTGATAGCCCTATATTTAACATTGAATGTAATAAATATACTGATTATGATTCTTGTCCACATAAAACTGATTATTGCAGAAAAGGATTCAGAGCAGGAAGAGATGTGAATGAAATGATTTCTATCAAGGCTATTTAATGGAAAAAATTATTTAATGAAATGCTTTATCATTGGAGGAACAACTGCTAGTGGGAAATCATCTTATGCTTTGGATTTAGCTAGCAAGATCAATGGATCTATCGTTAATGGAGACAGCAAGCAAGTTTACAATGTTTTGCCAACTTTGACTGCACAACCTGATAATTTAGAAAATCATTATTTATATGGATATTTTGACTATAATCAAAGAATAAATATGATGATTTGGCTTAATGATTGCGTTAGAGCTATTAAAACTCTAATCGAAAGAAATAAAATTCCAATCATTGTTGGTGGCACTGGATTTTATCTTAATGCTTTAAAAGAAGGGTTTATTCAAATACCCGATGTGAAATATGATCATGAATTAGATCTAATGAGCAATGAAGAATTAAAAACAAAAGCTACAAAATTAGATCCAGAAATAAATGTAAATCAGAATGATAAATATCGCTTGATTAGAGCTATTAATATTATGCTTGGTACAGGAAAAGCTTATTCTTGGTGGTTAAAACAAGAAAAGAAAAAATTACTTGATGTTGAGTTTCATTCAATCTATATATCTAAAACAAAAGAGCAAGTTGCAGAATCTGCATCAAAGAGGTTAGATAAAATGTTTATTAAAGCAATTGATGAAGTAAAAAATTTAAATAATACTCAAAAGCATATAAATTCAATTATAGGAGTTGATGAGATTAATATGTTTCTTAAGGATGAAATTTCTTTTGAAAAGATGAAAGAGTTGATATTAATAAGAACTATGCAATATGCAAAACAGCAAAGAACATGGTTTAAAGGGCAAATGACTTTTGATGAAATTGTTGAGAAATAGCATTTTGATGAAATTATTGAAATAGTTGCAATTTTACAATTTATACTTAAGAAATAAATACGCTTAGAAATAGTTAACATTAATCTTGAGATGTATATTTAGAAGCATTTGCACAAAATAATAGCAGTTAAAATATTAATTTAATTTGAAAGCTAATTTGAAATAATTTTTGAAAAGCTCTAAATACCAAAATGGTACTCCCTAGGGGAATTGAACCCCTGTTTCCGCCATGAGAGGGCGATGTCCTAGTCCACTAGACGAAGGGAGCTTTAAGTATTCATCATACAACGAGTTAGGGAATAATTCAATATACCTAGCGAACAATTTAATATAAATTTCTTAAATAGTGGGATGGTAGCAATTTAATATAATTTTTTGAAGAAAAATTCATATGATTTGCACTTTAATTCAATTTATTGGTTTTTTATGGAAAATGAATTAGTTTAATATTATGGCAAAGTGTTTGAACCATATCGCATTTATTATGGATGGGAATAGAAGGTGGGCCAAAAAAAATAAATGCAGCGCTATGCATGGATATGAAGCAGGTTTCGAAAAAATGCTAGAAGTTGTTGATTTATGCGCTAAAATGAATCTGAAATATGCAAGCTTTTATAGTTTTTCTAAGGAAAATTGGTTTAGAAGCATTAAAGAATTGTATGGAATTTTCTATTTAATTGAAAAACATGGCAAGCAAATCATTGAAAGATGGAGTAGTGCTGATTATAAAGTGAGAATTGTTGGAGATAAATGTAATTTGCCATATAAGGTTAAGAATTGGGCAGATGAGTTGGAAGAAAAAACACAAAATTGTACTGGATTGAATGTTTCTTTAGTTGTAAATTATTCTGGAAGAGATGACATTGTGAAAGCTATTGTGAAAATTATAGATAAGAAAAATGAAAATATAAATGAAAGCATAGTTAGTCAAAATTTGTATACATCAGATATTCCTGATCCTGATTTATGTATCAGAACTGGAGGAGAGTCAAGGTTAAGCAATTTTTTCTTGTGGCAAATGGCATACACTGAGATTTCTTTTGTAGATATTTTTTGGCCAGATTTCTCTGAAGATAATTTAAATAATTTAATGAAGAATTGCTTGTCCAAAGATAAAAGATGGGGAGTTTAAGAAATACTAAGAATTTAAATGTTATGAAATAAATATTGTTAAATTGCGTTAAATATATGGGATCATGCATATGCAATACAAGGTTTCTTTGTTTTTTGAAAAAATGTAGAATTCAGTAATGAATTTCTTAAAGTCAAATCTATTTAATAGATTAGTGTCTGGATTATTTTACGTTGGATTAATTGGATTATCAGCTTATTTAGAATATGACTCTTATTTATTTCTTACATTTGCATTTATATTGATAATAGAATTATTTTGCGCATTAAGATTTAGCAAATCTAGCAAGAGAGTGAAATTTTTTGTTGGATTAATTGGGTTGTTGTATGTTGCAATTCCGAGTTATTTTGTTGGAACTATGGTAATGAAATTTGCTGGCATGATTATGATTTTTGCTTCATTGGTAGATACAACAGCGTATGTATTTGGACGTATGATTGGCGGTCCTAAATTAATAAAAATTAGCCCAAATAAAACATGGTCTGGAGCAATAGCGGGAATGCTTATTCCATCTACATTAGTGTCATTTTATATACTTTACTCGCATGGAATTACTTTTGATTTTATGTTTTTTATGCAAATGATTTCTTATTTTTCATTTATGGCAGCAATTTCACAAATTGGTGACATTTTTGTTTCATATGGAAAAAGGAAGTTAGACATAAAAGATTCTAGCAAGTTAATTCCTGGACATGGCGGCTTATGGGATAGAATGGATAGCGTTCTCGCTATCGCAATTGGCTTTTTGCTAATCAGATAGCTTTGCTATCACAATTGGCTTCTTGTTAATCAGATAGGTTTTGCTATCACAATTGGCTTTTTGCTAATCAGATAGCTTTGCTATCTAATCTGATTATGCTTATCAATCGGATAATGGATAGCGTTCTAGCTATCAGTTTTTTCTAGCAAGATAATTGCTTTTTTATTGAAGTAAAATTCACATCTAATATATTTTCACTATTATGATATGTTATTATTTGCCAAGGCAGCTTTGTCATATGATTGATATTTGCAAGACGCTTTAATTTATCATCTGTAAATTTTAATTAATTTCTTTTTCTAATTTTATTATTTTATCATGTTCAATTTCATGTTGTGATGAAATTATTATGCTTGGAATATGCATTTTTAAGAATTGGATCAATTTATTACCTGTTTTTATATCTATACAATTGAGGGACTCATCCATCACAAGAGCCCATATTTTTTTATGCAAAATTGATGCAGATAGACTAAGGAAATTATGCTCCCCTGAGCTAAATTGCTTTTGATCAAGAAGGTAGTTTTTTTCAGGAAAAAATTCAATCCATTTTTTATTGTTTTTAAGTTGCTCTAGTTCAGATTCAAATACGATTAAATCTTTTTCTTTGTATATAATATGACTTCTCCAAATATTTTGATTTTCCTGATTTAATTCAAAATTTCCATTTTTCATTATTCCTGATTTATAGAGGAATATTCCTGATATTAATTTACATAACGTTGTTTTTCCAGATCCATTATTCCCAAATATCAATATGCATTCATTAGGCTGGATAGAAAATGAAAGATTTTTAATAATATTTCGATCATCGTAATTAAATGAAATATTTTGAGCTTGAATATTGGAAAATATTATATTTTTACATTCATTTTTCTTGTGTTTTATATCAAGATTGATTCCATGAAGCAGTCCAATGATATGCCTAGATAATCCAAATAATTTTGTGATTTGTCCAATCATCATTGCTCCGTGCATTATATAGATTGATTCCATTTTTGCAGGAACGTTAAAGTATATTAAAATCGAGAAAAATGCATATAAAGATATGTTTATTATAAGTGCAAATGATCTTATGTATATTACTTGTTTATTGTATGCATTATATTCTTTTTGAAGTTTTGTTGTGACCTCATCTTGAAATAAAGAGGAAGATTGATGAAATGATTCTTTGTATTTTATAGCTAAAATCGATTGAGAATTTGTTGCATTATCAGCAGCATAAGCTTTTTTTATCATGGGGGTCCATTTTATAATTGCAAAAACATAAAATATAGAATACGAAATAAATGCAGGAATTAGATATAGCAATATATTGCTGCGATACATTATTAGTCCATGAAGTGCAAATGAAAATAAATGTATGGAAAAATTAAATGATGAATTTATTATTCTATGCATGTGATCTGATAATCGTTTAATTTGCCCTAATTCAACTGATTTATCTCCATCTGATGATATGTATGTTTTCACTGCATGGCTTTTAGCATCTATAATTATCGCATTAAATGCTTTGTATGTTAGTAAATTTCTTAGTTGTGGATATGCATTTGTAAGCAATTTTTTATTTATTATAATAAATGCAGAAATTGTTGATTTATCTACAAAAACAGAATAAAGAAGAAGTGGAAAAATCCCATTTGATGCAATATATATTGCAGATATCAAGATTAAGAGTAAAAAACGCAGTTTGAATTTCATTGCATTGTGTAAAAATATTTTTATCAAGCGAATATATAATGGAAAAATCATTATCCAATAATATGTTGCAGAGCAATTAATTGCAATTAAATTAATTTAAGAATATTGCAAAGCTGGATTGAAAAATCATTAAATTTATTAAGAAAATTAGGTAAATCTTAAAATCTTTAGAAAGCTAAATAAATCTTAAAATCTTGAATATTATGCGAAAATCTTCTAGCATGGATTGAATGAATCTTAAAAAAACCTTCTCAGCTTTTTGGACTTTATCCGGATCAATGTTGGAATATTATGACTACATGTTGTTTACGTATATGATGCCTTCTTTTGGGCCTATTTTGCTTCCATTTGAAGATAAATCGAAAAGTTTATTGTTTGGATATGCTTTGTTGTTTGCTGCATCTATATTGAGGCCAGTAGGGGCATGGTTTATGGGATATGTTGGAGATGTAGTAGGCAGAAAGCAAGGATTAATGATTTCTATACTATGCATATCTATTGCCTCTTTGGGAATGGGGCTAGTTCCAAGCTATCAAACTATAGGAATATTCTCTGTGTACATAGTCTTTATGTTGAGAATATTGCAAGCAATGAGCGCTGGTGGAGATTTAAATGGATCAGCTATATTTTTAATAGAGCATCTAGGAAAAAGGCCTGGATTTGCTAGTGGAATTGCTTGGGCTTCTACTGTTTTAGGTATGATTTTGGCATCATTTGCGAATTATATTGCTGTACAATACGAGCCAAATGGATGGCGTTATGCCTTTATTATAGGTGCATCTATAGGTTTTGTAGGAATGATTATGAGAACTCACATTGTTGAGGGGGAGGGGTTCAAAAAGAAACCAAAGATAGATTGTTCTCCAAAGAGCATTTATCCATATTTATCTGTGATTGGAATGGGAGCAGGTATAGGTGGAATGTACTATTACACAATGGTATTTTGCTTTAACTATATTAGACATCTGCATGATTGGAATATAAATCTAGCATTGTGGCAGACATTTTGCTTTGCTATATATGCTGCATCTATTGTTTTGTCTGGATGGCTTAGCGATTATTTCAATTTAAATAAAATAATGAAGTTTTTTGCATTTGCAATTATAGCATTTGCTTTTCCGTGTTTTATGTTTATGAAGTGCAATTACATGTTATTTTCTATTATTATGGTTATTTTGCTAGGAATGTTTGTTGGGCCATCGCATAATTTAACATTCAGTTTATTTCCTCCAAGATATAGATATAGATCAATTTCGGTTTGTTATGGAATAGGGACCTCTATTATAGGAGGCGCGACTTTGTATGTATGTACTAAATTTATAAGTACAAGTTTTCCTGCAATTTGGCTTATTTCCTGCGCGTTAATGGGCTACCTTGGAATTATATTTGCTGAAAAAAGTCCAAAAATAGAATACATAGATTGATTGTTAATAAAAAATTACACTGTTAGTAATGTGAAGGCGCATATAAATTCATCATATGAGCTATTTAACTGTAGATTTGTTTTCAAGATTCATTTTATTGATAATCTAGATATTATTTTACTAAGCTTGATTTACAAATTCAATTAGAGAAATAGACGCTGGGTTATGCGATGAAGATGGATTGTAAATGCATAATTTTTCATTTTGCGCAAAGAATCTATCATTTGAATTTATTTTTATCATAATTTGCTGATCCGAAATATTATTTATTGTTGCCAATTCTCTTTTTATTCCAAGAACTCTTGTTTCAATTGCTGTGTTTAACATTGATTCACTGGCAATAATACAATCTTGCATCCATTTATTCATATCAGAAGATCTAGCATTTTCATCAAAATCTACAAGAAGGAAAATTTCTTCATTAATAAGATTTTCATTAATCTGCATGAAGAAAATTGATTCCTTTTGTTCGAAATTATGCAATATATATGGTTCTTTTATTTCATCAAGAATTCTTTGTATAAATGCAAATAAAGGGTTGAAGCTTTTTAGCAAATTATCATGATGATAAATCGGAATGTCATGAAATATAGCATCAACATTAAATATTGAAACATGGGCAATAAGATTTATCAGAGCAGAAAATAGAGCATTTGGATGAGAATTATTTGAATGTATAATATGCTCTACAGGCAAGATTCCTTGCATAAAAATAGAATGGATTGTAGATGGATTGTATGTCATTTTATTGACATGAATCTGATTTTTTATATGCATTGTTTTATCTTTTAGCAATTTAATTAATCGCTTAATCTCATGAATAATATTAGTTGCCAACTTTACATTAATGCATGGAGAATCATATAAATCAATTTTTGGTCCAAAATTACTTGAAATCACTGAGCATATTTGTATTCCAGTATGGTTAACTGGAATTTCATTGAATGCAATTTTATAGATTGGTTTTAATTTGAAGACACATGTTGAATTTTCTCCATTATTATAATCTTGAGTAGAATCTATTTGCACAGGTTGGTAGCTTTTATCATGTGAATCCGACTCATATGTGTAGTGAGAATCTGATTTCACTAGAAATATCTTAAGAGACTGATTCTTTTTCATATGTTCTTTGAATTTTATTTCTATAGATTCATCTTTATTCATTGGATAAAATATAATGCTTTTATCTTCTAAAATTGCTTCAATATTATTCAGGTATATTATTCCATCTTGCAAGTTGGAGTAATCCAAATCCATATCTACAATTCCCCAATGGTAAGGCATAGTTTTTGACAAGATATAAGACAATGCATTTTCTTGAGCTGTGTCAGATTGTTGGAAATGATGAGGAGAAAGAGGCATTCCTTCATACCAATGAATTTTGTAAGGACAGAATTTCTTTGTATTAGCATTCATGATTTGCTCCTATTGAATATGTTTGTCTGTATTTTAATCCGCTTTTGATTTTCCCTACAGAAGAGGCTTTTTCAATTGCATCTGGTCCAAGCTTAATGTTTAGATGCTTAACTTTAGGAGAAAGAGTAAAGCTGTTCTTTTTATCTGATTCATAAGACATAAATACTATTGCTCCGTAACATACTGGAGACCAATTTGCGATGCAAAATGCCTCTAATTTTGTTTGCGGTAGAGGTTCAAATGACCAAACTTTAATATGCTGAGAATTATGCGCAAGCAATGATTTCCTATTTTGAAAGTACTCTTTTCCTTTCATTTTAGAAATTGTATCCCATAAGCTTTGCTCAAATACTTGAATCAAGTCCAATCTTACAACAGAATTATTGTTCATATTTTGCGATGATAATATGCCTAATGTTTCCAAAGAATATCGTTTTTGTTTGTTTTCGCATCCTATTATCATGATTGTTAAGGCGCATAACATGCTTTTCCAATATTTCATTTATTTGTTTTCTCTCTCTGTTATTGTTGCAATTATATGATATTCAGATCTTATGATTTCAGATGTTGTTAAAGCATGCTGAAAATCAAATTTATCTTTCAATTTTACTGAATATATATCTGAATTTTGACTTATAACAACTCCTAATTCACCCACTTTATCAACAAAATCTTTTGCATCTTCTTTGTTTTTAAATGAACCTAAATTAATTTCATATTTTTTATGGTCAATTTTTTTAATATTTGATTTAGATTGCACATTTTGTATCATATATTTATGTGATTTTGAGTAATAAGACTGAATAAAAAAACCACATGCAAATGATAAACATGAGAAAATTACTAGTGTTAAGATAAAAAATACCGTAAAGCTAATGCCGACCCTTTGCTTTGGCTCAATCAGTTTATTTCCTAAATTATTTCTTAAAATTTGATTCTGCATAATTCATCTTCCAAAATGTTTATATGGCTTAATGATTGATAAATAGTAAATTTTGCCCTATTAAACATGAATTATATTCAATCCATTGATATATATTTCCTTTTATTGTAAAATTTGATGGTCAAATAGGAGTGTAGCTCAATTGGTAGAGTATCGGTCTCCAAAGCCGACGGTTGGGGGTTCGAGACCCTCCACTCCTGCTCAGAAAGGATTCTATGATTTTTTCTAAGATTAGAAGTTTCACCAACAGTATTAAATCAGAGTGGAGGCATCTTAGATGGCCCAGCAAAGCTGTTGTTTTAAGCTCTCTTAAATTAGTTATTATATTTTCAACAGTTTGCTCAATTATTTTTTTTGGAATTGATTTTATATTTTCAAATATAATAGGATGGGTGTTGAATAATGCATAAAATTGATAACAATAGAGTTGAATACAGGATTAAAATAGCCGATGGATTCGAGAATAAGTTTAAGGATTTTATAGCCTCTCATAGCGATTTAATTTCTGATTGCAATTTAGAAGATGGAATTTTTATTGCTAGCTTTGCAAGTCAATCAACATATGAAGAATTTTATAAATTGGCTTCTAGAGAAATGGATATTGTCTATGCTAAAAAAGATATCGATGATGATGCGCGTAGTAACTGGTATGCAGTTAACATTCCATCCAGAAGAGAAATCGGTATTGAGCAAAAATTTATTGAATATTCTATAAATAACGAAGGAATTAATGAAATTCTTTTGCCTAAAACTGAATCTACTGTTTGGAAAGATCAAGTTAAAAAAACTGTAAAAGAATGCATGAGTCCTGGATATATATTCATAAAAACAACAAGTCCTGCATATATTATGAAGGCTGCGGCGGATATAGATGTTAGGGTTAGTGTTTTAGATCATCCTGTATCAGAAGATGAAATAGAGAAACTAAGAATCAAAGAAAAGGAAGATTGCAATTTTGGTCAAAAACAGTCATATTCTGTAGGAGACCATATTTGTGTTTGTGATGGAACATTTAAAGGTCACAACGGATATATAGAAGAAATAGATGAGAAAAATGAAGGCCAGTTGAAGGTTGTTTTGCCTGTATTTGGAAGAGGCGTTTCTGTTAAACTTGGTTTTTCTGATATAAGAAAGGTGAATAAATGAGCATTAAAACAGATGTTTTAAAAAGCATAGTGGAGCAAAAAAATTCAGATGAAGTTGATTATTCAAAGAATTTATTGAAAATGAAAAAAGATGCTTTTGTGTCTTTTAAGAAAGCTCCTAAAGCTGTCGTAAGACTGCATTTAGAGGGGGGAAAGGCTAGTCCTGCCCCTCCAGTTGGTCCTGCGTTAAGTCAACATAAGGTTAAGAATTTGATGCAATTTTGTAAGGATTTCAATGCTGCAACTCAAGGATCTCCAGCTGGAATTAAATTTCCAGTGGATATTTTTATTTTTGATGGCGGAGAAGTTTCATTCAAAGTTTTAAAAATGACCGCTAGTGATTTGATAAAACAAAAAGCTGGAATTGAAAAAGGTGGATCCAAAGCTGGAAGAGACAAACATGCTGGATCTGTCACACACAAGGACTTAGTTGAAATAGCTGAGTTTAAATTTAGTGATTTAAATACGTTGTCTATTGAAGGCGCTGTTAAAATTATCGCTGGTTCTGCAAGATCTATGAATATAGATATTGTGGAATAAGCGAATACAGTGTACTATGGATTTTTGAAAGGTTTTGGTGTTTTGTGTCTAAAAACGAACGAGAAGTTTATGATGTTTTATCTGCTATAAAGCTCATACGAGAAAGCAAAAAAAGAAAATTTGATGAAACACTAGATTTCGGATGTGAAATTAACATAGGTTCATCTAAGGATCAAGTTAGCATTAGAGGGTCAGTGGATATGCCTGCTGGAACTGGAAAAAAAGTTGTTGTTGCAGTTTTTTGTGCTGATTCTGACAAATTTGATGAAATTAAAAAAGCTGGAGCTGACTATGTTGGAGCTGAAGATTTAGTTGATAGATTTAAAAGTGGAGAAATTAGCTGTGATGTGTGTTTGGCTAGCCCAGATGCTATGATCATGCTTGCTAAGATTAGTAAGATTTTGGGACCTAAAAAGCTTATGCCTAGCCCTAAATCTGGAACTGTTAGCAATGATATAGTTAATCTAGTATTATCTTTTAAAAAAGGTAAAGTTGTTTACAAAGCTGATGCGCAAGGAAACATATATGCTGGCATAGGAAGAATTAGTTTTTCAGATGAAGATTTGATTTTGAATTTCAATGCATTATTTGATGACGTGTTGTCAAAAGCGCCTTCAGTTAAGTCTTTATTTGTTAAAAGGGTCTTTTTATCTTCTACAATGGGTAGCAGCTCTTTTATGTTGGATAAAAAATCATTGAAATCAGGAGTAACAAATGAATAGAGCTAAAAAAGAATTATTTGTATCAGAATTATCTAAAGAAATTGAAAATGTTTCTTATATTTACGTTTACGGATGTGGAAATGTTAGTTCTGAAGAATTGTTTAAAATTAGACTTGACGCTACTTATTCTGACATAAATGTTAAATTTGTTAAAAATACTCTTGCAAAGAGAGCTTTAAATGATCAAATTCAACCTATGTTAGAAAAAACTAGTGTTTTGTGTTTTGGGTCTGGAGACCCTTTAAATGCAGCTCATGTTTTAGCTAGATATGAGAAAGAATATAAAGGTAGATTCGTTTCTAGAGGTGGCTTGGTTGAAAAGTCTCTTTGTGATAAATCTATGATTAAAAGGATGTCTTCCATTGGTTCTGTAGATGGATTGAGATCTTTGCTATTGGGAGTTCTTCAGGCTCCTATGGCTAGTTTTGCAAGAGTGTTAAATCTCATTGCTGAAAAAGAAGAAGGAAATTAATAAGATGAATAATATAAAAAATGATATTTTAGAAACAATAAGCAATATGCCTGTTTCTGAGCTTTTGCAATTAGTAAAAGATGCAGAAGAGAAGTGGGGAGTATCTGCGGCTGCTTCTGCAGCTCCTGCTGCTGACAGTTCTGAGAAAGAAGAAGAGAAATCTGATTTCGAAGTAGTTGTTGTTAGTATGAATGATGGAGCTAATAAAGTTGCATGCATTAAAGCTGTAAGAGCTATCACTGGGCTTGGCTTGAGAGAAGCTAAAGAATTAGTTGAGAGCGGTGGATCATTAGAAGGAAGATTCGACAAAGATGCTTCTGCTGGTCATAAGAAAGCTTTGGAAGAAGCTGGTCTTAAAATAGAATTAAAATAATAACTTAAGTTTATTATTTAATTTTAGCAAATTTTAAGCCATTCATTGGTTAGTATTTTCAATATTTAAAGGGGTTGTGTTCATATGTCATTTTATAAGGATTTTATTCGTAAATCTTTTGCAAAAACTGATGAGAGTTGTTTGTTAGTAAACGATTTAATCAGATTGCAAAGGGATTCTTATGATGAATTTTTGCAAGCAAATGTTTTGCCTGAAAAAAGAAAAGATAAGGGGCTTCAACTTGTTTTAAAGGAATTTTTCCCTATTGTTGGAATGTCGGGTCATTTGCGATTAGAATTTTGTGGATATGATGTTGCAGAGCCAATTTTTAGCTCTTTAGAATGCAAAAGAAAAGGCCTTACATATAGCGGCGTTATTAGCATTTTATTGAGACTTGTTGTTAGCGAAACAGATGAGTCTGGAAAAACATCAGTCAAAGATATTAGAGAGCAAAGTGTATATATTGGCGATTTGCCTTTTATGACCGATGCAGGAACATTTATTGTTAACGGAACTGAGAGAGTTGTTGTTTCTCAAATGCATAGATCTCCAGGTGTATTTTTAGATATTGAGAAAAAGACAGGAACAACAGGACCTTCTCACGATATACATATTGCAAGAATTATACCTTATAGAGGATCTTGGATGGATATAGAATTTGACTCTAGTAACTTGCTTTATATAAGAATTGATAAAAATAGAAAAATACCTCTTTCTGCTCTTTTGATGTCTTGTGGAAATGAAGACTTGTCCAAAGAAGGAATGTCAAAAAGTCAAATTTTAAGAGAATTTTACGATACTGTTAAGTTTGAAGTTTTGGAAGATGGGTTAAAATTTAATATAGATTTTAAGAAACTGACTGGATCTAAATTAGACTTTACTATTTTTAACGAAGAAACAAGAGAAGTTGTTCTAAAAGAAGGGGAATTGATTAATAAAAGCTTGGCCTCTAAATTAGGAAAAATAAAAAATGATTTCTTCGTTGAGAAAAATGATATTAAAGACATATTTTTATGTGATGATATTGTTGGTGAGCTAAAAAGTGCTACAATTCCTTCTCATGAAGAATTAATAGAAAATAACATAACTTCATTTGATGGAATAATTATTGATGGATATCATAATGCTCCTTATATTTTAGATTCGTTGAATGCATATTCATATAATAATCGTATTGAAGCTATGGTAGTAATTTATAATGCTATGAGACCGGGAGAAAGAGTCAAAATAGATGTTGTTCGCTCGTTATATAGATCATTATTTTCAGATCCTGATTATTACAATTTATCTCAAGTCGGAAGATTAAAGCTAAATCAAAGATTGAATTTGAATAGCTCTTTAGAGTGCATGACATTAACTCAAGATGATATTTTAGAAACATTAAAAGCTCTGATTAGGCTTAAAAAAGGATTAGAGCCTGTAGATGATATAGATAGCTTGGAATTTAGAAGAGTTAGATCTGTTGGTGAATTAGTAGAAAATCAATGCAGAATGGCAATGGGAAGATTCTTGAAATCTGTTAAAGATAAGATGAGTGGATTAGATATAGAATCAGTTATGCCATCTGATTTGATCGCCCATTCAAAATCTTTTACTGGTGCTGTTAGAGATTTCTTCTGCACTTCTCAATTTTCTCAATTTATGGATCAAACAAATCCATTGTCAGAAATAAGTCACAAGAGACGTTTGTCTGCTTTTGGTCCAGGTGGTATTAGTAGAGAAAGATCAGTTTTGGAAGCCAGAGGTTTGCATGCAACTCATTATGGAAGAATTTGCCCTGTAGAGACTCCTGAGGGTCAAAATATTGGATTGATTAACTCATTATCTATTTTTAGTAAAATTAATAAATTTGGTTTTATTGAGACGCCTTATCATCCTGTTGTTGATGGAAAAGTTCAATCTGATATAGTTTATTTCTCAGCTTCTGAAGATAAGATGTATGTAATTGCACATGCTGATCCAGATATAATAGATGATGATGGAAACATCACATCCTCTGCTGTGAAATGTAGATACAATCATGATTATATTATTTCAGAACCTAAAGACATTCAATACATAGATGTGTCTCCTAAGCAGATTATTTCTGTAGCCTCATCATTAATTCCTTTTGTTGATCACAATGATGCTGGAAGAGCTTTGATGGGTGCAAATATGCAACGTCAGGCAGTTCCTTTGATAGAGCCTGATGCTCCATTGATTGGTACTGGTGTTGAAAGATCAATTATTCATAGATCTGCAGTTGCTTTGTATTCTAAAAGAGCTGGAGAAGTTGTTAGAGTAGACTCAACTTCTATCATGGTTAAAGTTGATGGATATGATATTGATGTATACAATTTAAGAAAATTCGAAAAAACAAATGATGGAACATGCATTAATCAAAAGCCTACTGTATTTGTTGGTCAAATGATTGCAGAAGATGAAATGATTGCAGAAGGATCTTCCATTCATAATGGAGAGCTTTCTCTTGGAAAAAATGTTAAGATTGCCTTTCTTTCATGGAAAGGTGGAAACTATGAAGACGCTGTTCTTATCTCTTCTAAATTAGTTAATGATTTTTCATCTATACATCTTGAGAAATATGAAATTTCTGCGCGTGAAATTAAACAAGGTGTAGAGCAAATCACAAGAGATATTCCTAGAATTAGCGAAGAATTTTTAATGAATCTGGATGAAAGTGGAATTGTTAATATTGGAGCTAAAGTAAAAGCTGGAGATGTTCTTGTTGGAAGAGTTACTCCAAAAGCTGAAGGCCCTGCTAGTGCAGACGAAAGATTGCTAAGAGCAATTTTTGGTGATAGAGCTTCCGATGTTAAAGATAGTTCTTTGAGAGTGCCTCCTGGATTTTCTGGAACAGTTGTAGATGTTCGTGTTTTCACAAGAAAGGGAATGGAAAAGAATGAAAGAGCTCTTGTTATTGAGCATGAGCTTCTAAAGAATTTGCAAGATAAAAAGAATATTGAAATTGGAATTTTAAGAAAAAGCTTTGCTGGAAAACTGTCAGAGTTTATAGTTGGCCAAACATTAAGTAGAAAAATTGATGAGTTTAAACCTGGAATTATAATTGATTCTAGTATTTTTGCTCAAATATCTGAAACAAAAGATTTGAATATATTTTCTAAATCTGTAAAAGGGTTGCCAAAAGAAGCTGACGAGCTTTTGAAATCATATACTTCTAAAATTGAAAGCATATCAAGAAAGTTTTCAAGAGAAGAGAAGAAAATTTCTGCTGGAGATGATTTGTCTTCAGGTGTTATGGTTACTGTTCAAGTATTCTTGGCTGTAGAAAGAAAACTACAGCCTGGAGATAAAATTGCTGGTAGACATGGTAACAAAGGAGTTGTAGCAAGGGTATTAAACCTTGAAGACATGCCTTATACATCTAATGGAGAGCCAGTTGATTTGATATTCAGTTCTTTGGGTATTTCTTCTCGTATGAATCTTGGTCAAATTTTAGAAACTCATTTAGGATGGGCGTCTTTTAATTTAGGTAAAAAAATAAAAGAAATGCTTTCAGATGTTAAAGATGGAATCAAACCTTTAGAAGAACTTCGAGAACTTATAGATAAAGTATATGAAGATAATATAGAGATAAAATCAAAAACTGATGATGAAATTTCTAAATTTGCTGCTAATTTGACAGATGGTATTCCATTTAGTTGCCCTGCATTTGATGGAGCTAGCCCTGAAAAAATTGGTGAAATGCTTGAGTTAGCAGGATGCGATTCTTCTGGACAAGAAGTGTTATATGATGGTCAAACTGGTATTCCGTTTGATCAAAAAGTTACTGTTGGAATCATGTATATTATGCAGTTGCATCACTTTGTTGATGAAAAAATACATGCTCGTTCTGTTGGTCCTTACAGTTTGATAACACAGCAACCTCTAGGTGGTAAATCTAACTTAGGTGGTCAAAGATTTGGAGAAATGGAGGTATGGGCTCTTCAAGGTTATGGAGCTGCTTATACAATCAGAGAATGTTTGAATGCAAAGTCAGATGACCCAATAGGTCGTATGGAAGTTTTCCAAGCTATAAGCCAAGGTTATAACGTATTCGATCAACATGGTGTGCCAGAATCATTCCGTGTATTGTTGTATTCTTTGAGATCTTTGTGTCTAAATGTAAAATGTTTGTCATTGATTGATGAAAATCTTGTAGAGCAAGATTTAAGCAATTTGAGTCATTTAGATGCTTTGCAAATTTCTATTGCTAGCCCTGAAGATATATATAAGTGGTCTTATGGTGAAGTAACTAAAGCTGAAACTATTCATTATAGAACTTTGAAACCAGATTCTGACGGTTTGTTCTCAGCAAGAATTTTCGGGCCGATTAAAGATTATGAATGCTTGTGTGGAAAATATAAGAAATTCAAATACAAAGGCGTAGTTTGTGAAAAATGTGGAGTTGAAGTTACTTTATCTAAAGTAAGAAGAGAGAGAATGGGTCATATTAATTTGGCTGCTCCTGTTGCTCATATGTGGTTCGCAAAATCTCTTCCAAGCAGAATTGGTATAATGCTTGACTTATCTGCTAGAGATTTAGAATCAATTTTGAATTTCGAAAAGTATATTGTTATAGAGCCTGCAACTTCTCCTTATGAAAAAGGAACTTTGTTTAGTGAAGTAGAGTATGAATCAGTTCTAGAAGAATATGAAGATGAAGGATTTGAAGCTGATACTGGAGCAGTTGCATTAGAAAGACTTTTGAAAGAAATAGATCTTGAAGAAGAAGTTGTTTCTATTAATAAAGAATTAGATGGAAACCCTAATGATACAAAAAGAAAGAACTTGATTAGAAAGTTGAAGATTCTTGAAGGATTTAGAAATTCTGGCACAAGACCTGAGCTTTGCATAATGAGAGTCCTTCCTGTTCTTCCTCCTGAGTTGAGACCATTAGTTACTCTTGAAGGTGGAAGATTTGCCTCATCAGATATTAATGATTTGATGAGAAGGGTGATAAACAGAAACAATAGATTAAAGAGATTGATTTCTTTGAGCGCTCCTATGGTTATTTTGCGTAATGAGATTCGAATGCTGCAAGAATCTATTGATGCATTGTTTGATAATGAAAGAAAAAGTAGACCAATTACTCATGCAAATAGCAAGAGACAATACAAATCACTTGCTTACTCTTTGAAGGGTAAAAGAGGTATGTTTAGACAAAATCTTCTTGGTAAAAGAGTTGACTATTCAGGTCGTTCTGTGATTGTTGTTGGTCCTGAATTGAAGTTAGACCAATGTGGTGTTCCTAAGGAAATGGCTCTTGAGTTATTTAAGCCTTTTGTGATTTCTAGATTAGAATTAAGAGGGTTTGCTGCTACATATAAAATAGCAAAAACAATGGTTGAGCATAAGAGACCTGAAGTGTGGGATGTTCTAGATGAATGCATTAAAGATCACCCTGTTCTTTTGAATAGAGCTCCTACATTGCATAGATTAGGTATTCAAGCTTTCAACCCTGTATTAGTGGATGGTAAAGCGATTAGATTGCATCCATTGGTGTGCACAGCTTACAATGCTGACTTTGATGGAGATCAAATGGCTATACATATACCTCTATCTATTGAGGCGCAAATCGAAGCTAGAGTTTTGATGATGTCTACTAATTGCTTGTTAAACCCTTCAAACGGTAAAGCGATTGTTAAACCTTCAAAAGATATGGTTTTGGGTCTTTATTATCTTACATTGATGTTTGAAACTGAGGCTAAAATTATTGTTAGAGATATAGCAGAAGCTGAACATGCAATGGAAAATGGAAAAATTAAAATAAGCACTCCTATTATAATTGAAATAGGTGATGAGCATGAATCTAGAGTTGTCACAACAACTTTGGGTCGTATGAAAGTTTATGAAATTACTCCAAAGCATCATAGAATTGAATTTGCTATGATCAATAGAGCTTTGAATACCGGAAATATTGCGGAACTTGTTGAAGCTGTTTACGATCATTGTGAAAAAGATGTGGCTGTTAAATTCTTGGATCAACTTATGGGTCTAGGGTTCTTGTATGCAACAATATCTGGAGCTTCTTTTGGTAAGGATGATTTAATTGTTCCAGAAGAAAAGCATGAATTAATTGCAAAAACAGATAAGTTGATTGATGAATATCACCAACAGTATATGGAAGGTATTATCACTAATGAGGAAAGACATAACAAAGTTACAACCGCATGGTCTAAATGCTCTGATTCTGTAGCTGAGCTTATGATGAATAGAATGTCTGCTATAAAAGATGGAAGAATGAACTCTGTATATATGATGTCTGATTCTGGAGCTAGAGGTTCTGATATGCAAATTAGGCAAATTTCTGGTATGAGAGGTTTGATTTCTAGGTCAGACGGATCTATTCAGGAAGATCCTATTAAAAATAGTTTTAAAGAGGGTTTAACAGTGCCTGAATTCTTGTACGCTTCAGAGGGTGGAAGAAAAGGACTTGTTGATATGGCGTTAAAAACAGCTAACTCTGGTTATTTGACTAGAAGATTAGTTGGTGTTTCTCAAGATTGTGTTGTTCAGCATGAAGATTGTGGTACAGAAGATGGAATTACTATGAAATCTGTTTCTCAATCTGGAAGAATAATAGTTTCTTTGGGAGAAAAAGTTTATGGAAGAGTTTTGACTGAACCTGTTTCATTCGTAGTAGATGGAAAAGAAACTTCATTAAATGTTGGGGATATAATCACTAAAGATATTGCCGAAGAAATTGATAAATCAGATATAGAAGAAATAATAGTAAGATCTCCAGTGTCTTGTGAAAATATAGATAGCACAGTTTGTGTAAAATGTTACGGTTATGATTTGTCTAAATCTGACACTGTTCAAGATGGTGAATCTGTTGGAGTTGTTGCTGCTCAATCTATTGGTGAGCCAGGAACTCAGCTAACTATGCGTACCTTTCACTTTGGAGGAGCTGCTCAAAACATTTCTGATGATTCATTTATTGATTCAAATGTAGATGGTGTGGTAATTGCTGATGAAATTAAAACTATTCGCAAGAGCGATCATTACATTGTTATGAGTAGAAACAACGAATTGAAGATTAAAACTGATAAGAAAACATTTACTTATAATGTTCCTTATGGTGCTAAGTTATTCTTTGGAGACAAGGATAAAGTTAGCGCTGGATCCAGAATTGCTGAATGGGATTTGCATAATATTCCTATCTTGTCTGAGGTTTCTGGTCATGTCGTGTATCAAGATTTAGTAGAAGGGATTTCTCTTAAGAGTTCCGTTGATGAATCCACTGGTTCAAGTAATTACATAATAAGTGATTGGAGCATTGTTTCTAAAAAGGCAAATCTACAACCTGCTTTGAAGATTGAAATTGAGGGTAGTGATAAGGAAAACTATTATGGTCTTTCTATCAATGATGTGATTTTGGTTAAAAATGGAGAATTTGTTGAGGCTGGAGAAATTATTGCCGCTCGAAGTCAAGGTGCAATGAAAACAAGAGATATTGTGGGTGGTTTGCCTAGAATTGAAGAATTGTTTGAAGCTAGAAACCCTAAATCAATTGCGATTTTAAGCGAAACTGATGGTAAGGTAAGTTTTGGAAAAGATTACAGATCCAAGAAGAAAATTATTGTTACATCTAGTGATGGGCACGAGCAAGAGTATGTTTCTGCTAAAGATAGATATATTGTTGTGCAAGATGGAGAGTTCGTAAAGAAAGGTCAAATAATAGTTGATGGAAATGCCTCTCATCATGATATGTTAAGAATTCTTGGAATTGAAGATATGGCAAATAACTTCATAGAAGAGGTTCAACAAGTATATAGAATGCAAGGTATTACTATTAATAACAAGCATATTGAAGTTGTTTTAAGACGAATGTTGAGTCAAGCTGAGATTATAGATCCAGCATCCAGCACTTTCTTGACAGGTGATATTATGGATATTAAGAAAATTAATACTCTTAATAAAATGCTTAAAGAAAGCAAAGAAGAAAGAATTAAATTCAGAAGAGTGCTTCAAGGTATTACAAAAATATCTACCTCATCTGGAAGCTCTTTCTTGTCTGCTGCTTCATTCCAAGATACAGCAAGAGTTCTGACAAATGCTGCTTTGTTTAATGAAATAGATTGGATTGTTGGTATTAATGAAAGTATTATGGTTGGATCATTGATTCCTGCTGGAACTGGAGCATTCACCAGAAGAGAAGAGATCTCTAAGAAAGAAAAATTGCAAAAGGAGTTCCTGTGCAATTAATTGTTTATAGACAAGAAATTAATTGTTTATAAACAAGATTTATAGTATGATGTCCTTATCTATAGGAGGATGAATGTTTTTAAAGAAACCTTATTTATTTTTATTAGCTGCTAATTTTATTTTTGCTGAAGTGCAAAATAACCAAACTAAAATTGTTGCTGAAGTTGGTCATAAAACAGGCAAAATAGTTAAGATTACTTATGAAGAAGTTTTTAAAAATATTTTAAAAATGTTGCAATCTAGAGGTGTGCAGCCATCTCAATTTGTAGAATTAGCTCAAAAGAATCCTAAGGTTTTTGCTGAGATTTTCTCTGCTACGAAAGAATCTATGATTAAAGACTCTGTTTTGCATTTTATTGCAAAAGAGAAAGATTACAGTTCAAACAAAGATTTCATTAATGATCTTGAAGAAGCTAAGAAAAATTTGATGATTCAGTATGAAAAAAGCAGATATGCAAAAAACGCATCATTTTCTGAGGCTGAATATCAAAATGCATATGATAATTTAATGAAAGAATTTAAGAACGTTAAGCAATATTCAGGAAGAATGATTATTGTAAAAACAAAATCTAAAGCGGATAGCATAGTGAAGGCAATCGAAGGAAGAAATAAATCAAAATCTATTGAAGATTCATTTATTGTTTTTGGCAAAGAGCATTCTATTGTTCCGTTTGATAGCAATAAAGGCGCATTTTCTATGGTTGAAATGGAAATCACCAAAGAGTATGGTAAAAATGTTGCTGCTGCCGTTAATTCTGCTAAAATTGGCTCTGTAGTTGTTGAGCAATTTGGTCAAGATTCTAAATTGAGTGGAA
Organism: Candidatus Cytomitobacter indipagum; assembly: GCF_008189285.1. Classification (GTDB taxonomy): domain Bacteria; phylum Pseudomonadota; class Alphaproteobacteria; order CAJXXZ01; family 1604HC; genus Cytomitobacter; species Cytomitobacter indipagum. The sequence goes on from NZ_CP043315.1 coordinate 118,981, forward strand.
ATTATGGTGTGTTTTTGATTTCTAAATCAGAAGATGCAAAAAAACCTGAAATGAAAGATATAAAAGAAGCTTTGAAATCAAGATTAATAATAAAGAAAATAAACGAGCAAATTACCAAGGCAAGTAAAGATATAGGTGTCAAAAGATACAATAAAGATGGATTATTAGAAGAAGATTCTGCTAAATTAGTCAAATAGTTAAGATTTCTAATAATTTATAAAACTATAAATCAATTGGAGCTGCCCTTAAGCTCATTAAAGATTGCATGCTTATTTGTATAAAAATAAGATTAAGCTTCTTATGATTAAATTTCCAATGTGCTTTAAATGCATTTTCATTTTCTGAAATAAAAATTGAGCTGCAAATAATTTGATCTGCAAATAATCTATATTTTTTTAACAAAAGTTATGATTAGAATATTGGCAAATGCAATCAAATTTGCATAAAATAACAATTAAATTTTCTAATTTTTTAGAGTTTAAATCAACAATTTTTCAATTATTGCTTAGAAATAATTTAACTAAATAGAGATTTTATAGCTTTGAAGCATTTAATTTGCAGTTAATTAGCAAATAAAATTAAGCGATAATTTTTAAATAATTAATTCTTATCAAGAAGAAAATATTTATTTTAGTATGAAATGATTAAGTGTAGTTTAAAAGTTAGAATAATCAATTAAGATTCCAAATAGCAAATTAGGCAAATATTAAATTTGTATAAAATAAGGCAAACAAGGTTCATATTTTTCATATTTATAATAAGGTTGTTATTTTTTTGTTGAGATATCTGTTTTGTTTGTTGTATCATGAAATTATGGGGTGTGTGATATGGGATTAGCAGTTGCAAAAAAAAGATATGTTAGCAGACCTGTAGCTGTTCGTGGAAGGCCAGCTAAGCCTCCTTGCTCTTTTGGCCCAACTTATGAAATTATTAAACGCAAAGAAGAATTTGGGCTTAATGATTTTAATATGCCAATAAGCATGTTGTCATCAATGTATTCTTTAAAAAAGATATCTGAAGAAGAATATGAAGCTGCTAAATTCTATGAAGAGCTAGCTTACAAAGCAATAGGAACTACAGATTGCGCATCAAGAAAAACATCATCTTTATTATCTACTTTATCAAATGAATCAAAAGGCAAAAAAGAATTTTCTAAGAATCATCAAAAAATTTGGAAAAAATGGATAAGAATAAGAGCAATTTTGATGGAATCTTCTAAAGAAATCGACAAAATTATATATCAAGTATTGGTGAAAAACAAACCTGCAAATCACATGCAAATAAATTTATTCAAAAATGGATTGGCAATTATTTATGATTATTGTTCAAAAAGTAAGAAATATAAGAAAGAAATATAAATTCAGTAGGAAGTGATATAAAAATCAATCTTATTTGCAAAAATCAAAAAAAATCAATAATTTTAATTGGCTAGATAAGCTATAAATATACAGAAAGGTTTTTTAGAAATTAAAACTACAATTTGTGCATATAAGAAATATTTAAATTAACATTGTTTTTTAAATATTTCACAAAACAGTCAAAATAAAACAGTCAAAATAAAACAGTCAAAATAAAACAGTCAAAATAAAACAGTCAAAATAAAACAGTCAAAATAAAACAGTCAAAATAAAACAGTCAAAATAAAACAGTCAAAATGAAATTTAACAAATAAACAGAATTATTTATTTAATTTAATGGTCAAAAACATGCTTAATTAATAAATCAAAATTGTGTTTAATTAAATTTTCCAATTAAATTTATCTAACTTCTTAAGTAAATTCTCAGATAAATTAATTTTACCAACTATAATTGGATTTTCATTTTCAAAGTTAAGCATGATTTGCATTTTTCCATTTTTGTCCATATGAGGCTCAAGAATTTGATGTAAATTTTTGATTTCTTCCTGATCTTGAATTTTAAACACTATTTGACCATCTGAGTTGATGAAATCATCCAAATGAACAACATTATTTGCAATTATGAATTTTGCTTTATCTTCTCCGTTTATGTGTATCTTTGATCCAACGAATTTACTTAATACATCAGGCTTTTCTCTGGATATGAAGCGCCATATTCCAAATGGATCAGATACTATGCATATAGAGTATGTGTCTCCTCTTGGGCTTTTTTTGCTAATTATTTTTTCTAATTTTCCTACTCCAGAAATAGATTCTTCAGCGCTTGGTCGAATTGAAATCCATTTCATGTGAAATTTATTTATTGCAAATTTATCAAGAGGGTGCTCTGTAAGATAAATTCCTAATGCCTCATGTTCATTGCTTAGCTTTGTGTCATTGTTCCAGTCTGTTATTTCAATTTGCTCAGTGAATAGAGTAGGAATAGAGTTATTTTTATCTTTCTTGCTCCATACTAATGCTCTATTTTTTTCTAAAGAATCAAATGCTCCAGATTTAATAAGATTTTCTAATGTTTTTTTATTTACATTGGCTCTATTAAAAAAGTCTTCAATAGTAGCAAATGGTTTTTTAGAAATTATGTCATTTATGCAATGAATTCCAACATTTTTAATTGCATTTAATCCAAATCTGATATTTCCATTTTCTATTGAGAACGATTCGCTAGATTTATTGATGTCAGGAGATAGAATGTTAATTTTTAATCTACGTCCTTCATAAATAAATTCTGCCAGTTTATCAGTATTGTTTTGTTCTAAAATCATAGATGATACCAGAAGCTCAATTGCATAATGAGCTTTTAAATATCCTGCTTGATATCCAATAAGGGCATATGGAGTCGCATGCGCTTTAACAAAAGCATATTTAGCAAAGCTTTCAATTTGTTCAAATAGCTCTATAGCCTTGTCCTCCTCGGAATTCATTTTTTCGCATATTCTTTTAGTGAAATCAATTTTGAGCTTTTTCATCTCTTCAGGCTTCTTTTTTCCTATTGCTCTTCTTAGCAAATCAGCTTCCTGCATTGAGTATCCAGCTAAACTTCTGGCAATTTCCAAAACCTGCTCCTGATAAACCAGAATTCCATATGTAGGCTTAAGTATTCTTTCCATTTCTGGAAACAAATACTGAATTGGAAGCAATCCATGTTTTCTTTTAATAAAAGTAGGAATGTTTTCCATAGGTCCAGGTCTATATAAAGATATAACAGCAATTAAGTCTTCAAATGTCTCAGGGCCTAAGCCAACAACAGTTTCTGTCATTCCTTTGCTTTCAAACTGGAAAATTCCAACAGTGTGTCCATCTCTAAATATATCTAGAGTTTTTTGATCATTAAGTGGTATAGCATTTATATCAAAATTTGGATTTGCTTTTTTTGCTAAGTTAGCAGCATCATTTATAATAGTTAGCGCAGTTAATCCAAGTAAATCAAACTTTACCAATCCAGCATCCTCAATGTGATTTAATGAGAACTGAGTTACTGTTAAATTGTTTTCTCTGTATAAAGGAAGAATATCATACAAAGCTTCTTTTCCTATAACAATTCCTGCAGCATGTATCGATGCATGTCTGGGCAATCCTTCTATTTGCAGGCTAAGCTCAAACATTTTCTTAACTTTTTCATCTTCCTCCATCTCTTTAGTGAGGTCATCATTTTTTTCCATATATTTTTCTAAACTAAGATTAGCACCTTGAATTACTGGAATTGATTTGGAATATCTGTCTACCAGCCCATATGGAACTTGAAGAATTCTACCAACATCTCTCAACACACCTTTTGATTGAAGGGATCCGAATGTAATTATATGAGCAACTTTATCTATTCCGTATTTTGAAATTATATAATCAACAACTTTGCCTCTTCCTTTAGGGCAAAAATCCACATCAAAGTCAGGCATGCTAATTCTTCCTGGGTTTAAAAAACGCTCGAATACAAGTCCGAATTGCATTGGATCAATTTCTGTAATTCCCACACAATATGCAGTTAATGACCCAGCTCCAGATCCTCTACCAGGCCCAACTGGAATATCATTTTGCTTTGACCAGTTTATAAAATCTGCAACAATGAGAAAGTAACCATCGAATCCCATTTTATTAATTACTTCTAATTCAAATTCTAGTCTTTGTTCATATTTCCCCATATTATCTGATTTTACTTTTTCTTTTAATCCATCATATGCTTTTTTATTTAAAAGCTCTTTTTCTGTCATATTTTCTGTTGCAAAATGAGGCAATTCAGGCTTTCTTTTTTTCAGCAAAAAAGAGCATTTTTTAGCAAATTCAAATGTATTTTCAAGAGGAGCTTTCCAATTTTTATACATCTCAGTCATCTCATCAGAAGTTGGCAATTGAAATTCATAGCTAGTATCTTCATCAAAATATTGCCCATGCTTTATACAATTTAAAGCTTGATAAGCTTGGTTTTGCTCTTTAGTTATGCATCTAATTTCAGGAATTGCAACTATAGGAGTGCTGTGAATGCTGGACATATAGCAAGCTTCTTGCTCTTCTGTATTTCTATTTCTTATTCCAACAGCCCAATTATTTGCAAAATATTTATCCATATTATCTGCGCACTGTTTTTCTTGTCCAGTTTCACAAGTATATCCAGGAATTGCAATTGCCATGATATCTTTTGCATCTTTAAAATCTGACCAAAAAACAGATGTTACTTTTTCTCCATAGCTTTTACTTATAATCTTGCATAAATTTCTGTATCCATTTTCATTTTTGCAATACACAAGTATTTTGTATTTTTCTTCAAGATTTAATTCACATCCTGTGATTGGTTTTATTTCCCCATTTATTAGAGTTTCATTATAATCCATGGCTCCAAACAGATTGTGATCATCTACTATTCCAATCGATTCAAATTGTGTTTGTTGATTTAATTCAGACATTCTTATTGTGCTTTGAAGCAGGGAATATGAAGTTCGAATTCCTAAAGGTATGTAACTAGACATCATTTCTCCTTACAATATGAAGCTTACCTTTTTCAAAATAATATTCACTATCAAACATGTTATTCCATTTTTTATTATGTGTAACGCAGATCATGGAAATATTATTCTTTCTAGCAATTTGAATGCATATATGCATTATTTTATCTCCAGTTTCTTCATCAAGATTTCCAGTAGGTTCATCAGCAAGTATAAGTTTTGGGTTATGAGCAAATGCTCTGGCCAATCCAACTCTTTGTTGTTCCCCTCCTGATATTTTTGTTATAGAAGAATTAATGTAATTTTCCAATCCAACTTTGCATAGCCATTCCTCTGCTATTTTATGTGCATTTGATCTTGAAATACCTTGCAGCACTAATGGCATAGCTACATTTTCTTTTGCAGATAAATCTTTCCATAACATATGAGATTGAAATATATGCCCTATACTTCTCCTTAATTCATGTTTTTTCTTGTATTTGCTTACATCTTTATCCATAAATGTAATTTTTCCACTTTGAGGAAAAGATAATAATCCAGCCATATGCAAGAATGTAGATTTTCCAGACCCAGATTTCCCTTCTATGACTGCTAATTCTCCTTCTTTTAATTCAAAATTCAAATTATCTATAATATTTCCATTTTTTTCATAAAAAAATGAAACGTTTTCAAAACACAGAAGCATTAGCTGATTCCTTTTATTATATCAACTTTATTAGATTGTCTTGCGATATTCATCAATATAAGCATCATAATTACGAACGATATTGTAGAAATTATTACTAGGTCTGATATTAAAACTTTTGGAATAAATTCAGAAAATCCAAATGATTCTTCGTGTATCATTGTTTGTCCATATGATTTATGTATTATATTGTACAATTTGGGAAACAGGGAAACTAGAGTTAATCCAAAGATAAGTCCAAATAATATACTTCCCAAGCTAATGAATAAACCTAAATATGCAAATAATGAAAAGATTTGAAAATTACTAGCTCCAAATGCTTTTAGTAGACTGATATCTTGTATTCTTTCAGATATTAAAATCCATAAACTATTTGTGCTTTGCATCATACAGCATAATATAAACATTCCTATGAATACTGCCAATATTATATTTTGCATGCTAAACATTTGCTTTAAAGAAGGGTTTGTGTCTTTCCATGTCCAAATTGAATATGACTTTCCTGATAAATCATATAAATCTTTTTGTATGTCATCAATTTTTTCAGGGTTGTTGGTATAAAACATATATTGCTTCTGTTCAAATCCTAAAGAATATTTATCTAACGTATTTCCAATTACAAAAACTACATTTTTGTCAAAAGAATGAAATCCCAATCTAAATACTGAGCCAACTTTTACATCTAAATCTTTAATTGAGATTCGATTTGATAATACTCCATGAGGTATTAGTAATTTTGCATTTGAATTTGCGGATAATTGAAAATTCTCTGCTAATTTATCGCCAATCACTATAATTGGAGCAGATGATTTTGCATCAGATTTTTTTACCCATTTATCTTGTATGATATAATCGCAATCTTCTTTGCTAATTCCTATAATCTTAACGCCTTGAGTTTCATTGTTGGAAGATAATATTCCTTGCTTCTCATTTACATGTATATGTCTTTTATACCAATCTTTATTCTTAATTAGATGTATTTTACTATCTAAATTATTGGAATAAACATCCATATGTCCATATATATGAAGTATTCGTTCTAAAATTGAATTTTGAAACCCATTCATTATAGATATTGAAGTTATCAATGTTCCTATGCCAATGCCAATACTTGCAATTGTGGTCCAAATCACTTTTTTTTGAGTTCTCAATGATAAGAAAAAATATTTTAGAGCTAAAATTATCATTACATTTAGAATACAACTTTTGCGTTATCGTGCAAAGATCTTAACTGAGATTATTTTGTTTATATATTTGCTTTATATTTTATTAAGCTAAATTTGTATAATTTACATAATGCTTTTCTGGTGAAGTAATTTTCCTTAAAAATATGTAAAAATAATTGCGTGCAAAAATTCCTTCTAGATTTGAATAAAAAGCAATTAATTAAAATCATATTCTCAAAATTATGAAGTAAAATATAAATATTTATAGAAAATCATTCATAGAAATTTTATAAAAACATTTGAGCTTTATAGAATTTTGCAGAAATGACGCAACAAGCTATTAAAAGCAAATTTTAAATTTGATGATTTAGCTTTGTTTTAATTGTATAAAATCATGTTAATGATTCTGGAAGCTTAGTAATAGTGGAGGGCGTGTTGTTTAGATGACCTAATGTGATTTCAGTTGGCATTTGTATTCCATTTTCATCAAATAATTCTTTTATTATTTTATTAAATGCTCTTTGCGCTTTAAATTGATACCCTGGCATCACTTTTAATTTAGCTTGTATGGAATAATATATACCATTTAATTCAGATACCCCTCTCATTTCAAGCGGAACAAATACTTTATGTCTAAACATTTCCAGATTTCTCAAAAGATTAAATCCTTCATGCATTGTTTCCATTGCTTTTTCTGGATCAGTATCGTATTTCACAGCTACATTCATGATAACAGCCATAAAATTTCTACTCTTATTAAATACTTCATTTACTCTATGGTATGGTATTGTAATAAGAGTTCCATCGTCTCTTCTTACTTCCATGTATCTAAGATTCATATCTTCTACTTTTGCATTTTTGCCATCTATAATTATAAGATCTCCGACCATTATAGTGTTGTCCATAATTATAAATAATCCATTAAGTAAATCTGTTATCATATCTCTAATGCTAAAAGATAGACCAGCAGAAAACACACCAAGAGCAGGAATAATCTGAGAGGTATTGTATCCAAAAATAGAAAGAGATCCAAGAAAAGTTATAAACCATATTAATGATTTAAATGAAGATGTTAATATATTGAATAATATTTCGAATTTTCTTTCGTTGTCCTGATTTTTCTTGATTTTTGACACCAGCCAATTAACCAAAACATGCTTAGTGAAAGATATTGCAGTAAATGTAGCAATAGATAAATAAAATAACCCTAACATCTTATCAAGTGCAAATTGATTTACAATTACAATTGCATTTTTATACAAAGATATTCCCCATATTTGCAATGTTATTAATATCGTAATAGGAGCAATGGATTTTTTTATAATAGAAAGAATATTAAGATACATTTTATTTAGCTTGGATCTATGCATATAGTTTAGGCTTCTTATGTAATTAATTATATATTTTCTAGAAAGAGTAGATGAGATTAAAATTGAAGGCCACAAAATCATCGAAACAAATGCTCTAGTTAATTTATAGGATATATTTAAATCAATCCAAAATATAATCATAATATATATAACTACAAGAGACATAGATTGCAAGCTAGTAAAATTTTTCACCCATATATTTCTATTTTCAAATTTGTGTTTTAATTTTTGCCTTAACGTGATTAAAGCATGAACAAGAATAAGAGTATAAAAGAAGTTAGCTATCAGACTAATATCTTTAACCACTTCAGAATTTAATTGGTTGATTTCATAAATAGCAATAAAATGCTTCATAATGTCAAAAGTAGACCATGCTATGCAAATAGAAATCATATTATGCATAATGGGTTTGTGCATATTTAATATAATTTTATTCTTGCTATAACTTAAAATTATTCTTGTTGTATATATTATGAGAGCGCTAAATATCACGCGTGTAAGTGTGACAAATAAGAATTTCATCTCATTATGAGAAAATGCATTATTATTGCTTATGATCAATTCTAACTCTGGCAACAAATTGATTAACAATAAAAAGGATGTTAAAAATACTGATGCAGAAAAATCTAACGCTACAGCATGCCATTTATTTTTATATAAACTGCAATAATACTGCATAATTTTCTTGAACAATGCAAATATTATATATGATGATGCTAAGCTAAATAATGCTAACTTGAGAAGGTCTTTAAATGCATTTTTAATCAATATATTTGTATCTTTATTAGTAAATACAAATTTAATGGATTTCATTAATGTTTTGTAAACTATTTGTATTGTTCTAATTATGTTTAATATTAGAGTTTTATGCTTCTTCTCTTCTTCTTGTTTGACTTGCTTTATCTCTGCTTTCCCATTTAGAGACTCACTAATCTTACCTATTTCTTTTTGTAATTCATCTATTTTTTTACCAAGTGCATTTATTTTATCTTCTTCTTGAACAGCAACTTCTTGTGTTTTTTGATCCATAGAATTATTAGCATCTTCAACATTGTCTGCAAATAAAAATAAAGTCGAGAATAGCACAATTTTTTTAATAATTTTTAATATCAAAATTATTTCCTCTGCAGTTCGTTAATAAAACTGTATATATCATTTTCATAATGCTTAAATAATGCGTTTGTGAATGAATTTACAGCAAGATACTGAAAGTAATTCCTCAAAAATGACTTGCTGTCTAAAATTTGCTGATCTGTTGGTTCAAAGTTTTTTATTTCATTTGTTTTAATTAGCACAACGCCATTTTCTTTTTCATAACAATTTACATTGCCTTTTTTTGTTAAAAACAAAGTCATATTATCTTGATCATTTTGCTTTATATTTTGTTCTTCCAGCTGAGTCCAATTTGCTTTTATTTGATTTGCATGATTAACAATATATTTTTTCAATAAATCAATTCTCACTTCTTTCTTTGCATCTTCGTATTTAGTCAAATAATGAGAAGGCTTTCTGTCGTTTATTTTCAAATATATTGTATTTCCATCACTAGTGCTGTAAAATTTTTGATCTTCTGTTTGTTCTTGTTCAAGAAATGGATATTGTTTGTTAGTTGAAGACTTATTTATCCAAGATATTTTAGCAATTTTAGCATTATATTCTTTCTTAATATCTGCAATGTCATTCCCATTTTCAATAAGTGATTCGAATTTTTCTCTTGGTAATTTTTGGCTATCAATTATTAAAGCCACTCCATTTACAACTCTGTCAGATTTGAATTTCAATTTATTTGCATTATAATATTCTTGCATTTCTTTTTCTTCAAATTTTATATCAAGATCTGAACATTTTATAAATGCTTTTTCTCCATTTCTGATTTGCAACAATCCCTTTGCATGATTATATGCATTTTCATCGCTGATTTTTACAATAGATTTTACAGAATCAATAATTTGCTTTTTTATTATATTATTTTCAGCAATCAGCAGCTTACTTGAAGGAGAAAGTTTGCTATATTCAGGCTTTTTAGCTTCATTTATTATGCGCTGCCTGGAAATTCTAATGTCACTTTCTCTGTATTTGTCTTTAAGTATGCAGTCATATAGAAGAGTTTGAAGTGCATCAGATCCTTCATATTTTGCACTATATGCTATTCTTGCTTCTGTTGTAATAGGAGAAGATCCTATGCTTTGTCCTCCCTTTCGGAAAATATCCAAAAGTGGTGGAGCAGCCATGACTACTAAGCTCAGAATTATTAATTTACTCTTATATGATGATTGCATTCTTATAACCTCTTATATAATCTAACTTTTTAGGCCATATATTCCAAGATCTCTGTAACATATTTAGAGAATCGTATATTTCTTTTTTGTTTAGAAATGAGCCATGTATGTTCATGCATTGATCTTGATCTATATTGTCAATGATTTTATTAATAGCTGAATCAACACTAATCCATGATCCATTATTGCTTATATTTATATTTTTCATTAGATCTTTTTTGAATCTTCCTCCATATATATCGCAATCCACATCCATTGCAATGTAAGGAATTCGAAGAAATTTGCCTTTATAGTTTTGCGAAATATTCTCAGCTGCAACTCCTATTTGCCTCACAGTCTCAGCTATATTTGGATAAATTTGCGTTGTGATTAATAAAAATTTTGCTTTATATTCTTTGCATAATTTAGATAAATATTCTGTTTGGTGAAGAAAATCTACATTTTTATTTCTAGTTTTCAATGATGTTATTCCATCAAAATTTATAACATGATATTGATCTTTTTTAATTAACTCTTCTATATCATAAATTATTTTCTTATTGAATATTTTCTTGTAACTAATCTTTTTTAATGTAGGCGTGTTTTTATTCAATAAAATATGAACTTCATTATTCTCTGATAATCTATCAAACAATTTTTTTAAAAAAGTATCATTTGATCCGTATATTATAAATTTCTGATTTTCTATGTTATGAATAGAATTTAAATCTGTCAAACAATTTTCTATTGAAGGCATTAACACTTCATCATTTCTTAACACATTAACACAGATATTGTTTTTTAAGCTAAATTCTAAGATTTCTCTAAATTCTGACCCTGATTTAGATGACCACAATATAGCGCTTGGATTTGATTGTTTGATAGATTTTTTAGCAGCTTTCAATTCTTCTTTTTCTAATTTCAATTCTCCAATTATTCTATATCCAATGATTTCAGGCCAATTCTTTAAAAAATTATCACTGATGCATAAAATATCTGGCATAAGCTTTTTGTATTTATTATATTGCAAATGAAGAAAAGCAGAATAAATAATAAAGTATGATAGATGGTATGGAATTGCATTATAATATTTTTGAGTCATAAACCAAAAAGGTATAAACAATGCGGAATGCATCAATTTTATAATAAAAGATCTTCTGATTTTGAAAACAGGAATATGGGAAAAACAAATATAATACCAATAATGGAATGCAATTATATATAAAAAATTTACATGCAACTTATGATAATGAGCTTGAATTGCAATGCTTATAAAACTTATTAAGACATGCGGAATTATATTGGAAATAAATCTAAGCATATGTGCTCCAACACTCTAATTTATTTGACAATAAAATTTCCATCATTGCATTTGCATTTCTAACAGGCATGTATATTAACATATTTCCATTAGATTTCCTCGCTATTGTCCATGGCTTAGGAATCAGATTCATAATTTTAACTTGCTGAATTAGGGATTTGCGACCTATATTTGATATAAATATAAATCCATCATTCATTGCATATGTGAATATAGCTGTTGTCATGATTAAAAATTTCACTACACTTATTATAATAGAATTGCTTCATAATTTGTAGTATGGCAATAATTTATGATTGCTATGATATAATTGCGGCAACCTTCGATTACCGCGATATTGGATTAATCTTTATAATTTACTTTTGCAATTTGCTGTATTGCGGCAACCTTCGATTACCGCGATATTGGATTAATCTTTATAATTTACTTTTGCAATTTGCTGTATTGCGGCAACCTTCGATTACCGCGATATTGGATTAATCTTTATAATTTACTTTTGCAATTTGCTGTATTGCGGCAACCTTCGATTACCGCGATATTGGATTAATCTTTATAATTTACTTTTGCAATTTGCTGTATTGCGGCAACCTTCGATTACCGCGATATTGGATTAATCTTTATAATTTACTTTTGCAATTTGCTGTATTGCGGCAACCTTCGATTACCGCGATATTGGATTAATCTTTATAATTTACTTTTGCAATTTGCTGTATTGCGGCAACCTTCGATTGAGAAAGTATAAAGGCAAATTTGAAATTATTAAGATCATTATCTGATTTGATTATTTTTATAATTTAGTTTACTGCCTGTTTAGTTTGTAATTATTCCACAATTTGATTTTTTTAATGTGAATGAAGTTTACAATCATAATTGATTTAATTTTGATTATAAAAGTTTGCTTGATTGAGTTTATAAGCTGTCGTATGGCTTAATTCCAAGCAAGTTCATTGCTTGGGTTATAGTCTTTTTAACAGAATGAGCCAATACCATCCTATCATTTGTATATTTTTCATTTTGCTGCAAAATCCATCTTTTTTCAGGATCCATCTTTCCTTCATTCCATATAGAGTGAAATTTTTCTGCTATAGATGTTAAGTAATGGGTCATTTTATGAACCTCTAAAGTTCTTGTTATAGATTTTATGCATTTTCTAAAATCAAGTAATATTTTCAACAAACTACACATTGACTCAGTGAGAGAATCTAATGAGAAGTTAAAATCTAATTCTTTATTGTGAGCGTTAAACATGGAGTGTATTCTTGCATGTGCATATTGCAAATAGTAAAAAGGATTTTCCATAGACAGCTCTACTATTTGATCTGTGTTAACTGTGTAATGTGTATCTAGGCTTTTGCTTAACATAAGAAATCTAAACATATCTTTTCCTATACCTTCAACAGCCTCTCTCAATCCAAGTGCATTTCCCGATCTTTTAGAAATTTTTATATTTTCTCCATTTTGCTTAAAAAGAACTACTTGGCATGTTTTTATATCTAATTTAATGTCATCAGCAAGATTTAAAACTGCATTTTGAAGTCTTTTTATGTACCCATCATGATCTGCTCCCAAAACAACTATCATCCATTTAAAATCACGCTTGATTTTATCGTAGAAATAACCAATATCGTTAGCAAAATAAGTATTGGACCCATCAGGTTTTGTAAGAGCTCTGTCTTCTGAATCTTCAAACTTTGAACTTCTGAATAATGTAAGGGTTTGATGCGATTCTTCTCCTTTTTTACTATGTATTGTTCCTAATTTTCCTTCATATATCAAATCTTTATTTCTTAATATTTCAAATGCTTCAGAAACTTTGCATATTATATCGCTCTCAAAAACCCATTCATCATGTTTTATTCCAACGCTAAGAAGATCTTCTTTGATAATTTCAATAATATATTTCATGCTAAATGATTTAAAATGCTCTTTATAATTATTTTTATCCCATTTCTCTGAATCATTTTTGTATATTTCTTGAGCTATATCAGAAATGTAAGATCCCTTATATTGCTCTTCTAGCTCTAAAGAAGGAAGATTTTGCAATTTTAAATACTCTGAAAACACTGAATCTGCAAGTATATTTATTTGATTTCCAGCATCATTTACATAATATTCTTTTGTTGTGTTGTATCCAGCAAATCGAAGTATATTTGCTAAAGAATCTCCATATACTGATCTTGCATTTCCATAATGAAGCGGGCCAGTTGGATTTGCAGAAACAAATTCTACATTTACTTTAATGTTATTTTTCTCAAAAGTATTTTTATCATCTATAATATTTTTCAATCCATCATGTAAAAAATTATCATGCAAGTGGAAATTTAAAAAGCCATTTTTTGACATTGTTATATCTTTGATATACTTATTATTGATTTTAGTCTTAATTTGTTCAAATATGTCTTTAGGAGATTTCTTCATATGCTTACTTAATATAAAAAGTGCATTTGTGGATAAATCCGCATGATTATTGTTGGAAGTAAAAAAGATATCTTTTGTGTGAGTTTTTTGTCCTAATTCTACGATCAAATCACTCTCTAATTGCATGAAGTCCATGCCCTAGATTAAGTTAATAATGAAAAGTTTGGTAGATGTTTTTGATAATGAAATTTCCATAATGTTTTTACTATCCTTAAGAACTAAAAAATGCAATGCGCCAAAAATTAAAAAATCTGCAATATTATATATAAATATATATAAAATTAAAAATTATCAAATTAAAAATTCAGATATGAGTAATTAGAAGGGAAGTCCACATGAAGATAATGTGGCTTCCATAAAGTTTTTTACCTCTTCATATGCTTCTTCATTCCATCCTTCACACCTAGCTGATATTACATTTTCTGTTTGAGATGCTCTTGCCATCCACCATCCATTGTGATGATTTACAAGTATGTTGTCATGCAATGTTTCAATCATAAGCTCTGATCTAGACAAGGAATCTCTAAGATATTTCATAACCTCATGCTTATTAAGATCTCCACAATTTATTCTAATTGACTTACTTGCCCATACTTTTGGCATAAATGATTTTATGTCAGATAATTTGCATGGTATGCAATTGATAATATTTAGCAATCTCAATCCACTATATATTCCATCATCTGCGCAGAAGAAAGAATCTCTAAACATATAATGACCACTTATTTCTCCTCCAAGCATAGCTTTTTGCTTTCTGATTGAATTTATAACATAGCAATGTCCAGTTTTGCTTAATGTTATGTCTACTCCAAATGCAGATGCATATTTTATTAAGGTTTTGCTAGATTTTGAATCCCATATAGCTTTAATAGGTTCCCCTCCATTCATTCTTGACGTTATGCTAAATATCAAAAGAAGCTCATCTCCGCTCCATGCTTTTTGGTTTTCGTCCACAACAACCATTCTGTCCGCATCTCCATCAAAAGCTAGTGATATATATCCTTTTTTATTTGCAATTGTTTTGCATGTATAATTTAAAAATTCAGGTTTTGTATTGTCAAAATCTTTACATTCTGTATTTTCTTCAATTCTGGAAAAGGAATGAGATTCAGGAAGATATTTGGCGCAATGTTCAAGCATGTCTCCAGCAACTCCATGTCCTGCATCCCAAACCACATTAGTATTTTCTATATTCATATGCTGAAAAAGATAATGAATGTATTCTTCCATAAAGTTTTTATAGGACCTTGTTCCTTTTCCTTTGTAAAACACATTATTTTTAATTCTGTCGTACAGCTCAATTAAATCTTGACCATAAAAGTTTTTTCCTTTCATGTAAAATTTAAATCCATTGTATCTTATTGGATTATGAGAAGCTGTAATCATTGTAGATGCATCAGTTCCTAGGAATTTATATGCCAATGCTGTATATGCCGTTGATGCTCTTCCTACACTGACAACATTAACTCCAGAATCTAATAATCCTTCGATGTACTTTTCATTAAACTCTATAGATGATGGTCTTCTATCATATCCAACAGCAACAGTTTTGCCGCCTTGGCATTGCAATATGGATCCAAACGATAATCCTATCAAATAAGCTTGATCTGGGCCAAAATGTTCATTAACGCATCCTCTAATATCATAATCTCCAATGGCATGTTGGAAATCTATAGAAATATTGGATATATTCATGATTAAATATTATTGAAATATCGTGGATATGTAAAGTTTTTTTCAGGTTTTTGTGGAGCTTCTATGTTGCATATCGCAGTAGGGTTTGCAATGAGACGTTTTAAACTTATTGTTTTTTTAGTTTTTGGACAAATTCCATATACGCCATTCTGCATTCTAATTAATGCAAGCTGTACTTCCTTTAGCATTTTTTGAGATTTTCTTTGCTCTTCCATCAGAACTTCATCGTTCAAGCTATTGGATATATTTTCCAGCTCTTCTGAACTTTTTTCTTTTTTATATTTAGAAATTCTGTTTGAGATTTCATAGATGAGCTCTCTTTCCATTTCTTCTAATTTCACTTTAAAATATGATAAATCTTTACTGCTTAATGTTTTCATATATTCTCCATTGGATTTATTCTAGACTTCATTATTAAATAAAATAAAAAGAAATACTGAATAATATGCAAAATATAGTATAAAATTTTATTTGTTTTAAATTGATTGTATCTATATTTA
Source organism: Candidatus Cytomitobacter indipagum (assembly GCF_008189285.1). GTDB lineage: Bacteria > Pseudomonadota > Alphaproteobacteria > CAJXXZ01 > 1604HC > Cytomitobacter > Cytomitobacter indipagum. The sequence continues at coordinate 135,246 of NZ_CP043315.1, forward strand.
ATATATGAGATTTATTATATTAGAATCATTGGCTCTCTCTGCTCTTGTTAGTTTCTATAGCATAGGAGTTGCTTTTTGCTTGTTATTTTCTTTGTATTTTGCAAATGAAATTACTAATTATTTGATTTGGCCAATTTTATTATTAAGATTATTGTATGTTGTTATTTGGCTCATTATTGGAGCGTGGATTGGATCTAATATAGGATTTTTTGCAATGTATTTTACCGCTATATCTGCTTCTCTGATGTCTGTATTTATTCAATATACTTTTTGGAAAAGAATTTATTGATCTTGAATGATAAAAATCCATTCAATTGATTTGTTATATTTATTTTTAATAATAAATTTTATTCAACTAATTTGTTAATTTATGAATTTTACTAACCCAATTATTTAATTGATCGATCATTATATTGATTTCATCAGATGTATTGCCACATGCAGAATGAACAATAATTTCATTATTTTCTATGAATGCTATTGTTCCTGGAGTTAGCGTGATCCATATTGCAAGCGCAGATTGAGAGGCATTTGATAGATGAATAGCGTTAAATTTCAGCATTGTTTCGATTTGAGAATGGTTTATTATTATTTTAACAAAAGAAAAATAAGACTTAGCTATAGATAATAATATTGTATATGATATCTCTAATATGATCAGACAGACACATAAAATATTTTTGATTTTCTTTACAATTTTCATATAAGTAACTAGATTATTAATATGAGTACTGTATATCAAGTCAGTGATGTATGCAAGGTTTATAAGAACAACATACATGCTCTCAAAAATATTTCACTAACTATAAGACAAGGTGAGATTTTGGGATTAATTGGAGTGAATGGATCTGGTAAAACAACTTTATCTTCCATTATTGCAGGATTAATTCCAGCAACTTCAGGAAGCATTATGCATAATGATAAACCAATTTATAAAAACCTTTCAGAATATAAGAGATTAATTGGCCTATGTCCGCAAAAATTGAATTTAGATAATAGAATTACTGTAAAAGAGAATCTTATTAATGATGGATTATTTTTTGGTTTTACATACGATGAATCTGTAGATAAATTTAATTCATTATCTGAAAAATTAATGTTGGGGAAATATGAAGATTCTTATCCTGCAGTTTTGTCTGGTGGGTACAAGCAACGAGTCGCGATTGCTAGGGCATTAATGCATAATCCTAAACTAGTTATTTTTGATGAACCTACACTTGGCCTAGATCCAAATGTTAGGAAAAATTTATGGGATATTATATTGAATCTTAAAAAAGAAGGAATTTCTGTTCTTCTTACAACGCATTACATGGATGAGGTTGAATATTTATCAGATAGAATATGTATTTTGCATAATGGAGAAATGCAATTCTTAGGAAAATTGGATGAGTTAAAATCTAAAAAAGAGGGAAACCTGGAAGAAATTATGGTTAAAATAGGAGAAGACGGAATATGATTACATTTTTAAGATTGATCCAAATGGAGTGCATGATTATTGTTAGAAACATGACAGATAGCTTAATTAACAATGCTATATTTTGCACGCTTATAGCATTAGTATCTGGATATATTTTTAAAGCTTTTGGAACTTCTAGTTCGTTTGCATCTCTTCAGGCTGCAAGCTTGATTGTAAGTGTTGTTGGATTTGAATCCTACAGAAGCATCTTTAGATTATTAAGTGATTTAGAAGGGGAAAAGCATATTCAGTATTATTTCACTCTACCTATAGCAAATAGTTTGATTTTTCTTAAGATGGTTTTGTCTTTTGTTTTTAATGGAGTGCTTTTTGGAACTTTTTCATTATTCATTTTAAGAATAGTTTTGTTTAAGCATATAATTTTGAAAAATATAAATTTCGGATTATTTTTTCTTACCTTAACAGTTATTGGAGGTTTTTTTGGAACCTTTTCATTTTTCTTAGCGGCATATACAAAAAATATGATGAAAATTGGAAATACATTAATGAGAATTTTATTTCCTATGTGGATTATAGGAGGATTTCAATTTTCTTATGCTATAGCTAAATCTATATCTCCTATTCTTGGATATATTGCATTATGCAGTCCTTATACTTATGCAAATGAAGCGATGAGATATGTTGTATTAGGGTCGGGAGATTTTATTAATATATGGATATCTTTGCCTGTTCTGATTATTTTTACTTTATTGTGTTGGGTTTTCGGAATTAGAAAACTAAGAAAAAGATTAGATTTTATCTAAACTCAAATATTTATCTTGCAAATTAGCTTAACTCGAATTTTATTTTATTACGTTTAAGTTTATTTCTACTTCACTTCGTTTGCTTGATAAACTTGCACTACGTTTAAGTTTGTTCGTCTAATTTAGATAATTCGCTTATTATTTTCTTAATTTAAATAGATTTTATTTTTTATATAATTTATGTAATATGTGTCATGAGAATTAAACATATATTAAATTTCTTTTTAATAGGAATTTTAGCCTTTTCATTTTTGTTGATTAAGTATGGAGGGATTCATCCATGCATGTTTTGTGTTATTTCTAGATTAACTTTCTTTGGAGCTTTAATTTTTTCATGGTTGAGCTTATTTAGACATGCATACATATATATTTCAACTATTTTGTTATTAGGAAATTTCGCCTTTGGAAATGTAGCTTTATATTTTTACATAAATGGAATAGAGCCTTCATGGTGTTGTGTTGAGGGTGGATCATGCTTAGAGCAAAATACATTTTTAGAGCTTCCGATGCAATTTTGGGTTATTTGTCTTAGCTCTATTGGTTTAGTTTTATCTTTATTAGCATCAAGAAATAAATAATTTGATAAATTATCCCTATTAAATCACGCATTTTAATCAAATTCTTTCATCAATAATTGAATTCCTTTTCGTTGTAATTTAAATTAAATATTTTATGCGTTTTATGTTGCTTATCGACTTGTAATTGCCTAAACTATAATTAATGAATGATGATTTCGCTTTAAAAATTGAACAAGCTCCAGTTTTGCCTTTGCAAAATATGGTTATTTTCCCAAATATGATTTTGCCTGTATTTATTGCAAGAGATATTTCAAGGATTATTATTGAAGATAAGAGCAATAGCCATATAATTTTAGTTGCGCAAAAAGATTTAACTAAAGATGATCCTTTTCCAAAAGATTTATATAAAATTGGTACATTATGTAGAATTATACAGCATGTGCAATTAGCTGATGGAACAATCAAAATTATGATTGAAGGTGAAAAAAGAGTTCAATTAAATGAATATACACAAGATAGGCCATTTATGGTTGCTGATTATGTGGAATTGCCTAATGAAGATGAAGATAATGAGAAGCATGCTGCATTATTTAGAGCTTTGGCAAAATCTTTTGTAAAATATATCAAGAAAATTGAGAGAAATTCTACTGAGCTAATTGCTGAAGTTGAGAATACATCTGATATTGATAAGGGCTCTAATTTAGTTGCAAGCAATCTTTCAATTAAAAATAGTGAAAAACAAGATATATTAGAAGAAACTAAGCTGAGTTCTAAGTTAAGTAAGTTGATTGAAATGATTGAACTAGAACTGCAAATCTTAGAAACTGAGACAAGTATTAGAGATAGAATTAAAAAACAAATTGATGAGCATCAAAAGAGTTATTTATTACAAGAGCAAATGAAAGCTATTCAAAAAGAATTAAATGATGGAGAAGAAGATCCTATAGATGAAATTAAGAGCAAGCTAGATAAACTAAATGCTCCCGCTGAAGTGAAAGAAAGAATTGAATCAGAGATTAAAAAATTGAAATTAATGAGCGCTATGTCTGCTGAATCTTCAATTGTTAAGGGTTACATTGATTGTATTATGGAGCTTCCGTGGAGGAAATTTTCTGTTTTAAATAAAAATTTTGCTAAATCTAAAGAAATTTTAGATAACGATCACTATGGATTAGAGAAAATTAAAGAAAGAATTTATGAATTATTAGCTGTTCAAATGAGAGTTAAGAAGAGCAAAAGCTCGATTATGTGTTTATTTGGACCTCCAGGAGTTGGAAAAACTTCTGTTGCAAAGTCTATCGCAAAGGCAATGGGAAGGCCTTTTGTAAGGATTTCTCTTGGAGGGGTTCATGATGAAGCAGAAATAAGAGGTCATAGAAGAACATATATTGGAGCTATGCCTGGAAAAATTATTCAAGCAATTAAAAAAGCAAAAGTATCAAATCCTCTGATTTTATTGGATGAAATTGGTAAGGTTGGACATGACGTTAAAGGAGATCCTGCAGCTGCATTATTGGAAGTGTTGGATCCAGAGCAAAATCACGCCTTCCAAGATAATTATTTAGATTTAGGATATGACTTATCTGATGTTTTATTTGTTGCTACTACGAATAGTTTGAATTTACCTCCAGCTTTAGTTGATCGTTTGGAAATTATAAGAATTTCTGGATACACAGAGATGGAAAAAGTGCATATTGCTGAGAAGCATTTGATTGCAAGGCAAAAGAAATTGCATGGATTAAAAAATGGAGAATTATCTTTTTCAAGAGAATCTTTGCATGAATTGATATCAAAATACACAAGAGAAGCTGGCGTTAGAAACTTAGAGAGAGAAATAGCAAATATTTGTCGAAAAACAGTAAAAATGATTGTAAGCAAAGAGAAAGAAAAGATTCATGTTTCTAAAAATAGTTTGTATAAATTACTTGGAATGCAAAAATATTCCTCTGATAAAGCTGAGTTAGAAGATAGAATAGGTGTTTGCACAGGAATGGCTTGGACCGAAATGGGTGGAGATATTCTGTACATTGAATCTTCTGCTTTTAGCGGAACAGGGAAAATAGTTAGCACGGGTCATTTAGGAGATGTAATGAAGGAGTCTATTCAAGCAGCAATGACTTTTATTAAATCTCAAGCAAATAAATATAATATTGATATTGCGTTATTAAATAAAACAGATGTTCATGTTCATGTGCCTGAAGGGGCAATTCCTAAAGATGGTCCATCTGCTGGAGTTGCAATGTGTTGTTCAATTATGTCTGCTTTATTGAAGAAAAATGTAAAAAGAAATTTGGCTATGACAGGTGAAATTAGCTTGAGAGGAAGAGTATTGCCTATTGGAGGGGTGAAGGAAAAAGTTTTGGCAGCTCATAGATCTGGAATTGAAAATATTGTTTTGCCTAAAAAGAACGAAAAAGATTTAGAAGAAGTTCCTTCTTATGTAAAGAAAAGCATTAATTTTCATCTATGCGAATATGTAGATGAAGTAATTCAAATTGCTATTCCAGATTTAAGCGAAGGAAAATTAAGAAGTGAAGATTCAAAGAGCGAGAATGAAGGCTCAAATGATATCAGTAAAAATGCAAAGAAATGCGATTGATCTGATTATTTAAATTAATTATATAAATATATTAATAAAGCGAGTAAAATTAAACAAATGATTCATAAAAAAACAGAAATTCAATTGGATAAAATCAAATTATTTAATAGTTTGATGTCTAAAAAAGAGGAATTTATTCCTTTTGATGATAAATGTGTGAAAATTTATGCCTGTGGCCCAACAATATATAAATCTCCTCATGTAGGGAATTTTAGATCATTTATTATTTTTGATGTATTGTTTAGATTTATGCAGCAAATTTACCCAAAAGTTATTTATGTCAGAAATTTGACCGATATAGATGATAAAATTATTAGCGAATCTAAATTGAGAAATATTCCACACAAAAGCCTTACAAATGAAGTTCATGAAAGTTTTAAATTTGATTCAGAAAAACTGAATGTTTTAAATCCAACTTACGAGCCTAAAGCTACTGAATATATACATAATATGATTCAAGATATAGAAAAATTAATTGAAAATGGATTTGCATATGTTGCAGATGGGAATGTTTTGTTTGACTCAACAAAATATGATGATTATAGAGCTTTTTGTAAGAATATGAACTCTGAATCTGGAGCTAGGATTGAATTGACATCAATCAAAAAGCATGAAAATGATTTTGTTCTTTGGAAGCCATCTAATGATGTATTTTGGAGTAGTCCATGGGGAAATGGTAGGCCAGGGTGGCATATTGAGTGCACTTCCATGAGCAAAGAGATACTTGGATTTCCATTTGACATTCATTGTGGGGGTCAAGATTTAATTTTCCCTCATCATACAAATGAAAGAGCTCAAGGATACGGTCTTTGCAATGTTGATTGTGCTAAGTATTGGATTCACAATCATTTTGTAAATATAGATAATAATAAAATGTCTAAAAGTTCAAGCAATGCTTTGGATTTGAAAAAGTTGCTTGAAAAATACAATCCAATGGTTATTCGATTATTTTTACTTATGTCGCATTACAGACATCCTATGAATTGGAGCGAAGATGGGCTGGAAGAAGCTGGAAATATATATGCAAAATGGAAGAGAAGTTTGTCAGAAATTGAGATAGGAAATACAATTCTCAGCTCTGTTTATAATGCGCTAGCTGATGATATAAATACTCCTTTGGCTATTAAAAAAATTAGCGAAATTATTAAAAATAATGAAGATTTAGGAAGTGCGAAAAAATCATGTGAAATTCTTGGAATTCATTTTAATGATGCAGGTAGCATTGATAATGATTTGATTGAAGGTTTAGTGCAAAAAAGAGAAGAGGCAAGAAAAAATAAAGATTATAATTTGTCAGATCAAATTAGAGATCAATTAAAGCAAATGGGAATTATTATCGAAGATTCAAAAGATGGAATAAAATGGAGAAAAGAATAATGTCTAGTGGAAAATTTAATGTATTAATTGATCCATTTCATATTATTAATAAATACAATTGCATTGTTATATATGGAAAACATGAAGAAATTGCATATAGTTTGTTTGATGAATTTAGTGGAGCAGTTGTAGATTGCAAGGAATTTAAAAATTTCAATTTACTTCAAAATTCACTTATTCCTGAGCCAGACTTAAAGATAAAAATGTCTCCAAAAGATTTTAAAGAGGTTTTTAAGCAAGATATTACGCAGTGGCAGAGAAAATGTATTATTTTGCTTGATAAAAAGCCTGTAGATATTCCGAATCATGATTTAATTGCTGAAATTAATTGCGATTTAGTGAATGTAAATAAATTTCTTGAATTTCATATCAAAAGATTGGATTATAAGTTTAATAGTATAGATGATTTATTTTGGGTGAAAAATTTACATGATCTTCATTTTGCAAATAAGATAAATCTAATTGATCCAAACGCGGTTAGCAATATGTCTACTCATGAAACAAATCAAATGAGCTTGATTAAGAAAAATGACGATAAATCTTTAAATGAATTTTGGTCAATTATGGAAAACCCTTGGTCTTGGATTAGATATTTGCAGCATTTTTACAACTACAGGAATGATGATGCAAAATCTGCAATGTGTAAGCATTTAGAGTTGTGGTCTCATAAATATGTACCAAATGATGAAATTTTTATATGGCTTCTTAGGTCTATTTTAATGAGAAATTGATTTTTAATTCAGTTTGAGAAATTGATTTGTAATTCAATCTTTTAATATGAAATTCAAGAAATTCATTGATATTTATTAGATTATATTTATTGGGGTGATTTTGATTTTATTCTTTGGGATTCACTCTCTGAAAAGTTTTTTGCTTAGCGCTGGAATTAAATGTTTTTTGCTTAGCGCTGGAATTGAGTTTAAAATTTAAGAATCGAGTTGGAGATTGGTATGCTAGATAACTATTTCTGTGCAAAAATGTTATCTTAAGAGCATATGAATGTTAAAGGCACAATTGATTGGATAGATAATTATAATCTTAGGAAATATGTTATTGATAAATTTTCTAAAACAATGAATTCATGTGGATTTGACATGATAGAGCCTTCTATTTTAGAGCGATGTGAATTTTTTGTTCGAACTGTTGGATCTAGTTCAGAAATAATGCAAAAGGAAATGTTTTTTGCTGTTTCTAAAGATAAGCAAGATTTAGATATAGTTTTAAGACCTGAGTTTACTACATCTGTGGTGAGATCTTTAATTGAATCTGGTGATATATATGACAAAAGAGTGTCATATTTTGGAAAAACATTTAGACATAATAGGCCTCAAAAAGGACGTTACAGAGAATTTACTCAACTTGGGTGTGAAGTTTTTGACGATAATCCATATACTGATATTGATGTAATTTATAGCGCTGTGAAATTTTTGCAAGAAATTGGCGTGAGCATAAAAGTTAAAATGAATTCTTTGGGTAGCTTCGAAACTATTGCTTCTTATAATGAAGTTTTGAAAAAATATCTTACTGAAAATAACATATTTCATGATGAATCTAATCCTATGCGCGCTTTAGATAAAATGACAAATGCAGATAAGCAAAAATATGATATTCCAAAGATTAGAGATTGCATGAGTGATGATGATATTAAAAGATTTGACATAGTTTGCAGTGGTTTGAAAAAATTGAATGTTAATTTTGAACTAGATGATTATTTAGTTCGTGGTTTAGATTATTATAATCATACTATTTTCGAGATAGAAAATAATGATTTAGGGATGTCAATTTTAGGTGGTGGAGCATATTCAGGACTTGTAAAGAAAATGGGAGGGCCTGATATTTCTGGGATTGGATGGTCATTTGGGCTTGAAAGAATTCTTATGATGGATGTGAAATTTGAGCAAGATGATAGTAAAATTATTGTTGTTTCAATAGATGAGCATGATTATACATTGAATATTGTTAATTTACTTAGAAATAAGTATAAAACTTTCGCGTTATTTAATGATTTTAAGAAATCATTGAAGAAATTAGGAAAACTAGATCCAAAATATATTGTTTTTTGTGGAACAGAAGAAAGACAAAACAATGTTGTTAAAATAAAAAATTGCATAACTGGAGAACAGGATAAAATTGCTATAGATGATATGTTGAATTATATTGACCAAAGAATGATTTTGAAGGATTGATTATGTGGTGGAAAGAGATTGTTAGAAAATATAAAGTTTTAGAGAAAGAATTACAGGATATAAATATATCTAAGGAAGATTTATTGCAGAAATCTAAAGATTTAGGAAATATTTCAAAAGAATATGAAATAGCGCAGAAATTAGAAGATTTACATTTCGATTTAGAAGAAATTTCTGCCATGATTGTTGAATCTAAGGAACAATGGCTTTTTGATCAAAAGAAAGAAGCAGAAAATGCAATTGAAATCCTTCATAAAGAATTTGTTGATTTGAAAGATAAATCAAAAATGCAATCACTTATGTTGGAAATTCGCCCAGGCGCTGGTGGAGACGAAGCAGGGTTATTCGCATATATATTGTTAGAGATGTATATTAGATATTCGCAACATAAAAATTGGTCGATTGAAATTATGTCAAAAAATATTACAGAAGTTAAAGGGCTTAAGGAAGCTGTTTTGTATATTAAAGGTGAAAATGCTTACGATATTATGCAATATGAATCAGGAGTGCATAGAGTTCAAAGAGTCCCTCAAACAGAATCTAGTGGAAGAATTCACACTTCCACAGCAACGGTTGCTGCTCTAGAAGAAAAAGAAGATATTGAAGTTGAGATTAAACATGAGCATTTAAGAATGGACGTTTATCGCTCTAGTGGGCCTGGAGGTCAATCTGTGAATACTACAGATAGTGCGGTGAGATTGACATATTCTTCTCCAGATGTGGATCAAATTGTTGTGTGCATGCAAGATGAGAAATCTCAACATAAGAATAGAGAAAGAGGCATGAAAGTATTGAAAACAAGATTACGCGATGCAATTGAACAGAAGCAACACAAGGAAATGGCAGATCATAGAAAGACGCAAGTTGGATCTGGAGATAGATCAGAAAGAATTAGAACTTATAATTTCCCACAAAATAGAATTACAGATCATCGTTCAAAATTAACAGTTCATGGCTTAAATGAAATTTTTGTTACAAATCCAGATACTCTAGAAAAAGTGATTTTTTCTATGAAAGAGAAGAATGTTCATAGTGAATTGAATTCTGAAAATTAATGAAATTAGCCTGAATTGTAAAAGATTTTCTTCAAATTACTGAAATCATTCCTTTGATTTATTCGTTTTTGCCAAACTTATTCAAATAATAATTGCCAACAAAGAATCTATGCATGTTAATTTTATGAGGAATTACATGAGAAAAGTTTTGAATATTATATAATTTAAAGAAAATATCATAAAGTTATTTATCAAAAAAACAAATAAACTATTTCTATATATAATTATTTAAATGGACTATAAAGTTGTTCATATTGGCGGATCAGCCTTCATAAATAAAATATACTTCTAAAGGCAAAACAGCTTTTACAAATCTATTTCTGGCCTGCTTTTAGCGGAGTCACCAGCGCTATATACCAAGAATAATTCACATTTTGCTGGATCTTTTTCAGAGCATTCTGCAAGCCTTTTGAGAACTTGAAATTATGAATTTCTTTTTGAATTTTTTGTATATTCCAAAAGATTTTCTATTGGTTTTGGATTTCTTAATATACTATGCTCACGTTCCACTGTATTTGAACTTAAATATACATCTTTAAGAAATCTAGAAAAGGAATTTAAATCTTCAAATGTTGCAATTCTAATGTCAAATTTGCAGCATTCTCTACTAGAGGTAGGTTTAGTAGAAAAGAAAACAGGAGCGCATCCTAGAGAATTTATAAAATATCTCCCTTCTAAGAATTTCTCTTTGCTTAAGTCTAGCAAATCGATATCTCCTCCTGTAATAATTAGCATTAGCTCTTTTAGCAATGTGTTTATTAGTTTCAATTGTATAAGATTTCTTAAGAGCAAATAACTATAATCTTCCATTAGCAACCTTGTTACGTTGATTCTATCATGTCTCATTTCGCCAAATTTATGTGTTTGTAAATTTCTTGCTCTTCTTTGCTGAGATTAAAAAATTTACTGTAGTTTTGGCATTTGCAATCTTCAATGCAATTTTCAGATACTTTTCATAATCACATATGCCAGGTTCACCAACTACTGCTGATGCTCCATCACTGCCAAGTTTTCTAAATCTTTTGCCAATGTTGCGACATATATAATCATCGTAATCATCATTTCGAAATTTATAATCAATTTTCAAAGTATCAATTTTCATGCCAGATGGTATAATATTCATTTCACTAAATCCATTTATTCCTATCTCCAACTTTTCAATAGGAGCATTAAAAATAATTGATAATAGAAAATGAGGAATACTTTTTGATATATCTAAAGCTCCTACACTTTCTCCACTTATTGCATAACCTCCATTGTAACCTTCTGATATTATGTTCCAGACTTCGCCTGGCTCTCCGTCAAGAATTCCTTCCATTTTACTGCAAGATATTTCATCCATGATTTGCTTTCCTAGATGTTGATCAATGCCACCTTTTATAGCATCTTCACTGATATCCATGTGAAGTAGCTTAAATGCATTTGCTTGAGTGCAATTGCTCATCCTTACATCATCAGTGTTATATAGTTTAGATTTTAATTCATAAGTTACAGATAAAAACATCATAATAGCATTTATGTTTATCGTATTAGTTCCTGGTTGGCATAGATCTTTAAATGAACTTAATGCAGATTCTCTAGCTTTGGAATATTCCATCACTTCAAAAGTGCAATTAATATTAGACATACTTGCTAAAATAGCGCATGACAATATAGTGCTTTGCAGTTTGTTTAACATGATTTATTTATAGCAATTAATTTTACATTCTTAAAGCAGTATATTTGTATAAGATGCAAAAATGTTTAATAGAATTTTTCATAACTTTCATAATTTATAAATCAAATTTTTTAAATACAAAAAATCCTTTGAGAAGATTTGCTCTTGAGAAATTTATTAAATTGCAGAAGTGTTAGCTATCAAGTTCAGCGTATACTGCGTTTTTCTCAATAAATATACGTCTTTCTTCAACACTTTCACCCATCAAATCTATGCAAATCTTATCTGCTTCATCAATGTGATCAACTGTTACCTGAACATATGATTTCATAGCCGTTTCACTTAAATCTTCAGGATTCATTTCTCCAAGACCTTTGTATCTTTGTATTGTTAACCCTTTTCTTCCCATAGTTAAACATGAATCATAGAATTTTACTGGATCCTCTGTCCAAATTTTAGACCATTTATTAGTAAATTTAGATAAATGTTGGAAATCACCACCTCCAATAGATTTAATGTCGAATTTTGTTACCTCAGAAACTCCATTGTCATTCCATTCCAAACTCCATTCATGTTCTGAAAATTGCACTGTCCATTTTTCGCTATCCAAATATTCTACTAAACGAGCTCCATGAACATCTTGTTCAATTTTCTCACCATCAAATATTTTTGCAGCAAGAAGCATTTGCATAATTGGAGATTTATTCTTAAGAATTTTCTTAATGTTAAAAATATCTTGCAAATAATCATTTAATTCATGTCCTGTTAAAACATAATCCCCTTGCTTAAATTCTTTATCAGATAAGATTCTCAAAATATAAGAATTCAAAGCATCTTCATCACGAACATATGTAAATTTACCTTGCCTTTTAATTCCATACAATGGAGGTTGAGCTATATATAAATACCCTCTATCAATCATAGGCTTCATATACCTGAAGAAAAATGTTAATAGCAAAGCTAAAATATGCTTTCCATCAACATCAGCATCAGTCATGATAATGACTTTGTGATACTTTATTTTATCTATATCAAAATCTTCTCCAATGCTTGTTCCTAACGCAGAAATTAAAGTAGTTATTGCAGCGGAGCTAAGCATTTTATCAAATCTTGCCTTTTCTACATTCAATATTTTTCCTCTTAAAGGCAAAACAGCTTGCACAAATCTATTTCTGGCCTGCTTAGCAGAACCACCAGCGCTATCACCCTCTACCAAGAATAATTCACATTTTGCTGGGTCTTTTTCAGAGCATCCTGCAAGTTTTTTAAGAACTTGGAAATCAATCCCTGTTTTTTGTTTTCTGCTCATATCACGAGCTTTTCTTGCAGCCTCTCTAGCTGATGCTGCACTTAAAATTCTTGGAATGATTGTTTTCGCAACTTGAGGTCTCTCTTCAAACCATTCGCTCACTTTTGCATAAATAGCATGCTCCACAGCTGTTCTTACATGTGATGAAACAAGCTTTTCCTTGGTTTGAGATGAGAATTTAGGATCTACTACATTAACAGAAAGCACACATACAACACCTTCTCTAACATCATCACCAGTAATGCTAACTTTTTGTTGCGTTTTTGATCCATTTTCTTTCAAATAATTTTGAACAGCTCTAGTTAGTCCGCTCCTGAAACCCATTGTATGAGTTCCTCCATCACGCTGTGGGATTGTGTTTGTAAAAAACAAAGAAGATTCATGGTAGCTGTCAGTCCACATTATCGCGCATCTCATAGACACTTCATCGCCATCTTGCTTGATGCTTATTATTTCATCATGCAAAGGCTTTTTTCTTTTTGCAAGAAACTTAACAAATGAAGATACTCCGCCTTCATCGAAAAATATATCCTCAGTGATTTCTTCTGCCCTTTGATCAATTAATGCAACTCTAACGCCTGGATTCAAAAATACTAACTCTTGAAATCTATTAGCTAATTCTTTTTTTACAAAAATAATTTCACTAAAAATTTCATCATCAGGGAAGAAATGTATTTTTGTTCCTGTTTTCTTTGATGGGCCAGACACATGTAAAGGCTTTACTGTTTTTCCTCTGTTAAATTCAATGATATGTTCATTTCCATCTCTGCCTATAGTCACAACCATCCATTGTGATAGCGCATTAACTACAGATGCACCAACTCCATGTAATCCACCAGAAATTTTATAAGTATTTTGAGAAAATTTACCACCAGCATGCAATTGGGTCATAATGACCTCAGCAGCAGACATCTTTTCTCCCTTATGCTGATCAACTGGAATTCCTCTACCGTCATCTTGAACAGAGACAGATCCGTCTTTATGCAAAATAACCGTAACATTTTTACAATAACCAGCTAATGCTTCATCAATAGAGTTATCTACAATTTCATAAACCATATGATGCAATCCATGCCCATCATCAGTATCTCCAATATACATTCCCGGACGTTTACGAACTGCTTCAAGGCCTTTTAAAACCTGTATCGAATCTGCGCTGTAATTATTGTTCACACTACTATCTTACTGCTATATAGGAATTTTTCCAACAGATTTATTATTATGCTATGTAAATTTAAGCATTTTAATATAAATTATACAAAAAAAGAAAGAAATCAGCCTCAATAATCAAAAATATAAATCAAAATATTCAGATTTCCTTGACTAATTTTTTAAATTGAATTAATAAATAAATCATGTTAAACAAACTGCAAAGCACTATATTGTCATGCGCTATTTTAGCAAGTATGTCTAATATTAATTGTACTTTTGAAGTAATGGAATATTCCAAAGCTAGAGAATCTGCATTAAGTTCATTTAAAGATCTATGCCAACCAGGAACTAATACGATAAACATAAATGCTATTATGATGTTTTTATCTGTAACTTATGAATTAAAATCTAAACTATATAACACTGATGATGTAAGGATGAGCAATTGCACTCAAGCAAATGCATTTAAGCTACTTCACATGGATATCAGTGAAGATGCTATAAAAGGTGGCATTGATCAACATCTAGGAAAGCAAATCATGGATGAAATATCTTGCAGTAAAATGGAAGGAATTCTTGACGGAGAGCCAGGCGAAGTCTGGAACATAATATCAGAAGGTTATAATGGAGGTTATGCAATAAGTGGAGAAAGTGTAGGAGCTTTAGATATATCAAAAAGTATTCCACATTTTCTATTATCAATTATTTTTAATGCTCCTATTGAAAAGTTGGAGATAGGAATAAATGGATTTAGTGAAATGAATATTATACCATCTGGAATTGCAATTTCCAGATTACACATTCATGCATTTGAATGTGATCTATACCTTCCTGCTTGTACGCTTTATAATCACCTCGTAGATTCAGATGAACTTCAATCTGAATTTGGTCTTACTTTTGATGAATTAGAGGTTGAGTTAGCATATGAACTATTAGGTGCAAATGATTATGGAATAGAACATAAAATCATCAATGATTGTTTTCAAGATGGCATTAATACCAACTTTTGCTTTTGTTATAGTGATAATGATAATGAATTAGATGATTTAGGAAAAAAAGAAGATTATAAACGCATGAATTTTAGCAAAGAAATGAGACATGATCGTATCAATATTTTAAGTGTATCGATAGATATGCAGCAACATTTATTGCTAAGGAATATTATACAATTGGAATATATTGCCATACTGCCAAAAGAGCTAATAATTGTAGGAGATCATGTAGATCTTTTAGATTTAAATAAGGAAGCATTTATACGTGGAGATTATTTTAGAAAAGGATTGTTGGATTTTCCTTTTGTGCTTAATGCTGATAATGGAAGTGACACGCCTGCTAATTTTGCAAAACTCGAGGAGTTGGATTTGTTTTTTAGATTACTTAAAGATGTATACTCAAAAATAGAGAGAAAAAGCGTAGAATGGACTAATGCATATATGAATAATAACGAGAATCTCTCTTCCTTTTCTTTCAGCAATCCAAAGCCAATAGAAAATCTTTTGGAATATTACAATAATTTCGTTAAAAATAATTCATAAGAAGCGATTTTTTGATTGTTTTTGCAATAATTTTCTATAATTTCTATATTTTTGCAATAATTTTCTATAATTTATAACTTAAATTATCCTTTAATCTTAATCTTCCTTTATGAAAAGTTCTTCTTTCATTATTCGATTCAATAATTATCATTCCATTTTTATCATAACCTTTAAATATTCCTTCAATTTCTTGATTTTCAATATGAAGAGTAATTTCCTGATTTAAATATGCAGAATATTTATTGAGTTTTTTGAGAAAGAAATTAATTCCATGATTAAGAAAATTATCCAAATAAGTCAATATTTCATCACAAATATCTTCAGTCAACTTCTCTATATCTATTTCGTGCTTCAAAATATCTTTCAAGCAAATTGAATTTTCAGCATGGGCAATATTTACATTAATCCCAATCCCAATAACAGCCAATTGATGCTCTTTGTATTTATGTAAATCACATATCACGCCGCCCATTTTCTTATTATTATATAAAATATCATTAATCCACTTTACACTTATCTCAACATTGTAATTTTGCAAAATATCATGAATTAAAATAGTGAATATTTGAGTAAGATTTATAACATTGCATTTTTTTAATTTTACTATGCAGCTAAGGTATAAATTGCCTTCAGGAGAATGCCATGAGCGTCCATATTGTCCTCGCCCATCATTTTGTTTTTTTGCTTTAATTGCAATAAATTTATTTTCATTTAATATAGATTCAAGATTAATTTCTTCGTTATATTTTTCATGAATAATATCTTTAGCAATAATTTGAGTACTGTCAATTTGATCTAAGTTTATCAATAAAAATTTTTTGAAATTACTGAGACTTATTAAATTCATATGTAAATTTTACACAATATCTGAATAATAGAAAGCGTATTATTGAAACGCGCAAGATGCATGATCACAATATGCGAGACATATTATTGCAATATATGAGATATGTTATTGCAATATATTATATAGAATTTTACGATTAGTATATGTTATGCACTAGATTTGCCCCAAGCCCAACTGGATTATTACATTTGGGAAATGTTAGAACAGCTTTATTGTCATATTTATGGTCCATGAATAATAAAGGAAAATTCATATTACGTTTTGATGATACGGATAGAGTTGAAGAGGAATATATTAAAGCAATTAGAACAGATCTTGAATGGATGAATATTAAATTTGATAAAGAAATATTTCAATCAGAAAGAAATGCAATATATTCAAAATGGCTTGAAATTTGTAAAGAAAAAGGGATTGTATATCCAGCATATGAAACAAAAGAAGAGCTTGACCAACTGAGAGAGAAATTATCTAAAGAGAAAAAGCCTCCAGTGTTTAAAAAATTCAATGCAAAGCAAGCAGATGACACAAATCCACATTGGAGATTTGAATTGCCGAGCATAAAAATTGAATGGAATGATGCAATTAGGGGAAAAATTTCTATTAATCTGAAATCAGTCAGCGATCCAATTGTGCAAAAAAGTGACGGTTCATTTACTTATATGCTTACTAGCGTGATTGATGATATTGAGGAAAAAGTTTCTCATATTTTTCGAGGTGAAGATCATGTGACCAACACAGCAATTCAAATATACATGTTTGAGAGAATTGCTAATCATAAAGTAGAATTTGGTCATTTGCCTATTTTGCTTAACAAAGGTGGGCAGCGAATGTCAAAAAGAAATAAAGATGAAAGTATTCAAGATTTAAGAAATGAAGGATTTTCCGCTATGACCCTTGCAAATCAGATGCTGTTTATTGGAAAGAGCGAGTTTCATCTTTGTAAAACAATGGAAGAATTGAGCAAATATGCTGATTCTCAATTTTCTTCTTCACAGATTCGTTGGTCTAAAAAAGAAGCGTTAAAATTACAAAATAAATTTATTCAATCTTTAAGTCAAAATGAAGCTCATGGATATTTTGGAATAAACTTTGATAAATGGGAATTGATTAAAAGTGAAATTTCATTCAAGCAAGATTTAGAAGATTGGAAAAAGATTTTTGAAAATTGCGACGTAGTATCAGATGAAAAGATTAATTTTAAAGAACTGAATATAGATGAAAAAATATTTGAATTTGATAAAATGAATATTGACTGGAATAATTTTATAGCAAGCATTAGAGAATTAGAGCATGGGAAAATTGTTATGAAAAAGATGAGAAGCATATTAACTGGGAAGAAATTTGGCCCATCAATGATTGAATTACTTGAAAATATAGATATTAAAATCCTTAAACATAGATTTTATGCATCTATTGCATAGATAAAAAATATTTCATGATGAATTCTGAACTGTCAATATTGGTTTATAAGTTATTAAATTCTGAACTGTCAATATTGGTTTATAAGTTATTAAATTCTGAACTGTCAATATTGGTTTATAAGTTATTCAATGCTGAACTATTAAGATTGGCTTATAAGTTATTAAAATAAAATTAGCTTTGTAAAATAAGAAAAGTTTGTAAAATAAGAAAAGAATAATTCAACTGCTATAAGCAATAAATTCATTATAAAAAATAAATTATCGCAACTTGCTTGATAAAGATTATAATAATTCATAAAATTCGTTATATGAATGATTTTACATTGCATGGTTCTCGAGATCTTGAAACACATTCTCTGTTGGCACAAGAGCATGAAAAGCAAAATAATACTATCTCCTTAATCGCTTCAGAAAATCTTGCTTCAACTCAAGTTAGGCATGCTCAAAGCTCTGTTTTTACTAATAAATATGCTGAAGGATATCCTGGGAAAAGATATTATGGAGGATGCGAGATAGCTGATAAGTTAGAGATTTTATGTCAGAAAAGGGCATGCGAATTATTTGGTGCAAAATATGCTAATGTACAACCGCATTCTGGGTCTCAAGCAAATATGGCTGTGTTTAATGCTTTGCTTAAACCTGGAGATGTAATTCTTGGAATGGATTTATCTTCTGGAGGTCATTTGACACATGGATCTAAAGTAAATTTTTCTGGAAAAATATACAATTCAATTTCTTATGGATTAAGCGATGATGAGTTAATTGATATGAATCAAGTAAGGAAGATTGCTCTTGAACATAGCCCTAAAATGATTATTGCAGGAACATCAGCTTATAGTAGAGTTGTAGATTGGGAAGGATTTAGGAAAATTGCAGATGAAGTAAATGCTATTTTATTAGTTGATATGGCTCATGTAGCAGGATTAATTGCTGCAGGAGAATACCCAAATCCCGTAAATTTTGCAGATGTAGTCACGTCAACTACACACAAAACACTTAAAGGGCCTAGAGGTGGAATAATTTTAACAAATCACGAAAATATTTTTAAGAAGATTAATAGCGGGGTGTTTCCTGGAATTCAGGGAGGCCCTTTAATGCATATCATTGCCGCAAAATCCATTTGTTTTAATGACGCTTCATCAGACGAATTTAAAAATTATGCAAAGCAAGTGATATTAAATAGCAAAGCGATGACAGAAGAATTATCCAAGAAATTTCAAATTGTTTCCCATGGAACTGACACACATTTATGTATAGTAAAATTAGATAATTGTTCAGGAAAAGAAGCAGAAAAATGGCTTTCAGATGCAGGGATTATTGTAAATAAAAATATGATCTACAAAGACACTAGAAGCCCAAGAGAAACTTCAGGAATAAGAATCGGGACTCCATTATGCACTTCAAGAGGCTTTAATGAGAATGAATGTAAGCAAATAGCAAAATATATAATCGAGATAATTGATAGCAAGGGAGAAAAAAGCAGTGGAATTAGATTAAAAGTTGAAGAATTATGCAAATTACACCCAATAGCATAGTTATTTCTGAATAAAATTTTGTTTAATCTGTTTAATCTGTTTAATCCGAAGAATTGCAATGAATAAAATTGCTGTAAAATCTCGATTTCTTTAAAAGCTTCAAAATCTTTAAAATAATTGCATAGAATTTAAAAGAATCATATAAATTAAAAAATGAATTAATCATAAGTTTATATAAGTTTGCATTTCAAATTCCAAACAAGATAAATATTTCAGTTTGGTGGAATATGAAGCTATATTTCAAGATTGATCAATAGGTATATATAATAATTTTGTAATTTATTTGAGTTATTGCTCTATTGATTGTAATATGTAATTATGAAATATTTTGTTGCGTTACCTAAAACATCTTTTCCAATTAAATCTAAAGATAATAAAGAAATATTGGATTTTTGGTCTAAAATTTCTTTGTATAAGAAGTTGCACGAACGTGATGCTGAAAAGTTTTTGTTGCATGATGGACCTCCATTTGCAAATGGGTCTCCTCATATGGGTCATGCAGTAAATAAAATAATGAAGGATATCTTTAATCGTGGAAAAGCGATGTTAGGATATAAAATTGATTATGTTCCTGGATGGGACTGCCATGGACTGCCAATTGAATCCGCAGTTGAAGCTGCATTACGCAAAGAAGGCAAAAGAAGATCTGAATTAAGTGTTGAAGAATTCAGGATTATGTGCAAAGATTTTGCATCAAAATGGATTAAAGTTCAAAAAGATGGATTTGTTCAAATGGGAGTTATTGGAGATTTTGAAAATCCATATACAACCATGAAGAGTCAGTTAGAAATTTTGAAAGAATTTCATAAATTTGTCGCAGATGGACTAATATACAGAGGATCTAGGCCAGTTATGTGGTCATGTTCTGAAGCAACTGCGTTGGCTGAAGCTGAAGTAGAGTATTATGACAAGCAAAGCAATTCTATTGATGTAAAATTTGAGATCACAAAAAGCAAAAATAAGAATTTAATTGGGTCTAAAATCGTTATTTGGACCACAACTCCATGGACATTGCCAGCAAATAGAGCAGTTGCATATGGTGCAGATTTTGAGTATGTGATCATAAAAACAGGAGAAGAAAAACTCATCATTGCAAAAGATTTATTGGATGAATTTTGCAAAAGATCATCGATAGATAAAAATATTGCTGAAACAATTAATGGAAGTGATTTAGAGGAGTCTTTCTGCAAACATCCTATGTATGATTTAGGATTTGAAATGGAAGTCCCTGTTGTTGAAGGGCATCATGTTTCTTTGGATCAAGGAACTGGATTTGTTCATATTGCTCCAAGTCATGGTGAAGAGGATTTTATAATAGGCAAGAAATATAATCTGGAAATTCCTGAATTAATAAATGAGCGAGGAAAATACAAGGAAAATGTTTCACTTATTGGCGGAAAAGATATTTTTGCTAGCGAGGAAATTATTATAGAAGAATTGCAAAAATTGAATATAATTGCATCTCATACAAAAATTACGCATTCTTATCCTCACTCCTGGAGATCTAGAAAGCCTTTGATTTACAGAGTAACTCCGCAGTGGTTTATCAATATCAAACAGATGAAGAAAAATGTTTTAGAAGTTGTAGATCAAGTTAATTGGATTCCAGATTTTGGAAAAATGCGATTTGTTTCTATGTTGGAGAATAGGGGAGATTGGTGTGTTTCTAGGCAGAGAATATGGGGCGTGCCTTTAGCTATTTTATATCACAAGGATACTGGAGAGATCCTGAAAGATGAAAATATTCTGAATGAAATCCAAAATAGACTAGCTAAGGATGGAGTAGATAAATGGTGGAGCATTGCTAATGAGTATGTTGAAAAGTATCCAGATTACATTCCTGTATATGATATTTTAGATGTTTGGTTTGAATCTGGAGCTAGCCAATCTTATGTTCTTGATGGAGAAGTTGCTGATGTTTATATTGAAGGATCTGATCAGCATAGAGGTTGGTTTCAATCTTCTGCATTGCAGGCTTCAAGGGAAGTTGCAAAACTTCCATACAAGAATTTAATTACACATGGGTTTGTTGTAGATAAAAATGGAAGAAAGATGTCTAAATCCCTTGGTAATGGCGTAGACCCTATGGATATTATTGAGAAAAATGGGGCAGATTTGATCCGTTTATGGATTTCTAGTCAGAATTATACTGAAGATATGAGGTGGAGTTTAGAGCATCTTAATCGCGTTAAAGATATGGAGAAAAGATTCAGAAACACAATTAAATATATGATTGGAAGCACTCAATTCGAATTTGGAGGAAATTATAAATCAATGCCTTTGCTTGAAAAGTGGATATTAAATAAATTGTATGTTTTGAATGAAGAGTTTAAGAGTTCAGTAAATGAATTTACAACTTACAAATTCATCAGAAAGTTATTTTTGTTTTGCACTGTTGATTTATCTGCATTTTATTTTGATATAAGGAAAGATGTTTTGTATTGTGATGACATGAAGGATGAATCTCCAAAATTAGTTCGTTTAGTATTGAAAAATGTTTTGGATTGTTTGTTGAAATGGCTTGCTCCTACAATGAGTTTTGCAACAGAAGAAGCGTGGAAGGCTATGGGTAATCAAGATTCAATTCATGAGCAAAAAATTATGGAATTAGATTCTTTATGGAAAAACAATGATGCAGAATTAGAAATTGCTAAATTGAGAGAAATAAGAAAATCAGTTACTTCAATATTGGAAAATATGAGAGAAGCTAAGGATATCAATTCAAGTCTAGAAACAGAAATTGCAATTATAACTAAAGATATAGATAAATCTCATGAAAATATTATGAAAGAGATATGCATTGTTTCTTCAGTGAAAATATTTAATGATATTCAAGAGTTTGAACTTTATAATTTAAATTTGAATGATAAATTTGATATTAGTAAAATTGACAGCAACAAAACAGATGAGATGAGAGATCAAAATATCATTATTTTTGCTAAAAAAGCCACAGGAAATAAGTGTCCAAGATGCAAGAAAGTATTCATGAATATTGAAGAATTATGCGAAAGATGCGAAAAAGTATCTGAGCTGTACAAAGAAAAAGATTCTGCATAATAATTTATGCATTTTTTTGAATAAAGCTTTATAATATTTTAATTTTAATTGCTAGGTATAATTTCTCAATTGATAGTCATAATTTATTTTTTTTTTTTGCTTTAATTTCAAAGTTGCGATTTTCTAATTTTAAAATCTTATTTTGTCTAAGTCAAAAATTACAATTCTAAAATTATTATCAATATCAATCTAATAATATTATTTTATAATTTAATCTCAATCGCAACATAATTTCAAGCATTCAAATTTCTAATTTCATAATTGCAAAACTTCAAAATTTACTTACTTTAAAATAATTTCCAATTCATGATCTTGATTATAGCTATGGATTCAATTTAAAATTCCTATTGTTGTATGTTTAAAAATTCCAAACATGAATTTAAAATTACTTTCAACATAATATGCTTATTTCCCCATCATAGCTCTAATGTTTGGATTTTTAATTTTAATTCAAAGCCTAAATCCTGATTCCAATGATATAAATTCCAAAATTTTACTTTAAAATTATTTTTTGAAAATCATTTTAAAATATTGACTGTATTATTTCTTCCTGTGATTTGAAGTTTGCAGTTTCTGATTTCAAGATTTTCAACTTTCAATTAATTATGCGTTTGAAAGCAATTATGCTAAAATGAAAACTCAACTATCTATGGAGTGTAAATGAATAATCATAATAATATTTTTGAATCATTTGATGTGGGGATTATAGGTTCTGGACCTGCTGGAATAAGTGCTGCATTATATTGCGCTAGAGCTAATCTGAAAGTTGTGGTATTTGAAGGGCCGCAACCAAAAGGTCAATTGATGACAACTACATCCATAGAAAATTATCCAGGATTTGATGAAGAAGATGCTAAATTATTGATGCAAAAAATGCATAAGCAAATTCAAAACGCTGGATGTTTTTTAAAAAATGAAACTATTGAGAAGATAAATCCAAACAAAGGAAGTATTGAATTAAAATCAGAAAAAGCATTGTATAGCTGCAAATCAGTTGTTCTTGCAACTGGAGCTAAGGCAAAATATTTAGGATTGGATAGTGAATTTGATTATTTAGGATATGGGGTCTCTACTTGCGCAACATGCGATGGTGCATTTTATAGAAATCTTGAAGTTGCAGTAGTTGGTGGTGGTAACACAGCAGTAGAAGAGGCTATATATCTTTCTAACATTGCTTCAAAAGTTCATGTGATACATAGAAGAGAAACTTTTCGTGCAGAGCAAATTATGCAAAATAGAATGCTTGAAAAAGAAAATATTGTGATGCATTTAAATTGCACTTTGAATGAAGTAATTGGAACCAAATCTCCAAAGCTTGTGACTGAGGCAAAAGTGCTGAATTTAATATCAAAAGAAATTACAAATCTTAAAATAGATGGAATTTTTATTGCCATAGGCCATTCTCCTCAAACTGATTTGGTTAAAGGTTTAGTTGAGCTTGATAGCAGTGGATATGTTGCGTCGAACAATGTGAAGACAGAAATTCCTGGATTATTTGTTGCTGGAGATGTAGTTGATCAAGTTTACAGGCAAGCAATTACATCTGCAGGGCAGGGATGCATCGCAGGAATTGAGTCAATTAAATATATACAAGAAAATTTTAAATAGAATAATAATATAAATTAGTGAAATTAGAAATATAAATTAACACCATGATAAGACTATGATGAAATTTCGAAAATGATAATAATAGAATTAATGAAATTTACAATGTAATTCAAAATAATTAGGAAATATTGCATTTAAAGCGCAATTTTAAAATAATTGCCAAATCAGTCATGTTTTCATGTGAATATTTAGGTTAAATATTTCAAAACAATGCATTTTTTTCAGAAATTTTAAATTTTAATGAATATTTTCAAAAGAATCAGATTTTAGTTGTGAAATTTATAGTGATTTAGCATTTTAAGTAGTTAAGATAAATAGCTCATATTTGTTGTT
This sequence comes from Candidatus Cytomitobacter indipagum, assembly GCF_008189285.1. Lineage (GTDB taxonomy): Bacteria > Pseudomonadota > Alphaproteobacteria > CAJXXZ01 > 1604HC > Cytomitobacter > Cytomitobacter indipagum. The sequence continues at coordinate 159,655 of NZ_CP043315.1, forward strand.
TTATAAATATTGATAATTTTATGAGTCAATATTTGCATGAGTCCTAATAAAGCGTATTCACATGAGATTTTAATAATTTAACAGTGTAAAATATAATATAATAATAAATTTTTCAATAGATTTAAAATATACAAATGCATTTTTTTGACAAGCAATATCACGAAATATACTTGATTATTTAAGCGATGAATTGCAATATTGAATAGAAAAATGAGATGTTAATTTGACACTTATGAAATCTTAATGATGCAAATACTCATTAATTATGTTGAAATAGTATTTATGGAAATAGATTTCTATGCATATGCAATGCGATTTTTTTTAATTTCAATTTATTCTTACGCTCTCAATTCCTTAAAATATTTATAATTTGAATCACTCTCAATTTTCTTTGTGAAAACCTTTCTTAAAAGTTTTTTGCATCGTATGGTTTAATAATTTATGAATTAGCTATGTAGTCTGAGAAATAAAATTATGTATTGCGATGTAAGTTTATAGAGTAGGCAAGTTGCTGAAATAAATTAAGTGCACTTTGAGTTTAAAGGGCTAGTAATTTAGTTTAGTTATTTAAAAAATTAAATATTATTAAACTTTGAATTTTTTAATGCGCATTATCGGCAATATATTGATAAATTTAAAATTAAAGCATCTCTCCAACGTGCAAAATTTAAAGTATTGTTTCAATAATATTAAATTCCACATTATGACCTTAAATGCATAATGCGAAGACTGCAAATCAAGCTTTTGCTATATTTAAAATATCAAGCTTTTCATATATTTCTAATTTTTATGCATTTTGATCAAAGTGCTTAATGAGTATTATTTTTAATCATGCATATGATTTTGAATTTATATATTTTTAAAGACTTTAATCATAAGCTTTGAAAATATAAAAAGCAACTTATTGAAATTCACCTCATAAAATCTTATTGATATAAAACAACAAACCCTTTAATTAAAATGCTAAGTTTATAAAGTATTAAATAATTTATTTATATAAAATTTAATTTTAAAATATGAAATCAATTAAAAATTATTTATGAATCTAGAAAAGGAACAAAATAATCTTAATTATATGAATTTATGAGTTATTGCTGAACTCTGAAAGGCATTAAACCTATGTATCTAGCTCTTTTAATTGCTTGAGACAAACATCTCATTTGTTTGGCGCTAATTCCAATGATATATCTAGAAAGTATTTTACCATATGGACTTATGAATTGACTTAAATTATTTAAGAATGCAGATTCTCCAAGCATTAGCTCAGATTTTCTTTCCTTAACTTTTCCTTCAATTCCTAGAGTTAATCTATCAAGTGGTTTGTCAAATTTATCTAGCTTTACAATTAAATCTCTCAAGAATTTATCATTAATATCTATAAGACGTTTCATGTCTTTTAATTTCAATGGATCTAAATTGAAATCTACAACAAAATAATGAGCTCTTGCATTTCTATTCATTTCATAAGCTGTTTTAGCAAGTCCGAAGTTTCTAACTCCGCCTAACTCACCATTGTTTTCTTTAATGTATTGAACAATTTTCTCAACATGCAATTGCGCTTCATCAGCTGAGAGATTCTGCTCTAATGCACAAACTAATCTATAATTACGCATAACCACATAATAGCTTAAATTTATGCAAAGTAGAAGGCTTAATTAATATTAATATATTCTCTTTTTACTCTTGATCCAAGATTGCAAGTGATTTCCATTCCTTTGATTTTACTGTTCCAGTTAGCTATTTTTTCAAATGTTATATTTTCTCCAAGCAACTCTACTTTATCATCATTTAAATTGATTGATGTAACATCTAAAGTTAAGTAATCCATAGAGCATGATATAATTGGAGCGTAAGATCCATTAGTGAATGCAAATCCTTTCCTTATAGCGTATCCATCGCCATATCCTATATTTACTATTGCTATTTTTATGTCTTTTTGCGCTTGATATCCCTGAGAATATCCTACATACTCTCCTTTTAAAACATTTTTTACAGATATTATGAAAGCTGTTAATTTTCCAACTGATTTAAGAGGTATATTTTTAGATTGCTCATTTGACCCATATAAAAATCTGCCAATTCTAGACAATCCTTCATGATGTTTTTCTTCTAGCAATATTCCACATGATGAAGATAGGCTTTTTTTGCATCCTTGTATTTGATTGATTTTTTCTAACTGACTATTATTAGTTGAATATTCTTCATATCCGCATGCCAAATGATGCATGACAAAATCTATGCCAATTGAATCTAATATGCTTTTCATTTTGAAGAAATCATTTATATCTAATCCAAGTCTATTCAGTCCAGTTTCAATTTGTATAGAAATAGGTTTATTTTTATTGCATTTTTTACAATGCTCACTCCACAGCATAATTTGCTCTTTATTAAAACATACAGGAATAATATTTCTAGACCATATTTCTTCAATTTCATAGTCAAAAAATCCGCCCATAATGTATATTTTAGAATCAGATTCTTTGGACACATTAAATATCTCTATAGCCTCATTAATATCATTAACAAAAAAGCTCCTGCAATCAGTATTATTGATAAGATGCTCAACAACTTTTGTCGCGCCAAATCCATAAGCATTGCATTTTACAACAGCTCCACAATGATTTACATTGCTTTTGATATAATTGTAGTTGTATGCAATATTTTGCAAATTGATTTGAAAGGTTGCGCTTTTACTCACAAGATTATTTTATAGTTTTTTTTAGTTTATTTCAATTTGTAATTTAAAATATCACAACATCAGCTGTATTGTGATATTACATGAAAATTACAGTAAATTTCATGTTTATAAATAAATAACCAGATAACAGTTGTGATGATATTTTTGAAAATAATATGTATAATAAATTTTACATGATTAGCAAAAGTTTTCTTACTCTATTTATAGTATTCGCAGATCAAATGACAAAAAAGTTTGCCTTACAATATTCATTTAAATATGGAATTTATTCATTAACTTCGTTTTTGAAAATATTAATTAAATGGAATTATGGGCTCAGTTTTAGCGTTTGCGATAGTTTTCATACAAGGGTTTTGCAATTTGTTATGCTTAGCGCTTGCATTCTTTTATCTAGTATGTGGCATAAAGCTAAAATAAAATCTGAAACTATAGCATACAGCCTAATATTAGGTGGAGGAATAGGTAATTTGATAGATAGAATTTGGCATGGAGCAGTGCTTGATTTTATTTACATTCACATGAAAGGATTTAGCTTTCCAGTATTTAATATTGCAGATATATCAATTACTGTAGGAATAATGATGATTATCTGGAATAATATTATGTATAAAAAAAGATAAATTCAAGTAAATTTGATTATTAGCTAAGTATTGATTAAAATAAAGATACAAAAACACAATTTATATAATTTATATCTTTACTTCTATTGTCATGAAGCTTGTTTGCTAGTTTTGAAAATAGTCTAAATAGCATTCAAAATTGCATAAAATTTACTTCGAATCAATTAGAAGTAGTGCAGGATTCAATGCAAATAAATGCAAATATTGAAGATTATAATTTTTCACATGAAATTATTAAGGAAATTGACACAATCAGATCTATTGTAGAAGGAATTCAAATCATCTTTTTTAGATAAGAAATCTTTAGAGTATAGATTATGTAATGAAATAGATGAAGATGAAATAACAGCATATGAGAGAGAAATATCTCTTATTTGCGAAGCGGCAAAAGAGCAAGAAAATAAATTTGAAGTAAAAGAAGTAATTAGAAAAATAAAAGATTTTTTATTAAATTAGGCGAATTTCATAATTATTATTTATTTGTTTCAGGTAATTTAAGTAACAAAGAAAAAGAATTAGATGAAAAAATGAATATTATAGAGAATATAAGCAGTATTATAGATAATGAAGTTAGTCTTCCTGATTTGGAAAGAATTCAAAATCCTATTAGTGAAATTTCTAATGAAATAGACATTTTGAAAGATCAAAAGAATTATTTCGCAAAAAAGTGTTCAGAGCTTTCAAATTCAGGAGATTTGATTGTGAGAAAAATTCTTGGCCTATCTGAATCATTAAGAGGTTTAGTTGAATTGCAATATGATGGCACTGTATTGCAAACTGTTATTAATTGACATTTATTCCAGAATATCTAAATTTAATTCTTTGATCTTGTTTTTAATAGAAAGCATATCACGCCACATATCTTTTTTCTTGCTTGGAGAGCGAAGAAGGTAAGAGGGGTGAAAAATAGGAATGTACAATCTATTATTGTGATCTATAAATTCTCCTCTTACTGTAGTGATAGCCTTAACTTGATTCATTACAGCTTTATATGAAGTGCTTCCAATTAATATTACAATTTTTGGATTAATAATCTCGATATGATTGAGTATATAAGGTCTCATGATCTTAATTTCTTCTGTTGTTGGAGCGCGATTTTCTGGAGGTCTCCATGGAACAATATTGGTAATATAGTAATTTTTACGATATATTTTAGCTGCATTGAGCATTGATTCAAGCAATTTTCCACTTTCTCCAACAAATGGCTTCCCTTGTTTGTCTTCTTCTTGACCAGGCGCTTCTCCTATTAGCATCAATGGAGATTCTGAATTCCCATCTGAAAACACCATTGTTGTTGCATATTTTTTGAAAGGAAATTCTATTTTAGCTAAATTAGATCTTAATTCTGACAATGTGTTTGATTTGACAAATTCTTGAAAATTTTCCATTACGATTTTCTCTTTAGTTTTCATCTTTTTCTCTTTAGTTTGAATAGACTTTTGAATAACATTTTCTTTAATTTTCATGTCATTAATTGTGGTTTTTTTAATTTTTATATCATTAGTTTCTAAGCAATCAGATTGAATGCAATCATCAGATTCTCCACTGCAATTTTCTTGGAAATTTTCTGATCTCATAGAATTGTCGCATGAAGAATATTCAGGCCTATCAGAATAATTAGAATAATTTGGCATGCTAGGTTTTGCGTGCATTTTTTTAACCCATAATTCGTATGATTTTGACATGTTATGCCTTAAATGAAGTTCCGCAGTGGCATGTTTTTTTGAAATTAGAGCTAGTAATAAGAAATCTTTCTTCCATTAATTCTTCAAGAAAATCTACGGTTGATTCGCTTATTCTTGATAAAGTAAATTGATCTGTAATAATAGACTTACTTCCATGTTTAAATATTATATCTCCTTCATTACAAGATTGAGGAAATGAGAATTCGTATTTAAATCCATTGCATCCACCAAAAAAAACTTTCACTTTTATAAAATTTTTGTTCATTTGATTCATTTTGTCAGCTGCATTTTGAGACAAATATATCATGAGTAAATAATATCATATATGCTATTTGATTTGTAAGTATTTGAAAAATAGTGCATCTGGTATATAATACAAGTAAATGTGGAGGTTTTTTGAACAAGAAAATTCATAAAATTCATATAGATAATTCAATTAAAGGAATCAATTTAATTAAAGAGTCTAATTTAGATAGTAAAATTATTGGATTTAAATCTGACGAATCTGTGTATGATTTACATACTGAGATTCCTGCTGGATCTGATGTAACCCCTTTGTACAGAGAAGATCATGAGTACATACACTTTTTAAGACACGATGCAGCTCATGTTTTAGCGCAAGCTTTAACATACATGTATCCTGCTATAAAATTTGGAAAACAGTTTTTCAGGGATGAAAATGTTTTTGGATTTGATGTGCACTTAGCTGGTTATGTTTTTACTGCATCAGATTTTTCTAAGATTGCAGAAATTATGAGAAAAGTTGTTGCAAGCAAAGATAATATTATAAAGCATATTTGGGATAAGGAAAAAGCTTTAAGTTATTTTTCAAATGATAAGTTTAAACAAGATATAATTTCTAACTCTCCAAAAGAAAAAGTGACTCTTTATGAGCATGGCGATTATATTGATATTTGTGGAGGCCCTAGAGGCTTGAATAATGATCATGTTGGGGAACATTTTGCTTTGTTGGAAATTGAAAGTTCAACATGGATGTATGATGATGAAAAGAATATGCAACGAATTATAGGAATTTGTTTCAGAAATAAAGATGAAATGGATGCTTTTATGAAAGAAAATAACTCCAAATGATTTGCTGTAGTTTGGGGTTAAAATAATGATAGAAGTAAAATTAGATAATTCTATAGAGCAATTTGGATCTGGTGTTTTTGCATGCTCGATTGTTGAAGAGTTAGGAAGCAAAGCAAAAGATTTTGTTGGATTTAAATGCAATAAAACTGGATACATTTATGATCTTCATAGCTGTTTGCGAGGTCCAGTTTCTGTGGTCCCTGTGATTAAAAATAGTCCAGATCATATGATTATATTACGCTATGATGCAGCTCATATTTTATCTGCAGCTTTGAAAAATTTACATAAATCCAAAATTGCACAAATAGAAGTTGCTGATGGAAATTTCCATATAGATTTTTATTGTGATAAAAATATTTCAGATCATGATTTTCAAGACATAGAGAATAAAATGAATGAATTAATGAAAAATAACGATAAATTCATGGTAAATTCTTATAACAAAGAACAGGCTATAGAGTTATTTGAAAACAATGAGCTGGCTATAAAGATAATTGAACGTAGCAAGGAAGAACATTTTTCTGTGCATAGCTTTGCATGTCATAATATCTTATCTGAAGATCCTGCAAGTTTGTATGCTAAAAATTTACATTTTAAGCTTTTATCAGTATCTGGATCTAGTTGGGATTATGGTTCTGAAAAATTGCAGAGAATTTATGGAACTTGCTGGAATAGTAAAGAGAAATTAAATAATCATTTAGCTGAGATTGAAGAAAATTTGAAATGGGATCATAGAATTTTAGGGAAAAAAATGTCTATGTTTCATATAGATCCTGAGGTTGCCAGTGGAATGGTTTTCTGGCTTCCAAATGGAATGAAATCTTTAAACAATATTAAACAATATTTAAGAGAAACATGGGTTAATTACAAATATCAAGAGGTTCTAACTCCTATAGTTATGAACTCTGATTTGTGGGATAAATCTGGTCACTCAGAAATGTTTAAAGAAAATATGATGTTTATGAATTTACAAGATAATGAGTATGCTTTAAAGCCAATGAGTTGTCCAGCTCATATCAATATTTTTAAATTAGGAAATAAGAGCTATAGGGATTTGCCTTACAAATTATCTGAATTTGGATTATGTCATAGATATGAGCCTTCTGGGTCTTTGCAAGGCTTGATGAGAGCTAGAAGCTTTACTCAAGATGACGCTCATGTTTTTGTATCTGAAGATCAAATTGAAGAAGTTATTTTAACATTTTGTAAAATGTTGAAGGAAATTTACAAAAGATTTGGATTTGAAGATGTTCTTGTTTGTCTTGCAACAAAACCTGAAAAGCATATAGGGGATAGCGAGTCTTGGTCTAAAGCTGAGTCTGCGCTTTTGCAATCTGCTAATAAATCTGGCTTAAATTGTGAGATTAATGAAGGGGAGGGCGCATTCTATGGGCCTAAGCTAGAATTTTCTATTAAAGATAAAAAGGGACACGTATGGCAATGTGGAACAGTTCAAGTTGACTTTTCTTTGGCAAAAAGATTAGGCGCTACATATACTGATGAAGATTCTGAGAAGAGAAATCCTATCGTGATTCATCATGCTGTTTTAGGATCTCTTGAAAGATTTCTAGGAATTTTGCTTGAGAATACCAAGGGAAGATTGCCTGATTTTGTGCATCCTCATCCTGTGGTAATTTTCCCTATTAAAGCAGAAGAGTATGCGAATGATATAAAAAGCAAAATAGAAAAAAGTGGATTATATTGTGAGATTGATAATTCAAATCAAACTTTGAGTTATAAAATTAGAAATTGGATTGATCAAAGAGTGAATTATATAATTATTGCAGGAAAGAAAGAGCAAGAAAATAATGTCATTACTTTAAGATCTACAAATGGAGAGGAAGAGAAATTGACTGTAGAAGAGTTCGTATCAAGGGTTAAGGTTTCAAATGAATAAAAATATCAAAAAGAAAGTGTTGATGAATAACAAGATTAATGCTGATAGAGTGTCAGTTATTCATGAAAAAGAACAAATGGGAACAATGTCTTTAATGTCTGCGTTAAATATGGCTGAAGACATGAGGCTAGATTTAGTTCAGGTTTCTGATGGAAATGTGCCTACTTGTAGATTGATGGATTATAAGCAATTTTTATACAAGCAAAATAAGAAGAATGCAGAAATTAAAAGAAAGTCCAAAACTTTTGAAATTAAAGAAATACAAATTAGGCCAAAAATAGGTCAACATGATATAGAAACTAAAGTAAAGCATGCTAGAAGATTTTTAGATGCTGGAAATAAAGTTAAAGTTGTATTAAGACTAAGAGGAAGAGAAATGGCGCATGTTGAATTGAATGTTGAAAATGTTTTAAAACAATTTGCTACTTATGTTGACGATATTTCTGTAATTGAAAAAGAGCCAAAACAAGAGATGAGAAATAGAATTTTTATGACATTGAAGCCAGATCAAGCTAAAATAGATAAAAAATTAAAAGATCAAACTGAAATAGACAAAGGTCAAACTGATTCAGACAAAGAATAATGAATATTGCCATTCAATTTTTCCAATTAATTTTCAATTTTTCGCGAATATTTTTTTTCGCATTCAGTTTGTTTTTATTTAATACTGCAAACAAAAAATACATTGAATTGTTTAGTGGCAAAATTTATTTTGAATCAGCAAATTTAACTAATAAAGGTTTTTTAATAAATAACATTAATGCGTTTGGTGCTAGGATTGAAAAAATCACAATTGGATTAAGTAAATTAGAGCTATATAAGCTTAATATTTTGAAATTCGATTTCAATTTTAACGCTTATTATAAAGATGCATTTCATTTTAATGGAGATTTATTAAATAAAAAAATTAGCTTTGAATCCACAGTGCATAATGGAAAAATTACTTTAAATACAAAAGGGATTGAAAAAAGCAAATTAATTGGATTTTATACTAATGGCAATATTATTCTAGAGTTATCAAATGGTATCTTAGCTTATTCAGGCGATAAATTAATCGCAAAATCAGATACAAAGAAATATTTTCTTCAAACAGAAATTGATTTGAAAAACAAAGAAATTAAGAAAGTTGATTTTTATTTCAAAGATAGAAAAATAAAATTATTATTTGACGAGAAATGGGATTTTAAATCTTCAGATGAAAATTTAAATATTGCAATTAATCTTAATAAAGATTTGATAGGATCTGGAAAAATAAACATTAATAAGAAATTTGGAATACTAGACTCTGATTTGAATTTCAACATTGAGGCAAAAAATATGTCTGTGCATGCTTATGGAAATAAAAACCAATCAATAAAAATTCAAGATTTTGACTTGTTAGAAAAAAACATTAAGTGGAATTTATACTTTAATGCTAAAAAACAAGCATTCGAATTAGATTCTGATTCAATTAAATTGCATGCTCAATTTTTGACAAATAACATTAAGTTTAATTTTAAGTTGAATTCAAAAAAGATTGATATATCTGCATTTGGATTTATGGATTATGATAATAATATTACTATTGAAGGAAATGGAGATTATATTTCCTTGCTTGATATGAAGTCTTTATTTAAGAGCAGTGGAAAAAATACATTGAATGGGAAATTTAAATGGAAAAAAGCGCAATGGATTTCTGATCTATATTTGCAAGATATGAAAATTTCTTGCTATAAAAGCGCTGAAGGGTTAGAAAAATGTTCCATTGATGCTAATTTTGAAGAAAATCCTATTGTATTGTGGAAAAACATGCTTCACGACCCTTTGTATTTTAAAGTTTGGAATTTTGCTAGAGCATTTGAGCTTATGTATGGAGATAATATGTTTAAGTCAACTGGGGTATTAGATGGAGAGATTTATGTTGGAGAAAAAGGGATGCCTTGGCATTTTACTTTGCATGATTTTGAAAGCACTCAGCAGTTTAGTGCAATTTATTTGCAAGTAATATCTTTAAAATTTTGGGCTTCATTATTTAAGCAGAATCAAAAAAAATGGGATTATTTAAGTGGAAGTGGGTATATATCAAACGATAAATATGAAATTAATGAAATTAAAATGGAGAACGATTATTTCAAAATTGATGGATCAGGATTTATTCATAGATATGAAGATTTGTTAGATATTAATGGGTTTTTAGGAACAAAATCAATTACGAGCGATCTAAAAGACCTTATGAAATCTAAAGGAAAAAGCAAAGTTGATTTTCATATTCATGGAAGTTTAAAGAATCCAATTATAGATAATAAGATTGGATTTAGAAAATTAGCCGCCCCTATGCTTCCTTTGGCATTCTTCTTGATATAATTTAATAATTTGCATTATTTTCTCTATTTTATTAAATCATAAGATTTCTTTTTTATAAAAGATTTTTTCTTTAAAGAATGCATAACATTAATTGATTTTTTATAATTTAGCTTTGTTTCATTTCTTATGAAATAAACGTATTCTAATAATAAGAATTCTGACTTCATTTTATGTTTAAATTATAAAATTAGTAGTTGATCTGATCAAAGAATGAATTATATAATTATTGCAGGAAAGAAATAGTCAGAAAATAATATTATTGCTTTAAAATTCATAAATAGATAAGAGGAAACATTGATTGAAGAAAGTCTATATCAAGAGCTAAGTTTCATCAATTAAAATTTCATGATTCTTAGATGTTCAAAGAGCGTGAGTTTAACTCTTAATGAATGCCTATGTGAAAAGATTGATGAAGTAAAAATATTATTGATGTTGAATAAAATGATATTAAAGCAACTTCTTAAGCTTAATTTTATTTATATAGATTGCTCTGTCTTAGATAATATATCTACTGTTTGAGTACTGTTGCTTTAATTTGTTATTCATAGCTATCTAAATGCTTCTTAATTTCAAAATATTTCTCTTTGTAAATAAGTCATAGGATAAGAAATAATTTGCATTATAGCAATTAAGTATGCATTTTTAAATAAATAGAGAATAAATTAAACGTCAAAAGCGAATAGGGATCATTTAAGAATTAGTAATGAATATGATAAGTATGGCAAATTAATTTATGCCAAGAAGCTTAATGCAATAAATTAACTCTATTCAAAAAAATTTATTTATAGCCTTGTAGTGCATTTAAATATTTAGAAAAAATGCTTGTATTTGATGACGTGTATTTTTACATTAGCTTATTGCTATAAACTATTTGCTTTAAGCAGTGCTTATTAAAAATCTTTTGAATTTATGAAAAATGAATTACGCTAAAAATTTAACTTATAATAATAGCAATAATTTAAATGCAATACAGTAATTTAGATTGATAAAATTTCATGATTTTGCAGTAAAAGATAGATAAGCATTAATATATTTTATGCATTATGCAATATATTTTGATAATTTGAATTATGTAAATAAATAATAATTTAAACAAAATGTAATAATTAATTAAAAAATTAAATCCTAACTTCAGAAGAAACTAGGAAAGACAATTATACAAGAATATAATTGTTGAGTTTGATTTAAAGGGTTTTAACCTATCAACCAAATTTGAACATGTCTAGACCAAATCTAATTGCTCCGTTGAATCCAAATGCTTCTTTTCTCTTGAATGAAAGTTCAGCTTTGTCTCCACCTTTTGCAAATGTAACATCAGCAATTTTGATATCTTTGTTTGCTCTTAGTTGGCCTGTAACTTCTGCTCCAACAAAAAATGTTTCATTGATTAACCAGTCAGCTCCTAGCTTTAAGTAACCACCGAAAGAATATTGCATCTTTGTTTTTACTTCTGCAAGATCTTTTCCGCCGTATGTGAATTTAGTGTTATGCATCATAGCACCAATTCCACCATTCAAACGCATATTATCCATTGCGTAGTAAGATGCAAATACACCTGTGTAACCAGCAAAGTAATGACTTAGCTTTAAGTGGTTTGTGGCATCTTTTGTACCAGCAATGCTTTGTGTTCCTGCTGATGAAGTTACAGGAGTAGCTGAAGTTCCTCCGTTTCCTGTGCTAGAAGAAGTATTCTCAGATGTTGTTTTGTTTTCATCTGAAATGTCATTCAACCATGCTTCTCTTTTTCCTAGGTCAGCAAAAATTTCCCAACCAATAGCTGCTTGCTTCCACATTTTGTAAGAAACAGAAAGGCCAGCTCTACCAGCAAAGTATCCAAGATTCTTTGTTTGTTCGAACTTTAACTCTTCGTCACGAGAAAGCTCAACTCCAGCAATGCTTTTACCATCAATGCTTGATTTGATTTCATTTGCTTTTGAAGATTGGTATCTAACAACAGGAGCTAACCAAATTGATGCGCACCCTTTCTTTGCATAACAAGCTTCAGAGTGAGCTGAGTTAGCAATTGCTAAAACACTCAAAGATAATAAGATTTTTCCGTACACGAATACGCCTCCCTTAAATAATTTCAACGCTTTAATAGCGAATACAATCATTCTAAGCAAAAAAAACATTAAAAGCAATGTATTCTTTGAGAAATGCGTATAGATTTTCCACTTAAATTGAATGCAATTATCAAGAATTTTAAATAAAATGATTTCATCAATACTTAACTATTATTAATTATGATTTAATTGTATATGCATTACCATGAAGTGTTAAATTTTCTGAATTAGGAAAATTTTAACAGAAAAAAACTTAATTCGTAAATTTTCTATTAATAGTTTTCTTATAAGAAATTGATGTCATATCAAATCTATTTTTTAATTTGCTTTTGATTCATGGTAATTTTTAAAGAAACTTAAAGAAACTTTTTTGAAAAATCTAGAAATAATTTGCTATATACTTGAGAAAAATCATGAAAAACTGTAATTTTTATTTATGCCATGTAAAATTAAGCAAATTTCTATGATGTCTAAAATAGAAGTCGTTGATCCTGATCAAGTGGAGCAAGATTTTGATAACATAATGGATTTGATGCATAAAATGGACAATGTTGGTCAATTGAATGGATCTTTATATCAATATTCCTTGAATGCAATAAGGGAAGATAATCCTGTAAATGTTATAAAAAATGAGAATTTTGATCCAATGATGAATGCGAATGATTTTAAGGAAAATCTATTTGTTGTGGATGGAGTTGTAGATGAAAAATAATTGTTCTAGTTTAAGTTTGAAGCAAATAAGAGATTTATTAAAAGTTGGGCAAATATCTCCATTGACCTTAGTTAGTGAGATGTATGATGAGATAGATAAATTTTCTAATCTTAATAATTTTATTGCTTTAAGCAAAGATATGGCTTTTGAGCAAGCTGAAAAAAGCTGGAAGAGAATAAAAGATGGAAATGCGAGAAAATTAGAGGGAATCCCTATAGGAGTTAAGGATTTGTATGCTGTAAAAAATCTTAAAATGACCGCATGTTCAAAGGCTTTGGAGAATTTTGTTGCTCCATTTGAATCTCAAGTTACAGAAAATTTGTGGAATGAAGGAGCTATTTGTCTTGGAAAATTGAATATGGATGAATTTGCTATGGGATCTTCAAATAGAACTAGTTGTTTTGGAGCGTCTATTAATCCATGGAGCAATGGAGATAAATTAGTTCCTGGTGGATCGTCTGGAGGAAGCGCTTCCGCAGTTGCTTCTGGAACTTGTTTTGCTGCATTGGGAAGTGATACAGGTGGGTCTGTTAGACAGCCAGCTTCATTTTGTGGGATAGTTGGATTTAAGCCATCTTATGGACGATGTTCTAGAAGAGGAATGATTGCATATGCTTCTTCGTTTGATCAAGCTGGAATATTTGCTAGATCTGTCGAAGACGCCGCGATTATGATGGATAGCATGATGAGTCATGATTCTGGAGATTCCATGTCTAGCATGGAAAAAATACCAAATCTAGAAAATGCGAACATATCAGTTAAAGGTAAAGTTATAGGGTATCCAGCAAATTGGATGGATGACTTAGATTCTCATGTAGTTAATAATTGGAAGAAGGCTTTGAAAATTCTTGAAGACCTTGGAGCTATTATTAAGCCTATTGATTTATTAGAATTTGACGCCTATTTGTCAACATATTACTTATTAACTTCTTCAGAAGCTGCTTCTAATTTAGCTAGATACACTGGAGTTTGCTATGGAAATAAAACAGATAAAAAAATAAACCCTGAATATAATAAAACTTTTGCTTTATTTGGAGAAGAAGTAAGAAGAAGAATATTTATGGGTGTTCATAATTTGTCTCAAGAAAACTATGAAAATGGATATAGCTTAGGGCTAAAAACAAGAAAATATATCAAAAATCAATTCATGGATTTATTTAATGATGTGAGTATGATTGTTTATCCTTGCTCTCCTAGAGAAGCATTTGGAGTTGATAGTGTATTCCAAAATCCATCAGATGCTTATCATGAAGATGTATTTACAGTGATTGCAAATCTTATTGGATCTCCTGCTATTTCTGTGCCTATTGGGCTTGGAAAAAACAATCTTCCTCTTGGGATTCATTTGATGACAAAATCATTTGAGGAGGAATTCTTGATTTCTGCTGCTAAGGAAATTGAAAAATACGCTGAATTTAAAGGATGGTTAGATTATGACAAAAAATAATTGGAAATTGGTGATTGGATTAGAGGTGCATGCTCAAATTTCAACTAAATCTAAGTTGTTTTCTAGAGCATCTACTGCCTGTGAATCTCCAAATACTTGTGTGGATTATCTTGATTTGGGACTTCCTGGCGCTCTTCCTGTTTTGAATAAAGAATGTGTTAGGAAGGCCATAATATCTGGACATGCTTTAAATATGACCATTAATCATACTTCTCAATTTGATAGAAAACATTATTTTTACCCAGATTTGCCTTTGGGTTATCAAATTACACAATTCTATCATCCAATTGCTGAAAATGGATCTGTGCCAATTTGGATTGGTCAAGAAATTAAAAATATTGGAATCAATAGAATACACATGGAAACTGATGCTGGAAAAAGCACTCATAAAGATGGAAAAACGTACATTGATTTAAATAGATGTGGAATTCCTCTTATGGAAATTGTTACAGAGCCAGATTTTAGAAGTGAAGAAGAAGTAGCTACATTCTTTAGGATTTTACAGGCAACTTTGCGAAAAATTGGAACTTGTGATGGAAATATGGATAAAGGGCAGATGAGAGCTGATGTAAATGTATCCTTGAGAAGATCTGATGATGATGAATTTGGGACAAGAGTTGAGATAAAAAATATAAATTCTGTGAATTTTATGAAAAAAGCAATTGCATATGAATATGAAAGACAGGCAAAAATACTAGAATCTGGAGAGAAAATTATTCAAGAAACTAGGTTATTTAATGAAAATACATGCACTACATCTCATATGAGAAACAAGGAAGATGCTGCTGATTATCGTTATATGCCTGATCCAGATCTGCCTCTTTTGATCTTGGATGATGAAATGAAGAATGAAAAAATAGAAGATAAGTCAATTCTTCCTTACAATATTTGCAAAGATATCGTTAGCTTGGGGGTTTCATATCAAGATGCTTGGATTGTAGCTGAAAATCCTCAGTTGACGAATTTATTTTATGAGGCTGGGAAGTTATTGAATTCAGAAGACAAGATTACTCTTTTTAAATGGATCATTGGAGATGTAATTTCATATATGAAGAAAAATTCTGAAGCTGTAGTTAATCCTAGTTATTTGAGTAGTTTGATTGCTGAATTGAGCAAGGGAAATATTTCAGGAAAAGCTGCAAAAGAAGTATTGTTAAATATGATTGAGCAAAATAAGAGCCCTGTTGAAATTATTAAAGAAAAAGGGCTTGCTCAAATAAATTCTTCTGAAGAGATTAGAAGTATAGTTAGTGATGTTATGAAAAATCATCAAAAAGAAATTGAATCCTATAAAAATGGAAATGAAAATTTAAAGCAATTCTTTGTTGGTCAAGTAATTAAATCAACAAAAGGAAAAGCTAATCCAAAAATTACTCAAGATGAGGTAATGAATTATCTAAACAATATTAAAATATGAATTTTAATATTTTTTAATGACATCATTTTCTCTTTCTTATAGTTTTCAAATATTGCAAAATCGATAAATAATAAGATTGGTTAAAAAAATAAGATTGGTTAAAAATTTCAATGAAGGTAATTTAATAAGATTTATGGAATTTACGTAATAGATTTGCAAAGCATGTTAAGGGTCAAATTTGTTTAATAATTTAATAAATTTTAAAAGAAATAATTCTATTGCGATTTTATTAATTGATGCGAATATACTTAAATTTTCATAATAACCCATTGTTAATTGAGCCGCCGTTGAATTGCAAAATATTTATTTAGCATTTAAATTATTTTATTGCTTATTAGCTGTTGAATTTATTTTGCATATCTTTTTAATTTCCGATTTGTGTTGATGTTGCTGTGATATACATTTTGTTGCAGATCATATAAAGTTTATTTATGAGTGTTAAAAAGAAGTTTCTAGATTATTTTGCTAGTAAAAATCACTTAATTATTCCATCTTTTTCTTTGATTCCATTAAATGATCCAAGTTTGTTGTTGATAAATTCTGGAATGGCTCCTATGAAAAAGTTTTTTCTTGGACAGGCAAAGCCTCCAAGCTCTAGAATTGCCAATAGTCAGAAATGCATTAGGGCAGGTGGAAAGCATAATGATTTAGATGATGTTGGATATACAAAAAGGCATCATACTTTTTTTGAGATGTTGGGAAATTTTTCTTTTGGAGATTACGCGCATCAAGAAGCGATTGATATGGCATGGGATTTTTTGACAAATAATTTAAATTTACCTTGTGAGAAATTACATATCACTGTTCACCCAAGTGATAAAAAATCTTTAGAAATATGGAAGAAAACTCCTAATGTTATTCATGATAATATTGTTTTTGAAAAAGAAAATGAATGGAGTGCTGGAGAAGAAGGGCCATGTGGAGTTTGCACAGAAATTTTCTACGATCATGGAGGTCATATACCAGGAGATATAACTCAAGGTGATAGATTTGTTGAAATATGGAATATGGTTTTCATGACTGACAATGTTTTTAATGGAGTAAAAACTAAATTAGACAAGCCATGCGTAGATGCTGGAATGGGATTAGAGAGAATGGAAGCTCTTTGCAATGGAACAAATGATAATTATGAAGCTCCATTTTTTGCAAATATGATTAAATTGATTTCTAAAAATGATATCGACAACATTAATAATAGAATTGTAGCAGATCACAGTAGGTCAATTGTATTTATGATAGATGCTGGAGTTTCGCCTGATTCTGAGGGTGTGGGGTATGTGCTTCGTAAAATTATTAGGCGTGCTATAAGAAGATCTATTAATAATAATTCAATTGAAATATGCATAGATTATATTATAAACAATATGTCTAATGATTACCCTTCTTTGTTAAAAAATCGAGAGAAAATAATAAAAGTATTTCATGATGAAAAAATGCAATTTTTGAATGTGTACAATCAAGGCATTTGTAAATTAAATGATTATATCGATCAAGGTGAAATTGATGAAGAAAAAGTTTTTGAATTATATGACACACATGGATTCCCATATGATATATCCTTTGAAATTATGAAAGAAAAGGGAATTTCGTATGATTATGACAAATTTGAAAAAATGACAAAAAAACAAAAAGAATTTTCAAAATTGAAGAAATATCATGTAGAGAGCAAGAATAGAATTACAGAATTTGTAGGGTATGATTGCGAAAAGATAGAAAGTAAAATTTTAGATATTCAGAAAAATGATAAAACATATATTTTGCTTGATAAAACTCCATTTTATGTTGAGTCTGGAGGGCAAAAAAGCGATTCTGGAATTATAGAAACTGACTCTGGTGTTTTTGAAGTTGAAGATATGCAGAAAAATGATCATGAAATATGGCATATTGGTAAAATCATTAAAGGGTCAATTGAATTAGGGCAGACTGTTACAGCAAAAGTGGACAATATAAAGAGAAAAGGGTTAAAGCAACACCATACTGCTACGCATATCTTGATGTCGATTTTGAGAAAGAAGTTTGGAAATTCTGTGCTTCAAAAAGGATCTAGTGTTAAGGAAGATAGTCTAAGATTGGATTTTTCTATGAATGATCTTATTGATCAAGATAGTTTGAAAGAAACTACTATGGAAATTAATAGAGTTATACAAGATAATATCGAAATTTCAACCAATGTTACAGATTATGAATCTGCTGTGAAGCAAGGCGCTTTGATCACTGAGAAAAATTATCCAAATGAAGTTAGGGTTCTAAAAATAGGAGATATTTCTACTGAATTATGTTGTGGAACTCATGTAAGATCAACTGGAGAAATTGGATTGTTTGCTATTAAAAGCCATAAAAGCGTTGCTTCTGGAATAAAAAGAATAGAGGCAATTTGTGGTATGAGTGCTGTAAATTATTATTTATATTCAGAAAAGCAGGGCAAATTATCAAAGTCTGATGATGTAGAAAATAGCGCCAAATCTATTAATAGAAAAGAAATTAAAATTAGCAATCTTAATATATTGATTGAGCAATACAGCAATGCAAATGCAAAATATTTACTTGGTGAAAGTGATAAATATATTAAAATGCATGATTTAGTTATTTTGACTAATGATAAAAATGCTATTTTAGTTAAAGTGGGAGATAAAATTGTTAAAGATGCTGCAGAAATATTGAGAAATATTGGCGGAAAAGGTGGAGGAAATAAAAATCTCGCCCAAGGAAAAATAGAAAAAATCAATTTTAACGACATTATTGATAAATTTATGAGTGAAAGTGAAGGAATGATATGAAAATAGAGATTTATAAGTTTAATTTGTGCAAATTATGCAAAATTATGAAAAAGAGTAGTTTATGATAAAAGTTGTAAATAAAACATATTTTATCAGCGAATTGCCTGAAAATAATAAATATGAAATAGCCTTTATTGGGCGTTCTAATGTAGGAAAATCATCTTTATTAAATGCAATTTTAAATCATAAAATATCTAGAGTTTCAAAAACTCCTGGATGCACAAGATGGCTTGGGTATTATCAATTTAAAGATATTTCTCTAATCGATTTGCCTGGGTATGGATATGCAGAAATGAGCAAAAAACGCATTGGGTTAATTGATACTATGATAGAAAAATATTTGCTATCTGGAAGAGTTAATGAGCTATGGGTTTTGATAGATTCAAGAAGAGGTATCATGGAAATTGACTTAGAGATTATTAATTTTGCTAGAGAAAATAATGTAGAATTGAAAATTATTTCCACAAAGAATGATAAGAAGGATGTAAAAATTATGGAAGCATATTTTTACACTTCTGCAAAAACAAAGCATGGAATTGATAAAATAACTGCTTATATGAATGAAATAAACTCCAATCATTCCAATCATAGATAATATCTGCATAATTTTGCAGAAATTTATGAAAATAGAGATTTGAAATCTATGTTTGATTTTTTTAATAGAATTTTTTAATATAGAATTGATTTAATGAATGAAATTGTGGTAATTTTTCTATTAATAATACAATGCTAAATGAGAGTTTTGCAATGCGACATTGAAAAATAATTAATTAAGTGATAATGTTTTAATAAGAATTTTAATAAAAATAACTGGAGGATATAGTGGCAGTTCCAAAGAAGCGAGTATCGATACAAAAGAGAAGACTTAGACATTCTAATAGTAGAATTAGATTGCCTAATACTGTAGTTTGTTCATGTGGTAAGTACAGATTGACTCATAATGCATGTAAGCACTGTGGTATGTACAGAGGAAGACAAATTATAAAGATCAAAACAGAGGATTGATCTGCTTTGAATAAAACTTTTTCTATAGATTGTATGGGAGGGGATTATGGGCCTCAAGTTGTTCTTGATGCTGCTTTTCATACACTTAAAGAGTTTAAAGATCTGAATTTAATTTTTTTCTTAGACAAAGAAAGTAAAGTAAGTCTAGATAATTTAAGGATTTTTTCAGATAGATTTGAAATCAGAAGGTGCGAGAAATTTCTCAAAGCAGATGATAGTTTGTTGTCTATGTTGAAAAATGCTAAATTTTCCACTATGAAGGCTGCATTGCAATCTGTTTCTGATAAGGAAAGTAGCGCTGTTTTTACAGTTGGTCACACAGGTCCTTATTTTATACTTGCTAAGAAGATTTTAGGGTTTATTAAAGGGGTAAATAGAATTCCTTTGGCAGTCATGATACCTTCTAGCAATGGCTCTAAAGTTTTAACTGACATTGGAGCGAATCTCGAATGCTCTGCTACTGATTTATATAAATTTGGCCTACTTGGCAAAGAATTTATCAAATCAGTTTTGAGTATTGATAATCCAGGAATCAGTTTAATTAATGTTGGTCATGAAGAAAATAAAGGAACTGAAGAATTGCGTAATTCTGCAAGTTTATTTCGTAAAAAAATTGGCAATGATTTCAAAGGATTTATTGATGCAGACAAAATTTTTACCTGTGAAGCTGATGTAATTGTTACTGATGGATTTTCAGGTAATTGTATTTCTAAGGCATGTGAAGGAACATCTAGATTTATTATGAGCAAATTCAATAAGTATTGGATTGTAAGAAAGTTAATATCTTTATTTTCTGATAGTGCAGATAGATATAATGGAGCTGTGTTGCTTGGAATAAATGGATTGTCTATCAAAGCTCATGGATCATCTAAAGAGCCTTCTTTGGTCAATGCATTAAGAACTACATATAGATTTGCTTCAAAAGCAGATTTATTGATGAAAAATCTTAACTCTATTGACTTTGAATCAAATGAATTACAATAAACAACATGAATGATATGATGATTTGCGATGTTGGGATGTATTTACCTAAAAAAATTTTACATAACAATGATTTGCCTGATTCTTTAGATACTAATCATGAATGGATTCACCAAAGAACTGGTATAGAGACTAGACGAATTGCTGCTGAGAATGAAACAACTGGATTTATGGCTTACAATGCAGTGAAAGATATGAAATTTAAGAATTTAAAAATGATTATAGTAGCAACGTCTACTCCTGATGTTGCGTTTCCTTCGTGTGCTTCTTATTTGCATCAAAAATTGAGCGAGTCTCATGGTTTGTGTAGAAATATTATGTGTTTTGATGTTCATGATGCATGTAATGGGTTTGTGCAAACAATGGATATAGCTTTGCAATATTTGAATAGCTTTGAAGAATATTCTGAGGTTTTGATAGTTGGCTCAGAAACTATGACAAAATTAATCGATTGGACAGATAGAGGCACTGCAATATTGTTTGGAGATGGGGCAGGGTCAATGTTGCTGAATAACAGTGGAAAAGTTTTATATAAATCCTCTAAGAGTATTCCAAATTATGATTCATTAAACACTAGTGGAAATAAGATAAATATGAATGGTAGAGAAGTATTTAAAACAGCCGTAAGAAGCTTTTCTGAAGATGTGAATAATGCCATGAATAATGTTGGTGAAATAGATTGGTTTGTGCCTCATCAAGCAAATTTAAGAATAATTGAATCTGTGCTTAAAAACACTAAATTGAATGAGAAATCGCTCATTTATAATGGAAATCTATATGGAAATACATCAGCAGCATCAATTCCTATAGCCTTTCATCAGGAATTTTCCAAAATGAAAAAAGGACATAAGATATTATTTAGTGCATTTGGAGCTGGATTGCGAGGAAGTAGTTTGTGTATTCAAATTTAATCGAATTCCTAATTATTGCATTTTAATCTGATTATTTGATAGGTGTTTATGTGTTCATTGTATTATTCTTAAGTTAACTTATACATTGAAATAATAATTTGCATGAATGCTGAAGAATAATCATGAAAGTCAAATTATTACATGAAAAGAAGAGAGAGTAGTATTTTTAGATAATTTGCAGATTATATTCTTATATATAGATGCGACAATGTTTTTGACATTTAATTAGAAAGTTTTTATATGAAAAACTCTTGACAAAAATAGGGAAAAGAGGCAAATTACTATTGTTACTCTTTGTTGGGGAGGAATGGTCGAGTGGTTAAAGGCAGCAGGCTGTAAACCTGCCGACGGTGTCGTCTACGTAGGTTCGAATCCTACTTCCTCCATACTTATGCGGGCGTGGTTCAATGGCTAGAATGTCAGCCTTCCAAGCTGAAGACGTGGGTTCGACTCCCATCGCCCGCTTTTTTTACTAAGAGTACTTATTTTTTTAGGGGGTTACGAATGGCTAAACAGCAATTTGAAAGAAATAAACCACATCTTAATGTAGGAACTATTGGTCACGTTGACCACGGAAAGACAACTTTAACAGCTGCAATTACTAAAGTTTTGTCAGAAACCGGACAAGCTGAATTTAAAGGTTATAGCAATATTGATGCTGCACCTGAGGAAAAAGCTAGAGGTATTACTATTTGCACAGCTCACGTTGAATATGAATCTGATAAGAGACATTATGCTCACGTTGACTGTCCTGGTCACGCTGATTATGTGAAAAATATGATCACAGGTGCGGCGCAAATGGATGGAGGAATCTTGCTTGTTTCAGCTACTGATGGTCCCATGCCTCAAACTAAAGAACATATTCTTTTAGCTAAACAGGTTAATGTTCCTTACTTGGTTGTTTATGTTAATAAAGTTGATCAAGTTGATGACGAAGATATGATTGAAATGGTTGAAGAAGAAATCAGAGAATTGCTAGCTGCTCATGGATTTGACTCTGAGGAAAATCCTGCTCCAATAATTCGTGGTTCTGCTCTTTGCGCCCTTGAAGGACGAGAAGATGAAATAGGAAAGCAATCTATTTTGAAGCTTATTGAAGCTTTGGATACATACATTCCTGAGCCAACAAGAGAAGTTGATAAAGATTTCTTGATGGCTGTTGAAGATGTTTTCTCAATTGAAGGTAGAGGAACAGTTGCTACTGGGCGTATCGAAACTGGTAAAATTACAGTTGGAAGCGAAGTAGAAATTGTTGGTTTAAGAGATACTCAAAAAACAACAGTTACTGGGATAGAAATGTTTAGAAAAGAAATGAAGGAAGGTCTAGCTGGAGATAATGCTGGTATCTTGCTTCGTGGTATTAAAAGAGATGACATTGAAAGAGGTCAGGTTATTGCAAAACCTGGTACAATTACTCCTCATAAGAAGTTTAAATGTACTGTTTATGTATTGAAAGCTGAAGAAGGCGGACGAAAGACCCCTTTCCACAGTAAGTACAGACCTCAGTTTTACTTCAAAACTACAGATGTTACTGGTGAAATCACACTTCCTGAGGGAACAGAAATGGTTATGCCTGGTGATAATGTTCATGGATTAACTGTAGAATTAAACTCCAGCATTGCCATGGATAAAGAGTTCAGCTTTGCTATCAGAGAAGGTGGTAGAACTATCGGAGCTGGTGTAGTTACAGAAATCATTGACTGATTTTTGTATATTTTTTTAAATAATTCAAGAATATTGAATTGTTTATTTATCATTTTGCAAATTTAAGATATTTATTTAGAATTTGATATTCAAAGTATTATTTTATAAAATTGCAAGTTTTTTACCAAATGCAAAACAAAATTTAGCAAAAATAATTTTTTATAATTTAATAATAGTTAAATATTTTTTAAAAATAGTAAATAGTAAATTGAGTGTAATATTAGAGTTTGAAAAATCTATACTTTAGTAATTCTCAAAATAATTTTGTTTTCTCTTGAAATATAAATATAATAGATTTTGCAATAATTCCATAATCAAGCTTTCTTTAATTAAGAAGATTTGCAATAAGAATTATTGATCTATTTCTTAAATCTTTCAATAAATTTCTCTTTCAAAATATTGTTTATTTGATAAAAAGTAAATTTAAAATAAAATATAAGATAAATAAAATATAAGATAAAATTTGATAGGTAGAGAATGTGATAAAACTTAGCAACTTAGTGTTTATAAAATAAATTAGTGTTAAATTGCTAAAGAAAATTGTAATTTGGAGAATTTAACATTGCTTTGCATATATAAAGTCAATTGATATCAAGTTTTAAAGAAAATATACAAACAAAGAATAGTTATAATGCTTTTATTTTTTAAATGTTATTTGATTGCTTTATAATTTGCATTGTTATTGTTATAATGCTATAAATCCGTTAATGAAATATAGAAAAATACTGCAATTTATTTCCATAATATGCGTTTCAGATATCAAATCTGACAAAGAATTATTCAATAAATCTATGAGCGAAATAAATGCTTATAATTCAAGTGATTTAAAAAGGCTTGAGACTGAAAAAGGCTACAAAGAATGCCTATTAAAAAGAAGTCAAGAAGAAGCATTAAAGATGTATTGCGCTTATCAAATTAGAAAAAAGAAAGCAGAAATAATAAAACTTCCAAAAAGTTACGATGAATTCAAAGAAAATGAAGCAAATAATTTTTTATATATGCTTTGTATGGGAGAAAAAGATGTTTTGAAGGAATTGAAATCAATCAAGTTGACTAACTGGAACCTAAAATATATTCCAAGCAATATGTTTGATGGCTTAGAAAGTCTAAAATATCTTAATATCAGTTTGAATCAATTAACTGAATTGCCAAAAGAAATAGGAAAACTGAAGAGCTTGACTGTTCTTGATATAGAGAATAATAATCTAACTAAATTACCAGAAGAGGTTCTTAGCTTATCATTGGATGCATTTTGTTATTCAGGAAATGATCGTAATTTAATATCTAATTCTGAGAAAATACTAAAAGAAGTGTCAATGCCTAGCTTTGAGAGATTGCCAAAAGAAATAGATCCAAGATATGAATATTTATTTATTGAGCAGAAAAATGACATTGCGACTTCTTTGGAAAAAAGGAGTTTGTATAATCCAAATGTGACAATATTGAGCATTGTGGGAGATGAAGGAATTGATCGCATTAATGCATGTGATTTGATGCTGAATTTTCCTAAATTAGAAAAATTGAAGCTATTCGATGTAGAATCAATTGATTTGCCAATTTGGATCAGAGATCTGAAAAGTTTAACAAAGCTTAGTATAGGGCGTAATGATCTTTTTGCAAAAAAGTATAATTTAGCAATATTACAGAATTGGATAGGAGAATTGAGGAATTTAACAAAGCTTTGTATAGTGGGTAATGATTTAACTGAACTGCCAAATGGAGTCGCAGAATTGAGAAATTTAATAAAGCTTGATATATCAAGAAATAAATTAACTGCATTGCCAGAAGCGATAAGAGGATTGAAGAATTTAATGACGCTTCGTGTAAAACAAAATAAACTAAATAAATTACCGTATTGGATCGGGGAATTGAGAAATTTGGAAGAGCTCAATGTATTGATCAATGAATTAACTGAATTACCAGATGATACTAAGAAATTAAGAAATTTAACAAACCTGAATGCATCGTATAATGATTTGGCTAAATTACCAAGCTGTATTGGGGAGCTGAAGAACTTAATAAAACTTTGTGTTTCAGGAAATCAAATAGCAGCGTTGCCAGAAGGAGTTGCAGAACTGAAGAATTTAACAGAACTTAATATAGGCAACCAATTAATAGAATTGCCGAATTGGATAAGTAAATTAAATCAGCTAAAACTTCTTGATTTAGCAAACAATAAATTAACTGCATTGCCAAGGGAAATTGGTGATTTGGAAAATTTAACATCTCTTTATATAGGTGGCAATCAACTAACAGTTTTACCAAGGGAAATTGGGAAGCTAAAAAGCTTAACAGATCTTAATGTGCGTGATAGCCAATTAACTGAGTTGCCAAGGGAAATAGGCAGACTAACAAACTTGACAACACTTGATGTAACAGATAATAAATTGACAAGATTGCCAAAAGAAATTTGTAGTTTAACATTTGGAATTTTTTTCGAGTCAAGAGATGATTATGATTATGGCAGCAGAACTGACGGGTTCCATTATTCAGGCAATGGAAGTAGTTATATTTTGAGGGATAATTCTGATCCAGAAGTGTGTAAATGGCTTGGGGAGAGGTATGATTCCTATAGTTGGTAATGCTCATTCCGCTAATTTCAACAATTTTATTCTCTATTTTGAATTTTTAAAACTCCCTCTGTTAATTTTATCTGATGCGCGTCAATGGTAGCGTTTAGCGCTAGTTTTTTCTTTTGATTTATATAATTTGTGAAGAATATTTTAATGATAATATTGATTTTTTTCAGTTTTTATGAGTCAATTACTTTATGCCGTTGTAGCTCAGGGGTAGAGCGTTCCCTTGGTAAGGGAGAGGCCGAGAGTTCAAATCTCTCCAATGGCAGTTATTTTTGTTAAAAGATTTTCTTTTTTATTAATTTTATTCAATTTACCGTGAAATTTGCTTTTCATTTCTCCATTATCTTAAAAGTGATGATATAAAAAATAGTTATGTTTTTAGCGTTAAAATAAATTAGCAACAAGAAACTAATTGCTTTACCTTTTTGAAATTTAATGTGGCTCTTTGCTATATTTTACCTTTTTTGAAATTGAGCGAAATTTTTTCTATTTAATTGGGTGGTTCTTTTTCTAATATGGTAAAGCGCAATGTGAATTAAGTGTTAACAGATAGCCTTTTCTAATAATCTTTTGATTTCTTTGCAATATTCTTGAGTTTAAGTTTTGTATTAAACTGGTTAATGTTATCAGTATTAAATTCTTTCCATATCTGACTATTTATAATGCATATGCTAAGTAAAATAGTCGTGGGATTTTACATGCCTCAATTTATTTTGTTATTATAATTTTATTTATTAATGTTGAAATTGATTACGTTGTTCGGATTGTATTGTTAGGTAATTTATTTAGATATTTAATTTTACGTTGTTCGGATTGTATTGTTAGATAGTTTATTTAGATAATTATGGTTGTTTGTTTTTTGATAGTCATTATATGCATTTGCACATCATTGAAAATCCATCTATAAAGAATTGAGCGGATAATGCTAGTAATATTGTTCCAAAGAATATGCTCATCATTCTCATATAAGTTGGTGAAATTTTGCTAAATAATCTACACCCTATGTTTAATACCACATAAACTGAAATAATTGCCGCTACTACTCCCAATGAGGATGGAATTAATCCATTTGCACCTTCTTGCTTGATTATGGTTAGTATTGCTGTGAATACGCCAGGACCAGCTAATGTTGGAACTCCTATTGGAAAGAAATGAAGATCGCCTTTATGCTCTCCATCATTATCAATTGTGTGTCCTACAACCATATTATATGCTGCAGGACCTACAAGTATTGCTCCTGTGAATTTCATAGCTGCCATGGTGACTTTAAGCCCATCAAGCATTAATTGTCCAACTATGGAAAACATAATAACAGCAGCAGTTGCAACGAAGATAGATTTCTTAACCGTGTTAAGTCTTTGCTTAAGATTCATGTGCGGAGTGAAAGATATTATAATAAAAATATTAACAAATGCATTAAATATAAAAAATATCGATGCATAAGAATTCAGAAAGATTTGTAAGCTACTTATCATGGGCCAATGCTATCATGTTTTTGGTAAAGGGGCAATTTAAGCAAAATCAAGACATTTAATAATACGCTAGTTTAATTTTAGAATACGCTAGTTTAATTTTAGATTTTTTACAATAAATTAATTTCAAGCAATTGACTGCATTGATTGCAATTGTTTATTATTATCCACTGATTGGTCTTTTTATTTTTTTAGTAGGCCTTCCAAATTCATCTTGTTCAGAGATAATTTTTTGTTCAGCAGAGTTTTCAAAATTGTCTCGAATCATTTTCTTTTTTGGAAGATAGTCTATTAAATTTTTACGCTGATCCAATCTGTATCCATTTCCCCATGAAGTTGCAATTGCTGGACTATTATCATTTAGTTCTGAGTTTCCAAGTGCTTTTGAGATTTTCTTTCTCAATTTACACATAAATACATCTACAATTTTTTTCCCAGGCTCATTGCAATCAGCATTGTAAAGATGATCTAGAAATGAATCTTTGTGCAAGAATGAATCTTTTCTTCTTGCAAGTAATTCTAGTATATTGTATTCAGTTTTTGTTAACATTAAATTTTTATCAGATATAGATACACATTTACGCTGCAAATCTATTACAAATGTTCCAATTTTTATCACAGAGGCTGAATGTCCATTGGACCTTCTAATAACTGCATTTAATCTTGCAAGCAATTCTTGTTTGTCAAATGGTTTTGGAAGGTAGTCATCTGCGCCATTGCATAAAGCTTTGACTTTTTGTGAAGTTTCAGAAATAGAAGAAAGAATGATAACAGGAGTTTTGATTTCGCATGCTCGCATTCTGCTTAAAAGCTCTTCTCCTTTTAAATCGGGAAGTATCATATCCAATATAATTGCATCATATTCGTATAATCTAGCAGAATCAAACCCATCTTGTCCGTTGACATCATGGTCACATATAATTCTTTGAGATTTAAGCATTGATGTTATCGCTGAAGCTACTGCCTTGTCATCCTCTATTAGAAGTATTTTCATAGACTTCTCTCCTATCTTTTATAAACAATAAGAACATTTTTCTGCAAAAAAGTAAAAAATATATGAATTTATATATTTTATTTATTTATATTTCATGTAAATTAGCTGTCATTTAAATAATTTAATTTATAATTTTTAAGATTAATACAGTATTAAATTTATTTCACAAATTGCATAAAGTTCTACTAAAGCAATATGCAAATTATATTATTAGAAATAATTTAGAAATAATTTATGAATAAATATTGAACATTAAAATGGAATATCTATGTCAGTATTATTTTGCTCAGGTGAGCTTTGTTCAGATCCTTCTTCAGAATAAGAAGATTTTGCTTCAGAGTAAGAAGATTCTGATGATCCATAATCTTCTGATCCACCAAAGCTATCGCTTCTTGGGAACATTTTTAAATCCATCATTTCAACTTCAACTGTAGTTCTTTTTTGGCCTGCATCATCAACCCAAGAAGATGGTCTTAGTCTTCCTCTTATGTAAACTAAGCTACCTTTTTTTAAGTATTTGGATGCTATATCGACTAATTGTGGATTGAAAACTGCCACTCTATGCCAATCTGTTCTTGAAAATTTCTTCCCTGATTCTTTGTTCATCCACTCTTCTGAAGTTGCTACTGAAAATTTTGCTATCTTTGTGCCTTTTCCATCTCTCACTTCAGGATCATTTCCTAAATTACCAATGATCATAACCATATTTACAGATTTTACCATGGCATCATGCTATCATATGCTACTGCACAACACAATTATTAAAGAAATTTAATGAAAAATATTCAATCTTCAATAAATAATTATTCAATCTTCAATAAATCTTCAATAAATAATACAATTCATTAATGATTCTTAGATCAATTGTGTATTTAGATAGAAAAATCCTTTTTTGCGTAGCAAGCTTGTGTGTTATTAGTTCATTTTGCATGGCAGCATATGGCCCAGCATCAATTTCAAGGCACATCTTATTATGGTCATTAGGAGCTTCATTATCTCTTTATATGCATTCAAAAGATAGTAAGTTATTAATTAAAATATCCAAGATACTATTCATAATTTCAATATTTCTGATAATATTTGCCTATTTTAAGAGCTCAGCAATTAAAGGGTCAAAGAGATGGATTTCTTTATTTGGAATTTCATTGCAACCTTCAGAGCTATTAAAGAGTTCATGCATTATTATCGCTTCAGATTATCTCTTTAGAAAAAAGCATTTTAAATTTTTTGCAATATATTGTTTGGGCATAGCTTTATTAATTAAACAGCCAGATTTTGGCTCAATATTATTATTATTATCTATTATGGCGATACAGCTATTTATATCCAATATTCGCATTATTCATTTATTCTTTTTCTGTTTTTTTTCATCAATATTTGCATCAATGGCAATAGCAAGGCTTCCCCATGTGCAAGCTAGAATTTTCAATTTCATTTATGGAAAACAATCTATTCTTGAAGGAGGATATCAAGGATTTATGTCAATTCAAACTATTAAATCTGGAGGATTTTTTGGATTAGGAATAGGAAAAGGAATTATTAAACAATACTTGCCAGACGCATATTCTGATTTTATTTTTGCTGTTGTTGGAGAAGAATTGGGTGTTGTTGGATGCGTTTATTTAATTTATATGTTTTTGCTGTTAGGGTATTCTGCTTTTTTTAATAATAGAAAGCTGTATAGATCAGTTGAATATTATATAAATACTAGTTGTATCAGTATTTTTTTAATACAAGCTTGGATCAATATTGCATCTGCATTATGGATAATACCAACAAAAGGGATTACTCTTCCATTTATTAGTCATGGAGGAACTTCGTTATTGATATCTTTCTGGACTTTATCCGGAATATTAATTTCATCTAGAAAGGCTAAATTTAGCAGAGAAATTATGCCGTTTGATACATGATTGATAAACAATAAAAAATGCGTAATAAATATATACGATAAAAAATGTATAATTAAACATGAAAAAAGATTAAAAAATAAGCAAATAAGTTAAAAAAGCATAGCAGTATAAAAAAATGTTTGAATATTGATGTGTGTATTTTCTATAATTGAATTATGCAGCAAGAATTATTAAGAGAAATATATGATTTAGGGTTAAAATTACTTCAAAAACAAGCGAAAGAATATGATTGGAATTTGCATGCTAGAGATTCGCAAAAAATACCATCCTGGAATTGGAGAGTGTGGCTCTTGATGGCTGGGCGAGGATTTGGAAAAACAAGAACTGGAGCAGAATCTATTAGAAAACTTGTTTCGCAAGGGTATAGAAATATTTGCTTGCTAGGAAAGAACAAGGAAGATGTTAGAAAAATAATGATTGAAGGAAAAAGTGGATTACTGAATATCTATCCAGAGCATGAAAGGCCTAAATTCTTTGCTTCTAAGAATATTCTTCAATGGCCAAATGGAGCTATTGCGCAGGTTCATAGTTCAGATTCATATGAAAGCTTGAGGGGTCCTCAGTTCGATTTAGCATGGGTTGATGAGTTGGCGAAATTTAGCAATTTAGATGAAACTTGGGATCAACTGATGATGACTATGAGATTAGGAATTCCTAAAGTTATAATCACAACAACTCCCAAACCAATCTCCTTGTTACATAAATTGTGCAAAAGAAAAGATACTCATTATACGACAGGAAATACATTGGATAATGAGAAAAATTTATCTAAAGAGTATTTGGAATACATTAAAGATGAATATGGAGGCACTAGCTTTGGAAAACAAGAGCTTGATGGGGAGTTGTTAGATGATATGAAAATGTGGTCAGATGAGAATATTTATAGAAAAAACAAGAGCTCTATGAAATTTTCTAATGTCATTATTGCGATTGACCCTGCTGTGACAAACAATGAAAATAGTGATGAAACTGGAATAATTGTATTGGCAATGTCTAATGATGAGATATTTGTTCTTGAAGATAAAAGTGGAAAATACGCTTCATTTGATTGGATTAAAATTTGTGATCAAATGTGTGAAAAGTACAAAACAAGAACAATTGTTGCTGAGGTAAATCAAGGTGGAGATATGATAGAAGATTTATTAAGAATACAAAATCCAAATATTGATTTTCATGGAATCAGGTCTATTCATAATAAAGTTACTAGAGCTCAGCCAGTAGTTTGTTTATATGATCAAGGAAAAATTTTTCATGTTGGTGTATTTGAAGAGCTTGAAGAGCAAATGAAATCATTTCCTGGATTTTCAAAGTCTCCTGATAGAGTGGATGCGCTAGTTATAGGAATTAATTTTCTTAGATCTAAAAAAAGACTTGCACGAGTTTCCATAATTTAAATTTATTTAGAAGTTAAAAAAATTATTTTCACAATTTAAAATATCAAATAGCAATTCTACGTATTAGAAAATATAAAAACATTTTTAAAGTGCAATAAGTTGTATTTGAAAGAATGAATATTTCCAAATCGCAAAATCACATATCGTAAAACTTTAAAATATTTATAGTAATTTAAAATTATAACTAAATCATATATCATAAAACTTTAAAATATTGATAGTAATTTAAAATTATAACTATAGCTATAATTATAATTATTTATTAAATCTCATCAAGATATTTAAAATAGTATATGTAGTATAAATATTATTACCAATCAAAAAGCATGTAATCAAATTTTGAAAATTTTAATTTTTTTGTTGAAAATATTAATTTGAAGATATAGGTGGCGAGAGCGACGGGACTCGAACCCGCGACCTTCGGCGTGACAAGCCGACGCTCTAACCAAGCTGAGCTACGCCCCCTATGAGATAAATTTATACAAAAAATACCTGTCTGTCAATTATAAAAGGTAAAAATAATATAAATTACTCATCAATAAAAGATATAAAGAAACTATTATTGATTATTAGAATTACTTTAATAATTTACTTTGAATTCATTGTGCCGCTTAAGTTATTTGCGACTATGAATTGTTGTGCCATTCAATTGCTAGAGGTCTTCCATTTGCAGAATCATACATATTTTGACTATGCTGGCGCAATTCTTTTGCCTTTTGACTTGTATTGCTTATTAGTTCTTTGTTATTTGAATAAGCTTCTTTTCCTTGGTTGTATAAGTCCTGAGCTAGCGCAAGAGTTCCTTCTTTATTTTCTTTTTGTGCTTTGCGTGCTTTTGTTACAGTGTCATAACCGCTTTGAGCTTTTTCATATACATCTTTTGCAATATTTCTATTATCTTCACTCTTTACAAAATCTACAAAACCAGAAGCTGATTTTTTGAATTGATCATTATTTGCCAAACTTTTACCTGCATTGAATGCACTTTTACCTGCATTGAATGCACTTGTTGCAGCGCTTGAAGCGCTGTTTTTCGCCCATTGAGCCCCTCTTGCTCCTGCATTGAATGCGCTTGCTGCAGCACCTGGAGCACTGTTTTTCGCCCATTGAGCTCCTTTTGCTCCTGCATTGAATGCACTTGTTGCAGCGCTTGAGGCACTGTTTTTCGCCCATCCAAACATTCCTTTTGCTTTGCTAGATGCAGAGTTAAGCAAATTATTTCTCTCTTTGGGTTGATTGTCAAATAACGGCATATTTGCTTGATTAGGAGCATATACATGTTCTTGAGCATCCAATAAAGAGATTGGAGGCGCGCTTGGAACAGTATTTGTTTCATAGTTTCTATAATTTGCCTGCGCAATAGGAGCAGAAGATCCTTTTAGAATTGGTGGCTCTGGTTCCATATACATTGGTGGCTCTGGATATATTGGAGCCTCTGGTTCCATATACATTGGAGCAGAAGATCTTTTTAATGTTGAAGTTTTTTGTGTATTTGAGTTGTTGTACCCATATACATTTTCAAACATTTTTTGACGCTCAATTTCATTTGCTGTTTGGTTAGAAGATACTCTTCTTCCTGAGCTTTTTCTTCCTGAGCTTTTTCTTCTAGCATTTCTTGCTTGAGAAGATGTTTTTCTTTTTACGTTACTAACTCCTGCATCAACACTTAAACAAGACATTAATGCGCAAAATATTGCAAAATTCTTTTTATTCATTTGTTTTCTCCTGTACTATAACAATACTTAGTTTGAATTAAGTTTGTGTAAAATTTAATTACAGGATGCATGTAATATTCATATGAATTTACAATAAAAGCATATTAAAATTAATTCATTATTTTCCACAGTAATAATGATTTTTAAAAAGCTGCAAAGTAGATGAATTAGAAAATGCAGGTTGAATTATTATTGATTGCGTGAAAAAGCTCGATTAATATTATTTAGGCAATACATAAGAAAGATTTGATATAAATATTACATGGAAAATTTTATGGAAAAACCTTTGTTCAGAATGATTTTATAATTTTATTAATAATGCTAATTTCATTGGTAATTTTAAAATTATATATAAATCTATATATCTCTCATTTCATTCTCATGTTTTTAATTTTTGAAACAGTTGAATTTCTTATTAGCATAAATGAAGTTTGCGCTAATATCTTTTTAATTTATTTTGCTTATTTGCTTGTTTTTACTCATCTCATGCTTTATATGCAGACAAGCTTGTCATTAAAGATTCCAAATAGTCATCTTTATAATTTCTCATATCAGTATATTGATCTAAATCTTTTTCTGCTGGCCTAAAAACAATTTTTTTCATTTTATTTTTATGAATTTTTTCTATAATTTCTAGTGATTCTCTTCTTTCTTCTTCTGTGTTGTATTTGATCGAATAGATAGATTTTTTTATTGAAACTAAGCGTCCATTATCTATAAATATATCATTGCTAGATATGCAAGTATCCATAAATATTCTAAAATTTCCCCCTTCATTCATTTCAACCAATCCGTTTATTATTCTTTCTCTTTCAAATTTATTTCCTTCATAGAGTTGTTCAAATCTAATTCCACGCAATGTTCCACGCAATGTTCTTCCATCGTCGTTAACTTGATATATTTCATCATGTTTAGCATTATAAAGATTTTGTTTAGCATTTTGTAACTCAGCTATTTTAACTTTTAACTCTTCTTTTTGCTTTTCAAATTCTTTTTGTACTTCATCTGCTTTACGTTCTAAATTTTCGATTTTAGCAGCATTGATTTGATTCCATGACAGAGTTGATGTATGATCAATTAATTTCTCTGAATTCATGGCTAGCGATTTTTCAATTTTAAAAAGAAGTGATGCCAGCAGTATAACTTTTATATTTTTCATACATTTATTTTATATGCATTATGCGCAAATTATAAGCGCAAACTATATTGAAATATGCACAGTTAAGATGTGAATAGTAATTATGATTTGTTTGATTTATGATTATTTGATATATAATCAGACACTTTTGAAAAATTGATTTCTTGTATTTCTCCAGGACTTAAATTTCCCAATTTAAATGGCCCGTGTTGCACTTTCTTTAATTTAAATATTGTCATATTGCATTTTTCGCATATTCTTCTTATTTCTCTATTTTTTCCTTCGCGTAGCTCTAATCTAATTTTATAACACCCAACTAATTTTGTTTGATTGGTCATATTGATTCTCATTAATTCTTGACCATCTAAGCATGGATTTCTGATCTCAGAAGCAAATGATCTGTCTATATGGTTTACATATATGTCGTAAACTCTTTTATAGTTTGAAGAAGAGAATATTTTCACCAAACTTGGAACATTAGTTAAAACAACCAATCCTTCAGACATATAATCAAGCCTTCCTAGAAATGTAAGATGCTCTCTAATATTTATTATGTCAAAAATAGTTTCGTATCCATCTTGCGGGTTGTGGGTTGTTAAATACTTGATTGGTTTGTGAAATATAAAAACTTTACTAGATTTCTTTATTTGTCTTCCATCTACAGTTATTTCATCGCTATTGCTAACTCTTTCAGCGCATTCATTTATCCTGATTCCGTTTACACATACGCGCCCATATTGAACCAATCGCTCTGCTTCTCTTCTACTGCAAAAACCCATAGAAGAAATTGCATGTCCTATTTTCTTTTTATCGTCATTTTTGCTTAATTCATTTGCATTAGCATTGTTTTGCAAATTATCTTGATCTAAGTTGTTTAAATTGCTCAAAACATAATTCCAAAATTATTTACAATTAATTGAATTCCTTCTGCGCTATCCCAATTGAATTCAGGATTCTCCATTCTATACTTTACTTTTCCATCTTTTATCAAAAGAACTATAGGTTTATTTTTTGCAGACATTTTTTTGGAAAAAGAATTTTTATGATCAACAAAGAATTCCATTTCAAATTTATGATGTCTTTGAACAGATCTTAATTGAGGCAATATTTCTTGATCTTCATAATCAGTATTTATTATTGCAACAATTTTTATTTTATCTTTAAAAATACTATTAATTTTCCCTAATTTTAAAATAGAAATCATAGAATTTCTTACTAAAGATTGACCTTGATTTTTATTCAAATCACATATCAGTATCATTGCCGGTCCATTTTCTTTGGTTGAAATTTGAGCATTTTCATTTTCTAAAACAACATCTTTAGAAAATCCATTTTGATAACCAAAAAAACCTATAGCAAAAAATACTACTATAAATAGAAAATTACGTACTTTTTTTATTTTGCAAAACACAATAACATTTTATACTAAAAAAATTAATTTTATGATAGAATAGCTCGTGGATTTTTATCAAGTAAAGGGCGGATATAATTTTTCTGGACAAATTCGATGCGGAGGCGCTAAGAATTTATCCATTAAAGCTATAATTGCTACTTTGCTTTCTGATAATATTTCTATTTTAGAAAACATTCCTGATATATTAGACATTAAGTCTATCAAACATTTGCTAAATGAAATAGGAGTAAAGTTTGAACATAATAAAGACGTAATTTCAATTGATGCAGGAACAATAAATAATTTCATAATTAAAGAAAATAAAGATGTTTTATACGGAAGAACAACCATCTTGTTATTAGCTGCTTTAATGCATAGAAGCGACATTGTGTCTGTTCCGAAAATGGATGGATGCAAATTTGGACCCAGATCGACTGATTTTCATTTCGATATATTGTCTAAATTTGGAATCAAAATGTCCGAAGAGGAAAATCAATATATAGCCAAAAAAACTTCTAAGTTAGTTGGGCAAAAAATTACTCTTCCTTTTCCATCTGTAGGTGCTACAGAATTTGGCTTGCTAATTTCTGTTTTGGCTGAAGGAATATCTGTTCTAGACAATGTTGCTACAGAGCCAGAGATATTGTGTTTAATTTCTCTTCTTCAACAAATGGGAGCAAAAATACATTGGACTGGAAAAAGTGAAATAACGATAGAGGGTGTAAAAACTTTATATGGAGCTAATTACAGAATTATAAGTGATCGCATTGAAACAGCCTCATGGGCGGTTCTTGCTGCTTGTAGTGATGGATCAATAGATGTGCATAATGTAGATAACATTGAATATCTTTCAACTTTTCTTGGAATATATCAAAGAATGGGTGGGGGATTTCAGAGAATACCTGAAGGAATTCGTTTTTTTCGTAGAGAGAAGCTAAAAAGTATATCAATTGAAACAGGAGCATATCCTATTTTTTCTACTGATTACCAACCTATGCTTACTTTGATGATGTCGCAAGCCGATGGAATTAGCTCTGTGCATGAAACATTATTTGAAGATCGATTGGCTCATTTAAAGAATTTGAACAAATTTGGAGTTAAGAGTGATGTAGTTACAAATTGCATTGGATCTCCTTGTCAGTTTCATCAACAAAATCACAAACATAGTGCTTTTGTGTGCGGAAATGCTCAATTAATAGCTCCAGATGAAATTATAGAATCTGAAAACTTAAGATCAGGAATGACTTATTTGATAGCCGGATGCTTGGCAAAAGGCATTTCTAAAATAGGAAATATACATCTAATTGGAAGAGGGTATGAAAATATTCTTGAAAAATTACGATCATTGAATATTGATATAAATCTAATTAAAAGAGGTGAAAAATGAATAGAAATAACAATAATTTCAGAAAAAATAATAATTTCAGAAATAAAATAGTGCAAAGTAAAGAAAATACATCTTTTGATATAGATAATAATTCTCTTTGTTTCGTCCCATTGGGCGGATCTGGAGAATTTGGACTAAATTTAAATTTGTACCATTGCAACGGAAAATGGATTCTTGTCGATTTGGGAATGAGTTTTGAAGACCTTCCTGGATCAAATATAATATTGCCAGATATAAGCTTTATCAAAACTTTGAATCATGAAGATATATTGGGGCTTGTCATTACTCATGGACATGAGGATCATATAGGAGCAATTCCCCATCTTATCAAAGAGTTGAATATTCCTATATTTGCAAACCCATTTACATCTTCTCTAATTAAGAAGAAATTAGTGGATCATGGGGTAAAAGCTACTCTTAATACAGTTGAAATGGGTAAAGAATTTTCTCTTGATCCGTTCAAAGTTAAATTGATTAATGTTACTCACTCAATTCCTGAAAGTGCGATGGTTTACATTAAAACTCCTTTGGGAAATATAATGCATACTGGTGATTGGAAATTGGATGAAACTCCTGTTGTTGGAGATAAAACTGATTACAAATCACTAGAATCTGCAGCTAAAGATGGTATTTTGGTTGCTGTATCTGACTCAACAAATGCTATGATAGACACTGAAACTGTATCTGAAGAAGCAGTAAAGAAATCTATTGAAAAAATAATTGCTCAACTTGATAAAAATAGAATAGCGATGGCATGTTTTGCTTCTAATGTATCAAGAATTGATTCATGTGCTAGATTAGCGCAAAAATATGGAAGAAAAGTTGCTCTTGTAGGAAGATCTATTCATAAAATAAAAGAATCTGCCTATGAGCATGGATATTTCAACAATTTGCCTGATTTCTTGACAGAAGAAGAAGGGTACAGAATGCATAAAGATAAAATATTGTTTATATGCACAGGATCACAAGGTGAGCCAAACTCTGGATTGAAGAGATTATCTGAGAATGATCATGCAAAAATTAAATTGGATAAAGATGATACAGTTATTATTGCTTCCAAGACAATTATTGGAAGAGAAAAAGAAGTATCTGAAATGTTGAATAATTTTGCAAAGAACAATGTGACTGTTATAACATATTCAGATGAAAATCCAATTCATGCTTCTGGACATCCTGTAAGAGATGATCTTAAGAAAATGTACAAGATTTTGAAACCAAAATTCTTGGTTCCTGTGCATGGAGAAAGATTGCAACAAAATGCACATGCAGCACTTGGTGAAGGTATGGGAATTAAATCTGCTGTTGTTAAAAATGGTGATGTTCTTAGAATAGACCTAGGTGGAATGCGCATAATTCATAATTTCCATGTTTCTAAATCTGTTTTGGATGGAAAAGGAATTGTCCCATATAACGGACAAACAATGAGTGAAAGATATTGGCTAGAAAATGGATGTGTTTTTGTTAGTGTTCTAATTGGAAGCAAGGGATACTTTAAGTTGATCACAACATTTTCAGGAATATGCGAACAATTTGATCCATTGAAAGAAAATATCAAAGAAAGCATAAGAAAAGTTATTGCAGGACTGGATCAAGAAGACAGAAAAGTTCAGAAAAAACTTGCAGGAACGATCAGGAAGGCAATAAAATACACAATGTTTGATTTGCGTGGAAAAGATCCTGCTGTATTTGTACATTCTACCATATTGGACAAAAGACCTCCTGTATCTATAAATAAAGAAGGCAGAGAGGTTAGAGGAAACAATAATTCTAAAGAAAATAGAAACATTAAAGAAGATAAAGACATGCAAATTGATATAGTAGAAGAGAGAGAATCAGATACTTTAGACTGATTTTTTCAATAAAAGCTTCAAATATCAATCATGAAAATGCAAATTGTTTGTATTTGAATTTATAGATATTATTTAGATATCTGCAATTCTATTATTTGATCTTGCAAATAATTCAATTTATTTTCTAAAATCCACCTTGACTTACATTGGTGCTTCAGATTATTTTTTAATTTCTATAACTCTAGAATTTAATTTTGTTTTGAGTTTTTAAAGATTTTATCTTCTTGAAACTCTTTAAGTCTTATCATTTAGTCATTTTTTTTTAACTTCTAGAAATTCTTCATATATTTGCAATGCTTTAGCTTGCTTTTTAGATTTAACTTTAGTTGTCAAGCATTTATAGATAGGTTAGATATGTAGTTTTGGCTTATTAAATACAGGAAGTTTTCATGATTCATTTTATAAATTTATATGCATTTGCGATAATTGTATTTCATCGATTTTGCTATTATATTGAATTTCAGATAAATTTTCTAATCAAACAAAATAATTATCATTAAGTAATAAGAATTAATCGAAGAATATGATTTTTATGCTTGGCATTTTGTCATTATAATGAGGAAAAGTTTATATAAATTGATCTTTTTTGATTGTATAAATATATTGTAATGAATTATGATCTATAGTCGATTTATTTTCATTCAATTTATTTTTCATCTTATGAAACTTCAGCATTTGGATTTATTTTTTGATTTTAGAAATTTCTGAGTTGTTTATAATTTTGTAATTTGAGCTTGCAATCCTTCAATTATTTATTTTTCAGTTGATATAATTTTTATATTTAGCTATACTTTTCAGGCTTTTAGAGATTTTTGAATAACTTTATATTCTTAAATTTTCCTTCCAAATCAATCTTGAGATTATTGAAAACTTCTCAATCTTCTTGCTTTAGTTTGATTGTTCAAATTTTGCAATTTGATTTCATGTCTATATCCGCTCTTTTGATTATCATTAAAAAGATAGATTTGCATCTTTGACTCTTTTTTGAAAAATATTTAATTCAAGAAATTATTTAATTAAAGCGTTCTGCAATTAATCAAAGTATATAACATATAAACTGCATGACTTCTTTTGCATAAATTGGAAAGATTTTTCATTAAATAAAAGTGCTTATATTTTCAATGAATTAGATATATTGAATTTTGTAAAGCATTTTTTGTGCCAATATTTTCATTATTTTATTTGTAGATTTTAAGAAATACATTAAATTAATACATAAAGAATATTAAAACTATATTGTTAATGTATTCAATTTTCGCAAGCTGTAGTGCGATAGTTATGAATTAAGATAGAGTTGTTGATTGCGAACTGAGCTTAGTTGAAAGTAGGGCATGGGGTTGAAAAGTAAATGCGTTGCTCAAATTGCAAATATAAAGAAATGAATATGCAGAGAAGAAAGATGATGAAGAAATTCTTAAGAATGCTTTATCTGAAAAAATAGCTAGTGGAAATTATATTAGAGATGATGGAAGAAATTATGTTAGAGAAAGAAAATTGTATGGAATGTTGAATGCAATTAAATTTGAAATGAATTATTTAGGAAGTCCATTTTAAATAGCTAAATATTCAGAGAATTCAATAACAATGAATCAAGGAAATGCCATTAAAATATTGAGAAAACCTTATGCTCATTATGATGAAGAGACATGGATAGATGATGGATATGCAATAAAAAAGGAAAATCATTGCTCAATTATTAAGGAAGAGAAGCAGACAGAGATTTTAGAGATTTTAGAAATAAAAAAAGTTGTTTTCCAGCCACTATCTTTAGATGAGCACGCTATTATAGAAAAGAATTCTTCTATGAGCATAGAATTAACAAAAAATAAAAGAGTTGAGAGAAAAATTTCAAAATGATCTTGAAGAAATTGACAGGCAAGGAAATTTTATGATTCGTGAAATGCTAATTGGGAGAATAGTAGTAGAAGCTAAATCAAATAATGGGATAAAAATACAGAAGAAGATATTTTGTAAACAACACTTTGCAGAATTTTGTAGCATTATCAATGCAAATAGTAAAAATAATTACGGGGTTCCAAATGACATGAGTGATAAAAAATATCTCGAGAATGTAGTAGGGGTCCCAAAATATCCA
Organism: Candidatus Cytomitobacter indipagum; assembly: GCF_008189285.1. Taxonomy (GTDB): domain Bacteria; phylum Pseudomonadota; class Alphaproteobacteria; order CAJXXZ01; family 1604HC; genus Cytomitobacter; species Cytomitobacter indipagum. The sequence goes on from NZ_CP043315.1 coordinate 200,934, forward strand.
ATGGCAAGCGAAGAAGAATATTTGAAATTTCAAGCGTTATAAAGGCGCAAATGGACAAAACTCTCTAATCCTAATATAATTCCTTTATAATGGAAAAAAATTTAGATCAACCTAACTTAAAGCAAAAGATTTTTGAAGAAGAGCTGCAGTCTTCATATTTAGATTATGCGATGAGTGTTATAACTAGCAGGGCAGTACCTGATGCTTATGATGGATTGAAGCCAGTTCAAAGAAGAATTTTATATTCCATGGTAGAAACTAATTGTATGCCAGAGAATCCTCACAGAAAATCTGCTCGTATTGTTGGTGATGTTTTGGGTAAGTATCACCCTCATGGAGACTCTGCAATTTATGATGCAATGGCAAGAATGGCTCAAGATTTCTCTATATACGCGCCATTGATTGATGGTCAAGGTAACTTTGGTTCTATTGATGGAGATAAGCCTGCTTCTATGCGTTATACTGAGGCTCGTCTTGCAAAGATTGCGAAGTATCTTTTAGAAGATTATGACAAAGATACAGTTGATATGTATCCTAACTATGATGGAACTCTTGAAATTCCTGAAGTATTGCCGGCTCGTTTCCCTAATTTATTAGTTAATGGAGCTAGTGGTATTGCTGTTGGAATGGCTACATCTATACCTACACACAATTTATCTGAAGTAATAGATGCTACATGTGCTTTTATTGACAATAGAAATTTAACCTCAATAGAGTTGATGCAATATATTCCTGCTCCTGATTTTCCATTAGGTGGAGTGATTTTTAAAGGCAGCGGCTTAATAGATATTTACACAAAAGGAAGGGGAAGTTTTACTGCAAGAGGAAAAATGCATCAAGAAGTTGTAAATGGAAGAAATGCTCTTGTAATTACTTCAATACCTTATCAAGTTAATAAAGAAAATTTGATGGATAAAGTTGCTGATTTAATGCAAACAGAGATTTTGAATAGCATTCATATATTTAGAGATGAGTCAAATAAAGATGGAATGAGAGTGGTTCTAGAATTGAAAAAAGATGCTGAGCCTAATTTGATGACTAGTAGAATCTATAAATTCACTCAAATGCAAGTTTCTGTTCATGCTAATATATTGGCCTTGCATAATAATAGGCCAAAACAATTAAATTTAAAGCAATGTTTGGATATTTTTCTTGATTATAGAGAAGAAGTCCTTATAAGAAAAACAAAATTCTTCTTAAATAGCGATAGAATAAAAGCGCATGTTTTGTGGGGATTGCTTTTGGCAGTTAAAAAATTAGATGAAATTGTTCATTGCATAAAAACTTCTAAAGACACACAAGAAGCGCAAGGTCGTTTGCAACAAATGGAATGGTCTTGGGATGATATTAAAGGATATCTTAACTGCATTAGTGAGAGCTGTGAGCCTGTAGACCAATATTTCTTTTCTGAAGAGCAAGCAAAAGCAATATTGAATCTTAGGTTGAGCAAATTAACAGGTCTTGAAAGAAACAAATTATTAGATCAATTAGAAGCATTAGGAGAAAACATAAGAGAGTATCTAAAAATTCTTAATGATCGTAGTGAGAGATTTAGAATTATTAAAGATGATTTATTAGAAATTAAAAGATTGTTTGGAAATCCTAGAAGAACAGATCTTGATATTAATTTAGAAGAAATGACTGATGAATCCTACATTACATCAGAAGATATGGTCGTTACTTTGAGTAGTAATAAGGGTTATGTAAAAAGCATGCCTTTGTCTTCATATAGATTGCAAAAACGTGGAGGAAAAGGAAAGATCGGCATGGTGTCAGATGATCCTGTAGAGCATATGTTTGTTGCAAACACCCATCAAGAAGTAATTTTCTTCAGTAGTTTGGGATATTCATATTCCATGAAAGTTTATAGATTGCCAACTGTTAGCGCAGGAGGTAATAAAGGTAGAGCATTAGTGAACTTTTTCCCTCTAGGTGGAAATGAAAAAATTATGAGCTCATTAGCGCTTCCTCTTGAGATTGATGATAAAAATACTATGATTTTCATAACTTCAAAAGGATATGTAAGAAGAAATGCAATTAGCGATTTCCAAGGAATTAGATCAAACGGAAAAATTGCTATGAAACTTGGAGATGATGAGAGATTAATTGGCGCAATGATTTGCAGCGACGACGATGATATGTTGCTGACATCATCTGCTGGAAAAGTTGTAAGATTTTCTATAAAAGACGTTAGAATATTTAATAGCAGATCATCTCATGGAGTTATTGGTATGAATTTATCTGGAGATGAAGATAATCAAATTGTTTCTGCAACTCTAATTAGCCCAGAAGATAAAGCAATGATTTTGACTGTTAGTGAAAATGGATATGGAAAGCGTAGTGAAGAAAGTAATTACAGAAGATCTAAACGTGGAGCAAAAGGTGTTTCAGCGTTAGATGTGACAAAAAAGACAGGAAAAGTTGTTGGAGCATATAGAATAGATAGCAATAGTGAGATTTTGATGATGAGTGAAAATGGACAAATAATCAGATGTGGATCAAATGAAATACGAGTTGCAAGTAGAAAAACACAAGGCGTGCGATTGGCTAGATTAGATAATGATAAGCTAGTGAAAGTAGTTGCGATGAATGAAATAGAAATAGATGACAAAGAAGAAGGGGACGAGGAAAACAATCAATAAAAATTGATTTTTCTGACAAGAGGTCATTTTACTTATCTTGCTTATCTTGACTTCCTTTATTTTGCTAAAGATAGGCATTATACTAAATTTTGCTAATTTAAATTGTTAATTAAATTTATTAGTTTTAAATTATGAAATGAATATTATGTTTAAAAAGAAAATTATTCAACAAATAGAATTTGCCGGATATCGGAATCGAACCAATGACCTACTGATTACAAATCAGTCGCTCTGCCAACTGAGCTAATCCGGCAATAAAAGTATTATACTTAAAAAAGAAAAATTATTCAATAAATAGCTTTTAAATTTATTAATATTTTTAAAAATCAAACTTATCAATATTGTGCAAAATAAATCAATAATGCTGCAAAAATAAAGAAAAATCAGTGATTTCAGATTTTAATAGATCATTTGCCTTCAATGGAAAAAACAAGCTATTGTCTTCAGTTTGATTGGAAGTATTGGTAATTATAGAAAATCACTTCTTAATTACAAATGATCAGCATTTCAATTTTGTTAATTAATTGTTAATATAATAGCATGAAGCATAATGCAAAACTTTTATTATTGTTAACCTCATCTATTTTTGCAATCACTGATGAGACAAGCACAAACAGAATGGATATATCGGGCCAAACTTTCAAAAGATGTGACGAATTATCCAATGTGATTAATTTTCATAAACATGAGAATCTTGAGAGAGATTTTGGAAGTAGAGATAAAATTGAAGATTTATCAAATATAGTTTCAAGTTGTTTGAATGATTGTATAAATAAAATAGATAATTTAATTGGCGCAGTAGTTCAAAAAGAAGGATTTTCATTTTTAGTTACTCAAGATGAAATTATTGATGTGTCTAATAGCAAATTGATGAACAAAATCCTCAAACTTGTATACATAGGAGGAATTACTAAAGCGTATCAATTTGATAAAAATGCATGGGAAAGAATTCCTTCGCGATACAGAAATAGAGCTAATTTATACAAGAGAAGCGATGATATTAAGTGGGATGACATAAGTGAAAATGGAAAATATATGTCAGACATTGTTGAGAAGATATTAAATGGGAGAGATTACTCCTGGAGCTCTTTTAGAACTTCAGAGGTATCATCACCTAATCGCTCAGGAAATGGAACTCCAGTAGAAAAAACTTTAAGTAAAATCGTTAATCCAGAATTGGAAAGCGAAGATAAGATTGTTCCAGTTACATTGAAGAAAGCATACGATGCATCAACTTTGACAGATGCTCTAGATACCCAAGCTAAGAAAGTGGAATTATTAGTTCAAGAGCAAAGCTTAGTATCTAGTCAAATTAATCCTGTAGAGCTATTTACAATGCAATCAGAATTGAAATCATTATTAAATCAAGATAGCAGAGTTGTGTCATTAGTTGAACAACAATCAGAATTATTCCAAATTAAGGTTGAAGAAAAAACAGATGCTGATATGCAAACTGAGCAAATAGAAGAATATAAAATTGAAAATATTATTGCAAAATTAATTAAAAATGAAGAAGAGAGTAGAAAAAAAATTGATGATGAGCGATTGTTTTATGAGGCAATTTTAAGTAAATTTATTGATTATGCAAAATTAATTGATATGAAAAATTCAACAAAAATATCTGAATTAGAGGCTAAATCTGAAGAAAAAGCTAAAGAAATTACAGAATTGCAAATAGCTCTAGAAGCTAAAGCCGAAGCATTGAAAATAGCTAAAGCAGAAGCTGAAAATCAAGCTAAAGAATTACAAGCAAATCTAGAAGCTAAAGCCGAAGAATTGAAAATAGCTAAAGATGAGGCTGAAAAACAAAAAGTATCTCTAGAATCTCAAGTTAAAGAATTGCAAACAGTTCAAGTAGAAGTTGAAAAGCAAGCTAAAGAATTGCAAACAGAGCTAAATGCTAAAGCCGAAGAATTGCAAGCAGCTAAAGTAGAAGTTGAAGCTCAAAAAGTATCTCTAGAATCTCAAGTTAAGGAATTGCAAACAATTCAAGCAGAAGCTGAAAAGCAAGCTAAAGAATTGCAAATAGCTCTAGAAGCTAAAGCTGAAGAAAAAGCTAAAGAAATTACAGCATTGCAAACAAATCTAGAAGCTAAAAATGAAGAATCTAAGAAGCAAGTTGAAGAATTGAAAATAGCTAAAGATGAAGCTGAAAAGCAAGCTCAAGAATTGCAAACAAATCTAGAGGTTCAAGCTCAAGAATTGCAAGTAGCTAAAGCAGACGCCGAAGGTAAAATTCAAGAACTAGAATCTCAAGCTGAAGAATTGCAAACAGTTCAAGCAGAAGCAGAAGCTCAAAAAATAGCTCTAGAGGCTAAAACCGAAGTATTGCAAGCAGAGCTAAATGTTAAAACCGAAGAGTTACAAGTAGCTAAAGCAGACGCCGAAGGTAAAATTCAAGAACTAGAATCTCAAGCTAAAGAATTACAAACAATTCAAGCAGAAGCTGAAACTAAGATTCAAGAAAAAACTCAAGAACTAGGAGCCAAAGCTGAGGAATTGAAAATAGCTAAAGCAGAAGCTGAAAATCAAGCTAAAGAATTGCAAACAGAGCTAAATGTTAAAACTGAAGCATTGCAAATAGCTAAAGCAGAAGTTGAAAATCAAGCTAAAGAATTGCAAACAGAGCTAAATGCTAAAACTGAAGCATTGCAAATAGCTAAAGATGAGGCTGAAGCTCAAAAAGTATCTCTAGAATTTCAAGCTAAAGAATTGCAAACAATTCAAGTAGATACTGATATACAAGCTCAAGCATTACAAATAGCTCTAGAATCTCAAGTTAAAGAATTGCAGACAGTTCAAGCAGAATCTGAAAATCAAGCTAAAGAATTACAAGAAGAGCTAAATGTTAAAACCGAAGCATTGCAAACAGCTAGAGCAGATGCTGAAAAGCAAGCTAAAGAATTACAAGCAAATCTAGAAGCTAAAACCGAAGCATTGCAAGCAGCTAAAGTAGAAGTTGAAGCTCAAAAAGTATCTCTAGAATTTCAAGCTAAAGAATTACAAACAATTCAAGAAGAAGCTGAAAAGCAAGCTAAAGAATTGCAAACAGAGCTAAATGCTAAAGCCGAAGAATTGCAAATAGCTCTAGAAGCTAAAGCCGAAGCATTGCAAACAGCTAAAGCAGAAGTTGAAGCTCAAAAAGTATCTCTAGAATCTCAAGCTAAAGAATTGCAAACAATTCAAGCAGAAGCTGAAAAGCAAGCTAAAGAATTGCAAGCAAATCTAGAAGCTAAAGCCGAAGAATTGAAAATAGCTAAAGATGAGGCTGAAAAACAAAAAGTATCTCTAGAATTTCAAGCTAAAGAATTGCAAACAGAGCTAAATGCTAAAACCGAAGCATTGCAAACAGCTAAAAATGAGGCTGAAAAACAAAAAATATCTCTAGAATCTCAAGCTAAAGAATTGCAAACAGTTCAAGTAGAAGTTGAAAAGCAAGCTAAAGAATTGCAAACAGTTCAAGTGGAAGTTGAAAAGCAAGCTAAAGAATTGCAAACAGAGCTAAATGCTAAAGCCGAAGAATTGCAAGCAAATCTAGAAGCTAAAGCCGAAGAATTGAAAATAGCTAAAGATGAGGCTGAAAAACAAAAAGTATCTCTAGAATTTCAAGCTAAAGAATTGCAAACAGAGCTAAATGCTAAAACCGAAGCATTGCAAACAGCTAAAAATGAGGCTGAAAAACAAAAAATATCTCTAGAATCTCAAGTTAAAGAATTGCAAACAGTTCAAGTAGAAGTTGAAAAGCAAGCTAAAGAATTGCAAACAGAGCTAAATGCTAAAGCCGAAGAATTGCAAATAGCTCTAGAAGCTAAAACTGAAGCATTGCAAATAGCTAAAGATGAGGCTGAAAAACAAAAAGTATCTCTAGAATCTCAAGCTAAAGAATTGCAAACATCTAAAGAATTTCTAGAAAAAAATGAAAGATTATTAATAGAGAAAGATCGTGAGCTTGCTATGTGTGAAATTAATGACCATGAAGTTTTTGATAGAGAGAAATTAGAAGCAAAGGAAAAATTTGAAATGACTTTTGATAATTTTAGAAAAGCTTTAGAAGAATTTGAAATCTGTCAAAGATCATTAATAGAGCTTGAAGAAGCTAAAGAAGCTCTGGAAATTCAAGAAAACCTAAGAGAATTGGAAGTTTTGCGAAGCAATCAAGTTGAATTTTCAGAAAAAGAAACTCAAACAGAGTCAAAAGCTAAAAAAAGAATAGTTAAAAAAAGAAATGAGATTGAAGGAGCTATAAGTGGACAAAGTTCCAAAGTTGATCAAGAAAATAGAAGTAAAAATTTAGAACAAGATAAGTCATGCTCAGTTAATTCGCCTACACAAGACGTATCTATTTTATCTATAAATTCACTGCGCCCTAATCCTGAAGATGCGCATGCAGGAGATCATTCACTTCATGAATTAAATGTTAGCCTTCCTGTAGAAAAAACAGGTCAAGATTCAGAAAGTCAAAAAAGCGTTGATCCTCAAGAAAGTTTTGCTTTATTTGTTGAAGAGGGTAGCGGTATACAGGAAGGCTGCCAAGAAGATCAAGATGATTTGAATAAAAAAAGTATTGAAAGTGAAGAAGAAAAAGAATTTAGAGAAATAGAGAAACAGTTTTTTAGCAATAAATTGTTTCAAAGTTTTGTTTTAGACAAAGTTAGCTCTGATATAAGCAGAATGAACTCTATTTGTGAAAATGCAAAAAATAAGAACACTTCTCAATTGATTGAATTTATTTCTAAAGAATATCCTGGTCTATTAGTTGGGATTGATAGTAGTTTGAAAAAGGAAATTGATGCAGAAAGCAGCAACAGTAAATTAAAATATATAGTAGAGAATATTAAGAGCAATCTTGCATTATATGACAAAGTAGTGAAGATTGAAGAATTTATAGGATCAAATGAGATTGTCATTAATGAAGAAAATAAAGAGAAATTAGGTGCATTGCATAATGAGCTAAATAAATTAATGGACCATGTAGCGCGCATTGAATCCACTGCAAGCGTTGAAGATGTGTCAAAAAAATTAGAACGCCTTTACATGAAAATGGAAAGCGAAATTCAATCGAAGAAAAATTCAGAAAAATTGAGCAATGTGTTTAAAATGCATGAAGATTTAAAGGGATTGTTTAGTGATCTGTATTATAAAGCATCATCTTTTATTGATGTGTTGAGTTATAAATACACAAAAGGTGGCAAATCTTGCAAAGAATATACTCCAGAAGATAAATTTCAAGAAATCAATGCAATGTTTGAAGGAGGGGTTAATATTCCAACTTCAATCAAAAAATCTATACTTGACAAACTAAGAGATTTGGAAATTTTCAAAGGAATTGAAGGAATGAATGCATATGAGATGGTTTGCAAAATGATTGAAGAGCTGAAAAAGCAAGAAGAGCTTTTGCCTGTGTTTGTTTGTGATAAATATGGAGTTGGAAAAACAAAGGCTCATCATAATAAATTTACTTATGAAGAAGAAAAAGCATGGGATTGCATTCAAAAATCTTTAAATGTATTTGAAGAATTGAGCAATTTGCTTCAAGCGAAACAAATAATGAATGATGGTCAAGTAAACGAAGTAAGTAAAAAAATAGAAAAATTTGCAGAATCAATTGGGAAATTGATCGCTGTACAAGAGAAAAAACAACGCAACCCTGTTTCCAAGATAGATTCAGGAAAAAGGAAGAAAGACAATAAAAAGAAAATAGAAAATATCCAAGTATCAGAAGTTAAAATTTGCAAAGCACTTAATGAATTTAGTGCAATGGAAATTGATTTGACCAAAAAAAACAAAGATAAAATTACAAAACATGAGAGCGCTATAAATGAATCAGTAAAATACATTCAAGATGAATTTAGTAAATTGCATGAATTAGATGTTAATACATTCATTTTTGATTGTGTTGATTCTATTGCAGTGAGCCAAGAAAAGAAAAATCAAGACGAAGCAGCAAATAAAAGGGCAGAGCAATATGGAAAAAATCTTGGAAAATTTTATGATATAACGGGGAAAATTATTGACTCTTATATGAGTTATAAAACATATATATGCGATAACGAAATACCCATTGCCTTAGATTTGAGCAAGCAAATTTTTGTTTTGTCATTAAGGACATCATTAAGATCTGATTTAATAACAAAGCTTCTTGATCTTCCATATCGAACTGAAGGCAATGTTTTCACAGAGGGTAGTATTGATAATATTCCTAAATTCTTTTACCATTGCATACAAGATTCTGCATTTGCAAAAGCATTGGATAATATGATTATAAGCAATCCTTCTATTGGTAAAAATTATATTGCTGGTGCTAAGAAACGCTCAGAAAATGTTGAGTACAATGTAGATGCGCTTAGAGAAGCTAAAAATAATTTGGAAGCATCTCTTAATAGACGATCTATTCGTGCAAGAGCTTCTCTTGGTGGGAAAAATACAATTGAAAGACAGCTGTCTAAAAATGATTTAACTTCACATGAAAAGCCAGAAAATACACAAAGTACTGTAAGAAATTTAACAGCAGAATTAAATGGAGCGCTTAGTCCATAAGTAAAAATTAATTAATTATGAAAATTTCTATTAGGAATTAGAGGATTTTTCCCAGAATTTCTTTTGTTATGCAAGTATTTTTCATAATAATAATTAATAGCATAACAAATCACTATTTTGCATAATAATACAATTTATCAATCACAATAATTAGCAATCAAATAAACAGTCTTGCAAATCTATGAAATCAATTTTATACAATAAATTAGAATTGAATTAGAATTAATTGTTCAAAGAATTTTATATAGCATACATGAGATTTATGCAATTAATTTAATTGATTTTGAGCAATAAATAAGAGTCGCATTAGAAATGATTTAAGTGAATTGTGATAATTAAAAAACTAAAGTTGAATCAAAATCTATGATCTGTAATTATAGATGAAGATAATTATTCTTTTTGTTTTTCAGATTTCTATTTAGTTGTTTATAATTCTATAATTCTGCTTTATAGTTTTTAAGTTTTTTATCTCAGTTTATTTAATTTATCTTCCGCTTTTTTGAGTTTATAGATTCTTTAGCTGCTTGTAATTCTTAGCTTGAGTTTTATAGATTAAGAAAGATCAAATGCTACTATAGAAATTCCACAAATTGATAATTGATTTATCTAGTATAAAATAATATGAAATTGCAGTTGAAGCAAAACCCTAAACCCAAATTATTTAACACGATCAGTCAGAATTTACAATTCCAGGCATTGTGATGTAAGTGAAATTATTGTAATTTTCATGTTTCATTAATATGGCTTTATTGATTCCATGGTATTCCAATTTTGTTTTCCCATCTTCGAATAATCTCAAGAAATCTAGCCATATATTAGCGTCTATATTAAATGCAAAATCAGAGCCTTTGTATTCTCCTTCTAATTTCTCTTCTCCAGACCATCCATGTGAAATATTATCACATTTTATAATTGACTCATCTTGCAATTTTACTGTTGTGATAATTCTTGATAATTGCGATGAAAGAATTGATATGCGGTCCAATGAAGATTTTAAATTTCCAATGCTATCTTGGAAAATTCCTTCGATTGAATTTGGTATCAAAGCTTTATAATCGGGGAATGATCCATTTACTAACCTGCTAATAAAAAAGAAATTTTTTGCTTTAAACATCACTTGATTGTTATCTTTGTAACAGCATATTTCTTCCTCATGAGAAATTAAAGCTACAATTGTTTCTACGCTTTTTCTAGAAAGAATCATGTCGAATTTATTACAATCCATTTTTTCTGTAAAAACAGCCATTTTATGACCATCTGTCGCTACAAATCGCAATCCATCCTCATCTCCTTCAATGTGTATTCCATTGAAATGCGCTCTGATTTCATCGTTTGCCATGGCAATTTTTACCATTTTGATCTTTTCCAAAAGATCTGTAGAAAATATCTTGAATACTAAAGAATCAGCAACTTCAGGTATTTTAGGGAAATCTTCAGGATCTAGAGTGTTTAAATTAAATGACCCAGATCCATAATCTATTTCAACAGAATCATTTGAGCATTTTATATTCAAAAATTCTTTATTAGATTTTCTAACTAAATTATACAATATATGACCTGGAAGTGTTATCGCTCCATTTGCAATTGTTTCGCAATCAATTTGGTATTTCAGCATTAAATTTCCATCAGAGCCTTCTATATTTAATTTTCCATTTGATGCATCTAGCTTTACATGAGAGAAAATGGATTGAGTTGCCTTTCTATCAAGCACAGACTGCTGACATCTAAGCGCTTCCATTAAATTAGTTCTTTTAACTTTAATATTAAATTGCATAACAAATTTTAAACTATTTTACTGATAAATGCGATTGTGAGGAGGGTTTTTGAACATATATTATAGATAAATTTAATTTAAGAGAGAGTGAAGTGTATGAATTTTTCCTTTTAGATTTGTAATTTGCTTTGCAAGGCTACCTCTCTTATTTTTATCTTGTTTTGAGCTGCCTTTTACATTTCTTTTTGCATCTGTAAGTTCTTCAATTTTATCACGCATTTTTTTTATTTCTTCTTCAGCTTTTTCTTCAGTAGTTTTTTCTTCAGTAGTTTTTTCTTCAGCAGTTTTTTCTTCAGCAGTTTTTTCTTCAGCAGTTTTTTCTTCAGCAGTTTTTTCTTCAGCAGTTTTTTCTTCAGCAGCTTTTACTTCTTCAGTTTTTACTTCTTCAGTTTTTACTTCAGCAGCTTTTGGTTCTTCAACTTCTAATTTAGCTTCTGGTTGAGAAGCAGCATCTCCAGCTCCAGCTTCTGATCCTTCAGCAACTTTTTCTTCAGCAGCTTCTGGTTCTTTAGCTTCTGGTTCTTTAGCTTCTGGTTCTTTAGCTTCTGGTTCTTTAGCTTCTGGTTCTTTAGCTTCTGGTTCTTTAGCTTCTGGTTCTTTAGCTTCTGGTTCTTTAGCTTCTGGTTCTTTAGCTTCTGGTTCTTTAGCTTCTGGTTCTTTAGCTTCTGGTTCTTTAGCTTCTGGTTCTTTAGCTTCTGGTTCTTTAGCTTCTGGTTCTTTAGCTTCTGGTTCTTTAGCTTCTGGTTCTTTAGCTTCTGGTTCTTCAACTTCTAATTTAGCTTCTGGTTGAGAAGCAGCATCTCCAGCTCCAGCTTCTGATCCTTCAGCAACTTTTTCTTCAGCAACTTTTTCTTCAGCAACTTTTTCTTCAGCAACTTCTGGTTCTTTAGCTTCTGGTTCTTTAGCTTCTGGTTCTTTAGCTTCTGGTTCTTTAGCTTCTGGTTCTTTAGCTTCTGGTTCTTCAACTTCTAATTTAGCTTCTGGTTGAGAAGCAGCATCTCCAGCTCCAGCTTCTGATCCTTCAGCAACTTTTTCTTCAGCAGCTTCTGGTTCTTTAGCTTCTGGTTCTTCAACTTCTAATTTAGCTTCTGGTTGAGAAGCAGCATCTCCAGCTCCAGCTTCTGATCCTTCAGCAACTTTTTCTTCAGCAACTTTTTCTTCAGCAACTTTTTCTTCAGCAACTTCTGGTTCTTTAGCTTCTGGTTCTTTAGCTTCTGGTTCTTTAGCTTCTGGTTCTTTAGCTTCTGGTTCTTTAGCTTCTGGTTCTTTAGCTTCTGGTTCTTTAGCTTCTGGTTCTTTAGCTTCTGGTTCTTTAGCTTCTGGTTCTTTAGCTTCTGGTTCTTCAACTTCTAATTTAGCTTCTGGTTGAGAAGCAGCATCTCCAGCTCCAGCTTCTGATCCTTCAGCAACTTTTTCTTCAGCAACTTTTTCTTCAGCAACTTTTTCTTCAGCAACTTCTGGTTCTTTAGCTTCTGGTTCTTTAGCTTCTGGTTCTTTAGCTTCTGGTTCTTTAGCTTCTGGTTCTTTAGCTTCTGGTTCTTCAACTTCTAATTTAGCTTCTGGTTGAGAAGCAGCATCTCCAGCTCCAGCTTCTGATCCTTCAGCAACTTTTTCTTCAGCAGCTTCTGGTTCTTTAGCTTCTGGTTCTTCAACTTCTAATTTAGCTTCTGGTTGAGAAGCAGCATCTCCAGCTCCAGCTTCTGATCCTTCAGCAACTTTTTCTTCAGCAACTTTTTCTTCAGCAACTTTTTCTTCAGCAACTTCTGGTTCTTTAGCTTCTGGTTCTTTAGCTTCTGGTTCTTTAGCTTCTGGTTCTTTAGCTTCTGGTTCTTTAGCTTCTGGTTCTTTAGCTTCTGGTTCTTTAGCTTCTGGTTCTTTAGCTTCTGGTTCTTTAGCTTCTGGTTCTTTAGCTTCTGGTTCTTTAGCTTCTGGTTCTTTAGCTTCTGGTTCTTTAGCTTCTGGTTCTTTAGCTTCTGGTTCTTTAGCTTCTGGTTCTTTAGCTTCTGGTTGAGAAGCAGCATCTCCAGCTCCAGCTTCTGATCCTTCAGCAGCTTTTTCTTCAGCAGCTTTTGGTTCTTTAGCTTCTGATTGAGAAGCACTAACAATAAACGGAATTGGATCTTTATGTAATTCTCTAGATTTTTCTTTAGATGACATTGGAGTTCCTGTTTCAGATGTAACGACAGAAGAATATATACTAACTTCAGATCCATCATTTTTTACAATGTTAATAACTGAAATGTTTCCATCAATATCTTGGTCTATTTTAATCTTTGAATCATTTTTAGATGTTCCTGTTATGATATCTGATACTATTTTAGATATAGCAGATGCAGTTATTGTTCCTTTTTGATCAAATTTGGTAATAATTTCTTCAGCATTTTCATTTGCTTTTGAATATATGCAAATTTCACTTTTAGCTTGTTCGGATAATTGATCCCAAGCTTTTTGATTGAACTCATAGATGTTTTGGTTTCTTCCACCAATTTTTTTAGATGTAAGTTTGATCAATTTTCTCATTGCTTCATCGCTTGATAAATCTATTGCTAATTCATTTCCTTCTTTGTCGTGAATAAAAAGAACAGACAATGCATCTTTATCATTTTTGAATTGAATTAAAGATCCGATCAAATTGCCAATGTTGTTTGCTTTTGCATTATTCAAGCATTCTATTGCCATGTCTGAAACTTCTTTAATTCTATTTATTTCTTCAAAAGATTTTAACAAACTTTGTTGCCTGTCTTTGTTGCATAGAAATATTCCGTCAACTTTTGATGAACGAGATGATAAAAGTTTCTCGCCTTTAGATGGGGCAAGCTCCCCTTTAGCAGATGCTTTATTGCTTGCAAGTGTTGCAAGTAATAATAATAATTTTATTGATTTATTATTCATGCCCTATGTTAATGTTTATTTAATATTTTGTAAAGCAAAAAAATCCCTTGAGAGCAATGTTTAAACAAAAGGAAATAAAAATCAATGAAATGTATTTATTAAATTAAAATGAAATAAAAGATAAATGCTATTATGTTAGTTCTTATTTGTCTGTTTGTATTTGATATAGCTCTTTATACAAGCCTTCTTTAGAAATAAGTGATTCATGATTTCCTTGCTGTACAATTTTACCATCATCAAATACTAGTATGTGGTCAGCATTTTTAATTGTATAAAGTCTATGAGCTATTATGAATTTAGTTTTAGATGGATCGATTTCTTCAATTGCATTTAAAATATCTCTCTCTGTTATAGTATCTAGCGCTGATGTAGATTCATCAAAAATGAATATTTTTGCATTTCTTAACAATCCTCTTGCGATCATTAGTCTTTGTCTTTGCCCTCCAGATAAGGAATTATTTTTTATTTCAGTTTCATATTGTTTAGGGAGCGTCATAATAAAATCATGTATTTGCGCTTTTTGTGAAGCTTCCATTGCCTCGTCTTTAGTTGATTCAAATGATCCATATCTAATATTGCTTAGAATTGTATCTTCAAATACTTTTGGGTCCTGGGGTATAAGTGCAAAATTCTCTCTTAATTCATATTCATTCATATGACTTGTTTTGTTTTGCCCTAAGAATATTTCTCCTTTTTGTGGGTAAATTAATCCTAGAAGAAGCCTAACAAATGTACTTTTTCCACTTCCAGATGATCCAACTAAGGCTATTTTGCTTCCTTGTTTTATTTTTAAAATTCCATCATGTGAGAAAACTTCTTTGTCATTATAAGAAAATGATATATCTTGCATGGAAATATCATAATTAGAGAAATTGATTTTTTGAATTTGATTTTCTCTTTGAATAGAATCACTGTGAGCCATATCCAAACCTTGTCTAATTCTTCCTATATCACTAATAAGCCAAGATAAATCTTGGGCAAATTCCCATAAGTTATGTGAAATATTGTGTATAATTTCTCCAACAAGCATGAAATCACCTGGAGTTGTTAATCCATATTTGAATAATCTCAACATGTAGAAAAAAGCAAAAATGGTTATCAATACAGTTACAACTGATTGGCTGCTGAATATTAATAAAATAAATTTATATAATTTTCTATCTTGATTCATAACTTTTTCAGAATATGCTTTGTTTTTTTCTAATTCTTTTTCAACTCCATTATATACAAATACTGAGTCTATGTTGTCGAATGTGTTTGTCCATTTTGCTGATAAGGAGCTTCTTAAATCAGATAATTTATATGACATGCTATATGTTATTTTTGATAACAATACTGATGATAGCATCCAGATTAAAATCCATGATATTCCCAAATACCCCAATGTTGAATTAACATAAAATAAGGTAATGCAAGCTAAAGTTAAACTGAATCCAGTTTTAAGAAAATCAACTATATAGTCAACAAATAAATCTGAAGTGGATTCTGAAACTTGAAAAGCAGAGTAAACAAATTTCGTTGGAGTGAAGTTTTGGAAGAAATTATATGAATATGAGAAAGTTTTCCCCGCTACCTCATCAATGATATTTTTCTTTATGTTTGGTATCATTTTTAATTGCAAATACTCTCTTATTCTTGCTGATAACTCATATGCAGCAATAAATGATATGGATAATGCAGAAAATTTATATGCATTTCCAATCTTAGACATATCTTTAGTGCATTCTGATAGAGTGTCTAGCAAATATTTTATAGACCAGAAAAATCCATAAACTGACAATGATGATATTCCTACACATAAAATTACCCCAGCAAATATAAGTCTATATGGCTTAATTGCATTGTGAAGAAATTCTATTAAATTTATTCTTTTCATAATAATACTATCCTTTATTTATTTTTATTTGTTTCATGTTTTGTGCGCATAATATGCATTCCCAAAGCAGCTGCGACTGATGCATTTAATACAGAAAAATTAGTTTCTGTTTCAATTTTAACAAATGCATCGCATTCAGATCTAACTCTTTGTCTAATGCCTTTTCCTTCGCTGCCTATCACAAGCACGCATCCATCTGTTTTTAAATTATCAGAACATTTACTTCCATGCTCTTCAAGTCCAAAAACCCAAAAACCTTTCTTTTTCAACTGAATTAGCCCATCAGCTAAATTAGTTACTTTTATGACATGTATGTGCTCTAGAGCTCCGCAAGCATTTTTTGCTACGGTTCCATCTAGAGGAGGGGAGTGATCTTTAGTCATTAGCAAATGCTTAAATCCCAATGCAGCCATAGATCTAATAATTGCTCCTACATTGTGAGGGTCATTTATTTGATCAAGAGCTATAATTCTATCATTCGGTTCAATGTGTGTGCATAAAGATAACTTGCAACATGAAAGTGAAGAACATGTTAATAATATTCCTTGATGCTGCACATCAGGAAATCTTTTATTTAGGAAATTTCTATCTACAATTTCTAGACTCACATTGCGAGTATCAATGTGAGCGTCAAAAAGAACTTCTGCAACTTCATCTCTCAATGAATCTATGCACTGAATTCTAGCTATTTTTCTCTTTTTTTGCTTAATAGCCTCAAAAACAGAATGCTTTCCCCATAAATTTACATATCCGCTCATTAAGGGCAATGATAACATAGTTTTGAATGTATGTGGAGCGCCTTAATTGATAAGTGCAATTTCAAATAAATCATAATAAATAGAAAGTTGTTAAATAAATTGTTAAATATATTAAAAAAGAATTTAGCAAAATTAAAGTAAAATTAAAGTAAAAAATGATAATTTTGAATTTTCTATGCAAAATTACAAAAAATTTTAAATGCTGCAGAAGGTATAATGAATTGCATGAATATATAATAATGCGTGCAAAAAATACATTAAAATTAAAATTACATATAAATTAATTACATATAAATTAATTACATATAAATTAATTGCATATAAATTAATTGCATATAAATAAATTCATCATTGCAAAGAAGTTATATTCATAAGAAATTGAAATTATTTAATTTTCAAATGAATTAGCGTAAATATAGAACTTAATTTGTATAAATTGTAGAATATTTTTATGGGAATTGTTTTAACAGGAGATAGGCCTACAGGTAAATTGCATTTAGGTCATTATGCTGGATCTTTATTATCTAGAATAGAATTGCAAAATGAGCATGATCAGTATGTTATGATTGCTGATTTGCAAGCTATGACTGATAGCAATTCAGATTTAATTAAAAATAATATACTTGAGGTTATGAAGGATTATATTTCTGTAGGTTTGGATCCAAATAAAACAACATTTCTTTTGCAATCTGCTATACCAGAATTAACAGAGCTTACTTTTCATTATATGAATTTAGTTACATTGGGCAGGCTAGAGAGAAACCCAACTGTTAAAAATGAAATTAGGCAAAAAAGCTATGAAAATTCTCTTCCTGCTGGATTTTTATGTTATCCAGTTAGTCAGGCTGCAGACATAACTGCTTTTCAAGCTGATTTAGTTCCCGTAGGAAACGATCAAATTCCTATGATTGAGCAAACTAATGAAATAGTAAGGAAATTTTCCTCATCTCATGGAAGTGGAGCAATAAAGGAAGTAAAGGCAATTTTAAGTAAAACACAAAGATTAATTGGAATTGACGGACAAGCAAAAGCAAGTAAATCTTTAGGAAATGCAATAATATTATCTGATTCTTCCGAAGAAATTAAGCGAAAAGTATTCGATATGTATACTGATCCAAATCATATACATGTGAAAGATCCTGGAGAAGTTGAAGGGAATGTTGTTTTTGAATATTTAGATGCATTCTATGGAGACAAAGAACATCTTGAAGAATTGAAGATTCATTATAAAAAAGGTGGGTTAGGAGATTTTGCTCTAAAAAAATTGCTTAATCAAGTTTTGCAAGATTTAATTGCTCCAATAAGAGAAAAAAGAGAGTCTCTTAATGATTTAGATATGAAAGATATTTTATGGAAAGGGACTCAAAAAGCTAGAGTAGTCGCATCAAATACTCTGAGCAAAGTAAGAAAAGCTATTGGGATAGATTTTTTTAACTTATAAAAACTTTTAATTTAATAAAATTCATAAACAGTTGCACATTATTTTTCATGATAATAGAATATAACTATGTTATTGCTATTATTGCCAAACATAATAACCATGTTTCGTATAATTGCCACTCCAGCAATTTGCATTTTAATTTCCTATGAAGTGTATTTTTATTCATGCATTTTATTTGCTTCAGCATGCTTGTCTGATTTTCTTGACGGGTATATTGCAAGAGCGTATAAAATGACATCTAAGTTTGGGCAGCATTTTGATTCTTTTGCAGACAAATTCTTAATAACTTCAGTATCTATAGCTCTTTTACAGAATAGAATTGTGTGCGACTTTCACGTAATCCCTATATATATGATTATTGCAAGAAATTTATTGATGTATTTTATGAGAAATTATATGAATTCAGCCAAAAAGAAGAATATTGAATCTAATATGATGGGAAAATGCACAACGTTTATTCAAATGGTTAGTATGTTCTTTTTGATAGGTGGTTTAATTAAATTAGGGTTGGCTATGTTGTGGGCTTCTATGATTTGCGCTGTTATAAGTTTTATTGGATATTTTATCCACGTTTTGAATTCTGATTAATCAAATCAATACTTTGCAATAGATTTATAAATTGCAAATTGTTTAAAGTTAGTTATATCAATATTAATGAAAAATTAGATAAAAAACCGTTTGTGACTTTTTATTTTTTTATTTATTTATGATAAATTATTTCTATGAATAACATAAATATAAAATTACTTAATGAAAAATGCATGCCTACTAAAGGAACAAAAGATAGTGCTGGATTTGATTTATATGCAAATATAGATCAAAGTGTCACAATTTCTCCAATGAAGAGAGTGCTTGTGCCCACGGGATTTTGTATGGAGCTTCCTAAAATGCATGAAGCGCAAATCAGATCTAGATCAGGCCTGGCTTATAAAAATGGAATCTCGGTATTAAATTCTCCAGGAACTATTGATTCAGATTATAGACAAGAAGTTAAGGTGATTTTGATTAATTTAGGAGAGCAAGATTTTGTTATAGAGCCATATTTTAGAATTGCTCAAATGATTATAAATAGATTAGATGATATTATGTTGAGAAATGCTGAAATTATGGATACTGCTAGAGGAGGATTTGGATCAACAGGTATAAAGTAATCTATAAAATAGACAAAATAAAAGTTAAGTACACTTGATTTTTTAAATAATAATGAGATAATTGATGCATGAATAAAAGTAGTGCAATTTTAGGTATGTTGCTTTCTTTATTTTTTAATAGCGTAAATGCTGATAAAGCAGGAATAGAGGCTTTATCTAACTATGCTAGAGATAGTCGTGGAAAAGTTTCTAATATTGAAGCTTTCATTCTAGATGTTGAGAGTGGATTAGAATTAGTAAAAGAAAATGGTGATGTTTTTGGAATCAGTAAAGAAAATATCAAAAAATACTTTGAATTGAAGAGCATTAATGGAGTTAGAGTTTATACATTCAAAAAAGAAAGAAATAAGCAATTTACTCTTTATGGTCTTTTGGCTGAATTGACAAAAAGTGAATCAAAGTATTCTCAAGTTTCATTTGCTGCGGCTGCGGATACATGCAATAAAATAAAATTTGGACCATCTCTTGGATCATTTGAATCATTTGAAATTAATATAACAGAAGCTGACATGGAATATTTTGCAGAATTGAGTTCTGAAAATAGAAAAGAAGATTTGGAAGTTCTGAAAGCTATTGCTGAAGAAGCTGAAGAAGGAACATTAGCTCATTTCATTAAACTGTCTATTGAAGGAGAAGAAAATTTAACATCTTACTCTTTTGCTTTTGAAAATTTCAAATGCAAAGCAAATGATATTCTTGAAGAGGTTAAAAATGTTTCAAACGAATCATTAAAAGCTGAAGCTTTGAAAATTCTTGAATCTGTTAATTATCTTGGCGAAGATTCTGAAGAAGATTTGAGAATTAAAACAGAAGAAGCAAAAGATAAATTAAGCGATTCAAAGACAAGCGAAGAAATTACAAATAATGAAAAGATTTTCATTGAATTGATCAAAATAGGACAAGCTCAGGAAGCTGTAAGTAAAATTAAAGGGCTTTTTGAAGAATTCAATTATAATAATTTAGATAATTTTATTAAAAAACTTGTTGATCTTTACAAATCATGGATTTTAAATGAAGCAATTAAATCTGCACATGATATGATTGATGTAAATAGAAAAAGATTTAATGCTGAACTTTATGATTCAAAGAAATTACGTGAAAGAGTAGAGCAATTTTTAGAAGAGTCAAAAGCAATAATAGAGGCAGAAGAAAGCGCAGAAGAACATGAAGAGGTGGAAGAAGAACATGAAGAAGTATGCATAGAGCATTTAGTTTCAGCGCTTACATTGTCAGCAAATGAAGCATATACAAGAGTAGGTGAAACACATATAGCAGCGATTTCAAGAGCAGATGAAGCACTTTTAAGAGCAGATGAAGCATATACAGCAGCAGATGAAGTGTATACAGCAGCGATTTCAAGAGCAGATGAAGTATATGAAAAAACAGATATAGTAGAATTAGAAGCGCTTGTAAAAGCAAGTGAAGTTCAAGAAGCAGCATATGCAAAAGCGCATGAAGCATTTGTAGTAGCGCGCAATGTTTCAGAAATAATTGAATGTTTGCGTAATTCAAATGATGGGTTGAAAGAATTACTTGAAACTAATTCTGATTTCTGCAAATTGTTGAATCCATATATAGAAAAAGCAATTGGTAACAATGCATACAGCTTTAAGATTAATTCTTCTAGCAAGAAATAATTTTATATTTCTATATAGCATTTTCTAAATACTATTTTATTTAAAGTTATTTTAATAATTGAATGTTTTTTAAATAAGTTGAGCATTTTAATTTAATAATTAAAAATATTGTTAAGTTTTTTAGCTAAATATCATTTTAGCTTAGATAATTTGTTTATAAATAAATTATTATGAATTCCATTGGAATGTAAATTAATCCCCCCCTATATTCCTTAAATAGTTTAAAAGCAAGCTAAGTGAGATCAATATATAGTTTTTATGTATTAAATAACAATTAATAACGCTGATTTTTATACATTATATAATATTTATTTATACAATTTATAATAAATTGAAATATATAAATTAATTTGTTGAATTTTTTTTGCATAGTTAATTTTTTTTCACATTAAGTATGAATTCGCGAATATATAATTGATCTTTTTATGGGCATTTATTAAATTAGCGATATAAGTTCTTTTCAGTATAAATTGTATTAAATGTTTTTTTGTATTATATGAATTTATATAATATATAATCTATAATTTATTGAATTAGTGTATAAAATAAACTTTTCCAATGTTAATAAATTCATTAGTGTTTGCAACTTTCTGTATCCAATACAATGAAATGAGTTGTTTTATTGAATTAGGTCATTTTAACTTTAATAGGATTCATGATTGCAAGTTAACAAAATTATACAATAGTTGTAATTTGCATGATAAATAGATAATTTAACAATATATTATTATGTAAAATCAAATTAATACTATATAAAATTTGCATGATATTAATTTGTTGATGTTGTAATAGAATAAATTGGAGGAATGATGAACAAGAAAGTATTGGCTTTTATTGCTGCATTTACTATTAATAAATCTGTTATAGCTCGTGATATATCTTCTTTGGATAATAGTTATCATAGCCATGCTGTTATTTGTGAAGAATCTGTGTTATCGAATGCATCTGATTGTTTGAAGAAGTGGGTGTCTGATGCAAATAAGGATTTGTATAAATTCTTAACTTATAACAATCACGTTTACACTGGAGAAAATGATGAAGGGTATAGTTTTTATAGATTTCGATGCGATGGCAATGATTTTGATGAAGGTGTAGGGTATAAAGATGGAAAATTGATCCATTTTAAAGGCTTAAATTCAAAAACTGATTTGCATGATGTGCAAGAAGGTGAAATTCATCATGTTGCTAAGGTTGACATAAGTCAAGTTGAAACAGTTAGAGATTTACTATCTGATTCATCATTAGATTTAGCAAAGAGAGATTTTTATCTAGATATAGTTAAATTCTTTAAAATTATTCAAGCTCCAGCATCTAATCTTGTATTGATGCTAGATTCTGATTTGAGAGATTTTATGGTAGATGAAAGCAACAAAAGTTCAGTTTTGTCAATTATTTGCAATGAGGCTCAATCAGGAAAATCATTTTATGATTCTTTATCTGACATGAAGTGCGATATTAGAAATGCAAGATTGGTAAAAGAATTTAATGCAGAGCTTGCTCCTAATATGCAAGATGAAAATATTCAAGGAATTTTCCAGAATTTGCTTGACAGTTATATTGATCCAGCAAGTAACCCTGAAGCTGTATCAAAGGTTTATGAGCATATTAATGAACTACATGCAAAACTTGATAGCCAAGAAATTTCTTTGAGTGAGTTTTTGAATCATTTTCTTAAAGATCAAAAAGGAAATGCAATTACTTTGACTTCTGTAAAATATGCAATCAGTTTAATGAAAGTTGTTTTGAGCAAGCGTGATTGTTTAATTAATCCAAGAATGGATTCATTTGATGAAATTAAAATGATTGCTGATCGCATATCTGATGATATTTTAGGTGAATTTGAAAGTGAGTATTTATCTGAGATTGTTATTCAATTTGGAAAATTTGTCAAAATATCTGATCATTTCTTTATGCAAGATATTGTAAAGTTTATGATGCCAATTTGGTTTAGAAGCAGCGATTTTGACAATCTTGCTGATTACAATTATAGCAAATATACAGAATTATTTGAACTTGGACAAGAAGGATCAGCTGCTGCCATTCATCATTTTGTAAGAAGATATGTAGGAGAAACAGGAAATACTGATATAAGCGAATTATATAATAATGTATTGATTAAGATTTATCCTAATCTTGCAAATGAAATTCAATTAATGCATGATGTCATGTCTGGTGCATTGAATGGATATTTGGATAATCAAAGAATTGTGAATGAGAATCCTGATATGCTTTATCGTGATTTGTATGAAGGTGATAAAGATGCATATCATCAGCATTTAGTTGATGATTTTGCTCAGCCAATTGTTAATTTATTTAACGCTGAGCAAATTACTGATTTATCAGATAAATCTTTGGCTTATGCTCAAGTGATAAATTTTGCAATTGCTTTTGCAAGTGATCCAGTGGAATTCCTTGCTCATATGCCGTTTTCTCCTATTAGTGATGATAAGGTGCTAGATTATTCTGCTATGACTCATAATGAGTTGGGGTATGAAACAATGATCGCATTTAACTCTACTGTGATGCCAAGTGGCGCATTTGGATATAAAGTGGACAATAGTATAGATAGCTTTAAATATGGATTTAATAATATTCTTGATAAATTGTATGAGTTAGAACAAGCAGAAGGAGGTTTTTTACAATTTGTAGAAAATACTGTTCAAGAAACAAGAAGTAAATATAAAGATATTCTTATGCATATAAATGAATCAGGTGAATACATGAATGCTGGGAAGGTTGACATTGCAAGAAAAGCAATAATTAATTTTATACGCAATGCAGATTCTCTTTATGTGGAATATGATGATGATATTATATTTAATCAAGAAATAGATATGATGCATGTGATTTATTATATTGAAAGTGCATTGCGAGGAAATTTTAATAAAGATTCTTTTAGTTCAATATTAAGAGAGCTAAATTGTCATGCATACAATAGATTGCTATATGGAAAATCAGGAAATGTTTTAATATATTTATGTTCTATACTTGATATTGATGTTGCTTATACAATAGGAAATGAAAGAGAAGAGTTTAAATATTCAGAGCATATTTCTTTTAAATTGAATGTTGATAAAATGTTTGCAGAATTAAAAGAAAAATTAGAAAAGAAAAACATTGATGTTGATGCAATTTTAGATGAAATGCATGAGTTAATTATGAGTACTAATAGCCCAGAATCTGAATTAGACGAATAAATGACACAAAACCTAAAGCATAAAAATGCAATAATTTGAGTGCTAATAATACAATGTGTTATTTTATTTATGATGCATAAAATCTATTTAGAATATATTGTATTATTTAGAACATATAAAATCTGATAAAAGCAATTCATGAGATTTGTATTCTTTGTCTATAATTTGAAGATTTCCTTTTTCATCAATATTATTTACATAGAAAACAGTCTCATTTTTTTTATCTTTTTTCCTAATAATTAAATTTTTCATCTCATTTTCAATTTGTTTCTTATTAATCATTTTAAGTTTGTTCATGAAAAAATGAATTTGATGACATATCTTAATAATAATATTTTTCTTGCTAATAATAGGCTTGATTTGTATGTGCAGTATATTCGTTTTATGAGTTTTGCATTTCGCAATTATATTGTTGTCAAAACATATGGTATTTGGCCAATCAAACTGATATCTTTTATCTATATTTTTTAACATACTATGTGTTGCCAATATACCTATAAATAGCAATATATGATTTTCAAGATCATTGATGATAAAATGAATATCAATCATTGTATCGCTTTGCAAGTCACTATTTTGCATAATAACGCTATAACTTTTTAACTGGTTATTTGATGCGTATTCTATTGGGTTGTCTGACATAATTAATTCAAAACCTAAGGGTAATTTGGTGTTCATATTTTATTATAATAACACTGTCATTAAAAAGATGATAAAATAATCTTTACTTTACTTTATTTAAAGTTATCTGCTTTATACTAAAAGTACACTACAAGGAATATGATATGGAAAGAAAAAATTTTAACGCACTGCTAGAGCATATTATTAGACTGAATAAAGTTGTTTCTAATGCCATGAAAAGCAATATTAAAGACATAGGCATTAGCGACTTATCTCCAACACAGGCAATTTTATTGCTATTTATATCAGAAAATAAATTTGGATTATTAGAATTGGCAAATAATTACTTCTTGCCAAATATACCGTATAACATAAAGCAAATGAAAAAATATGGATATATTAAGCAAGAGAAATCCAAATATGATAAAAGGGCATATGAAATCACTTTGTCTAAAAAAGGCGTAGATGCATTAAATAAATTGCAAATGGAAATAGACAAATATTTATTGAATTACGAAAAGTTTTTGACATTGTCTTTTGGAGATTTGATCTCTTCAATGCAGCAATTAGAAGATTTGTTCAAGCATTCAAAAGCTGTAGATATCTAATTTAATTGATTGAAAATGATCATACTGATTTAAGAGCGCACTTTATAAATTATTTGACTGATTTATTGTTAAAATGATTGATTGTTGCATAAATATAAATATGCTGGAGGGAAATTTCTCAACACATAGCTGCATCTTCTAGAGCTTATGCCATGCTTTTTTGCTTTGCTATTGAAGAATGGACTATAAGACATTTGAAGATAATCTGACCCTTCGTCAACAAATTTTTTAAATAATCTCATAATCTCATCAGTTTTTTGTTTTCCAAGAGAAACAAATGGAAGAGTAGAAATGAAGCTATTGATTTGAGTTTTAGAGTCAACAAAATTTTCAATTTCCAGTATATCAGCATTATATACCGATGCTTTGGGAAATTTCTTTTTCAATATATCGCAAAAATCTTTCTCTATCTCAAAGCATATAATTCTATCTTCTGGCACTCCAGATTTTATTAATGCTTCAGTTACCGTGCCAGTTCCGGATCCAACCTCAATAATTGGCCCAGGTTTATTTAAATCTATATTTTTTGCAAAATGAAATCCTATCCCAGAAGAGCTAGGAATTATAGAGCCCATTCTGAAAGGATTAGAGATCCATTTTTTGAAAAAAACTTTTTTACTCATTCTTAATTCTATCAAATACTTTAGATTATTTAAATGCAGCATTAATTCTTTTATTAATTTTGCAATATTAGGCATTGTACAATATTAGGCATTATAATGTTTTGCCAATATTAAGGGTTTTTTATTGAAAGCATTTCATTTTGTATCTTTAAAATTGTATATACTTGAATTTCTAAGATTATATAGCTTTATAGTAGAATTTCTAAGATTATATAGCTTTATAGCAATGTATATATGTCATTGGAATTCCCCAAACAGATTTGCAGAAAACTTTTTTCATTCCATAGCTTGCGAATGGTACAAATGGAGTGTATGCAACATGTATTATTACTCCATTATTTGATTTGAGCACATCTACACATGAAGTGATGATTTCTTTAGTGATAGTTTTTCCAACAGACATAAATGGTATTGATGAAATAATTACTTCAACATTGTTTAAAATGTCATTAGGTATGTATTCATTGAATTTAGATGCGCTTTTGTTATGAATAATTGCTTTAGGAAATTTCTTTTGCAATATTTTGCATAGTTCTTCATCTATTTCCACACAAATAATTTTATCTGCATTATTGCTGCTTGATATAAATTCAGTTAAAGCTCCAGATCCACTTCCTATTTCCAATATAAGGCCGTTATCTGAAACTTTTGGCATGCTGTGTATCATTTTTTTTCCAACTTTTGAAGATAAAGGCAAGAAAGTTCCCATGCGTTTAGGATTTTTTATCCAACTTTTAGCAAATTTAATATTCTCTTTGTTAAAAATAGCCATAATACAATTTTATCTAATACGGTCAGCAAATACTAGGATATAGATGCGATCTAAAGTATTTATTGATCGAAAAATGCATATTGATTGCTCAAAAAACGTATTTATGGTAGATTTTCTTATGTTTTGCTCTGGCCCAACAAAAAAATACAAAGAATGGCATCAAAAATCTAAAGATAAATTACTTCAGGATTTAGGAAGATCGCATAGGTCAGAATTATGGATAAAAAGAATAAGTGAAATATATAATTTGATTAGAGTTGCATTGAGAATTCCTGAAGATTATAAAATAGGATTTATTAATGGATCAGCAACATCTGCAGTTGATGCATTATTGTTGAATTTGCTTGGGAATAGACCATGCAATGTGTTAAAAACAGGAGTATTTAGCAATAGATGGTCTCAAGAAATATTTAATAAAATGAAGATGCCTGGAAAAACTATCGAATTTCAAAAAGATGCTATAAATCAAATAAATCAAATAAATCAAATAAATGCAGAATCAGACAAGCTAAATCAATGTCATGATAATAAATATTTGAATAATTATATAAATCCAAATCCAAATTGCGATTTTGTTTTCACAATGATTGAAACTACAAATGGTTTTAAATGGTTTGATGAAGAGGTTCTGAAAAAAATTAATGGACTAAAAATATGCGATGTAACTTCTGCAGTATTTTGTGAAGAAATTGATTGGAATTTGATAGATTGTGGAGCATTTTCATTTCAAAAAGCATTAGGCGGAGAGGGAGGAATTGGATGCATTGTTGTGAATAGCAAAGCATTAGAAAATCTCAATAAAAAATTTACTGTGCCACGATTCATGGAAATTAATGACAATATATTCGATGCAAAATTGAATAACACTCCATCTCTGATAGCATTGAATGATATAGAAATTAATTTGAATATTTTTATGGAAAAAGGAGGTCTGAGCAATGCAATAAAGCAGTGCAAAGAAAATCAAATTAACATAATGAAGTCATTAGGTGATTTGTTTTATAAGACATCTGATGCAAATGGAATGCTGTGTGTGGATTTTAAAAAACAATTGGGTGAAAAATCTCAATTAATTAAAATTTTGTCTAAAAAGTGTGAAGATTATGGAATATTTGATATATGTGGGCATCCAGAAGATGATCCATGTTTTAGATTTTGGGCAGGCCCAACATTAGAGTGGTCAGAAATTCAACCATATATTAATAAATTCATTAATATAGTAGAAAATGATATTTAGTAAAAAATTAGCAATATTATTCGCATATTTTACATTTTTCAATCATGGAAAAGAGAATAAAAATACAGCGAAAATGATAGTTGATATAGTTGATGATCAAAAATGCTATCAATCTCGAAATAATTTAGATAAATGCATATTAAATTTAACTACCTCTAAGAAGTATAAAATAAATCGTAATGTGTATAAAAGCAAAACAAATGAAGTAGAAAGATTTATTAAAAATTATAGAGCCAATGAAAGATATTTGAAAAAATCCAATTTTATAGGAGATGTTTATCCTGAGAGCAAATCGTATGATGTTGCATTGTTGGTGTATGATCCAAACCAGGGGATTGAAGTTTTTAGAGAGAAAGTAATCTTTTTAAACAAGCTTTATGAACAAGGATATAGATGGGATGTTGTAGAAGTTATAGTTAGCTCTAAAAGCAAAAATTATGGCTTTGAGGAAATACAAATATTGCAAAATAAGTATAATTTATTAAATATCAGGAGATATAATATAAAGCAAATACATAGAAAGCCATTAAATGATGAAGATATTGCACAAATTATATTAGAGCAAATGGAATTGAATATAGGGGATAAGATAGAATTTTACTCTCATGATCAGTCGTTATCTCAGATTATGCGAGATTGGTCAAATGAAAGCCCTAATACAAAAACAATTGACATACAAATCAATCCTATGATCCCTTACTATAAAGCTAGATGGAATGAATATTACAATCATAAATCTAATAAGATAGAAGTTGTTGGAAGCGCTGGAATCACAAACAAAAAAGGGCGAGTTGATATGTATTATAATGCAGAATTGATATTAAGTAGCATTGGTTTGTATTATAAATATGCGAATAAATACAGATTTTAAATCATTTTTATAGAATTTATTATGCAAATGTATTTATATATTATAGTTTTCTGCAATTGTTATTGCCTCATGAAATAAATAAATTACAGTTAACTTTTTAAGACAATTTATATGAATTATAAATTGAATTACATTAAAGATTATCAGAATTATAATCTAAATTTACAATATATTAATCGCGCAATGTTTCAATAAAACAAAATGGAGGAATAATGAATAAGAAATTGTTAGCCTTGTTAGCTGTATTTTCTATTAACAAATCTACTTTTACTAATAATGTGTCTGATGTAAGCAATAACCATTTAAGTAAGACATTTATTTGTGATGGAGTGATCCCTGAAGATGCATCTGATTGTTTTAAATCATGGATTAGTTCAATTAATGATGGAGATCTTATAAGAAAATTAGTTCATGATAAGCATGTATATACTGGTAAAAATGAAAAAGGAATTAAAGCATTTAGATTAAGATGCGATGATGGATTTGATGAATTGGTAGGATACAATTTTGACAAACATGAGATTGTTCGTTTTACTGGAGTAAATACAAGCGCAGACTTGCATGATGTTCAGCTAGGACAAGTTCATCAAGTTTCCAAGGTTTCTTTAGATCAAACAGAAAATATTTCAGATTTGATAAAAAATGGATCTATTAGTGATTCATTAAAGCACAAATATGAAGAAGTGCAAAAGTTTTTTAAAGCGCTTCAATTTCCTATTTCTTATATTATGCTAGGTAGAGATCCAAGCTTAAGTAGTTATATGCATAGTTTAAATGGAAAGAAATTTTCTATGGAAACAATTTGTGATGAAGTCAAATCTGGAAGGTCATTTTCTGATGCTTTCCAGCATATGCATGACACAATTAAGAGCGAAAAAGATAAATCTGAATTACAAGGCAATATTTCTCAATCTGAAGGAGTTCTTAAAGCTCATCTTTCAAGTGAAAATGATGAATTGCAAGAATTTGTTGGCGAACAAACTGATGCGCTTGCAGGTCAAAATAGAGTCATTAAATCAAAAGTTGGCGAATTGCAAGTATTCGTTGGCGAGAAAACTGATGCTCTTGCAAGTCAAAATGGAGAGATTAAAGTAAAAGTTGGCGAATTACAAGAATTAGTTGATCAGCGCACTTTAGCTCTTGCAAATCAAAATGAAGAAATTAAAACAAAAATAGAAGATGCAATTAAAGAGGCTGAAGAATTAGCTCAAGGAGTTGAAGAATGCTGTGTTGAATTAAAAGATAAAGTAGATTTAACTAACAAGCAATTCGAAGTTATTCCTGGTGAATCGCCAGATACTGATGAAAAAACTCAAAGAGAATTGCTTCTAAAAGCTCTTGCAAACTCTGAAGAAGCAAAAAATAAATCAAGATTTGAGCATTTGACAAATACCAATGAATTAAGAGTTGGGGTGAGCAATGGTTCAATGTTTGCTTATCATTTTGTGTATCACTTTATTTCAGATAAGTCATCTGTTACTGATGCAGAAGCAATGGTAATTATTAAAGAATTGTTTGCAAATATGAAATGTGGTTTTGGAAACCCATCAAATGACTTGTTAGAAGCAGTTAGATTAGTTGCAGAAAAAGTTGATGCAGAATCTTTTGATAGTTTTAAAGAATCTTACAAAAATATTGTGACCTTTAAAACTGGATTATATCCTTCTTCATCTTTAGAGATTACCAGCACTAACACTGCAATCAATGATTATATGAGATGGATGATGCCTATATGGATTAAAAACACTGATGATACAGGAGGGGCGCTTGCTCAAAACGTACAAGATAATTTTGACCAAGAACTGAAAGATTTTATTGTTAGTCAATATACTGAGACATCACATGATATGGCATACAATTTAGTTAGATGGTATGCGCATGTTGCTGAAAATACAGGAAGCGCTATAAAATGGGCTCATAATGCTATTAAAGCTATTAAAAATGTGCATATTCATTACATGTTTCCTATATTTAGTGGATATGTAGATGCAATGATAGATGAAGAAAGAAAGATAAATTCATCATATTCTTATAGCGACTTCTATAGAACAAAACAAGATAGCATTGTTCTTGATCTATATGGTATTTTAAATGCATTTGATATTGATTTAAACACAGTTAGCTTAGCAGATAAATATAAAATTCAAGATGAAATGGTAAAAATTGCAATCACATATGCGAGCGATATTCCTAAATATTTGAGTGAATTATATAGTACAAATCCAATATATTCACCTATCAAGAATACTAGCGATGGATATTATGTTGATAGAGGTTGGATTGATTCAAATGGTGATTTGTATGCAGTATTGCGTGCTTTTGTGATTGCGATAAATACAGATGACATAGAAGAAATATCAAATAGTTATGAGCAAAGCATATTGTTAAGAAATATTTTGAAGCATGGATTCAATAATACAATGCCTAATGTTTATAATTTAAGCACTACAGGATCAGGAGAGGATTACTTTATTAAAGGTAGCGGGTCAACAGATGTTCCTAATGCTGAAAAATCTAAATTATGGCATTTGCTAAATAGAAGCACAGGAGACTCTCATTTTCTAAAATTTGCAGATGACAATAATGCATTTTTCAAGATAACTGATTTCTTTGCATCTATTATGAGAAATAGCGATGTTTATGGAGATGAAGATCATGAAATACTTTCTACTATAGATGCTTGGATTGGTGAAAGTGTTGCTCAATATATGAATTCAGGAGATGAAGCAAGAAATGCAAATTATAGCGCTCACTATATGCATGCAATGAGAGCATTCTTTGAAGAATTGTGTTGCTATACATCAAAAAGACTAAAAGTAGCTAATGGGCAAGAAAATAAAATAGAACATTATGCGGCTATTTATGCTTTGTTGAATAAGTCATTGAATAATTACAAAGGCTTCACAAACAAAATGCACAATTTCTTTGAAGAAGAAAATTTGCCAGCAATGAAAGTGTTTGCATTCGAGCATTCTGTTGGTTATATTATGCATAAATGTATTAAGAAAATAATTGATTCTGGTAATGTTGGCGATGATTCTTTGATAGGCGCAGCAGCTTTGAAAGAATTTTTTGATATGTCTGCATTTTATGCAAAGACAAATTTTAATATTGAACGATAAACATAAAATATATTTAGAAAACTAAATATTTGCATATAGATCCATGTCTAATAATGCCTGATTTAGTTAGTTTTATATGATTTTTATCGACTTGAATATAATTATGTTTGAGCAAATTATCTATTTTTTCTTTGCTTAATATATCAATAATATTAACATTAAAACGATTTTCAAAATCAATCATATTAATCCCATAGACAAGCCTTAATCCCATCATAATAAATTCTTGAATTTGAGCTTGGGTGTCGATTTTTTCTAAATTTCTCAATCCATGCTCAAGATTTTGAACGTGTTTAAGCCATTTTTCAGGAGTTTTTATATTTTCTGTTGAATAGTAATTTTGGATATTAGGATTAGATGAGATTTCATTTATTGAATTTATGCTTTTTTTTATATCATTGCTATTTATTACGTTAAAATCACATTGATTATATTCAGACATTTTTTTTGACATATTAGAAAAATCATCATTATTTAGGAATAATCTTCCATGAGCTCCTGGTCCAATTCCTACAAATTGCTTGCTAAGCCAATAATTCTTATTATGCAGAGATTCATAGCCTTTCTTAGAGAAATTGGAAATTTCATATCTTTTATATTCATTTTTTTCACAATTTTTTAGTATTAAATTATAAAAATCTGCAACTTTATCATCATGAGGTAAGAATAGCTCTTTATTTTCTATTTGATGATTAAGCAATGTATTTTTCTGCAAAGTAAGCTCATATATGGAAATATGCTTTAGATCGATATCTAATAATTTATCAAGAGTATTTTGCAATATATCAAGCGTTTGAGTTGGAAGCCCATACATAATATCTGCAGAAACATTGTCAAAAATATCTAAGCTTTGCTTTATAAAATTCAGAGCCTCTTCTGCGTTATGAGTTCTATTAAGTAGCTTAAGTATGTCATTATCTAAAGATTGAACTCCAAACGAAATACGATTTATTCCAGCATTTCTGAAATCTTGCAGTGAATATGATTCAAGAGAAGAAGGGTTAGTTTCAAGTGTAATTTCAATTTCTTCGTTTGAATTGCTCAACCACTCATTTGAACCATTTGATGATGAGCATTTCCATAACTTCTTTGCTTCATTGATAATTTTATTTATATTGCTTGGCTTCATCAGAGAAGGGGTCCCACCTCCAAAAAATATAGATTCCATTTCATATGGAGCATATTGAGACCAATAATGCATTTCTTTTAGCAATGCATTAATCCATACTTCTTCATCTATAGAATCTCTGACATGGCTGTTTAAATCGCAATATGAGCATTTTTTCCTACAAAATGGCCAATGTATATACAAAGAAAATAACTTTTCTTTTTTATTGGGTTGATTGCAATAATTCATATTATATTAATTTAACATACTTATTGAGTTTAGATTGCATTGTATGCATTCATATTTAGAGTTTATGCTTTATCAATATTTATAAATGCAAATCATCGCATATTCTAGCTTACAATTAATAGAAAATAAATTAATTTTGTAATCTAGTATAGTTATGACACAGTGCAGTATGAATATAAGTAAATTATTGCTATCAGATATACTTATGCAATCTATGGTTACAGCACCAGATGAAGTAATGATTGATATGATGAAGGAAGATATAGAAGTATATAAAAAAGTTAGAGAAGAGAATGATACAAATCATCAAGCTATTATATTTAATCAAAAAGCATCCTTCCATTTATGTTCTGCGCAAACAAAAAACAAGTTGCAGTAGAAACAAAAGAAAGTTTGAAGGATTTGAAAAAGCTTGATTTGCGTAATGCGTTCATCACTTCAATTGAACCAGGAATGTTTGAAGGATTATCAACTGAGCCAGGAATGTTTGAAGGATTATCAACTGAACCAGGAATGTTTGAAGGATTATCAACTGAACCAGGAATGTTTGAAGGATTAAATAGTTTGACATATATTGATCTATCAGATAATAAAATCACTTCGATTGAATTAGAAGCATTTGTGGGATTAAGCAATTTGGGCACGCTTGTTCTATCACTCAATTACTTCACTTCACTTGAACCAGAAGCATTTGCAGGATTAGGTGGTGCGCAAACAATTTATTTTCAAGATAATCCACTAGATGATAAATCTAAAGATTGTTTAGAAAGACTAAGAAGAATATTTCCTTATATAAATACTTATTGCTAAATTTTTCTTATAAATTGTTTATCTTAAAAGATTAATATGCTTAGATATATCATAAAGTATACTCTTATATTGCATTCTTATATTATAGGAGCTATCCATTCGCTTATATCGATTTCATCTCTTCCATACTCTTGATTTATAAATTTTGCAAAAGATTCTAATTCTCCAAATTTTGTCAAAATTCCTAAGGAGCCGCTAATTTCTCTCTTTGGAGAAATAAACTTAAATGCCTCTCTAAGCAATTGTTTGTCTGCTATAGAATTAATTAATCCATTAAAAGATGAAACTATATTATTTCCTACATACGATAAGTGAGGGCGTATATGATAAAAATCCAAACTTGTAATAGAGGCATTTTCAATTGCTCTATCAACTCCTTCTCGATAAAAATTCTTATAGTTTAGTAAAATATTTGACATTTCTACAATAGCGCTAGGGCTATTTTGCAATTCTTTGCATCTATTTTTCATGTAACAAAGAATTCTCCCAAAATAACTATCCAAATAATTTGCCGCATTAGCAATTGCATCCTCATAATCACTTGCATTGATTAATTCATTATTTAAAGCAATTGCAATTTTCTCAATAGTTCTTCTTAAAAATACATACATATACTCATTGTTTCCATTATCAGAAAATCTAGTTAAATCAGAATCACACTCGAATCTCCATAAAGTTTGCTTTAAAGCGCTGCTATGATCTTTAAAATTCCTCATTACATTTCTAGAAAATTGATCGACAGATTCAGACATTTCAATCATTTCATCTACAATATCTTTAAATCCAGGATCAATAGTATAGTAGTAATAATAGGATGAGAATTGATCCACAATAAATTGATTAATGTTAAGCAAAATATTAGAAGTTAATTCATTAACATCATATCTATAATTAAATAAATTCAATGCAAAATGCATATTTTGTTTGTTTTGAATTGAAATGTAGCTTTCAACACTAGTTTCTCCAGGAATATAAGATTGCGTTGCGTTGTCATATTCTACTATATTTCCACTTATAAAGAAATTTACAATTCTTTGGCGCCAAGCACTTCCATATGCAGCATATTCATTGATTCTTTGAGCAACTAACTCAGGCAAATTATTATTACTATGACCCTGAATCACCCATTTAAATGCTACAAGTCCAAGTTCTGCACTTTCATTACTAGTTGCATCGACCAATTTTTCTTCAATATAATCATCAACTTCTGATATGCCAGATAATAACGGAATAATATTGTTTAAATCATTAACATGCAATTCATCAGCAAATTTTATTATGATTGCTTTTGTAAAATCAATTTGATCAATATCAGTGTCTTTTAGAGGAATAGTGTCATGAATTCTCATGCATCGATTTATCATATGATGCATAAGCTCCAACTTATATTTATTATCTAAATTTTCTAAATAAACATTGTTTTGTTGCAAGTTATTCAAAGGATTTTTATTGTAATTATTCCAAATATATCTATACGAATTATATATTGCATTTACAATGTATTTTGTGTTATTACTTTCAGAAAATGCAGAAACTCTAATCAAGGCAGGGGAGGCAATTCTAAAGAAATCACGATAATTCATAGGATTATTTTTATGCCTCTCTCTTATATAATCAATATATTGTGTTGAAAAAGATGCAAAAGAATCCTTCTCAACATAACTTGCAATATGCATGATTGAATCTAAAACATCATCGTTTAATTGACTTACAGGGCATGAGTATAAATCAAGAATAACATTAACAATGCTTAATGCATGCTCTGTATCTATTGAGGAGGATTCAAAATCTGCCAACATGCTTTTTACATACGCTGTAAATGAAAAATCAATACCATTTTTCATTGCATTTGTGATGTGAGCGTAATCAAATCTCTCTAACTTGCCTATTATTTTCCTAATATCTCCATGAGCTGTATTCAAAGCATGAAAAAAAGCATCATCTTTTCTATTATGCGGATTAAGGTGATAATCAATTTGACGATCAATCTCTTCTGCTTCAAGCTTGATTTGATCTGCTACTTTTTTAATATGACATATTGCTTCTCCTATATTATCATTGCAATCAACTGCAAGTTGAGAGCTAATTTGTGTATTCATTCCATCTACCTTTGAGCTAACTTGCCCAACTGCAGCACTAACGTCATCAACTTTCCCATCAATAGCACTTGCTTTCATTTCAATTCTATCAACTTTGATTTCAATTTGATCGGCTGTGTTTCCAACTGTATCTACTTTTGTATCAACTTGCCCAACTGCAGCACTAACGTCATCAACTTTCCCATCAATAGCATTCGCTTTAGCAATTATTTGGTTAGATTTTTGTCTAATTTTCCCTACTACAGTATCGATGCCATCTACTTTTGTATCAACTTGCCCAACTGCAGCACTAACGTCATCAACTTTCGAATCAACTTGACCAATTGCATTGTTGATACCATCTATTTTCCCATCAATTACTCTTGATTTATTTAGAAGTTTATTGGTTTTTTGCTTAACCTTGTCTATTTCTACATCAGTTTCAAGTATTTTTTCTTTAATAGCTTCAGTTTTTGTGTTTAGATTATCTAACAAAGATTGTATATCAGAATCTATTTTTCTTACTTGCCCCTTCAGATATTCAGGATCTGCATTTGAAACTTCATTCAAAATCCTATTGAAGTCTGCAGGATTATTCGCTCCAAAAAATGATATCAATCCTCTTTGAACATTGCTGAAAAATACATCGCCCGCATCCTGACCTCGCAAGATATTTAATATTGCTTCTAATATATTTTGCCCATCATCTGTATTTAGCAGCTCTTTTACTTCATTGCAACTTATTTGCAATTGCGTGTATATTTCTTCATCTTGAATAGCATCAACTCTCAATGCAATGTGTCCAAGATAGCCAAATATAGTCGTCAAATCATCTGTATGAGCGCTTCCTGCTGTATCTTTCAATTTATTTACAGTTTGATGCAATGCAGAAATATCAGCATGAACATCCTCTTTTATTGAGTCAGCATGCTTGTTTTGATGGTACAAATCTAATATATCGCTTAAAGAATCATGAACAGATTTTCCAACTAATTTAGATTGAGAGCAAATCAGCTCCTTAGTGTATTGTTGATCATGATCTATTGATATATTCGGGTTAGTTAAGATTTCATATTGTAAGATCAAGCCTCTCATAACTTGAAAAAATGATACTATATCTTTCAAATAATCTTGCTCGTCTGAGTCAATATTATAATCAATTAAAACTTTTTCCATTACGCTAAGGTCAATTGCATTTTTAGCAACTGCATGAATTTCCCCATCTTGCATATCATGCAAGGCACTATGAGAATCTTTTATTTTATACACAGCTCCTTCTAGATAATTATATGTATACATTCCTGTATATTGTTTGTTATTTTTATTTGATGAGATGAGATACCCTATAATTTCATCACTACTTGTCTCTAGATTTTCTAATCCATTATAAATAGATCCATTTTTATGCCTAATTAAATTGTGACCTAATAATCCTGTAGACCATTTTTTCACATCATCGCTTTGATTTTCTAACATTCCATCGCATGGCTTAATTTTCTGCAATATTGAATTTTCAACATTTTTAGAGTTAAGCTTTAATAAGCATAAAAGCGTTAAACAATATAATTTTTTGTTCATAAATACACCATAATTATAATTACATTAGACAGTAATGCTAAATTTAATATAAATTTGTGCAAAAATTATTGCAATAATTAATAATTAATAATATTTTAAAAATATTTTAAAAATTGATTTGCAATTGATTTGCAATTGTAAAAATCAATAAATCAAGATATGATTTACTAAATGTCAACTGTTTTTGATCAAGTAATTAAAAATATTAAAAAATTTACTAATATCACTGATGCATTTAGTTATTGCATCGAGTTATATGAAGAAAAAACCAAGCTATTAACTGAGTCTGCAGACTGCGAAAATCGCACTGTTAATTATCCATACATTGGAATAATATCTAAAAATGATCAAAAGTCTTGCTATTATGGAAATACCATCACGCATCCTGTAATGCTGAAAAGATACTATACAGATCAAATTAACAAAATAATAAAAAATGGAGAATTTGAATTTCTGGTTGGAGAATCTTATTATCCAATGTCTTTAGCGTTCGTATGTGAAGATTTATTTAATATTGTAAATAAAGAAAAATCTATAATTATGCCTTGCATAACAAGAATCAGAAAAGGAATGCAAGAAATTGAATATGGGAAAAATATAAAAAGAATTGGTTTTTTTCATGCTGAGCACATTGATTATTGCTTGAACAGATTGCATCATTACTGCGGGTCACATTCTAAGCATTTTCAAAATAATATAATTTTTGCCAATTACAAAATGTATGTAGATTTCTTTGTTGAAGATGGGAAAAAATGGGTTAATGAAGGTATTTATGAATGCCTTCTTGGTCCAGATATAGAATATTATGGAGAAAATCATGAAAATAATTCTGACATGTACTCAAAGTCAAAAAAACATTCTTCACTTCCTCAAATGCCTGCGTATCATTTAAAAAAAGCAAACGGGGATGGAATAACTATCGTTAATGTTGGGGTTGGGCCAAGTAATTCGAAGAGTATCACAGATCACCTTGCAGTTTTGGCTCCAAAGTCTTGGCTTATGCTTGGGCATTGTGCTGGATTGCATAATGCAATGAAGCTTGGAGATTATGTGATCGCTCAAAATTACATAAGATATGATTATGTTCTTGACAAGCATGTTCCAAACAAAATTCCAATTCCAAGTTGTGGGAAAATTGTTAAAAAATTAGAAGATCATATTGAAGAATGCAAAATCAATGGAGAAAAGCTATACAAAGGCTCTCTAATAACAACTGCCGACAGAAATTGGGAATTAGATTGTGAAATGGTTCATGATTTTATAGAATCAAAAGCAATTGCAATTGATATGGAATCAGCAACAATAGCAACAAATGCATTTAGGTTTTCAATTCCTTGTGCGACTTTCTTGTGTATATCAGATATGCCGCTTCATGGGAAAATAAAATTACGCGGAATGGCAAAAAATTTCTACCAAACAAAAGTAAGGCATCATTTTAATATTGGAATGTTTTCTATTCAAGATTTATATAAAGAAAAGCGTGAAAAAGCAAATAAATGTACAAAAATAAAATAGACAAGTCTTTGAAAAAAAATAATAGAAACAGCACAGAAAAATGAAGCTATACCCATCCATATTTGCATTTAAGGATCTTAATATTGGCAATGAGATCTCTAGATTTGATGGCATTTCATCAGGATTGCATGTTGATATAATAGATGGAAAATATATAAATAATTTCGGATTCCCAATATATATGACCAAAATGCTCAAACAATACACAAACAAGTCAATTCATATTCATGTAATGGGATTTATCGATGATTTAATAGGCGAAATTATTTCATGCAATCCTGATGTGGTTTTTTTTCATGCAGATTCAACATCGAGCCCTCAAAACATTATAAATATTCTGCAAAGTAATAATATACAAATAGGCTTGGCAGTTTCAGATTTCAAAAAAGAGATTTCTTTGCACGATGAGATTGATTTATGTAAAAATTCTTACAAAAATAAAATAGTTGATTTATATAAAGTAAATAATTTAAATTATCTTTTATTTATGACTGTAAATCCAGGAAAATGCGGACAAAAATTTATTGAAAGTAAAAAGCTAGAATTACAGCAATTAAATGAGATTTTTCCAAATGTCAAAATCATAATAGATGGAGGAGTAAATCCTGATATATTAAAACAAGAATGCATTAAAAATAATGTATATGGAGCAGTAATTGGTTCAGCGCTCTATAAATATAATGTTTCTCATTTTAAACAATAGACTTTTGTTAAATAAAAATAAGCATGCTATAATACAAGATGAATACAAACAAACTATTATTATCAGTTTGTGCAATCTATTGTTGCGACACCAGACCAAGCAATGCTTGATGAGATGAGAGCAGACATAGAAATATATAAAAAAGTTAGAAAAGAAAATGATGAATGTGACAAAGCTATAGCATTGAATAGAAGGCATATTATGCCATTTATGTTTTATATAAGCAGAAAACAGGTTGAAGTAGAAACAAAAGATGAAAAAGGAGCTATAACAAAAGCTGAAGAGCATATTATAAATGCAGATAATGCAAAAGATGTTATTTCTTTCTTAACAGGAGATGGCCTTTTCTATAAAATTGATCCAAGTAATCCAAATTATGTAGAAAACGAAAATTATAAATTAAGCTATCCATTTGATGCATTGAAATATAATCTTGCACACTATATTGATGTTAATGAATTTAGATTTGAAAACATACAAAAATGTGCAAGCAGTGGAATATTACATATTAGAGGAAAGGAGCAATACTTTTCTATGAAGTATGTCTCTATGCATGATGACGAAGTGAAAAAGAGCTTAGGGTGCTTGCAACTTCTTACTCTAAGTGGTTATATAGTTCCTTCACTTGAAAAAGGAGTATTTGAAGGATTGGATAGCTTAAATACTCTTGGGTTATCATGCAGAAGCCTGCGTTCAATTGATCTTGGAGCATTTAATGGACTAAATAATTTGAAAGAGCTTCACATGTCACGCACCTCATTATCAAGTTCATTGAAACCAGGATTATTTGCAGGATTAAGCAATTTGATAAAGCTGAATCTATCGCATAATAAATTCACTTCACTTAAACCAGGATTATTTGAAGGATTGAGTAGTGTGATAAAACTTAATCTATCAGACAATCAAATCACTGAAATTGAACAAGGGGTATTTGAAGGATTGAGTAGTGTGACAAAACTTAATCTATCAGGCTGTAAACTTACTTCACTTGAACCAGGAGCATTTGCAGGATTGAGTAGTGTGACAGACCTTGATCTATCAGACAATCAAATCACTGAAATTGAAAAAGGAGTATTTGAAGGATTGAGCAGTTTGAAAAGCCTTGCTCTATATGAAAATCAAATCACTGAAATTAAACCAGGAGCATTTGAAGAATTAAGTAGCTTGACAGAGCTTAATCTATCACGCAATAAAATCAATTTTTCACCTTTAGAAGCTCTAAGAGAAAGATATCAAAATATAAAAATTGTAAGTTAGAATCTGCTTTAAAGTAAATTTTAGATTGAAATTAACAATAAATGATTTAAAAAATTCCAAACAACTATCAAACAGGCATATAAATATACAAAGGCTCTTTTATGCAATTTGCATGATTTTCATTTATAGAATTCATGAGCTTTCCTGCATTTTGTATTAATTCTATTTTCATATCATTAAGATCATCAATCAAATTCATTTCTTTCTCATATATCATCTTATACTCTTGATCGATATCTAATTCTTTTCGAAATTTTACTTCCCATTTATTGTCAAAAACAAGAAATATATTTCTATTCAGCCTGATTAGTAAATTCTTAGGATTGTCAAGCAAATCTTCCATATTATGAGATGAAAAATTAATATGCAAAAATACTCTTTTAAGTGCCGATAAAGTGCTATATGCAATGCGTATGCTAGAAAATGATCCAGGGCCGCTTATAGAATTGAAATGAGACAAATCATTCATAGATAAATCATGTCTTTTCAATAATATTCCAATGCATTCAAGCAAATTATTTGATGGGGTCTTAACATGCATTTTCCCTGTGAAATCACTACCATGCCATAATTCAATAAAAAATTCTCTTTGTATGAAAAATATATTCAACCTATACACTTAATAATACTAAGCAATTTATGTGCATCAAGCTAGTTTGTATTGGGTTTGTAATATATAATTTGATATTATGAATCAAATTCAAATAGATCAAATGGAACAATCAATTAAGAAGCTTTGGAAAGAAAGTAATTTATATAAATCTGAAATTTCTTCTAAGCCATCATATTGTATTTTAGATTTTTTCCCATATCCAAGTGGAATTGGACTTCATGTAGGGCATACAATTGGTTATATTTCTACTGATATTTTTGCAAGATTCAAGCGAATGCAAGGAAATAATGTGCTTTATGCAATGGGATTTGACTCTTTTGGATTGCCAGCAGAACAATTTGCAATACAGACAAATCAACATCCTGAAATTACAACTCAAACCAATATAAAAAACATGAAAGCACAGTTAGAAGCTTTGTCTTTAAGTCATGATACAGACAAATCTTTTTCTACAACTGATCCAAAATATTACAAATGGACTCAATGGATATTTACTAAATTATATAATAGTTATTTCAATAATATTGAGAAAAAAGCAGAAAATATAGAAGAGTTGCGTAAAAAGCTGAAATCAAAAACATTCTCTGTGGAAGATGGGGAATTGATAGAAAAATCTAATAATTATTCCCAAAAAGAAATAAGTCAACTTATTAATGAAATGCGATTAGCTTATTTGGATGATATTGAGGTAAATTGGTGCCCAATGCTTGGAACAGTTCTTGCTAATGAGGAAGTGAAAGATGGGAAAAGTGAGCAAGGTAATCACCCTGTAGAGAAGCGCCCAATGAAACAATGGATACTAAGAATTACAA
This sequence comes from Candidatus Cytomitobacter indipagum, assembly GCF_008189285.1. Taxonomy (GTDB): domain Bacteria; phylum Pseudomonadota; class Alphaproteobacteria; order CAJXXZ01; family 1604HC; genus Cytomitobacter; species Cytomitobacter indipagum. The sequence continues at coordinate 243,416 of NZ_CP043315.1, forward strand.
AGTATGCAGACAGATTGCATGATCAATTAGATCAGCTAAATTGGCCAAGCAATATTATTACTATGCAGAAAAATTGGATTGGGAGAAATGAAGGAGTTAAAGTATATTTTGATAGCAAATATGGAAAAATAGAAATCTTCACAACTCGTCCAGAGACAGTTTTTGGAGTAACATTTATAGGAATTTCACATAATCATCCTATCTTGCAAAAAGCTGGGATCAAATCCGATAAAGAGCAAAAAATTGGCTATGCGATTCATCCTTTAACTCAAAAGGAAATCCCTATTTGGACAACAGATTATGTAATTCAAGAATATGGAACTGGGGCCGTAATGTCAGTTCCTGCTCATGATCAAAGAGATTATGAATTTGCAAAAAAGCATAATATTGAATTTAAATCTGTAATTAAAGCTCCATATTTATGGTTGAAAGAAAATAAATCTGAATGCATATCTGATAGTAAATTATTAGATGAATGGAAAGAAAATCCTTGCAAATTTAAATCTGCATTTGAGAATAAAGCCCCTTTATTTGCTCCGCAACAGTTTGAAATTCATGAAGATATGTCTGTTAAAAATCAAATTAAACAAGTGATTCAATTTTTGGAAGAAAATAAAGTTGGTAAAAAAACTACAAATTATAGATTGCGTGATTGGTTATTTAGCAGGCAAAGATATTGGGGAGAACCATTTCCAATTGTTTTTGATGAATCAGGAAATGCATATTCAATACATGAAAGTTGTTTGCCAATTACTTTGCCAAAACAATATGACTTCAAACCAGCTTTAAATCAAGAAAATGCAGAGCCTCCACTTGCAAAGGCTAAAGAATGGAAATCTGTTAGAGGAATTGTCATGGATGATGGAAGTGTTAAAACTTTATCTGATTCAGATCCTAAAAATCCTGATGAGCAAATTTTCAAACGAGAATTAAATACAATGCCAAACTGGGCTGGATCATGCTGGTATTATTTAAGATACATGGACCCTCACAATGATTCTTCAATTGCGTCCCAAGAAGCATTAAAATACTGGTCATGCAATGATATTGGATCTGTAGATATGTATGTTGGAGGAGCTGAACATGCAGTATTGCATCTATTATACGCGCGATTCTGGCATATGGTTCTTTTTGATTTGGGGCATGTGCCAAACCCAGAGCCTTTCAACAAGCTTGTAAATCCTGGAATGATGACTGCAGATGCTTATAGCAATTCTCGTGGATTTTATATAGATATAGAAGATGTAGAGCTGAAAAATAAAAGTGCATTTCAAATTTCTACTGGTGAAGAATTAAATATTGAGCCAGGAAAAATGGGCAAAAGATATAAAAATGGACTGGATCCACGAAAAGCATGCGATAAATATGGAATTGATATATTTAGAATGCACGTAATGTATATGGCGCCAATTACGCAAAGTAGATCATGGGATGTATCAAATATCAAAGGAATGGAGAGGTTTTACAGATCAATTCATGCAAAAATAGCAAAATGCATTCAGAATTCAGAAAAATCTACTGATAATCCAACTAAACTGCATCAAACTATTAAATTTATTACAGAAGAAATGTCAAATATGAGATACAATACTTCAATTGCAGCGTTAATCAAATTAAACAATGATGCAGAAAAGTTTTCTCTTGATGATTCAGTTAAAGTTTTGCAAATGTTATACCCTTTTGCCCCTCATTTGAGCGAACATTTATATCAGGAAATTAAATTAATTAATAATATTGAGCATAATTGCATAGAGCAGATCGAATGGCCTCAATATGATCCAAATCTACTGCAAGATGATACAACTAAATTACCAATCAATATTAATGGGAAAATAAGAGATGTTTTGGAAGTTAGCGTAGATATTGTTGATGAAGAGATAAAAAATTTGATAAGCAAAAGCGAAAAAGCTGCAAAATATATATCGTCCGACATAAAGAAATACATTATTATTAGAAAAAATAATAAACCTATTATCGTTAATATAGTTTGTTGATTTAGTAGAGGTGATTTTGTAAAGAAATATTAAGATTTAGATATGCTTTTTACAGTTTCATATTTATAATTGCAACTTTGCTTCAATTTGTGTTTGCATAAACATTTTATTTAAAGATGAATTTCTTCTAAATTAGATGGTTTTTTAAACATTTCCGATCTGATATAAGAAATTATATCATATGATATATAAATCTTTTTCAAGTATTTAACTTATAAATGTTTCAGGCTGAAATTCAACAATTTTCTTTCTTATATATGGATTTATTGGATAGTTTATAAAACTCATTTCTGTTTGCTTTTATAAAGAATGAGGCGATATAATTTTCGACACTATTTGTTATTAGCCAATTTGCTTGTTTATCATATCTACTATTTGGCTTTTCATGAATTACAGATTGCATCTCGCAAAATACAATTGATAGAAATATTTTAATTTATAATTACATTAGACTATATCATGATTTTGCACATTAATAATTAATCAACAAATTAATTTTATAAATCAATATTAATATTTGGATATACCTCTTTTAGCTTTACTAAATATTCCTTGGATTTGTAGTCTAATGGATTGTCATTTAAATTTATATTTTTCATAATATGAAAATCAATTCCTTTAAATGTCTCTGAATTAATTGAAGTAATTTTATTTCTACATAAATCAAGTTTTATTAAATTTCTTAATCCTGCAAATACTCCTGAATTTATTGAAGTTATCATGTTATTATCCAATTGAATTTTTTTCAAACTATTCAATCCCTCAAATAATTTTGGCCTAAGTTCAACAATCTGGCTATTTTGCATATAAAGCCTTGTTAGGCTATTTAACCCTTTAAACACTCCTTCTTCAAGATCAGTAAACTGACCATTTTGAAGATAAAGCCATTTTAAGTTATTTAGGCCATCAAATATCCCTGGCTCAATTTCAATCATTTTATTATTCTTTAAATTTAATTCTCTTAAATTATTTAATTGCATATTTGTATCATCATCATGCAAGGAAATATAGCGCATATAAAAATACTCTTCTCCAGCTCTTGTTTTGCTACAGCAAACATTTTCAAACTTATCTGCATCTATATATCTTGCAAATTCATATTTGAATTTGTCAAAAGGATAATTTAATGCATAATTTTTTATTTTTTTATAATATGGATCTTTTGGATCAATCCTATAAACTTCACTTCTGTTTTTTGTTGTTAAGAAAGAAAGAATAACTTTTTTAATATCTTCTCCTATAGAGCTAATGCTATTGAATATTATTTTATTTATTTCTCTATCTCTTGTTATGCGATCTCTTGTTATGCAATCCTGAAGTAGATTATTGTATTTTTTGTTTTTAGACATTTCCTCCATTTCTTCTTTATTTTCTTTTCTAACTTTGTTGTAAATTATAATATCCTGCCGCATATTATCAGTATATGCATCATATCCTGCTGCTATATATTTCATAAGAATAGATGTCAATAACAATTTATTTACATTCATGCTGTATTATATCATAACTTTATTGGATCGCGAAAATTAATTAATTAATTAATTAATAAAATAAATTTAAATAAAAAAATTTAGAATTTTATATAATTCTTTTTTCAGATTTCCTAAACAATGCACTAATTCATTTTCCAAACAATGTACATTTAATATAATTTTAACCATTTGGAATTAATATGTATTTGCTACCAAACACACAACCCTGGTAGCTTTTTCATTCATATTCATTTTTCTAATCATTAATATAAGTTTGGTTAAGTGAATAAAACATATTTATTTGTAAATTCATAAAAAACTATTGAATAATTGAAATCTCTTTTCTTAATATGATTTTTGTATATGATTCTTTAGAAATTGTATTATTGATTTATCATTTTGGATTTTTAATCAGTTATAATTTTGAGTATAAATGAGGATCAAAGTATATTATTTTCCCTTTAACATCAATTTCATCTATATTAGGAATTTCCTTCAAATCCGGAGAGAATTCTAATGAAAAATTATCGGAAGGATCTGTAATATACATCAATGCATTAAATGGAACAGATATATCATATTTTATTCCTGAAAATGTTAAATTCACAGAAAATCCTTGATTAGAAATTTCTAGATTTTCAAATTCATTTTGTAACACAATAGTCATAGTTTTTGGGTATTTTTCTTTAAAGCTATCCGGTATTGAAACATTTGGATGTTTTGTAGAAAAAGCTATGTAAAGATGTTGCTCTCCCTGCAATCCATGCTTTATAACATCTCTAAGAATATCTCTAACAAACAGCCTCAAATATTCTTGTAACTTTTTTTTGTAGTTTTGCATCACAAGCCTCATAATAAATGTAACAAGTATTTTTCTGTTAGTCTATAATATGAATGATTTAACTAGCAAATACAAACAAAGTAAAATTTTTATTTTTATATCATTTATAAAATTTGCAGAGTTTCTGTTGCTCGGCACTCTACAAGCCGCATGCTTATTTGACTTGCTTATATTTTAAAATCAATTAAGCGAACGCAAGCTCTGAACTAACATTACTGTTTGCTGCAGATTGCGGGTTAAATACATTATTTGCATTTATTATTTAGTTTATTCCGGTCACAACACCGAGTAAAAATCAAATCTTTCAATTCACGTCGATCCTAATTCATCCCCATATGGTGGAGATGTCGGGTTCTGCCCCCGAGTCCGCTAAACCTATTAAATTTAATGTTTATTACTATATTTACAGACTAGCTGTAACTTTTTAATTCTATATCTTTATATTCATAAATTCAATCAATCACAACAATTCCACTTATCAATATATTTCTCATGCAACCTAATAAAGTTATGATATAATGCATAATGAATATAAACAAATTATTACTATCAACTATAATCATGCAATCTATGATTGCAGCACCAGATAAAGTAATGCTTGATGAAATGAGAGCAGATATAGAAGTATATCAAAAAGTTAGAGAAGAGAATGATAAGGATCGTGAAATTGTATCGGGAAATAGAGAGTTTGCTATTTCTTTTATGTTTGATCTAAAAGCGAAAAGCAAGGGTAAAGAAGCATCGTACTTAAAAGATAATATTAATAAAGACATTATGAATATTATTGTCTCTTTCTTAATTGGAAACGGTTTTTTCTATAGAATTGATCCAAGCAATCCATATTATGTAGAAAATGAAGATTATAAATTAAGCTATCCATTTGATTCATTGAAATACTGTCTTGCAAAATACATTGATGTTAATAATTTTGAATACGTAGATCATGATGGCAGATTTATGAGAAAAGAATACTTTGGCATGAAGTATATTTCTATGCATGATGATAAAATAGAAAAAAGTTTGAATGGCTTGATAGAGCTTGATCTATCGCGTAATAAAATCACTTCAATTGAACCAGGAGCATTTGCAGGATTGAGTAGTTTAACAAGGCTTGATCTATCAGAAAATCAAATCACTTTAATTAAGCCAGGAATATTTGAGGGATTGAGTAGTTTGACAGAGCTTGGCCTAGCACACAATCAAATCACTTCACTTGAACCAGGAATATTTGAAGGATTGAGTAGTTTGACAGAGCTTGGTCTAGTATGTCATCAAATCAAATCACTTGAATCAGGGGCATTTGTAGGATTAAGTAGTTTGACAGAGCTTAGTCTATCAGACAATCAAATCACTTCAATTACAAGAGCATTTGCAGGATTGAGTAGTTTGACAAAGCTTAATCTATATAGAAATCAAATTGCTTCAATTGAACCAGGAGCATTTGAAGGATTGGGTAGTTTGACAACGCTTGATTTATCATTGAATCAAATCACTTCAATTGAACCAAGAGTATTTGAAGGATTGAGTAGTTTGACAAAGCTTGATTTATCATTGAATCAAATAACTTCAATTGAACCAGGAGCATTTGCAGGATTGAGCAGCTTAACAGAGTTTTATCTATCGTATAATAAAATCACTTTACTTGAACAAGGAGCATTTGCAGGATTGAGTAGTTTGACAAAGCTTAATCTATCAGGCAATCAAATCACTTCACTTGAAAAAGTAGCATTTGAAGGATTGAATAGCTTAACAGAGCTTGATCTATCAAAAAATCAAATCATCTCACTTGAATCTGGAGCATTTGAAGGATTGAGTAGTTTAGAATGGATTGGCTTAAGTTGCAATCCTATAGATGATAAATCTAAGGATTTTTGTAAATTTAAATTCAATTCCAAACAACTATTAAACAGGCATATAAATATATAAAGGTTCTTTTATGCAATTTGCATGATTTTCATTTATAGAATTCATAAGCTTTCCTGCATTTTGTATTAATTCTATTTTCATGTTATTAAGATTATTTATTTTTATTGAAGTTTATACACGCCCGAGAAGAGTCGAACTCCTAACCTTCAAATCCGTAGTCTGACGCTCTGTCCAATTGAGCTACGGGCGCAGTCCAAATACCCACTGCCGGACTTGAACCAGCACGACCATAGGTCTGCAGATTTTAAGTCTGCTGTGTCTACCATTCCACCAAGTGGGCTACAAACTAAATTGTAGTATTTTATGCAGAAAAAATCAATTAATTTTTTAGATTATTTTATATGTATAGTTTAAATATTATTATGAAATGAATTATATGCATAAAGTATTTATTGCTATTATGTCTTATTTATGTTTTTTGAAATCTTATTAAATAAGGAAAAGTTGAGAATTATATTATTTTAAATTTGATTAAATTGTTAATTAAATTGAGAAAGTTGATGGTTATGTATATTTTGAAAAATTGAGAAATTTAATAATTTATATAGTTTTTTATATTAATTTACATGATTTTTTGTAATATTGAAGATTTTATTTATCATTTGCATGATTTTCGTTATATATAATTTTCGCCGCAAACAATCCTCCATGAACTGGCATCCATTTTCCAAGCGCTTCTGATTTTTGCTGAAGCTCTGAATTTATATTTGCATTTGAAGAATTTGATAATTTTTCATTTTTTATTTGCTTTTGTTCCATTTCATTCATTAAGTTAGTTATGAAATTTTTTAAATAGCTAGCGGTAAATTCATGCTCTGGAGCCCACCATCCTCCTCCGCTGTTAGTCCACCATTGAGCATTGTATTTTTGATGATTATCTTTTGCATTTGCCCATGGAATTAATAGCCCTGGTCGCATAGAAGCTGTTAGATCGCTAATAGTTCCCATTCCTGCTCTTGCAATAACCAAGTTGCTCCATGGAAGAGCTTTAGAGGTGTCTACAAATTCTTCCAATACAACTTTTTTCAATTGAATTTCTTGATAAGATTTTGCAAAATAATTTTTATCCTCACCAACTTGTTGATGTATGCTTATTCTTTGCAAAATTTCTTTTGGTAAATTATGAAGAGCTGATGGGATCACTACTTTCCAAAATGCGCTTGATAAACTTCCTCCCATAATTAGGATTTTCAGTTCATTTTCAGTTTCTATTGGGTAGGAGATTATATTTGATCTTGGAATCAATCCTACGCACTCTGCTTTTTGATGATGGATTGCATATGAAGTTGTGAAGATTTTTTTCGCCATATAGGAAAGTAATTTATTTGCTTTTCCTATTAATTGATCTGCTTGATACAAATAAAGAGGATTTTTCATAACCCAAGCCATTATGCAAGTTGGAAGAGAGGCGTATGATCCAAATCCTACAACAGGACTCTTTTTATATTTTTTTAGCTCTTTCCAACTTTTTATAAAACTTTTCACGAAGCTATACATGTTAAATAAAATGTTATTTTTTACAGGCAAAACATGTATTTCATCGAATAAATTCTTATCTATGTATTTTTCTCCACGCTTGTCTGTGAAGATGATTTTGCGCGTATTTACATAGTATGCCATGCCATTTGCAGCAAATACATGACCAGCAGTTCCTCCTGCTACGAATATAGTTGTTGAGTTTTTCATAAAATAGCCTTATTTTTTCAGTATGTCAAAAAAACAATACAGAAGCAATTATTGCATGGACTTAAATTCAGACTATATAGACAAAGAAGTTAAATTAGCAGGATGGATTAGAAAGAAAAGAGATCATGGAAATATGATTTTCATAGATTTGAAAGATCATACTGGGGTTGTTCAATGTGTCATTGATACAAAAAATGAAAACTTTGAAAACATTAATCAGCTGTCTGTTGAAAGTGTTATTTCTTTAGAAGGAAAAGTTATTGCAAGGCCAAGCGACTCTATAAATGATGGATTAGAGTCAGGAAAGGTGGAGATTGATATTAAAAAAATAACCATTTTATCTAAAGCTCAAACATTGCCTTTTGCTATGCATCAAGATGATTTAGGGGAAGAATTGAGATTGAAATACAGATTCTTAGATCTTAGAAGAGATGAGATGCAATATAGATTAAAGTTGAGATCAGATGTTATCAAGGAAATAAGAGAAATTATGGAAGAAAAAGGATTCATGGAAGTTCATACTCCAATTCTAACTTCAAGTTCCCCTGAAGGTGCGAGAGATTATGTTGTTCCAAGTAGATTGAATCCAGGGAAGTTTTATGCTTTACCTCAAGCTCCACAACAATTTAAGCAATTGCTGATGGTTTCTGGGGTTAGCAAGTATTATCAAATAGCTCCTTGCTTTAGAGATGAAGACACAAGAGCGGATAGAGCTCCTGGGGCTTTTTATCAGCTAGATATGGAAATGGCATTTGCAACTCAAGAGGAAGTTTTTGAAGTTATTGAAGATGTGATGTTTTCTGTGTTTTCTAAATTTAGATCAGATATGGAGATTTCCAATAAGCCATTTGTAAAAATTCCTTACAAAGAAGCGATTTTAAAATATGGAAGCGATAAGCCTGATTTGAGAATTCCATTTCATTATCATGATATTACTCATTTGTTTGCTGAGAATTGTCCAAAAATATTTAAATCTATTGTGGAGGGAGGGGGTAAAATTTTGATGCTTCCTGTGAAAGGTTTGAGCAATCAAACGAGGAAATTCTTTGATAGCATGCAGAAATTTGCTCAGGATCATGGGGCATTTGGTTTAGGTTATATGCTTGTTGGGGAAGGGAAAAGCGGCCCTTTAGCGAAGATATTATCTGATGAAGTTTCCAATGTTGTTAGAGAAAAAGCAGATGGAGCATTTTTTATTGCTGATTATGAAGTTAATTTGCCCAAATATGCTGGACCTGTATTGAAAAAAGTAGCAGAAGAAATGAATTTGATAAACAAAGATAAATACGAATTTTGTTGGATTATTGATTATCCTATGTATGAAATAAATGAAGGAAAATGGGATTTTTCACATAATCCATTTTCTATGCCTCAAGGAGAAATGAATGCATTTGAAAAGGACCCTGGAGAAATTATGGCCTATCAATATGATTTAGTTTGCAATGGAATTGAATTAACCAGTGGCGCGATTAGGAATCATGATCCAGAAATTATGTACAAAGCATTTGAAGTTGCAGGATATTCAAAAGAAGATGTTGATAGAGAGTTTGGCGCAATGATTAACGCATTTAAATATGGAGCTCCTCCACATGGTGGATCTGCGCCAGGAATTGATAGAATGATAATGCTGTTAGCTGATACTGAAAATATTAGAGAAATTATACCTTTTCCACTAAATCAACAAGGTCAAGATTTAATGATGAATGCACCTTGTGAGATTTCAAACAAACATCTTAAAGAGCTTGGAATTAAAATAGAAGAATAATTTTTCCACACATTTGTTCGCTTGGTGTTGCAATCATAGATTATGCAAGTATAGCTGATAGTAATAGATTATTTATATTCATATTGTATTATATCATACTTATTTTGATTTAATAAATATCTATTAAGATGAGATTGCAATATTTGAGAGCATCTTTTTTAGCTCTTCCAAACAATCCTTAGATTGTTCATCTAAAGCATTATAGCTTAATTCAAGTATTTGTAAGCTGCTCAATCCTTCAAATGCTACTTTTTCAAGTGAAGTGATTTGATTTCCTAATAGATCAAGGTCTGTCACACTACTCAATCCTGCAAATGCTCCTTGTTCAAGTAAAGTGATTTTATTATACGATAGATAAAGCTCTGTTAAGCTGCTCAATCCTGCAAATGCTCCTGGTTCAATTGAAGTGATTTGATTCCATGATAGATCAAGCTTTTTCAAACTACTCAATCCTGCAAATACTCCCGGTTCAATTGAAGTGATTTGATTTTCTGATAGAAAAAGCTCTGTCAAACTACTCAATCCTGCAAATACTCCTGGTTTAACTGAAGTGATTTTATTGCTATATAGATTAAGCTCTGTAAAACTACTCAATCCTGCAAATACTCCTGGTTCAATTGAAGCAATTTGATTTTCTGATATATCAAGCTTTATCAAACTACTCAATCCTGCAAATGCTCCTGGTTTAATTTCAGCGATTTTATTTCCTAATAGATTAAGCTCTGTCAAACTACTTAATCCTGCAAATACTCCTGGTTCAAGTGAAGTGATTTGATTGCCTGATAGACCAAGCTCTGTCAAACTACTTAATTCTGCAAATACTCCTGGTTCAAGTGAAGTGATTTGATTTCTATATAGACCAAGCTCTGTCAAACTACTCAATCCTGCAAATGCTCCTGGTTCAAGTGAAGTGATTTGATTGTCTGATAGATCAAGCTCTGTCAAACTACTCAATCCTGCAAATGCTCTTGTAATTGAAGTGATTTGATTGTCTGGTAGACTAAGCTCTGTCAAACTACTCAATCCTTCAAATGCCCCTGGTTTAATTTCAGTGATTTTATTGCTTATCAGAAAAAGCTCTGTCAAACTACTCAATCCTTCAAATGCCTCTGGTTTAATTTCAGTGATTTTATTGCTTATCAGAAAAAGCTCTGTCAAACTACTCAATCCTGCAAATACTCCTTGTTCAAGTAAAGTGATTTGATTGGCTGATATATCAAGCTTTTTCAAACTATTCAATCCTTCAAAAGCTCCTGGCTTAATTGAAGTGATTTGATTCCATGATATATCAAGCTTTGTCAAACTACCCAATCCTGCAAATACTCCTGGTTCAAGTGAAGTGATTTGATTTCCTAATAGATTAAGCGTTGTCAAACTACTCAATCCTGCAAATGCCCCTGATTCAAGTGAAGTGATTTTATTACACGATAGATCAAGTATTGCTAAGCCACTCAATCCTTCAAACATTCCTGGTTCAAGTGAAGTGATTGAACTGCGTGGAAGATAAAGCACTTCCAAACTATTCATGCTTCCTTTAGCTTCGTCATCATGCATAGAAATATACCTTATGCAAAAGTATGCTTTTTCTATAAATCTACCATCATGATCTACGTATTCAAAATTATTAACATCAATGTATTTTGCAAGACAGTGTTTCAATGAACTTGATGAATCAAATTCATAATTCAAATTATACATGTTTTCAGAATAATACGGATTATCTGGATTAATTTTATAGAAATCTCCTTTTTTTACTAAGAAAGAGACAATAATATTCATAATGTCTTTATTAATATTATCTTTTAAGTACGATGCTTCTTTACCCTTGCTTTTCGCTTTTAGATCAAACATAAAAGAAATAGCAAACTCTCTATTTCCCGATACAATTTCACGATCCTTATCATTCTCTTCTCTAACTTTTTGATATACTTCTATGTCTTCCTTCATCATAGCAATATCTTGATCACTTGGCGCTGCAACAATAGATTGCATGATTATAGTTGATAGCAATAATTTGTTTATATTCATCTTGTATTATATTATAATTTTTTATTGCTTGCAAATAATATAAAGTATGTTGCAAGTTGATAAATTATGCATTAATTACTCTATTAAGAGAATTATTTTAAATTTTTGTTATGTTTATTTCTTTTTTCATGCAAATGCAACTGTGTATTTCTATTTAAACAAGAATCTCAAGTAATTTTATAATTATTTCTTATATTGCTTTAAATACTTTGGATTATATATTTGTTAAAATTTATAATCAATATGCGCATTTTAGGAGAAAATTGCCTATATTTTTTTACGCCAAAAAACAAGTCTTTAGATTATTGTTATTTTTAGTTATGATGATTGGATAGATGAACTATACTGTAAAAGATAGAAATAATAACAAAGTTACCGTTGAAGTGAGAAAGAAATTCTCAAAATCGGGAACGACGGACTCTAAGAAATCTGGAGGATTTAATTCTCATGCCCAAGATAGAAGTAGAGTTTTGGAAGAAAGCTTTAATAAAGTTAGAGAAAATAGCATAAATAGATTTAGCTCTCCGTTTAGCGCAAAGAAAGAGGTTAATGTTAACAATGATAGCAGAAGCCAATCTAGCAGCGAAAACAAGAGCCCTGTTAGAAAGAGTCCTGTTAATAACGAAAGCAAGAATTCTTCTACTAGTGAAAATAGAAATTACTCTAATCGCCAGAAAAGTTATGCTGGAATAGATAGAAGCAAAGCTTATTCTGCTATTGGTAGTGAAAATAGGAGCTATGTTCGTAATAATAACTATGCTGGCCCTGGAAATAATAGAAGCTATACTGGTCCTGGTGAAAGAGGGTATGTTGGTAATCGAAATGATTCTAGTTCAAACAGGGTAGATAGAAATAAAAGCTATGTTGGAAATGATAGGCCTCCAAGAAAAGTAAATTTTAATCAAGAAGCTATAGGAAAAGTCACTGAAATGAAAAGAGATTTATTGAAAGGAGCTATGGGCAGCAGCTTAAATCCTTTGAATAAAATCTTGAATACAGGAGAGAAGAAAACAGAATTCAGAACTTATACTCCAAACAGATCTCAAGGATCATTTAACAGAAATAGACCTGATTCTGGAGGCAGATTTGGTCCTGGAAATAACAGATTCAGCAGCGGAGGCGGAGGATTTGGCGGAAACAGATTTAACAACAATGGCGGCGGATTCGGTGGAAATCGATTTAACAACAATGGCGGCGGAAATGGATTTGGTGGAAATCGATTCAATAATAGCGGCGGAGGCGGCGGATTTGGTGGAAATCGATTCAATAACAATAGTGGAGGCGGATTTAATAGGCCTGGCAATTTCCATAGAAAAGATGATAGCAGGCCATCATTTAGACCTGGCTCTGAATCTAGATTAAATGCTTTCAAATTATCAAAAGGAAGAGCATTTATACCATCTGATAAGAAGCCATTCCAGAAATCATTTTCTTCATTTGCTCCATCTTTTATGTCCAAGTCAAGCGAAGGAAGAAAGTTTGCTACTAAAAAGAAGTTTTTCAAGCAGGATGGCGATAAAAAGCAAAATAGATTTAGACAAGAAGAGGGTCCATCTGAAGAGAGATTTTCTCATCAATTCCTTGGAAAGATTAATTCTGCTGAGGATATAGAAATTGATTCAAACATGTACTTTAACAAGAGATTTAGAAATTCACAAAGAGTTAAAGATGCTGTAGTAAGAAATGTAGAAATTCCTTTTGAAGGAATCGATCCTATGAATCTTGCTAATCAAATGGCGGTTAAGTTGAATGTTCTTCATGCAAAATTAGAAAGCCTTGATCTATCTAAATCTGATATTATAGAACCTGAAATGGCTTTGATTATTGTTGAAGAAATGGGTCATAAAGCTGAAGTTATGACCAATAAAGATATGGAAATTATTCCAGATGTAGGGAATGAAGATGATTATGAGCCTAGATGTCCAATTGTTACAATAGTTGGTCACGTTGATCATGGAAAAACATCCTTGCTTGATGCGTTAAGAAAAACAAATATAGTTTCTGGGGAATCAGGCGGAATTACTCAAGCAATTGGTGCATCTCAAGTATTCTTAAATGAGAATAAATTTGTTACTTTTGTTGACACTCCTGGACATGAAGCGTTCACCTCTATGAGAGTTAGAGGAGTTGAAATTACTGATATAGTTGTTTTGGTTATTGCTGCAGATGACGGAATTAAAGATCAAACAGTAGAAGCTATTCAGCATATACAGAATGCAAAGGTTCCATTTATTGTTTGTTACACAAAAATTGATAAGCCAGATTCTAATATTGATAATATAAGGCAAAAATTACTTATTCATAACATAGTTGTGGAGTCTATGAGTGGAGAAATTCTAGAAGTAGAAGTTTCTGCAATGAAAAACAAGAACTTGGACAAGCTTTTGGAGATGTTGTTATTGCAAGCAGAAATGTTAGAGTTAAGAGGTAATAATAAGTGCAAAGCAAGTGGTATTGTGATTGAATCTAGATTAGATAGGCATAAAGGTCCAGTTGCAACTGTTTTGATTAAAAATGGTAAGCTTGATTACGCTGATCACTTTATTGTTGGTGATACATATGGAAAAATTAGAAATATGACATTGCCAAATGATAAAAAAACAAAATCTGCAACTACCTCTATTCCTGTAGAAATTATGGGTTTGAATGATGTTCCAAGTCCAGGAGATTTGTTAATTGAAGTTGATAGCGAAAAAGAAGCTAGATCGATTTCAGAATATAGAGTAAATTTGAAGAAGAGAGTTGTTGTTAAAAAGAAGGAGGTCGATATCTTGGCATATTTCAATGAAGAAAAAGCGAAAAATATTAACTTAATTGTAAAAGCTGATGTTGCGGGGTCTTTGGAAGCAATTGTTGCTGCTGTATCAAAGATTGAGTACGAAAGCATTGATATTAATGTTGTAGGAAAAGGAAATGGAGCCTTAACAGATAGTGATGTATTATTAGCTAAAACAAGTGATTCTACTATTATATGCTTTAAAGTTAATATTCCATCTTCAGTTGCTGGTTTGGCAAAAGAGCATAATATTAAAATCAAAAGATTTTCTGTTATATACGAGCTAATAGATTATGTTAAAAGTATGGCTGAAGGAATCCTCGCTCCAACAGAAGAAGAGAAAATTCTTGGAACTGCAGTTATTAAAGAAATTTTTGTTAAAAAGAAAATTGGAACTATTGCAGGATGTGGAGTTGAAGAAGGTATTATTAAGGTCAAGACAAAGGGAAGAGTTATCAGGAATGGAAAAGAAATTTACATTGGAGATATATTGAGCTTGAAGCAAAGACAATACGATAAAGTTGAAATTCCAGCTAACCAAGAATGTGGTATTATCATGGAAGGATTCACTGATTTCCATATTGGAGACCAAATTGAAAGCTTTATAATTAAAAATATCGCTAAAAAAGATATAGACGAATAACAGATAAAGTTCATAAATATGAATTTGATTGCTGAATTAGCAATTTCATAGACAAATTTATTGTCGAAGTAATTTAAAATCAATTTATTCATTAAGATTTCAGATAGAGATCAAAATTACATTTAAATTATACTGATACATAAGTCATATAATAGTATTGATATAGAAATTATATGCTTATTCATTTATGGCAAATAATTAGAAATAAAATCAAAAAATTCATTAAACAATGTTGTGAAATAAAATTTAAAACTTGAAATATTATATCAAAATGCAATATTGTTAAATCATTTAAAATATAAAATTACATTGTTTGGAAAAATATAGAAATCAAGATAAATTAGCAATGAATCTATTTGTAAAATATAAATTCTAAAGAAATTTAGAATTATATTTAAATTGCATTGATATAAAATTGTAGTTATTGAAGAAAATTCTGCTTAATGAGCAATGTAATAATTTATAATTAAGCACATAATTTAAAAAAGATGCAATTTGCAAAAATCAAAATGATGTATATCAATAATTAATAGCGCTTCTAATGATTAATAAATATACCAATAGTTATGATTGACAAATTATTATTTGGAAATTTTATTATAGTTATTTCTTAATTGCAAAATATTACTAATAATTAATTCAAATATTTTTTGTTTTGCATGGGTTTTCAAGTGGCTTAAAAAGCAATAGTTTAATAAATATTTATATGTTTAATTTTTATGTTGCAGTGATTTATAAGGTAGGGCAAGAAATATTTAAATATTAATGACTTTAATGTATAGTTGCATAGCAAATTTCTATTTAATTATATTTATACTTACTATTTATTTAAAAACTCAAAACTGTGTATAAATCCTACTTATTCTGTTGGTATTTGCTATTTATTATACATTTAAAACATTATTTATTTAAATTTGTTTAAAAACTAAAAAATCATATTAATGAATTTAGAAATTGAATGAAACAATCATTAATTTTTTATTTTTGCTTTGATTTAGGAAAGTGTTTGATTAAATTAATGCAGTCAAAAAACAATGCAATTCTTTAATGTGGAAAATATGCTTAGATTTGTTATAATAAAGTTACTATGAAATATAAACAAATAATTTTATCTATGATTTGCATGTTAAGCAGCGTAAATTCTGTTTTTGAAAAGCCAAAGCCATTTCAAAATACTGTAAAAGAATCTCAAGGAGATGGAAAAGATATAGCTGTCTTTTGCAATATGAATCTTATTCCAGATGATAAAGTTTTTATTGCAAAATTCATAAAAGCTTGGTCTGATAAATTGCATAATCTGAATGGAAGTATTGTTTTAAGAAATCTAAATAGCAATATAGATTTGCCTGATCTTGGCTGTGCTGAGTTGGTCATTTTTGATTATTTGCCAGAAAATAGTGGGGAAATGGGTTCATCTAATAATTTTTATAAGTATGTTGAGAATACATTGAGAGAACTTCAATACAAATCAGTTGTTTTTGCTAATAATATAGCTCCATTTGATATAGAATCTATGATTAACAGTGAATCTTTTAAATATTATAGGTTAGGATTCACCTTATCTCATGAATTTGATTGCATGGAATTTTGCTTATCTATGATAGATCTTACCAATAAATTTGATGATTTGAATGATACATATTTTAAAGCGATGCGCTATAATGAATCAATGCTCATTAAGTCCTTATTGAAAAAAGGCGTTGCCATGATAAATGAAAAAAATCATAAGTATAAACGCGTATGCAAAAAAGAGGGTGTTTTCAAATGCACTGATACTGATGGTGAAGTTGTAAGAAAATGCATGATTTCCTCTGATGAGAATGAGAAATTAATTTATGCAAAAGAATTATTCACAATTAATGGAAACAAATCTGTTATTAATGTGCTTGCTAAGAATGATTCATGGATCGAAGAAATGTGTAAGCAGGGCATGCTAGAAACTGTCATAGTTGATGATGAATTGTCTCTAAAAGCAAAGTTTGAAAAAATTACACAACAGTATGAAAATATGTTTTTATGTTATTTAGAAAATATTTTATTAAAATTTACTTATGAGCAAAAAGCAGAAGAAACATCTAAAAAAATATTAAAAATGAAAGATGAAAATGGCTTGATTGATAAAAGAGAGCATAGCAAAATATTAGATGAAGATATGCATGATATATCTGAAATTATGATTCCTTTTAAGAAAGAGCTTGCGCTTATATTTGATGAGAAATATGGAGATAAGGTTGATATTGATTCCTTTTCTTATCATTCTGATGAAGTAAAAGGAAAATTTTTTGAAGAATTAAAACGTATTGTAGCTGATATTATTGAAAGCATGAAGAAGTTAGCCAACTTACAAAAAAATTTAATTTTAGTTTCTGTATCAGATATAGATAACAAAATTAGCTTTATTGATAAAGTAATTGCTGAGCTTTAACAGTAAATTTATTTTATAATTCCATTGTTTAAATTTCAATAAGAATAGCAATTCACTATGCAGTGATGATTTTTTATTAGTGAGTAGAAATATTAATTTCAATACAAGCAAATTAAATTTATTAAAAATCAAAACTAGGAAATTTATTGCAAAATTTTTCATAAGCTTACACAATTTAATATAAATATGCTACTCATATAATGCATTGTAGTTTTTAAGTGGTTTATGATGAATTTTAATCTGGAATTTATTCTAAAATATATTCAATAATTGTAGATTTAACGAAATTATGCAACATTATGAAAAAGATGTTTTGATGTTATTTAGAAAATATTTTACTTTCAATTTATAAAATAATTCCTGGAGATTTGCAATATATAATTTGAATGAGATTATATGCGGACATGTCTTTCTTAGTTCTTCTAAATAATTTTTAGATTTATCATTAATAGCGTTTCGATCTAAATTAAGTATTGTCAAACTGCTTAATTCTTATAAGCATTCTCAGTTCGAATGAAGTTATTTTGTTATGATGCGGATCAATTGCTTCTAAATTCAACCCTTCAAATATTTCTGATTTAGTTGAAGTAATTTGATTATATGAAAGGTCAAGCATTGTTGCATTATTCATACTTTCTTCTGTTTTATCATAATGTATAGAAATATTTAATTTACAATTTTTCTTTTTGCATAATTTATAAATTTACAATATGGTTTATATTATTTATAAACAACAAAATTATAGGTATAATACAGTATGAATATAAATAAAATATTACTATCAGCTATACTTATGCAATCTATGGTTGCAGCACCAGATGAAGTAATGATTGATATGATGAAGGAAGACATAGAAGTATATCAAAAAGTTAGAGAAGAGAATGATGCAAATCATCAAGCTATTGCATTGAACAGAAAGAGTGTTCTTCCATTTATGTTTTGTGCAAGCAAAAAACAAGTTGCAATAGAAACAAAAGATGAAAGAGGGGTCATAACAAAAACTGAAGAGATTATTATATGCGAAGATAATGCAAAAGATGCAATTTCTTTTTTGATAGGAAAAGATCTTTTCTATAGAATTGACCCAAGTGATCCAAATTATGTAGAAAACGAAGAATATAAGCTGAGCTATCCATTTGATGCATTGAAGTATAGTCTTGCAAGCTATATTGATGTTAATAATTTTGAATACGTATATCATAATGGCAGATCTATGAAAAAAGAATACTTTGGCATGAAGTATATCTCTATGCATGATGATGAAACAAAAGAAAGCATGAAAGGTTTGGAAAAACTTGATTTGCGTAATGCGTTCATCACCTCACTTAAACCAGGAACATTTGTAGGATTAAGCTCTCTTGAATCAATTCTACTATATGGAAATCAAATCACTTCAATTGAACCAGGAGCATTTGTGGGGTTGGATAGTTTGAAACAAATTGACTTAAGGGCCAATAAAACCACCTCACTTAAACCAGGAACATTTGTAGGATTAAGCTCTCTTGAATCAATTCTACTATATGGAAATCAAATCACTTCAATTGAACCAGGAGTATTTGTGGGGTTGGATAGTTTGAAACAAATTGACTTAAGGGCCAATAAAACCACCTCACTTAAACCAGGAACATTTGTGGGATTAAGCTCTCTTGAATCAATTCTACTATAGTGGAAATCAAATCACTTCAATTGAACCAGGATCATTTGAAAAATTTAGCAATTTAACAAATCTTGATTTGGATTTCAATGCTCTAGATGATGAATCTAATAATTATTTAATGAAATCATTTACAAGAATATAAAAATCTAAAAATTAGATTGTAAAATGTAAATTCTAGTGTTTATTTTAATCAAATAAGTCGTAAATTTATTAATTTATAAAAAATTTCTTTCTATGCAAATAATTTAACTAGCTTATCTTGCTTTGAATTAATTTTATACTTTCTTCTTTTCCATATAATTCGAAGAATGGTCCTAATCTTGGACCTGTTTCTTCTCCAAATAAGACAGTATATATAATTTTAAACCAAGCTTTCAGATCTTCTATATCTCTATTTTCTACAGCTTCATTCCCTAATGCGTACAAATATGTTTGCATATCAAGTCCATTTGATAAATTAGGCATATTGTCCAAAAATCTCTGAAAATATTTATTCAACCAAGATGGAGCAGGAATTGATTCTGTTTTATGGTGCTCTGCAAATCTATAAACACACTCAACTAATTTTTCCTCTGTGTCATTTAATTGACCATGTTGCTTGATGATAAAACTTCTAAATGTATCATAATCAGGGCTTCTTAATCCTTTTTGAAGATTTAGCAGTAGAGCATATGACAAATTTGTTGATGATGGCAAATTACTTTCATTTTCATGAACAAAAAAGATTGGGTTATCATGTCTTCTATCATCATTTTCTGCAACTTGCTTATGATATCTATCTAAATCTTTCAAATACGCATCAACATATCTATGCAAATCCATAATGTCTAATCGCTTTGCTCGCTCTGGATTCAAGAACAAAAAATGCTTCATGCTGGCAATTGGAGTGAAATTTAGCCAATCTTCCAAACTAACTCCATTTCCTTTGGATTTGGATATTTTTTTATTATCCCCATCAAGAAAAAGCTCATAAACCATATTTAATGGAGCCTTTGAACCTAATGCTTTGCATATTGGTTTTGAAGCAGAAAAAGAATCTATCAAATCTTTTCCATACATTTCATAATCAACTTTTAATGCATGCCATTGCATTCCCCAATCCACTTTCCATTGCAGTTTACATTTCCCATCAGTTACTTCAGACTCAACTAATTCGCCTTCATCATAAAAAGTAATTTTACCTTCATCAACTTTATATTCCTCTATTTTAACTTCCAAAACCTTGCCACTTTTTTGTGAGATAGGAAGAAAAGGGCTGTATGTTTTTCGCCTTTCCTCTCCAAGAGTTGGAAGCATGATTTTTAGTATTTTTTCATGATTTTTCAAAGTTTTCAGCAAAGCTTCGTTGAATTCTCCAGGCAAATATTTATCACTAGATTTCACAACTTCAACATGTTTTGTTAATCCAAATTGTTCAATTAGTTTATTTAATTCATTTATGTTATGATCTGCAAAATTGTCACAACAATCAAATGCATCTGGAACTTTGAATAATGGCATTCCTAAGAATTGCTGTAAAAATTCTTGTTTTGGAAGATTGGAAGGAACTTTTCTGAATCCATCCATATTATCTACAAACACGATAATTTTCCCTTTGCATCCTAGAAATTCTAAAGCTCTTTGAATCATTCTTGTTCTGATTATTTCTGCAATTGTTCCAAGATGAGGTAATCCAGAAGGGCCATATCCAGTTTTTAATACAACAATTTTCGATTTATCATTTGATCTTTCATCAATTATTTTTTTTGCATTTTGCATAGGCCAAGAACGATAAGACATGCTCAATATTATCATTCATTATAGAGAAATACAATTAATTGCTTTCTTGATATAAAATTATAATACTTGTATCTTTGTCTTTTATATTTTTCAAACTTTGTTTAACTTTGTCATCTAAGTTGTTAGACATAATATTTAGCTCTTGCATATTTTTAAAATTTTTCATTTGAGATATTTTTTTTTCAATGCTTTGTATTTGATTTTCTTGCAAATAAAGCTTTATCAAACTACTTAATCCTGTAAATGATTTTAGTTTAATTGAAGTGATTTTATTTCCTGATAGATCAAGCTTTATCAAACTACTCAATCCTGCAAATGCTCCTGGTTTAATTTCAGCGATTTTATTTCCTAATAGATTAAGCTCTGTCAAACTACTTAATCCTGCAAATACTCCCGGTTCAATTGAAGTGATTTGATTTTCTGGTAGAAAAAGCTCTGTCAAACTACTCAATCCTGCAAATACTCCCGGTTCAATTGAAGTGATTTGATTTTCTGGTAGAAAAAGCTCTGTCAAACTACTCAATCCTGCAAATGCTACTTTTTCAAGTGAAGTGATTTGATTCCATGATAGATCAAGCTTTGTCAAACTACTCAATCCTTCAAATACTCCTGGTTCAAGTGAAGCAATTTGATTGTCTGATAGATCAAGCTTTATCAAACTACTCAATCCTTCAAATGCCCCTGGTTCAAGTGAAGTGATTTTATTGCTTATCAGAAAAAGCTCTGTCAAACTACTCAATCCTTCAAATGCCCCTGGTTCAAGTGAAGTGATTTTATTTTTTGATAGATCAAGCGCTGTCAAACTTTTCAATTCTTCAAATGCTACTTTTGCGATCGAAATGATTTCATTGCTTTTAAGATTAAGCTCTTTCAACTTACCTAATCCTGCAAATGCTCCTGATTCAAGTGAAGTGATTTGATTGCCTGATAGATCAAGCTTTGTCAAACTACTCAATCCTGCAAATGCCCCTGGTTTAATTTCAGTGATTTTATTACACAATAGATAAAGCTTTGTCAAACTACTCAATCCTGCAAATACTCCTGGTTCAAGTGAAGTGATTTGATTGTCTGGTAGACTAAGCTCTGTCAAACTACTCATACCTCTTTTCATTTTATCATCATGCATAGAAATATACTTCATGCCAAAGTATCCTTTTCTCATAGATATGCCATCATGATCTACGTATTCAAAATTATTAACATCAATGTATTTTGCAAGATAGTATTTCAATGAATCAAATGGATAGCTTAATTTATAATCTTCATTTTCTACATAATATGGATTGCTTGGATCAATTCTATAGAAAAAACCGTTTCCAATTAAGAAAGAAACAATAATATTCATAATGTCTTTATTGATATTATCTTTTAAGTACGATACTTCTTTACCTTTGCTTTTCGCTTTTAGATCAAACATAAAAGAAATAGCAAACTCTCTATTTCCCGATACAATTTCACGATCCTTATCATTCTCTTCTCTAACTTTTTGATATACTTCTATGTCTTCCTTCATCATATCAAGCATTACTTTATCTGGCGCTGCAACAATAGATTGCATGATTATAGTTGATAGCAATAATTTGTTTATATTCATTATGCATTCTATCATAACTTTATTAAGTTAGAAGAGAGATTAATTAATTGCGTTATCTGTCTAAATGCGTTTCAAATTGATTAAATTTACACTCCTTTAATTATAATTAATTTCCCAAAAATCCAATTTTAATTTCCCAAAAATCCAATTTTATACTTTATCATGCTACGAAAATAATGATCATTATTCTAAGAATTCTAACTATATTTCAAAAGCTTAACTTTGTATTTCTTATTGAATTAATTGTTTTTCTCTAAAAATCCAACTTTGTATTTTTTATTATCTTTGAAAAAATCATTCCACTCTTTTATTTCCTCTTCTGTTGGGTTTGTTTTCAATGCAAAATCTCTCCATGCCATGACGCTTGGATTTGGTCCAGGATTTAGTTTCATTGGTTTTAAATAATCATCATTTCCGCACCAAGTTCCTATTAGAAGGTTAGGGGTGAATCCCACAAACCAAAAATCTCGATATTCTTGAGACGATCCACTTTTTCCAGCAGCTGGGTACGAAAGTTTTATTCTTTTCCCCGTCCCTCTAGAAATGATTTGTTGCATAATAACTCCCATTTCTCTTGCTGTATCTTCTTCAACAACTTGATCTGATGACTCTTGAGATGATTCAAATAATACTTCATCATTTTCTTTATTTATTATTTTTTTGATTCCATATAATTGAAAATACTTGCCTTTGTTTGGGACAACTCCAAATGCTTTTACTAGCTCTAATAAACTTGCGCTTGAGCTGCCCAACGATACAGATAAATTATTAGGTATGTCATCTGATAGCTCTAATTCATGAGCAAGATCTATAATATCATCAATACCTATATGATGAGCCAATCTAACTGTTATTCCATTTATAGATTTTATTAACCCTTCTTTCATTGGCAAAAACCCTGATTCTTTGTGATAGTAGTTGCTTGGAGCCCATCCATTAATATTTGGACATGAATCATCAACAAGAGTTTCTGGGTTAATTCCATTTCTCAACGCTGAAAGATAAACAAAAAACTTAAATGCAGATCCAGTTTGTCGCATTGCTTGTGTTGCTCTATTGAATCCACCGCTAGAATAACTGACTCCTCCTACCATAGATTTGATTGCACCATGATGATCAGAAGCGATCAGAGAAATATGCTCAACATTCCATTTTTGCTGATTTTTGCTATGTGTATCTAATATTGTTTTATATGCATGCTGCTGCATATTTATATCTATAGTTGTAATAATTTCTAGATTTGCTTTCATGTCTATAATCCAGCTTGGTATTTGATTTCCAACAATCCAGTCTGTAAAATAATATATAGAACTATAATGTGTTTGATGCATTAAATGAGATTTATTTAGCAATGCAACTTCTTTTTGCTCATTAGTTATATATTCTTGCTCTACCATATTCTTTAAAGCGCTGTTTATTCTTATATTTAATTTTTCTTGATCAGATGCATATCTTGAAGGGGCTTGAAGCAAACTAACTAAGCATGCGCATTCGAATAAAGTTGCATTTTTTACTGATTTTCCAAAATATTTCCAACAAGCAGCATTTATTCCATAAGTTCTACTGCCAAAGTAAACTCTATTTAGATAAAAATTAACAATCTCTCTTTTTGTAAATTTTCTTTCCAATTTTAGCGCTAACATAGCTTCCCTTATTTTTCTTATATAGGATCTTTTTGGTATTTTCCCACTTTGATGAAGTAATAAGTTTTTTGCTAATTGTTGTGTGATTGTGCTTCCACCTTCAACAATTTTTTTAGATGATAAATTTTTAAAAAGCGCTCTAAAAATACTAAATATATCTATTCCAAAATGGTGAAAAAATCTCCTATCTTCTAAAGAAATCAATGCATTTATGAGATCTTGAGGCATTTCTTCCATCGAGATATCTTCATATTTAATATCTCCATATGTTGCGATTAAATTTTCTTTTTCATCTTTAAAAATTATGTAAGGCTCTAGATTCATCTGAAAAACATTGTCCACATTAGGGAGAGTTATATTAATCAATATAAGTGATATTGATGAAATAAAAAGTGTGTGTAATGTAATTTTCCAGATTAATTTCATTGAGATCTACGTAAAACTTTAAGAATTGCTTTTTGAGAAACTACAACTTTTCCAGCCATAAATTCTTTCATTTTCTTCTTACCTTTCTTTTGTTTTTTCAGTAGCTTCATTTTTCTACTCACATCTCCACCATAGCATTTTGCAGTAACATCTTTTCTAAGAGCTGACACTGTTTCTCTTGCTATGATTTTTCCACCAATAGCTGCCTGTATTGCAATTGGAAATAATTGTCTATCAAGGGATTCTTTAAGGGATTGGCAAACCCACCTTCCATAAGCTTCTGAATTTCCCTTAAATATCATACTTCCTATTGCTTCAACTGTTACTCCATCAACTAATATACTCAAAGGAACTATGCTAGCTTCTTCATACTTATCATCTTCATATTCAAAGCTTCCATATCCTTTTGTAATGGATTTTAATTTATCATGGAAGTTAAAAATAATATCTGACAAAGGGAACCTGTAGTTTAAAATACATCTTTTAGAATGCTCATTTAATCCCTCTAAATAATCTACCCCAATTTGCTTTCCTCTTTTTTCATCACATAGAGTCATCGTAGGGCCTGTATATTCTTCATTGATAATAATGCTAACTTTTACCCAAGGTTCCTCAATTTTTTCAATATAGTTTCTTTCAGGCATTTCAGAAGGGTGATTTACATAAATAACATCGCCATCAACTTTAGTGATTTTGTATCTCACAGAAGGGGCTGTCATAATTACATTTAAATCGAATTCATCTTCCAATCTTTGCTGTATGACTTCCAAATGAAGCAATCCCAAAAATCCACATCTAAATCCTGCTCCTAAACTAGGCATATTAGAATGTTCTATAACTAAACTTCCATCATGAAGCTTTAATTTTTCTAAAGATACTTGAAGAATTTTATAATCAGAGCTATCAACAGGATAAATACAACAAAATACAACTGGCTTTACAGCTTGAAACCCTTCAAGAGGCTCAGTGATTAAGCTGCTTTTCTCTACAACTGTATCTCCAAGCATAACGTCAGACAATGTTCTAATGTTTGCAATTATGAATCCAACCATTCCAGCTTTTAAGACATCTAAATTTTTTCTTTTTGGAGTAAAGACACCAACATGATCTATGCTATAAGATGCGTCAGTATGCATCATTCTAATATGCATTCCAGCTTTTAATTGTCCATCAATAATTTTTACTAATAGAACAACTCCAAGAAATTGATCGAACCATCCATCAACCAATAAAGCTTTTAATTCTTTTTCTGAGTCTCCTAGTGGGTCAGGAACATTTGCTATAACCTTCTCAATAACTTTATCTACCCCTAATCCAGTTTTAGCAGAAATCTGCAATGGAACTTCATCAATCCCTAAAACATCTCTTACTTGAGCGGTGGCTCCTTCAGGATCAGATGATGGTAAATCTACTTTATTTAAAACAGGGATTAAAACTAAATCTTCCTCTATGGCTTTGTAGATATTAGCAATTGTTTGCGCTTGAACTCCTTGGCTAGCATCAACTAAAACAATAGCTCCTTCACATGCTTTAAGAGACCTTTTGACCTCATAACTGAAATCAACATGACCAGGAGTGTCAATAAGATTTAAGGTATACTGTTCACCATTTAATTTATATTGCAAAGAAACAGCTTGCGCTTTTACTGTGATTCCTCTTTGTTTTTCAACGTCAAGAGAATCAAGTAATTGAGCTTTCATATCTCTCATCTCAATTCCACCACACACTTCAATCAATCTATCAGAAAGAGTTGATTTGCCATGATCTATATGCGCTATGATTGCAAAATTTCTAATGTTCTTAGATTTTTTTTGGTCATCTATAGTTTTATTTGTTTCTAAATTATCATTCATATTTACATCCTAATTGCTCAAGAATTTTAATTAATTCAGAGCATTTCCCTTCTATTTCTTCAGAAGTTTTTGTTTGTTCAAGATTCTCCCAAATCATTCTAATTCCTACAGATTTATCTTTAGATAGAATTTTAGTTGGGTATATATCAAATATTTTAATTGTAATATTTTGATCAAACTCGCTTTTAATTCTATTCATGATTGTTGATATTTCTACTTTCTGCGGAATGTTAAATGACAAATCCTTATAAATAACATTATGCATTGAAATTTCATTAATTGCATTATCTTTATTTTCACTGTTTAGTCTATGAGCTAAATCTAAGTTAATTTCAAATGCGAATGCTTTATGTTTAATTTTAAAATGCTTCATCATATTTTTATCTACTTCAATCAATTTGCATATTGATTTGTCTTGAATAATCCATTCGCATCCATTATATAGATTTTTTTGTGAATCACATCTTACATTATTCATTTTTAGGAAATTTTCCACTTCCAACTTACAATCAAAGAAGTCTTTTTCTTTTGATTTCCAGTCTTCTAATTTGTTAATCCAAACACACCCTAAAGAATTTGATTCATATTTTTTTGCATTCTTTGAAAATATTTTACCAATTTCAAAAATTCCATCGCATTGCCAGTTGTATCTTAAATATTTGCTAATCATATGTAATAGCCCAGGAAGCAAGGAAGGGCGCATACTGTGTTGTTTTGATGTCATGGGATTATTTACATTAACTAATTCGTGATTAAATAGCTCAGAATCTTTTTTATCCATAAATGAATTATTTAAAACTTCATAAAGGCCGCGTTGAGTCCAAAATTTCCTCATGTCAAAGTCATTATTATTGCTAAATGTTACTTTGCTAAATGGCAAATCCTTTGAAGGTATGTTGTTAATTCCATAATACCTAATTATTTCCTCTATTAAGCAATGAGGGTCTTTTATGTCATTTCTTCTCCATATAGGAGCATCAACACTTATTTTATCATCATCATTTTGCATAATTTTAAATCCAAAATCTTGCAAAGCTTTGATTACATTGTTTTTGGCGTATTCATGACCTGAAATATCCGATATTTGATCAAAATTCAAATGAATAATATGTTCATTTAATTGTTTGATGCATTTTATCCCTGAAATAAATTTATATCCCAAATATTTTTCTAATAGTTCAGATAAATAATTTACTGCGATTTCTAAATTTGAAGAATCTCCATAAGAATATTTTAAATTACTTTTTTCGCAATTAAACGATATTGCATAAATGTTGATATTGTTTTTATTTTTACTGTTCTCATCTCTAGCATCGCTATTTTCATTGCCAATATTTATGTCATCTTTTATTTCTACCCTTAAATCAGAAATGTTTTTATCAGATTCATGAAAAATATCTATGGTATTTTTTGCCTCTAATTTAACCTCAGATTTAACCTCAGAAATATCTTTGTCAGATACATAAAAATTATATCCAAAAGCATAATGAACATAATTTACAATATTTTCCATTGCGCTATCTGTAATTTTAGCCCCAATCTCACTTAAGCGATTTAATATGAAAAATGGAGTTTTGTTTGATTGGTCATTTTTTGAATCTTTGTTTGTGTTTCTACTCATAGTGATTTGCGCATAATCAATATCTTGACTCGCATCAAAAGGAGTTTTTGATAAATCTGAATCTTTCAACGAATTTTTGTTTTTATATAATTCAAATTTGGAATCTGAAGAATCTGCAAACCCTGCTGAAGTTTCTCTAGCAATTCCAGCAATATTTAAAACATCTTTTCTATTTGCTGTTACTTCTATGTCAAATAAATCTCCGTCATCAAATAAATCTCCCACAGAATCTTCAATATTTGCATATTCTGTTATATCTAATATTCCATCAGAATCGCCATTATTTATATTTAATTCATCAGCAGAACAAAGCATTCCGCAGCTTTCAATTCCTCTTATTTTAGCTTTTTGAAGAACGAAGTTATCTCTAGGAATTTTTGCTCCTATGCGCGCTAAAATAACTCTCATTCCTAAATATAAATTTGATGCGCCGCAAACAATTTCATATTTTTCATTATTTTTTGTTTTTACAACACATAAATTTAATTTATCTGCATTTGGATGTTTAGATAATTCTAATATTTCTGCTACTGCAAAGTTTTCAAAAGAATTTTTAGCTTTTCTTGATTCTATCTCCAATCCTCTTTCAATTAATCTGCTTTCAAGGTTGTCCAGCTTAAAATCATAAAACTCTTTTATCCAGTTTGTTGTAAATTTCATAATGCGATTCCTTTGCTTCCGTATTTTTTCAACCAGGGTAAGTTATTATCCACTAAATCATGTATTTCACTTATTCCAAATTTTATCATTGCAATTCTTTCTAAACCAATTCCGAATGCAAATCCTTTTTTATATCCATTTTTCTGTAATATATTTTTTCTGATCATTCCTGCGCCTAATATTTCAAGCCATTTCCCATTATCAAATTTTACATCTACCTCTACTGATGGCTCAGTAAAAGGAAAATACCCAGGCCTTAATTGAATCTCCACATCATCTTTTTCAAAGAATTTCTTCAAAAAATCAAGCAAAAATCCTTTTAGCGTTGAAACTGAAGCATTGTCATCCACAATAAATCCTTCAATTTGATGAAACATTGGCAAATGAGTTGAATCATCGTCTCTTCTATACACATCTCCAATTGAGTAAATTCTGAAATTATCTTTGTATTTTCCCGACTCCAAAGCTCTGATTTGCACTGAAGTTGTATGTGTGCGAAGTACATTTTCCTCAACAAAAAAAGTATCTTTTTCATTTCGAGCAGGATGGTTTTTTTCTATATTCAGCGCTTCAAAATTATAATATTCACTTTCTATAGAAGGGCCTTTTTCATGACAAAAACCCATCTCTTGCATGATTTTGTGTATTTGTTCTTTGGCGAGTGAAAGAGGGTGCATCTTGCCAATATTTGAGTATACAGGAATAGTAAAATCAACTTGCTCTGCAGATTGAGCTAAGTTTTGCATTTCATTAATTTTCTCTTTGTATAAATTGCTGAAAAAATCTTTCAGGTCATTTATTTTTTTACCTACTATTTTTTTATCTTCGCCATTAATATCAGGATCTTTCATGCATTGTCTAAGAATAGTAGTGATTATCCCATCTTTTCCTACAAAATGCGATTTAGCTAAATTTAAATCTTTGATATCGTTGCATTGATTAATATGCTCGGTAATATCTAATTGAATTTTTTTGCATTTTTGATCGTCAAATTGATTCATATTTCCTCTTTTTTAACCTTATTATAGATGCATGAGATTAAATTTGAAATATCTTGTTTGGCAGATAAGGTGCAAAAAATATAATTTGTCATTTATTGTTTTGTTTATTCTAATGTCGTTTGTAAATTATAAACTTAAATGTCTAAAAATGCATAAATTATAATTAAATTCTGATGCGTAAAAAATGAACAAATAAATTAATGGTTTAACAATTCTTAATTTAAAATACTAAACATTAATAAATTCAAAGAGCATGCGTTATAATTAGTTAAGCAAGTTCTAAAACTTAAATTATTTCTTAATTAACAAGGCAATTAGAAGAGATTGCATAATTGCAACAAGAAGGCCTGATTATCCAAATTAAGTAAATAGCTCTATTTCTTCTATCTTCGAAATTAAAATTCTATATTGATTTACTTAATCAATATTTGAATTAATCCATTTCTGCAAATCTTCTGCGCTCATAGATCCAGTTTTTCTGTCAATTTCTTTTCCATCTTTTAGAATGACCAAAGTAGGTATGCTTCGTACGTTGTAATTTTGAGAAATAGAAGACATCTCATCTATGTTGATTTTGCAAAAACTAACACCATCATTCGATTCTTTCGCTACTTGTTCAAAAATAGGCGAAAAATTTAAGCAAGGACCGCACCATTGAGCCCAAAAATCTAGCACACATAGTCCAGATTCTAATTTATTCAAATTTTCTTGATTTATATTTATAACGTTCATATTTCCTCCGTATTGAAATTATACGACTTTTTTGGTAAAAAACACATGTTGGTTAGTGAAAATCATGTAATATTTTCGATCATAATTGCTAGATATATAGCAGTTTGATTTAATTGAAAAAGTGTGGTAAAAGTTGTTTAAGAATCGGAGTTTCTATGAAGTTAAAGTTAAAAACTAAAAAAGCATTGATCAAAAGAATAAATGTATCCGCTACTAGACTAAAAAGAGGAAGTGCCTGCAAAAGGCATAACTTGAGAAGAAGAAGCACAAACATGAAAAGACAAACTAGAGATTTGCTAGATGTGCATGTTTCTCATGAGAGAGCAATAGCGAGATGGGCTCCATATTCTAGATTAAGAAGAATGAAATCAAAAGCAGCTTCATCATATTCAGCAAGGGAGATAATTTAAATGACAAGAATTAAAAGAGGAACAAATAAAAATAGAAGACATAAAAAGATTTTAGAGGCTTCTAAGGGTTATCAAGGCAGATCTTCAACTTGTTACCGTATTGCAAAATTAAGAGTTGAAAAAGCTTGGCAGTATGAATATAGAGACAGAAGAAACAAAAAAAGAGATTTTAGAAGACTTTGGGTGCAAAGAATAAATGCAGCTACAAGATCTTTGGGAATGAATTACAGTAGATTCATGAACTGTTTGAAGAAGTCTGAAATTGATCTAAACAGAAAAATGTTG
The DNA here is from genome assembly GCF_008189285.1 of Candidatus Cytomitobacter indipagum. GTDB lineage: Bacteria > Pseudomonadota > Alphaproteobacteria > CAJXXZ01 > 1604HC > Cytomitobacter > Cytomitobacter indipagum. The sequence continues at coordinate 274,633 of NZ_CP043315.1, forward strand.
TCTGAGATCGCTATTGCGCATCCAACTCAGTTCAAATCTTTGTTTGATCAAGTTGCATCATTTGCTTAATAGAAATATTCAAGCAAATAAAGCGCAATTATTTTGAATTTTTAAATAGATAGTAAAATCAAAATAGGTAGTAAATATCAACAAAAAGAGATTTATTATATGATTTTCAATCAAAAAATTTTTGAAGCAAACTTTGATAATTCAGAAAAAATCAATATATTATGCTATAAATCACTACAAATTATAGTTTTGTGAAATATTAAAAGATTTTAGATTTTAGATTTTAGATTTTAGATTTTAGATTTTAGATTTTAGATTTTAGATTTTAGATTTTAGATTTTAGATTTTAGATTTTAGATTTTAGATTTTAGATTTTAGATTTTAGATTTTAGATTTTAGATTTTTAGATTTTAGATTTTAGATTTTAGATTTTAGATTTTAGATTTTAGATTTTAGATTTTAGATTTTAGATTTTAGATTTTAGATTTTAGATTTTAGATTTTAGATTTTAGATTTTAGATTTTAGATTTTAGATTTTAAAAGGTCATTGATCTAATAATCTATACTATAGCTTCATGATTTAATCATCATAACATTTATTGTATAGTTTATTACATAATTGAGTTGTATTACAGAGTTATAAATTACATTGTAAAAAATATTTAAGAATATTGTTTTGTTAAATTTGTGTTCGTATTGATAGTGATTTTACAAACAAAAAATCTAAACATTTAAGAGCATTGCTATTAAAATTATTTGAAAATTGCATAGCAAATTTCTGTTTAATTATATTTATACTGACTATTTATTTAAAAACTCAAAACTGTGTATAAATTCTACTTATTCTGTTGGTATTTGCTATTTATTGTACATTTAAAACATTATTTATTTAAATTTATTTAAAAATTAAAAAATCATATTTAATTGGCAGTTATTTATAGCATTTGAGTAAATAAATATTCTTTTGCATATAAGTTTATCATTTCAGGAAAAATGAAAATGAATTTTAAGTAGATCAAAAGAGAATCAATTAAGAAAGATAAAAATGAATTTTGCAGGATTAGTTTGCAGAATTGTTATATAAAATCAAATTAATTGAATGTCACATAAAATCAAAATTGACTGAAATATTGCATAAAATGTATAAAATCATAAATATTTCTTGAAAGCATTTTGACGAAAGAATGAAATATTTCTAGAATAAATTAAAAGATGGCTAATAGCAAAAGAAAAAATAACAAGAGTTGTAAATTCAATGAAATTACCAAATTGTTTTCAACAATATGCAAATTTTTAACAGTATTTGCTTGTAAAATTTAATAAATTGAATGGAAGTTTGTATGAAATGAATTTGTAATTTTCATAGATTTAAAAAAGCTGAACAACCTTGCAAAAAAAATCAATAATTTTTTATAAATATTAAATAAGATCATAAATATCTCAAACTTCCATACCTTTAATCTTAGAGGCATTTGCTTGCAATGTTAAATGAGCCTTATGCAGATTGAGTAAAATTGCAGTAAATCAATAATTTTTATAAATTTCGAAAAAGCTGAATAACTTTGAAAAGAAATCAATAATTTTTATAAATGTTAAATAAAATCATAAATATTTCAAATCTAAACAGCTTTAATTTTGTAGATGATTTCTTATAATATTAAATGCAATTATAATTTTTTATAAAATTTCAATGAGATATCAATAATTTTCATAAATTGTAGAGAGAAAAATTGGCAAAAAAATCAATAATTCATAAATTGCAGAGAGAGTGCAAAGTAATTTTTATGGGTGAAAAGTATTAATTTCAGAATAAAGGTAATTTGATTTGATCAATGAGAGTATAATGAGTATAATGCTTTTATGGGATTTTCTTGTGGTTGTGTAGGCTTGCCTAATGTTGGTAAGTCTACTTTGTTCAATGTTTTATTAAAAAAAGCTGTTGCTGAAGCATCTAATTATGCGTTTTGTACTATTGAGCCTAATAAAGGGCATGTTGCTGTTCTTGACTCTAGATTGGAAATTTTGTCTAAAATCGAAGGATCAAAGAAAATAATTTATCCAACATTGGAATGTGTTGATATTGCTGGTCTAGTTAAAGGTGCTAGCGAAGGAGAGGGTTTAGGGAATAAATTTCTTGGGCATATTCGCCAAGTAGATTTAATAATGCATGTAGTTAGATGTTTTGAAAACAAAGATATTACACATGTAGAAGGAAGAATAAATCCTGTTTTTGATGTAGAGCTTGTAGAAACAGAGTTAATTTTTGCTGATTCTGAGATTCTTGATAGATGGGTAAACAAAAAAGGAAAAGGAGTGAAGCATTCTGCTAAGGAGTTAGAATTGGCTAAAAAAGCTCTAGATCTTTTAAATAATGGAGTTTATTTAAGTAATTCTGGTAAGTTTAATGAAGAAGAAGTTGATGAATTGAAAAAGATGGGAATTATTACTATCCTTCCTAAGTTTTATGTGGCAAACATGTCAGAAGATGATTTCAAAAACGGAAACGAATATCTTGATAGTCTAAAAAAAGCATATCCTAGCGATATTATTATTCCTATCTGCGTCAAATTAGAAGCAGAGTGCCTGGAATTAAATGATGAAGAGCAAAAAGAAATGTATGATGAGTATGGATTAAAAGAAAATGGATTGAATCTTGTTTTGAAAACAGGATATAACATGTTGAATTTGCATACATATTTTACAATAGGACCCAAAGAAGCTAGAGGGTGGGCAATTTCTAAGGATGCGTTGGCTCCTGAAGCTGCTGGAGCTATACATACTGATTTCGAAAAAGGGTTTATCAGCGCTGATGTTATTTCTTATGATGATTTTGTGGAATGCAATGGGCATGCAGAGGCTAGAAATAAAGGAAAATTAAGGCAAGAAGGCAAGAAGTACATTGTGCAAGATGGCGATGTGTGTAATTTTAAATTTAATGTTTAATTTATTAGGCTAAATTTATTCATAGTTCAATCAATTTAAATTTCATTAGGGCGCTTGTTAATTTCAATAGCATTTGATCTTCCAATCTTTTTGCTTATGTGAATTTCGATTAACAATTCAACTGTATAAAATTTGCTTAAAATATCTCGTTAAAATCTAAAATTATATTTATTATATTCAATATATCATTAAAATCTCAATAATACCTATTTGCCAATTCTTTAGCTTATGTAAATTTAGCTTAAATTCTTTCATATATTTGGATATATATTATCCTGTGTTTTTATCTTTATTATGAATTTGTTAATTTCATTCTGATTATTTTTATTTTTCGATCAGTTATTAGAATTAATAAACGCAGAAAATTATCTAAGTTTTGTAGATTTGCATAATTAATCGCTTTGTTTTTTATATGACATTTAATTTTCAACTCATTAGAATTATTTATTCAATCTTTATGTTTTTTGCATTATCTTTCTTGATTGTTGCTAAATTATAATTCTATTTTATATGTGTATCAAGCAATGCATTGCTAAATTGCATAATTTTTTAATACAATTCATCATTTATTGTAATATTTATTGTAAATTAATTTATATTGAATGCAATTTTACTTATTATATACAGTTAAATCAAATTGAGTTTAAATTAGTTTTAAATAAAATTTATTAGCTTTTTCTTTACAAACACTTGGCAAAATTAATCAAAATGGAGGACGAATGAAATATAAAAATAAATTTTTATTGTCATTAGTAGTGCTATTAAGCGCGGATTGTATGAAAGGTAATCTTGAAAATAATCATATTGCCAGAGATTTAATGGAACAACTTTCAAAGACACAAGCTATGAATGCAATGAAAGCACATCAAGAAACAATTGATTCTATTCTTTTCATTAACCAAGGAGATTATTACTTAATTCAAGATGGTCATATGTACAAAGTTGACGATAGTTTGAAAAGTTCTATTTATGCAGATGCTACAGTAGCAAAAATTTCAGATGAAGTAAAAGCAAAAATTACTGCAGGAGCAGTGGTTAACAGCGATAAAGAAGTAATTGATTCTGTTTTTGAATTTGTTAACAAAAAATCAACAGATGCTAAAATGAATTTATCTAATTTAATGAACACTTTGTTAGAAGATGGGCTTTCTTCTGAAGATGATTTATTTGTTAGAGTTATTTCTGGATCTGAATTAAGCAACAGTGATGCTAATGCATCCATTGATAGCTTAAACGATATTGATGAAGAGCATAAAAGTGAATTAAAAACATCTGTGTTGGTATCTGGAAATATTGATTATAAAAATAAGCATGAAGCATTGATTAGTGCGCAAAAAGAATTAGCACAATTTGCTGAAGACAACAGTGTTGCATTAAAAACTGCAATGAATAAAGCTGAAGCTGCTAAAGAAGAATTAATTGAAAATGCAAGCAAAATCAGCGCTACATCTCATGAGATAAAATTAGCAAAACTTTATGCAGAGCAATTGAATATTATGAAAACTTATAAAGAGAAGATTGAATCTGATCAACGTAAGCTTAATTCTAAAGAAAATTCTGTGTTAGAGCTTAAAAGTGGTTCAGAGCGTGAAGCTGAAGAATTTAATCAAATTATGAGAAATGCTGTAGAAGCTGTAAGTATGATCAAAGCAATGCATAATGAATTAGATTTCTGGAAAACAAATGTTGGAGGAAGTGGAAGCGATAACCAAACAGCTAGAATGACTAGTTTTTACAACAAACTAAATGCAATGACAAACTTAATAGAGGTGTCAGGAATAGTTTATGCTAAAAATAATAGTGGTGAGTTAAATAGTTATGATCAATACAAAACAATGATTGAAGATCAAGACTTTATTAGCAAGATGAGCTCGCTTTCCATTGAAGGAGATAGCAATCCTATTTCAAAAGCTATATATAATTTGTTGCAAATGACCAATTCATTAATAAAGTACCATGCTGCTTTCAACAGATCTCAATCTTTAGAATTTTCAGATTCAATAATTGAATTAAGCAGAGATTATTATAGAACTAATAGCAATGGAGACAAAGAGATTGAAATTGGAACTTTTGAATACATTGGTATCATGAGAGATGCGCAAAATAAAGATTACACTTCCCAAGAAAATGATGCAGAGCTTATAGATCATGTAGAAAAAGCAATAAAAGTAGGGGTATCTTACGAAGAATTATTGCCTAGCGATGCTCTTGTTAAAGTTGATGCTGCATATAGACATATCCTAGATTCTGATAACACAGCAAAAGAAATAGAACTTGATGCAAAATTGATTGAACAATTAATGTTTGATGCAAATCAAGTTGTTGTAATAATAGATAATGCAGAAGTAATAATTGATTACAGCGATCTAATGATTACAAATGATGAGAAAGAAGAATTTTCGTATTTCCAGTATTCATATGAAAGCGATGATGAAAAAGTAGAGCTTGATGAGAAAATTAGAGCAATTTTGATTAAAAAGCTTAAAGAGCATGCTTTAAGATCGACAGAAATCATGAAAATTGAAGCAAAAGAGTCTTGGGTTTCTATGAATGATACTATGGGAACACTAAATCAAGCTATTAACAATAACCTTGAAAAATCTCAAGATGATGATGGAAAATATACAAATATAGCCATGTATTACATTGCTGAACTTTCTGGGTTTGATGGTTCTAATTATGAAGAATTAAATAATGCTGTTAAAGATCATTTGACAAGTCTTGGCTATGATGGGATAAACAAACCACAAGACATAGGAATCAGATGGAATTTTATACTTGGTGATCTTTACAATGAAGACTTATTGAATGTTTATAAAAATGCTGTAAATGTTAAAAAAGCTTTAGCTGCATTAAAAATTGAGAAAGAAAAAGAAGAGCCTAGCGCTGAATTGAAACAAGATATCGAAGGTAAAAAAATAGAAGCAGAAAAATATAGCAATGCATTGCATGATTTTGTATATACTCCTGAGCCAGGAAATGGAAATGATCTAAATATTCCTGAAATCTTATGGAGTGGAGAAGGCGCCGCTTCTAGCTCAGTTAGCATATCATCAGGAAATAGAACAAGAGCAGGTTCTGCTAGATCAATATTTGATGAATATGTAGGGTATGGAAGATTCCAAGAAGGAATTGACAATTCTCTAAAAACATTAACAAATCCATTCGCAGGCGCAGCTTATTCTGCAGAGAAAACTGTACATACAAACTCTTTGGATGCTCTTAATGCTGCAATTACAGAATTGGAAGCAAAGTTTAATGAAATAAATATTGATTCTGATGCATACAAATTTGAACTAGAGAAAAGCGCTGAATTGCATGCAGAAATAGATGTTCTTAATGTTGAAGTTAGTGCAAAATATCAAGATCAAGAAGATAAAGTTGCTGGATTGCAATCAGAATTAGATGCAATTCGTGAACAAATTAAAAATGCATAATTTAGCAATCTAATTGTTTATATTAAGTATTGGTAATATTAATAATGAGCGTTAGAAATCTAACATTTATATAAAATTACAAAAACACCTTAAAGAGCTTGTAGAAATGCAGTGCTTATGCAATGAATTGAAAAGCTATAAAGTATTATCATTTTCTTTGCAAGTATTATTTAAAATTAAATCAAAGGAATGGTAATGAAATATATCTTTTTAAGCATTGTTGTCTTATTAATCTCAAACTCTCATATTGTGGCAGATGAAATAAATGATGATGAAATATCACAAAATAAAATTGTAGAAAAAATCTATAAAAGAAAAATAAAACCAACTATTTCTAAAAAGAACAGTATAAAAAAAAGAAAATCAAGAAAATCTAAACTTAAAGCCACAAAAAGAAGCAGAATAACTGGATCTAAAAGGCGAAAATTACCCGCAAAAAGAAGAAAGTCCTCTGCATCAAAATTGACCAAAAGATCATCAAGAAAAAGAGTTAGATTAAGTAGGGCAAAATATCCAATTGCAAAAAAACTTAATAAGATTAACTCTGTAGCTGTAAAGATTTCATATGAAGATATATATAAAAATGAAATTAGAAAATTACAAGAAAAAGAAAATGAAATTAGAAATAAATTAATTGCTAGTAAAAATAATCATATGCTAGAAATAAAACTTAACAAAGAATTGACTAGCCTGCATTTGAAAACGATGCATTACAAATTATTGTTAAACAAACCCAATGATATATCAATGCAAATAAAGCAATTATCAAGCATGCAAATGGATATTAGAAACAAATTTGACAAAGAAAAAGATCAAGCACAGAAAGATAAGCTGAGAAAAGAATTGCATGCCATTAGTGTGAATATAAATCATTATAAATCACTATTAAATAGAAATAGATCTATGAAATCTGATTCATTATCAAGAAGAGATATGTCCGTAGAAGTTAATTTCAGGCCAAAAATTAACGAACCAAAAAGCACTGAGGGCGCAACTATATTGATGACAAAAGAACAAACTATATCACGTCCTGAAGAAATTGCAATTATTGCCCCAAAAGATTCTGTTGCATTAATAGAATCATCAAGTAAAATTGAAAATCCTGCTAGAGACTCAGTTGTTTTAAAAAATAGCGAGCAAACAATTGTTAATCCAAAGAAATTAGTTGAGCTTGAAAGCGCATCATCAACAATAACAAATAAAGAAGATAAAAAAGAAGCGATCACCTTAGTGGAAAAAGAAGAGTATATAAGTAGAGATGAGCATAAAAAAAAGACTGTTGAATTATCTGGACATATGCATGAGATTAAATCAGAACACACAAAGCCTAATTTGATTGAGAAGGGGTCGCAGTTAGCAATTCCTCAATTTAAGGAAGAGGTAAAACTATTTGCGAATGATAAATCAATTACATCTCCAATAAGGGAAGAGCAGAAAAAAATAATTGAAGAAGAAAAACAACAACAATCAGCAACAAAGATTCAAGCTTTATTTAGAGGAAGAAGTGCTAGAAAAGCAACTGAAGTAAAGAAAGTTGCTGAAGCAGAAGAGAAAAAGCTAGAAGAAGCAAGATTGAGTGAAGAAGAAAATAGAAAATTAATTAAATCTGAAGAGAAAATAGATAGAGAAGAAGGAGAAAAAAAGATTCGACTTTTATTGGAAAAATTAGTTGAAATAAAAGATATAAGAGCTACAACAGACAAAAGAAAAGAAAGGAATAAAAAATCAGAAGAAGAAAAAGAAACAAGAAAAGAAGTTGAAATAGTAGAGAGAAAGGAAATAGAAGAACTAAAAGCTAAAGAAGAAAGAGCAAGAAAAGAAGTAGAAGCAAGATTAGATACAGAAGAAAAAGCAGCAACAAAGATTCAAGCTTTATTTAGAGGAAGAAGTGTAAGAAAAGCAACTGAAAAAACAACCCCAAAAGATATTGAAAGGAATAGCTCATCTGCCCCTTTAACTCCAAGAAAATTAAGTTTTGATTCCTCAGACGATAGATCTTCAAGAGCTGAATCAGTCGATCATACACCTGGGCATGAAGATAAAAGAATATCAAGAGGATCAGATAGATCAACGTTTTCTTCAGATTCAACTTCTTCAAAAGGTTCAAAAAGATCATTAACAAAAGAGGAAATTGCAAAAAAAAATCAAAGCGCGAAGGTTGAAATAAACAATAATATAGAAGGGCAAAGAAGAAATGAAGCAATAACAAGAAAAAAGAACAAAGATATAAATAATAGAAAAAAAATAAAAATAAAACAAAACAAAATTAGAGCTAATAATAGAATTAAACAAAATAAATTAAGAAAAGAAAAAGATCTGAGATTGTTCGGAAGAAAAATAGCAGAAGAAACTAATAGAAAACAAAAAGAATTAGAGAAAATTAGAAAAGATAAACTAGATATTAAGCGGCTCAGTGAAGAAGAAAGTCGCACAAGGTCTGAATTGCAAAAAGAAGAAAGTTCTGGAAGATTAATGATAAAAGATTCTAAAGATAAAAATACATGGAAAGAAATTGCATTAAGTGAGAGTGATAATAACACTGAAGGACATGAAAATGATGATGAAAGCATGATTTCTGAAGAAATAACTCAAATTGAAAAAACTCTTGATCAGTTGAATGGAGAAAAGAAATCTATAGAAAATGGCATAAGAGAGTTTAAAAATAAAGTTGTGTTAAAAAATAAAGAAAAAGCAGAGTTAGCAAAAGATTTAAAAAAATTAAATGAATTGAAGAAAAAATCAGAAGAAAAATCTAATGAAAAAACACTTCCATTTGGAAGAACAAATCTTCAAAAGCTTAATGAAGCAGTTAAAAAACATGGAGGGTCAAATGCTGTAATTTTAATTGCAAGCATTGGAGAAAAAATTACAAGTTTAGGAAACGAAATAGTAGAATTAGAAAAAAACAAAAAAAAGCATGAAGAGAAATTAATTGCAGTGGAGAATGAAATTAAATCTAAACAAAAAGAATTGCAAACAAAGAAAAGCTTGCTTGAAAGAATAAAAAATGCCTTTAAAGCAGCGAGATCAAAAGTTATCCCTAGTAAAAGCAAAAAAAATAACAATCGAAATGCAGGATCATCTGTAATTCCTTATTATGATGAAAGTCGTGAGGTATATTTATTGGATCCACAAATAACTCCTTACACATCTGAAAGAAGAAAAAATAATGACACAAAATCTAGATCACCTTCTGGAAGTAGGTCAAATTCATTAAACTCTCCTTCTAAGTCTTCTTCTGCCAAAAATAAAACTCCACCTAAGTCAAAATATGCACATACAATATATTCTTATTAACTTGATTAATTATTATCCGTGATGAGGGAGAATAAAGTGAAAATTCCAAGGACAGCTCTTTTGTTTATTAGTTAAGCAAACTATAATGTGCGCATGAAGATATTCATAATTTTTGCTTTATGTATGTCTATTTCTGGGAAAAGTCTTTCTCAAGAATCGCATATTGTTTTTCTTGGTAAAATTTTAGATTACCATTCGGATCATGATGAAATAAACTTGATTAATCAAAGAAATATTTCTCTGAATAAACTGAGGTTAGATTTTCCGCTTTTTGATTTATTTATTTCTCAGAAAAATAAAACTTCTTTTGCAAAATGGTTTTATCATTTTTGCTCTTTGTCTATTATGAATTCGAGTAGAAAAAAACAAATGCAAGAAATTTATAGCCTTATTAATATTTCTGTTGATGGATTTATTAATGGGGTCATGCAATTAAACTCTATTGATTGTAGCACTTTGTCAGATAATGCAAAAAATTGGATTGATAGAGCGCAATTATGGATTAAAGCTTACAAAAAATTCGAAAAATCATATCAAGATAAATCTGGAAAGTTATATCAAAATAATAATCACGATATAACTAGAAAAATAAGTGAAAAGTCTTTTAAAAATAAATTTGAACAAAAAACAAATGAAAAGCTTGATGAGAAAAATTCTAAGAAAGTGGATGAAATATGATTTTTAAAATAATATCTATAATATTGATTGTAATTACAATTAAAATATTTGATTTTATACCAATTCACATTAAAGTAGGAGATCTGAATTATAAATGCAATTTTTCTATCATAATTTTATTTGCGATGATGCTTTCTTGGATTATTTATTATTTTTGCAATTTAAAATATTGTATAAAATCCCACTGCAATAAATCTAAGCAAAGCAAGATGGAAAAACAAGAAATTGAAACAAATAAGAAAATAATTCAACAATCAATTGAAAATGTTTGCAAGATTTGTTTAAGCAATTATAATGATTTAAATGGCCTAATAAGCGAAAATGATAAAAATGATAAAATTAATGAAGTTGAAAAAAGTTGCGCTCATAATAGAAGCATTTTAATTGATATGATTGATATGATTTGCAATGTTAATTTTCATAGTGCGAAAAATCTTGACTTATATATAAACGATAAATTATTTGAATTTATAGAAAAATCATATGAGTATTTAAGAAATAACAATTACATTAAAGCGCAGGAAAGTTTAGAAAATTTGTATGATCATGTAAAAATATCGCCAAAAATTCATAATTATAAGTGCATTTATGAGAATTTATATGTTTGTTATATAGAAAATAAAGAATATGATAAATGTCAAAATATGTTAGATGATTTATATAAACGAAATGCAATTAATAAGGATCAATATGATGAAAAATGCAGAGGAATACTGAAGTATGGGAAAATTATATAATAAGTCTAAATGCTAATCATGCTGTACAAAATATGCGAAATATGAAAAAATAATTTATTAGAAATCTTGTTATAAGATTTACTTGTAGGCTATTTTGTGTTCTAATTTACTTATTAAGGAGATTTTATGAGTAGATTGCTTATGCCACGTTCTACAGCGCTGTGGTTATTAAATAATACTAAATTAACATTGCAACAAATATCCAGTTTCTGCTCAATGTCCATTTTAGATCTAGATGTTATGAAGAGAGGATTTTCCGATTCTGCATTACAAGAAAGCGACCCTGTTAGCAGAGGTCAGTTGTTATTGGAAGAAATAGAATTATGCGAAGAAAATCCAAGCAGGAAATTAAGCTTGAATGTTGTAGTAGAAGTTAAAAGTGAAATTAGGAAAATTCCATATAAATTAAAGAAGCAACTATCTAAATTTATTTCATGGATGCATAGAAATTATCCAGATTTGACAAACAAAGAGATTGCAAAATTCTTTGGAGTAACGCAAAAAACTGTAGAAGATGTTGTGGATAATCCTAATTCATTTTTTGAAGCTTCAGACCCAATTTTAAATGGAGTGTGTTCGAAAGAACATTTAAATGCTTTTATTGAAAAAGTAGAGCAAAATAGAGAAAAGGCTGCTAAGAAAAGTAAAAAATAATTAAATTATTGCATTATTTAAAAGTAATTCTTAGAAATTATATTTCTTCTTGGATTTTCCTTCTTTTTATTCAATTTAGATATTTGAATTTCTTAAAATAACATTCATTTTATTAATTATAAATCAAGAAATATAATTATATATGCACTAGAAGTATAACCAATGATTTCAGAATTAATGAAAAAATTATTTATCAATATTGCGCGATACACTATTTAGATACAGCTGTTCTCTATTAGAGGTTGTATTTATTATATAAATTATTTTCATAAAAATTTACATTCAATGCTGCTTGCTAGCTCTATATTGCATATTTATTTTTATATGAAGCTGATATAATCTAGGGAAATAGTGAAAAATACAAAAACCATGAAAGGTATAAATCAAAATGCATGATTTTATATTGTTAACAAGTTCTTTTCTTGTAGGATCTATCCCATTTGGAAGGATTTGGTCTTTTTTGTTAGGGAAAAAAGATTTGAGAAATTGTGGATCAGGAAACATAGGAACAACCAATGCTTTTAGGGTTAATGGAAAAGTTGTTGGAATTCTAACTGCTTTGTTTGATGTAGGGAAAGGATTTGCATGTTTGTTATTTCCTAATCCTGCTTTATTTGGATCATGGATAGTAATTGGTCATATTTATGCACCATGGTCAGGTGGAAAAGGAGTCGCTGCATTTTTCGGAATATGTTTAGCAATTCTAAAATTTTACGCACTAATACCTATGATTACATGGATCGCATTGGTTTATTGCAAAATTAGACCAACTTATGCTAGTTATGTAGCATTATTCATTATGTGTATTATTGCATTTATTAAAGTTCAAGAGATTTTTATGTTAATAGCTTTGTTAAGTGTGGCAATTATATACAAACATATTGTTTCTGACCTATCCAAGAGATGCAGATGATAAAGTATGAACAGAATAATAATAAATTCAATAAAATTCTAACCGAAGAAGAAAAAATAGATTTTCTAAGAGTTATTAGGACGAAAAATATTGGCCCAATTAGCTTTTTTCACTTGTTAAATACTCATAAAACTATAGATAAGGTAATTAAATTTTTAGAAACAAAACTTGAAGTTAAATCTAAAACATATGCTGTAGAAGAAATGAGAAAAATTCGTAATTATGGAGCTGATATTATATGTTTTTCAGAGCCAAATTACCCTATTTTATTACGTGAAATTAGAGATTGCCCTCCCGTTATTTGCGCAAAAGGTGATTTGGGCATATTAAGTAGAGAGAAGCTTTTTGCAATTGCTGGGTCTAGAACATGCTCTGTACAAAGTCAAGTTATGACAAAAAGAATTACATCTGAATTAGGAGAAAATGGATACACTATAGTTTCAGGATTAGCTCGTGGAATTGATACATGCGCTCATCAGAATAGTTTAAATACTGGAACAATTGCAGTTCTTGCAAATGGGATAGATCATGTTTACCCATCAGAAAATAAATCATTATACGAAAAAATTGCAATAAAAGGCGTTATATTATCAGAAGTAGAATTTGGAACAAAGCCATCTGCGCATTTATTCCCAAATCGAAATCGAATTATTGCTGGAATGAGTTTGGGAGTGTTAATTGCAGAAGCTAGTGTAAAATCTGGATCTCTAATTACTTCTCAATGTGCTCTAGAAAATGGTCGAGATGTTTTTGCTATACCTGGATGCCCGCTTGATCCTCGTTCGCGTGGTGCAAATAAATTGATTAAACAAGGAGCTGCTTTAGTAGAATTTATTCACGATATTACAAATGCATTTGAAGATTTTTCTCTCAAAGAGCCAGTTGAGAGCTATATTCCAGAAATAAAATACGATTTCTCTGAGAAGCAACTATCTGATTATAGCGAGAAATTATTAGATATGATTGGATTTTTCCCAATTTCGATAGAATTACTTATTAATAAAATGGATATTCCGATCAGTACGGTTAGAGCGCTGCTTGCTCAGCTTGAAATCGAAGGGAAAATATCGCATTCTTGGGGAAATAAAGTTTCATTGCGAAGATAATGTAATTCGCAAATAAATTTTCTTTACAAGTGATTTATGAAAATAAATATTAACATGGAAAATTCATTGTATAGTATAAATTTGCATAAATAAATATTTCTATGAAAATGATTGGTGAAAATATCAATGTAAAAAATAGCATTGTTTTATGTTGCTTGCTTTTAGCGTTTAGTATTTATATTTCTATCGATTTCATTTGGCTGCAGCTTTATTTTATATTTCTATCGATTTCATTTGAATGCAGTTTTATGTTAGATAAATATTTCTGTTAAAGATTTATGATGAGCTTAATCTCTCAATCTACTTCCATTTTTACAATGTTTTTTAAATTATTTCTTTTTTCTAAGCTCATTTCACGCTTCAGTAAGTTTATTACTAGATGTCATTTTCATCAGAATCTTTATAATTACCAGACATCATACGTTGCCTAATCAGTGCCTTTCTCATTTTTTCTTCAAATTCGCTTTTTGTTTCTTTCGCTTTCTTTAATTTGAAGTTTCCTTTTCTTATTTCTGCGAACAAATCCGCTCTGCTATCTTGATCTTCACTTAAAGGCATTGAAGCTTTAGACAAGCCTTTTATTCCTTCTTTAGGAAGTGCTGGGGCATCAGGAATTGCTCCAGTTTTAGGCGCAGGAGGAGGTGTTGGAATTGCTCCAGTTTCAGATGCAGGAGTTTCGTCAAAAGCTATTTCTCCCATTGATAATTTATCAGCTCTTTTTTCTGCAGCAAGATCAAGAGCTTTTCTTTTTTCTCTGCCTTTTTCTTCAAGCTCTATCAGAAAACTCGCTTTAGTTGAATTTCCAGATGTTGCTTTAGACAAGCCTTTTATCCCTTCTTTAGGAAGTGCTGGGGCATCAGGAATTGCTCCAGTTTTAGGCGCAGGAGGAGGTGTTGGAATTGCTCCAGTTTTAGGCACAAGAGGAGGTGTTGGAATTGCTCCAGTTTCAGATGCAGGAGTTTCGTCAAAAGCTATTTCCCCCATTGATAATTTATCAGCTCTTTTTTCTGCAGCAAGATCAAGAGCTTTTCTTTTTTCTCTGCCTTTTTCTTCAAGCTCTATCAGAAAACTCGCTTTAGTTGAATTTCCAGATGTTGCTTTAGACAAGCCTTTTATCCCTTCTTTAGGAAGTGCTGGGGCATCAGGAATTGCTCCAGTTTCAGATACAGAAGTTTGAAGTGCTGCATTAGTTGAATTGTCTCCTGCTATTTTAGGAATTGAAAAATAATCATCATCTACATTAGTTGAATTGTCTGCTGTTTTTTTAGGTGAATTCAACGAAGGTGCATTTATGCTTCCTTTTGCTGATCTTTCAATTTCGTTCATCTCTTGAGAAGCATTTTGTTCGATTGCACTTCTCTTGCTATGTTCTTCTATTAAAAATGCTGAGGAATTTTCTAGAATATTTTTAGCTTTATTAGTTGCAAATTGAGTGCTTTTAATTTTTGATTCAACAACAAATAATCTATTTTCCAATTCCACTTTTTCTTTTGCTGTTAATTTTGTGTTGTTTGTCAATTTTGTTGTTAACGCCATTTTCTCTGCATTCATGCTTCTTAGATCAGTCATATTTTTGTCATAATCTTTAGATAATTGGTCATAATAAGAAACTGTTGCGCTTTTTGTTTTTGCAGATGATGCAGATGATCTTGAAGTTGGTCTGAAGCTTCTTCTTGCAATTCGTCTTCCAGATCTAGTTGCGCTTCTTCTAAATACAGGCTTGCGAGATCTTGAAATTCTTCTTTTAGCAGCTCTTCTTGATTTGGAAGTAACTTTCCTTCTTTTAGCAGCGGATTTTCTTCTTGATTTAGCAGCGGATTTTCTTCTTGATTTGGAAGTAACTTTCTTTCTAGATTTTCTTTTTGTTTTTTTAAACGATTTATCATCGCTTTTTTTTATTTCAGTGTGAACAGGCTTTCCCTCTACAATACTCATGTTAACTTCTTTTGCATCAGCATATGTATTAGAAATCAATAAAGCGGCAATGCTTAAATAGATATATTTCATTACTATTCTCCTTTTATTTTAATTTTAAATATGATTTGCAAAGAAATTGCTAATTGATAGGAGAAATTGCTTATACTTAACTTATCATGATTTAATTCTACATAAATTTATTTATCAAACATCGCTTTATTTCAATGATTTGTTTGTTTTAAAAAGAATTTAGAAAGAAAAGAGCAAATGATTTTTGAAGAATATTTGAAGTGATTTGCTTGTAAAATTTACAGAATAATGAGATCTTTAACACAAAGGAACTCAATTTTCTCATGACATTTCTAGAAATTATCGATAGATTAGAGAAGTTTTGGATAAAATTTGGTTGTAAAATTATTCATCCTGCTGATATGACAGTTGGAGCTGCAACTATGCATCCACACTTTATTTTAAATGCATCTAAAAAACATAGGTTGGCTTATATGCAACCATGCAGAAGGCCGCAAGATAGTAGGCCAGATAGCAAAAATAGACTTTATAAGCATCATCAATTCCAAGTTACAATTAATCCTGTAATGGAAAATATTCAAGATGTATTTTTGGACAGTTTGCTTGATATTGGATTTGATTTAGATGTTCATGAAATTAAATTTCTTGCTGGAAACTGGCAAAGTCCAAGTTTGGGAGCATTTGGAGTAGGTAGTGAAGTTTGGGCAAACAATAGCGAAATTGCGCAATTTACTTATTTTCAACAAGTGGGTGGAAAGCCATTAAGTGAACAAGTTGTTGAATTGACTTATGGACTTGAAAGAATCGCAATGAGTTTGCAGAATATTGAAAATTGGCGAGATATAATATGGCAAGATGGAGTTAAATATGATGATATAGATGATTCAGAGTTTAGCATTGCCTCTAATAATAATTATAATGTTGAGTATCTTAAAAATACTTTTGATATGCATTTAAATGAATCAATTCATTTATTGAGTTTGAATTTGCGATACCCAGCATACGAGGAATTTTTGAGAGCTAGTCACGCATTTAATACATTAGAATCCAGGCAAGCATTCAGTCCTACACAACGCGTTGATGAGTTAAATAAATTGAGAAGTGTGGGGCAGAAATGCGCAAGCCAAGAAAGCAATAAATCATGAATAAATTTTTATTTGAAATTATGCACGAGAGCATTCCTAGTGAAATAATAGAGACTAGTAAGAAAAGATGGATTGATGCAATTAAAAGTGAATTTGAAGACCATCAAATCAGAAATGTTTCTCTTGATATTTATTTGACTAATACAAGAGTTATAACTTCTGTAAATGATTTGCCAAGCGAGATTTGCAAAGATGATGAAATTATCAAGGGTCCGAAATCTAGCATCGCTGATGAAATATTGGAGAAATTTCTTAAAAAACATGGAAAAAATAAATCAGATGCATATGTGGAAAATGGATTCTATTATGTAAAAAACATTTATGCTTCAAAAAACATTGAAGATATGATTCCTGAGATTTGTATAAATATCATGAAAAAAATGAAATGGAACAAAGTAATGTTCTGGAGCAAGAAAATGGGATGGATCAGGCCAATTAGGAGATTGGTATCAATTTTTAATGGAAGTCCAATGCTTTGGCATATGGATGCTATTGATTTATCTACTTCATCTTCTTTTATATATGATTTAATTAAAAGAGAAGAGTTTATTGCGTCTAATTTTGAAGAATATGAAAATTGCCTAGAAAACAAAAATATATATTTAGAAGAAAGCAAAAAATTGGATATTTTGATTATGGAGATTGAAAATTCTTTTAGAAAACTTAAATCAACTAATGAGAATGATAAAAACACAAAATTGATTATTAATAATGAGAATAATAACAAAAATGATCAATTTCTTGATAATAATTCCGATAATAACTTTGAAAACAATAAAAAGTTATGCTGTATTAATCAAAAAGATATTTTAAGAATTTGCTCTCAAATGGAATCTGTAAATGTATATTGCGCAGAGATTAATGACACTTTTGAAATACCTAATGAAATCAAGCAGGCTATTCTAAAAGAGCAGCAACATATTGGAATTTTTCATGGAAATATTTTGAAATATTTATTTGTATTTTCTGATTACGCATTGAAGAGCAGTGATTTGCTGTTAAGTCAAACTAAAAGAACTGTATTGTCGAAATTTAATGATGCATATTTCTTTTGGACAAGAGATATGGCATGCAATGAAGAGTATTATTCATCAAAATTGCAATCAACTTTGTTTTATAAAGATTTAGGAAGCTTGTATCAAAAGTCAGAAAGAATTAAAAAAGTTGCAGAGAGATTATGTCCTAATAATGATAATTTAATAAGAGAAATTGGGCTTATTCAATTTGATTTATGCATGCAAACTGTAGATGAAATGACAGAATTGCAAGGATTGCTTTCTTATTTTTATGCAAAACGAAATAACGAAAATGAAAATGTATGTAATATTTTGTATAATCAATATGTAAATAATATTTCTACAAAAGATGATTTGTATTTATCTTTATTGTACAATTTAGATAGCGCTCTTGCATTTATTGGAAAAGGGATGACGCCTAGTGGATCAGCAGATCCTTTGGCCATTAGAAGAAAATGCTTGCAAATTATTGATTGTATTATTAAATTAAGTGAAAAAGGAATTTCTGTAAATTTAAATGAATTGATCGAGAATTTCAAATTGAATTTTGACAACCAGGGAATTTCTTTGGATTTATCTGGATTTTCTACATATTTCCAGAAGAGATGTGATTATGTTTTAAATAAAAAATATGGAATATTGTCTAAAATGAATAAAGAAAAAGACATAATAGATGCAAAGAAAAAGCTTGATAAATTATCTAGTTTTGCAGAATTAGATAAAATTGTTGAAGTGTATAACAGATTGAATAAGCTAGATTACGACAATGCAATTCACAGTCAAAATTCCGATGAAACTGAAAATCAATATAAAGTTTTGATGGCTCTTATTGGCGAGGAAAATGATTTGAACAACTTGCTTAATATAAGTTATGAAGTAGAGAAGATTTTTGACAAAGTATTTCTTGAAGATAATTTACATATAAAAGGCATGCTGTGCAAAATAAAGGAGAAATTTGAGCAATTTGCTGATTTTAAATAATGCAAAATCAAAAACAATAAGTAATATGGAAGGCATGGAATTATATTTATGAATAATTTTAATAATGAATTGGTTATAGTGGATGGATTCAGCTTGTTATTTAGGAATTTTTTCGCTATGCAAAATTTATATAATATTGACGGGCTTCCTATAGGTGGAGTTTCTGGATTTGTTAGAACTTTATTTAAAGTTGTTGATAATTTTAATCCTCAATACTGCGCTATTGCATTAGATAGTGGAAAGCCAACTTGGAGACATAAATTATACCCTAAATATAAATCTAATAGAAAATCAACTCCTGAAGATCTTGTTCCTCAGTTTCAAATTATGTTTGAGGCTTGTGATGCATTTGGAATTTCCGCCTTTAAGGGAGGAGAATGTGAGGCTGATGACTGGATAGCATCTATAGTAAATAAGTATAAAAATACTTGTTCAAAAGTATATGTTTGTTCTAGTGATAAAGATTTGATGCAATTGGTTGGTGGAAATGTATATTTTATAGATCCATTTAAATTAATGATTATGCATGAGCATGATGTAGTTCAGAAAATGGGAGTGTCACCTTTGCAAATTCCTGATCTTTTTGGATTGATTGGAGATGCGAGTGATTGCATTCCTGGAGTTCCGAGCATTGGTCCGAAAACTGCATCAAATTGGATTAATGCATTTGAGAATATTGAAAATATATTTGAAAATAAAGATAAATTAAACCCAAAATCAAGAAGAGGTAAATTTATTGAATTTTATGATCAAGCTATACTATCAAGAACATTAGCTCAATTAAAGCATGAATTAACTTTGCCTGAGATTTCTTCATTAAGCTATGGATCTGAAGAAGAAATTATACATGAATTTGTGCATAAATATAAAATGAGCAAACATATTAGAAAATACCCTAAATCTATAACAACAAATAAGCAATCTTTTGATTTTATATATTGATTATATTGATTGATTTTTTTATTTTGTATATTTATCTATTGTAAAATTATCAATATGATTCAATTTATTTGATTTATTATGTGATTAAATAGTTAATTTAAATAAGTTTTTTAAACAAATGCATTGTGTGTTAAGTTTATCCAATTTTGCAGAATTGATTAAATAATTTATCAAGTTTTTTTATTTGACAGCAATTGCATTTTCTCTTCAAAGTCAATCCAGCTCCTTCTTTATTGAATTTTAAAGTGTTTCTTTTTTTTGATTAATTTATAAATAATATTTTATATTTTATTATTTTATATTCACATCTTATATGTTAAATTTTAGTTATTATGAATTTGCTTAATTGGCTAGAGTCTAGAAAACTAATATATCAAAAAACCAACGAATCTAACTTATCGGATCAATTGGAGAAAAAGCAAATATGTGCTTATTTAGGAGCAGATTTAACAGCTTCAAGCTTGCATATTGGACATCTTCTTCCTTTGAGAATTCTAAAAATTCTTTCTGAGCATGGATGTAAAAGTATTTTTTTGTTTGGAAGAGGGACCACAATGATTGGAGATCCTTCTCTTAGAACCAAAGAAAGACCAATGTTAAGCCAAGAAGAGATTTATCAAAATATGAATAATATAAAGCCTCAAGTTGATAAATTAATTAAAAATGTTATATATGAAGATAATGCTAATTGGTTGCTAAATACTAATTTAATTGATTTTCTCAGAGAAGTGGGAAGTAAGTTTTCAGTTAATCAGATGGTAAATTTAGAGACTTTTAAAAATAGAATTGAAAATAATAATCCTTTGAGTTTTTTGGAATTTTCATATCCTATTTTGCAATCTTATGATTTTTATCATTTAAACAAGAATCATGGATGCAATCTTCAAATTGGTGGATCTGATCAATGGGGAAATATAATTAATGGAGTGCATTTTATAAAGAAAATGACATCAAAAGAAACTTATGGCATTACACTGCCCTTGCTTTTGAAGGGTGGAAAAAAAATGGGCAAAAGTGTCGGAGGAGCTATATGGCTTGATGAAAAACAAACAAGTGTGTTTGATTTTTGGCAATTTTGGAGAAATTTACCAGATTCTGATGTGGAAGATTATTTATTGAAGTTTACAGATATTCCTCATGAAGAAATTAAAGATATGGTTAAGAATTCTATAAATGATGCGAAAAAGAAGATTGCTGACTACTTGACTTCATGGGTTCATGGAGAGGAAAAAACAAAAAATGCTAAAGAAAAAAGCATTTCTATTTTTGAAAACAAAAACATGAATAGTTTAGATGAGTTTAAATTGGATGATAAGCAATTCAGTAATTCAGAAATCAAATTGACAAAATTGCTTGTGGAAATCGGATTATCTGATTCTGCATCTGACGCAAAGAGAAAAATTAAAAATAATAGCATAACTGTAAATTCAGAATTGATTGAAAAACAAGATGCAGTAATTTCTAAAAATGATTTTGATAGTGAAATTATTGTAGGGCATGGAAAAAAGAAAAAAATTAAAGTTGTTTTGGCAAAATAAGAATTCTTTAAGCAATCTGCAATTTTATCTGATTTGCAGAATTATCAATGCAGAATTTATATTCATATGCAAATCATCTTTTATTTCAAGAATCTGGATAAAATTTGTATATTATGTTATAAAGTGTTTTAAAGTGAGATCTTTTTTTGATCTTCATAGAAATTGGAGGAAATTATGTCATTGACTGAAAATGATGTTAGAGCTCTTGAGCCTCTTGGCGATAGAGTTTTGGTAAAAAAATCTGATAGGAGCAGACAAACTGCGTCTGGAATAGTTCTGCCTGAGACTTCCAATGAAGATTCAATAACTGGAACTGTAATTTCTGCTGGGCCTGGATCATTGAATGATAAAGGCGAGAGGATTTCTATGCAAATTTCTGTTGGAGATGTTGTGTTGTTTGGTCAATGGGCTGGAACAAAAATCAATGTTTCAGGATTAAAAGATGGAACATATGTAATTATAAAGTCTTCTGATATATCAGGAATTATTAAAGGAAAAAGCAATGAATAAGAGAATAGTTTTAGATTTTGAAGCAAGAAAGAAAGTTATTGAAGGAATCGATAAAGCTGCTGATTGCGTAAAATCTACCCTAGGACCTAAAGGTAGAGTTGTTGTGATGGGGAAATCTTTTGGATCTCCAAGAGTAACAAAAGATGGAGTTACTGTAGCAAAAGAAATAGAATTATCTGACGAGCTTCATAAAATTGGATCTGGATTCATCAAAGAAGTTGCCTCTAAAACTGTTGATGCAGCAGGTGATGGAACCACAACTGCTTGTGTAATATTGCAATCTTTAGTGAATAATGGGCTAAAAGTTGTTGAAGCAGGGATGAATTCTGTAGAAATTACAAAAGGAATGAATCATGCTTCTAAGAAAATTATTGACTATTTGAATGATATAGCAATTCCTGTTAAGGGAAATAGTGATCACATTAAACAAGTTGCGACTATTTCTGCAAATGGCGAAGAAGAAATTGGAAAATTAATTGCTGAAGCTGTTGGTAAGATTGGAAATGAAGGAATCATCAGTGTAGATGACGGAAAATCCATTCAAACTGAATTAAATGTAGTTGAAGGTATGGAGCTAGATCGTGGTTTTGTTTCTCCTCATTTTGCCAATACAGAAAAACAAACATGCGAATTAGAAAATCCATATGTTTTGATTTATGACAAGAAAATCAGCTCTTTGGCAAATATTCTTCCATTATTAGAAAATGTAGTAAAATCAAGCAGATCTCTTTTGATTATTGCAGAAGATGTTGATGGAATTGCTCTAAATACTTTGGTAGTTAACTCTCTTAACAAAATAATGAAAGTTTGCGTTATTAAAAGTCCTGGATTCGGCGATAGAAGAAAAGAAATTTGTGAAGATATTGCAGTTTTGACTGGCGGATCATTTATTTCAGAAGAAATGGGCAAGTCCTTAGAAGAGACAACTGTTGAGCATTTGGGTCAAACTGAAAAAATTATTATCACAAAAGATAAAACCACCATTATAGGAGGAAAAGGCTCAGAAAATGAAATCAAGACAAGATATGAATTGATTAAATCAAATATTTCTGATGCTTCATCTGATTATGATAAAGAAAAATTAGAAGAAAGAAAATCTAAATTAATGAATGGGGTAGCTGTTATCAGCGTTGGGGGAGTTACTGAAAGCGAACAAAAAGAGAGAAAAGATAGAGTAGAAGATGCAGTTCAAGCTGTGAAAGCTGCTATAGAGGAGGGAATTCTTCCTGGAGGCGGTTCTGCATTAATTCATGCAAGTAAAAATTTGAACAATGTTTCTGGATCTCAAGCATTTAAAGCTGGTGTAGAGATAGTTAAGAAAGCTATTTTATCCCCACTTAATCAGAATTTAATCAATGCTGGCCATGATGATTCGGCAGTAATCATCGATCAAATTAAAAAATCTGATGATATTCAATTTGGTTATGATGTCCTTAATGAAGGATATGGAAATATGATGGAATTAGGAATTGTGGATCCTAAAAAGAGCACAAGATCTGCTTTGCAATATGCTGTTTCAGTAGCAACTTTGGTTCTAACAATGGGCGCTGCTATAGTAGATGAAGAAGATGATAAAAATTCTAGCGCTAATAACATGGGCGGCGGAATGCCTCCTATGGGCGGAATGTATTAATCATTCTATCAGAATAAGTTAGAGGATCTGGATTAGCGCTTAATTGAATGAGAATGTTATATTTCATTAATGTGAAATTATAAAATTTAAATTTATTAAGATATGCACTTATGCCAGTTAATAGCATTAAATTTATGTAAAAAGCATAAATTTTGATCAAATATTTTAACATGATCAATAAAGTTAGTTATATTTACAATAATTTAAAAATTTCTTATAACAAATCAGTTAGATTAAATTTGCAGGGCATAACAATTAAAATATTGTAAAAATTGATATAGTAAGCATTAAATTATATATTAAAATGTTTGTAAATTATAAATTGAGCCTCTAAGATTTAACAAATAAAATTACGCTCAATCTTTTTTCTATGATGTTTTATAAAATTAAAAAATAGGATTATAGAAAATCTCTTAAAAATAAATATTATGGAAAATAAAAATAACAGTCAAAATTTATAATTTAATATTAAAATATTGGATTTCATTTAGAGAAATAAGTAATAAATTTGCAAAATATATTATCAAGGCTAATAATTATACTTATAATCATCAAAATTAATACTTTGTTTGATTTTTTTATATAAAAGAAAAATGAATTAGATTAGTTAAATGACATTGATTGATTATGTGAGCTTTGTCAAATTTCAATAATTCATTAACCTATGCTTTTAATAATTTATCAAAATAATACAATATAATGCGTATTATTACAGTTAATCAAAAATAAATAAATTCATAGCATTTTTTTGAGCAATAAATTTAATATTTTAAAATCATCTAAAATTAGAGCAGAAAATTATAGTATAAATTATTAAGATAGATTTCTATTAATAAAATTATAAATCGATTTATTAAGGTGCAAAATGAATTTAAATAGAAACTAGCATTCAAAATAATATTTGTTTGTCGTTTGTTTCTGTTTTATTTTTAAGTAAAAATAAGCATTTCTATTTTATTTATGCATTTCCTTTTCAAATTTATCGATAGAAGTGTGTCTTATAAATTTACAATATGTAAATATTTGCAATGAATTTACAATCATGAAATTCATTGTTTGTTTTGATCAATTAACTGAAGGGTTGTGAGAAATTTTTACTCTACAGAATGCAGAAACAACTGTTCTCCATTTATCATTTTCACTTAAGGTATTGAATTCTTTTTTGCTTGTTAAATAAGATTTGATCAACTGCTCATCTTTGAATGCTTTGTTATCAAATTTCATAATTTCCATTTTAGCTCCAAATGTAAATTTATTTAAAGGCATAGCAAATCCAGTGGAAATAATATTTGATTTCGCATGAATTGTTGAATCTTTAGCATCTTTCCATTCTGTTTTTCTGTCTGAATACATGTATGAAGCGTAAATCTCCAAGCCTTCCATTGATCCTGAAGGAATTGTAAATGCAACAGTAGGAGAAACAACATACCCTCCATTTGCTTTGTCATGAATTTGATTGTCAAATTTCACACCTTTGATTTTATTATTATGAAAATCATCAGAATAAGATTGAATTTTTTTATCAGCAATTAATCCATAGCTTAATCCAAATTTCACAAATTTATAGCCAATATTATTTCCTAATGTAAATCCTTTAACATCATTCATTTTAACTGCATCTACTTCATATCTTTTTGCATAACCAAAAGTAGCATAAGAGCAGTTTGTGAAATTACCTTTTTTAGCATTCCATTTTATACCAGCTCCTAAATGATTTTTCATAGAATCATCATTTAACTTATCATTTTCATTAATTTTAGCAAAAGAGTATCCGCCTTTATTTGGGTGATTAGGTGTGTAACTTAATGCGGCTACAACATTATTTTCCTTGTTGTTAATAAATTTCTTTGCCTTGATCATTATTTTCATGGAAGTTGCAGTATTAGTATTAATTCTCTCATTTGTCATTACATTAGGAGCAAGTATCTCGTCTGACATGGCATACAAGTTTGTTGTTTTGCTTATAATGCCACAACTCAAAGGAGCGAGCTTCTTGTCAGCTCCATAAGTGTAACCAGCTCTAGCTGACAATTTTAATTTCGTTTGTCTGAAATAATTTTTCACATATAAGCTTGCTTGACTTACAGAAAACTTCTCAGGATTTGCTTTAATGGCAAATTGAACACCAATTTTCATATTTCCTGTTATTTTTTGCAAAGCAATACCTATTTTTGCATTAGAAAATTTTAGATTATCAAATGGATCTTTGATTTTTGATTTTTTATCTTTAGGTGACCAATTTTTTTTATCACCTTCAGACCAAACAATTTGATCTTGATCTGAAAATAAATGAGTTGATAAAATTTCTACATTTCCAGCAATATTGAAAGGGGCTTTACCTCTGTAATCATATATATCGCTTTCATGAAATGGAGATTCTTCATTTGAATTTGAGTTATTACTCTCTTTCTTTGAAGTATTGCTTTGTGATTTAGGAGTTTTTTGATTGCTCTTATCAATGCTTTTTTCTGCATTTACACATGCAATAGCTAATAATAAATAAACTAACATAGAGAAATTATATATTAATTGTTAATTATTTTCTATATCAATAATTTATATGCAAAACTATATAATAACTGTTGCATTATTTTCTTTATTTTAATAAGTCTACAATAGATCTAATTTTGATGCATTAAGTGAATTGGAGTTCTTGATGATTGAGTTCTGCCCAAAATCACTTTTTCTCTGTTGTAATGTTTTTTGAATTTTGCATGATTTTTACATTTTTTATTGCGAAGTTTTTTGTATTTGCTTTTTACAATTTGCTTGTGTTTTGTAATATAAAATTTATTTCCATCTAAAGTCATTGTTTTTTCCTCACAAATATTTATGAAAGTTTTTGCATTTATCATAGATAGAGACAAAAGCATTAAAAATAATCTATTCATTTTTAATTCTCCTTTGGGAATAGTTTATTTATATTATTTTAATATTATATTTAATTTATTCATGCAAATCATGTAATTTTAAGATAAGATTCATTAAATTTAAAAATTTATTGATAAAATTATCTAGAATCTGAAAATTTCCTTAAGGGTTTGTAGCTTTTTCTATGAAATTTCGTAATTCCAAATTCGTTAATTGCGTCAATATGATTTTTAGTTCCATATCCAACATTAGATTCCCAAGAATATTTACAGTAAAATTGACCCAATTGCTTCATATAAAAATCTCTCGATTCCTTAGCAATTATAGAAGCGTATGAAATCATAAGATTATTTTTATCGCCATTCACTAAACTGATAACATTGTGAATAGTTTTAGGAATATATTTCCCATCAAGCAAAATATTCATTTTATTTACATTTTTGCTGCTTAATTGCGAGTTTTTATTTAATTTATTATATTTATTTTTAAGCATATTCCATGATTTTCTTATTGCATCATCAGTAGCAACTCGCAATCCAAATTTGTCTATATCATGAGCATGAGACCAAGATAAGGCAAAGTCATATTTATTTCTGATTTTATGAAATGTATTATTTCGCATATTTTTTGTTAACGATTTAGAGTCTCTCACTTCATAATTGTCTATTTTTTCATATAGAATACTACACACCACAACTGGACCAGCCCATGATCCATATCCAACCTCATCTGTATAAATGCAATATTCTTTCAACGGCATTTTATTTAAAAAAAATCCTGTTCAATTAAATTAACTATTCATCATTCTAAAGAAATGATCATTATCTTTGCTATTATGGATCTTATCCAATAAGAATTCCAAAGCTTCAACTGTATTCATTTCTGAAATAATTCTTCTGATTAGCCAAATTTTTGACAATTCCCCTTCATTTCTCAGCAATTCTTCTTTTCTTGTTCCTGACTTAAGTATATCCAATGCTGGGAAGATTCTTTTGTCTGCTGCTTTTCTGTCTAATATTATATCTGCATTACCAGTTCCTTTGAATTCTTCAAATATAACTTCATCCATTCTAGATCCAGTGTCCACTAATGCAGTAGCGATAATCGTTAATGACCCACCTTCTTCAATATTTCTAGCTGCTCCAAAGAATTTTTTTGGATATTGTAAAGCATGGGCATCAACTCCACCAGTTAAAACTTTACCAGAAGAGGGGATAACATTATTGTAGGCTCTAGCTAAACGAGTAATGGAATCCATCAAAATTACGACATCCTTCCCATCCTCAACCATCCTTTTGGCTTTTTCTATCACAACTTCAGAAACCTTAACATGTCTTGTTGCTGGCTCATCAAATGTTGAGCTAATTACTTCTCCATGAACCGATCTTTTCATGTCAGTGACTTCTTCTGGTCTTTCTCCAATTAACAGCACCATCAACTCTACATCTTTATGGTTTTGATGAATTGCATTTGCGATATCTTGCAATAAAATTGTTTTTCCAGTTCTTGGAGGCGCTACAATAAGAGCTCTTTGACCAAATCCAATTGGGGTTATACAGTCTAAAGTTCTTAAGCTAAGATTTTTTCTATCTTCAGTTTCAAGTTTCATTTTTCTATCTGGATATAAAGCAGTTAAAGACTCAAATGACAGCCTTCCTAATATGCGTTTAGCAGGTTTGCTATTAATAGAAATTATTCTTTTTACAGAATAATTTTTGTTGTTTTCTGGAATTTTGATATTAACTTCAAGTGAATCTCCAGGTTTTAAGTTGAATCTAGAGATAAATTGTTGATGAACATGTATGTCATCATCAGAAAAAGTATAATCTTCTGATGCAAACCTTATAAATCCATACCCATCATTTATAACTTCAAGAGTTCCTTCAGCTTTAATGTCATTTCCAAGAACAGAATACTCTTTTAATATTTCTAGCAATAAATCTTTATTTTTTATTTCATCTAAGTTCAAATTAAGAGATTCAGCAATTCTTACTAATTCAGTATTTTTTCTTTCTCTCAATTTGCATAAGTCTATATAAGGTCTAGATGGAGAGTAATTTTCATCACATTCAAAATTATTGTTGTTATCTTTGGCGTTATTTAAATTAACGCTTTTTTTAGTATTAGTTTTCTTAATTTCAGAAGAATTTATAACTCTTCTTTTTTTCGGCTTTTCTAAACCACAATCTTTTTGAACTATTTTATTTTCTTCTTCAGATGAAGTATTCATAATGAAATTTTCTCCTAGATAAACAAATCATAATTGACAAATATCAAAATGTCTATATAAAAATCATATTTTCAAATTAGCAAATAAGTAGGATAATACATAAATGGCATATAGTTTAAACTTAAATTTGCACAACATTATAGGAGGATTTTTTCTACTTTTCTTATCTTGTCATGCAGATATAAAAATTGGAAACAAAATTTTCACTAAAATTCAATTAGAAGAAATAGAAAAATTTCTTAATTCTTCACAAATTCAATCGACTTATCAACTTAAATTTAACAAACCTGAAGAGTATATTTTTGATTTAGAAATTCTTAAATTGATTGCTAAGAGGGCTAAATTGCAAATGGGTCAAGATCATGAAAATTATATGAATTATATAATGAATACCCTTCCAAAGCATCCAGAATCTAAGAATTTAGCGTTATATTTAACATTATCTGCTCAAATCCAAAGCCATGCCAATTATAATAAAATGAATGCAAATCACAAAATAATTCAAAGAATAAGAAATAATCTTATAAGAGGGTTTGTGATATGGAAGATTGCTAATAAAGATAAATCAAAAGCAGAAAAAATCAAAAATGAGTTGGAAACTTCACATACAAATGAATATAAATCAATAGCGTTGTCATCAGATCATTTTGTTGAGTATAAAAGCGCTGTAATGTCTTTTCAATTAAGTGAAAATGCATTGAAGGTTATTAAAAGAACGATCAAAGGAAACTTCTCTGATATTATATTCGAAAACGGAGAATATACATTCTTTTATTTGATAAATACAACTACAATTGATGAGTCTGATTATATTGACGCAACAAAGCAAAAATACAAAGAAGACTTTCTTCAAAATCAAATGAGATCGCACAGGAAATTTGTTTCAATGGAATTAATAGAATAGAAATGATTAGCAAAAGAAGCGGGGCTTTCTCATCTCAAAAAATACATACAAAGAAAAATTTGGGGCAACATTATTTAGTTGATGTAAAAAAATTGTCTTTTATGGAAAATTTTATATCTAATATAAATAATCATGTTATTGAAGTAGGGCCTGGAACAGGTCAATTAACTAAATATATTATTAAGAATTGCGCAAAACTTTTAGCTATAGAAAAAGATATTAGATTTATTAGTCACTTAAATAACTTATTTGCAAAAGAAAAATTTCATAACAATGCTGAAAATAATTGCATAAACTATGATTCAGAAGATGGAAAAAATGACTCAGAGAACTTTAAAGATGCAAGAAAATTAACAGAAAATGCAAAAGAAGATATAGAGTTGTTTAAATCAAGTGAAGAGAAATTTAAAGTAATTAATTGTGATATTTTAGAGATAGATTTTAATAGTTTGCCAGATTATATTTTAGTAGGAAATTTGCCATATAATATTTCTGCCTTAATAATTGCAAAATTTATTAGATGTATAAATAAATTCAAGCATGGAGTTTTTCTTATACAAAAAGAAGTTGCAGATAAAATTTGTGCAAAATGTTGCGATAGAGATTATGGTAGAATTTCAGCTTTTGTGCAAAGTGTTGCAAAGGCAAAAAAAATACTTAATGTTCCTCCTGGATGCTTTGCTCCTCCACCTAAGGTGAATTCTGAAGTAATTCATTTGGAGATATTGGATGATTTTGCAGAAAGTGATTTAATGAATTTAGATAATCTTGATACTATTCTTAGAGCTGCATTTTCAAGTCCACGTAAAACAATTCAAAACAATTTATCATCTGCTTTCCCTCATCTTGTAGAGAAATTCTCAGATATAATAATTCAAAATAATTTAAATATGAAAATGAGGCCAAATCAAGTTTCTGTGAGCGTTTATCAAAAAATGGCAAATATTTTCAAAGAAGAAGAAAATGACAAAAAATAACTGAAACCTAAGTCTAAATCATTTGAGCTTTATTAATATTATTGGTTATATAAGTCTATTTATTTGATTTTTAATTCTAACTCTTAAGTAATTTTATAGAATATTTAAATAGAATTTTATTGATTAATTGAAAGTAGAGTATGATTGTAAAATTAAATATGATGAGAAGCTAACAAATTTGTGAGAAAATTACAGTGATTTTAGGAGTAATAAATATCATAAATTATCAATAATTCCATCTTTATCAGATGAAGTTAAACTTATTAAAGAGGGGGGTATTGTATGGAAAACTCCCTACTAAAATATAATCTGGCAAATTATTAAAATCTATCTTCAAATTTTTTATGAAAATAAATTGAGAGCAATTCTATTAGAAAAAAAGAAGCAATTAAAGTGGGATATATAAATAATTTATAGAAAAGCAAAGCTAATAATAAAAGATAGAATTGTCAAATCTTCCTTAAATCATATTGACGCTTTAAAGCTTCATTCATTCTTAAAACATTTTATAAAATTGATGCTTTAGAAAACTATCTATCTCTAAAAAATTTGCAAACACGATCTATCGAAATGCTTTGCAAATCTTATAAAATGAATTTTAAGCGCTTAGTTATTTTTAATAATAATTTGAATGGTTTTATTTTTCCTGATAATAGAAAGAGCCAATGAAGACTTCTTTTTATCTTTCAACAATCCATATTCACTATGCAAAGAAAGTATGCTTGCTGGGCGATTGTCAATAAATCTAATTATATCTCCTTTTTTAAATTGAGAAGTGTCATTGTTTACATCCACAACCATAACTCCCAATTCATAAGCAGAATTGTTTGCGCTTTTACTGAGAGAAATAGATTTTAGAGCAATTTCCTTTAATTCTTCAGATAAAGATCTAATATTTTGCGCATATATTTCATTTCTACCTTTGTCTAATTTGCTAAAAAACACATAAGCATCTAATTTTGTATTGTATCCAGTTATATTTTCAATAATATTTACCTTCTCAGAAACAACAAATTTTGCAGAGTAATCCGATTGATCTCCATTTGGGCCAGATGCTACAAAATTAATTTCCACGATATCATCAGGAACATATTTTTCTAAATTTTGAAAATTTGGATCATTTTCAACTGTTGTATTCCCTATTTTTTTAACTTTAAGTCCTTCAATTAAATTAATTGCATTAACAGGGCTATCTTTCTCAACTAAATCAATGATTCCATTGTGCACACTTAATCCATGATATCCTTTGATAACTCTTCCATATTTTATGATTTGATTGGTAAATTTTCTTAGAATATCAAGAGAAATTACTCTGCTTTGATATTTATTTTCACTTTCATTGCTTATAATCATTCCAAGAATTTTCCCATTTTTGCTTGATACAATTCCTCCATGTGAATATTTAGGCAAAGATCTATCTATAACAAAAAATTCATTTTCATTTTTAGAAATAATTGAGCTAAATAAATCTTGAAAAGTAAAAATCATCACATCGCTCCCAACAATTCTTTTAGAAGTATTTTTAACATAATTAGATTTAAAAATATCTTTAGTCTGAAGTTTGCATTCATGTTGGGAGTTGTTTTTGTCAATTTCAAAAACAGCTATAGATGCATCTTGATCATGTCCAACAAGAGTTAGAGAAATTTTTTCTTGATTACACAGCAAAAAAACTTCCTTTTTATTTTTAATATTTTTGAAATCAGTGATTAAATGATTGCCCATTATAATTCCAGAAAAATAACTGTCTTTAGAAATATTTACAATTGTTTGTTTTTTCATTGGATCATTTTTAGAAGCATCGTATTCATTTGGATAATAATTAGATCTAGCAACAATATGAGCCACATAATCAGAAATAATTCCATCTTTTTTTGGCAAATTATCTGGTTTTGCAATGCTTATTTTCTGTTCTACCTTTTTGGGTTTAGAGTTATTAGAATTCGCATGTATAGACGCAAACGCAATAGTTAAAAATATTTTCCCGTACATGAACAAATAATAACATACATGAAATAAATTGACATATAAACTGAGCATTTTAGAAAATCTTGTTTTCCATCATATAATTCCAATTTATCTAACAAATTTTGTTGAAACTATATTTTAATTTTGAGCATTGTTTTTTGATCTATGACATACGTATATTAATTTAGTTTTTTTGTGAAATTATATACTATATGCAATTTTGCAGTTTAAATGCTTATGCACAAGGGAATATTATTTATGCAAAACTTTAATATTTTTTTACTCAAAATTCTTTTGTCCAAAATTTAAAACTCCTCCAATATTTCTTTTAAACTCTCTAAGATTGTTTGATTATATCACATAATGGATATTATGTTAAATGAATCTTCAATCCGAAATAATTCAACAACTCAATAAAATGGCTATGATTTGCAATAATAAATATATATATATAAATAATTGCAATTAAATATAAATAAGTAACTGCAATTTATAATAAACAATAATAAAATTATATTATTTATATAATTTAATAAAAATTTCAATTTCAAAGTAATTCACAAAATATTAACATCAATATCAAGCAAAAATATAAAAATAGAAATTATGTAAAATATATATCAAGCAAAAATATAATAAACTGAATTAGTAAGAATTGCCGAACCCCTTAACAATATAAATGAAATTTCTCACTCTAATAAAAATAGTTGGAAGAACAATAGCTGCAATTATGCATTTGATAAAATATATGCTTTAAAAAGATGCTTGAATAACAAATAGAAGAATTTTTTAATTATTTAAATTTAAAAAATAAAATAATAAAATTTTAAACAAAAAGCATGTCTATTAAATAAATTAAAATATTAAATGATAAATTAAATTAATTTTCTGAGAAGCAGGCGCTATAGGGTTCGAACCTATGACACCTTGATTAAAAGTCAAGTGCTCTACCAACTGAGCTAAGCGCCCTCTAGATCTTTATTATGTGTGCTTTTAAATATTGAGTCAATAGTCTTTTTATTCGATTTTTTGTTCAATATGATATATGATGTTTTTATGAATCAAAAAGTTAGTGTAGCAGATATAAAACCAGGAAATATTGTTGTTTATAAAGATAAATTGTTCAAAGTCAGAAAAACTGAGCATGTAAAGCCAGGAAAAGGCGGAGCATTTATTAAAGCAGAATTGAAAGGCGTAGACTCTGAAACAAAAATAAATGAAAGATTTCGTGCAGAAGAATATATTGAAAAAGCGATTTTAGAAGAAAAACAAGCAAAATTTCTTTATGAATCAAATGGAGAATGTTGCTTTATGTTTATGGATGATTTTGAGCAATTTGAAATTCAAAAAAGCGATTTTGAGCCCATTTCTCACTTTTTGTCTGATGGAATAGAAATTAAAGCTATGATGTATGAAGATGACAAAGGAAGCAGAGTGATTAGTTTTGATTTTGCAAATCCCGTTGTTATGGAAATAATAGAAGCTGACCCAGCAATAAAAGGACAAACAGCAGCATCTTCTTATAAGAATGCAGTATTAGAAAATGGAATGAAAATTCTTGTTCCAACATATATTGATCAAGGTGATAAAGTTGTAGTTGATCCTTCTAGTTGCTCATATGTAGAAAGATATAAAAACAAATGAATATGAATATAGTTAAAGAGAATGTTTTCAAGCCATTTGACATGATGGTAATGGAAGAAGCTCTTGAATCAATAGGAAAAACTCTAGCAAGAGATTTTAATGAAATTAAGCATATTAATTTTGAGAAGAGAGAAAAGTTTATTGAAAGATTTGAAAATAGAACAATAAATTTTATTATAAACCTTCTTCATCAAAAAAGACTTGATTATGGAATTATTACAAAATCTATGATGTTTCAAGAAGAAGCAGAATCAAAATGGATAATAAATCTTCTTGATGGTCGTGAAAACTTTCTTAGAGGCATAGGGGTATTTTGTTGCGCTATAGCAGTTATGAAAAATAATGAAATAGTTTCTAGCATGATATTAGACCCAATGAATTCTGATTTATTTGCAGCAGATGAAAAAGGTGTATTTTTAAATTACAGAAAAGTTTATGTTTCTAAAAATGTCGAAATAGAAAAAAGCATGTTTGGATTAAACCAAAATATAAACAACCCTAACATCAAACAAAGAAAACTTGGGTCCACTCTTTTGAATATGGCCTATGTTGCTAATGGGAAATTAGATGGATGCATAGAGCGCCCTACCCATTTATGTGATTATGCAGCAGGGTTGGCTTTAGTTAAAAAAGTTGACAATGGATTGGTGAGCGTTCGTAAGGACAAAAAAATTAGCGAATTGCCATTAGATAATGATTTATTAGACCTTCCAAGTGATTTGATATGCTCTAATGAAAAATTACATGATTATCTCAAAAAATCAATTTAA
Organism: Candidatus Cytomitobacter indipagum; assembly: GCF_008189285.1. GTDB lineage: Bacteria > Pseudomonadota > Alphaproteobacteria > CAJXXZ01 > 1604HC > Cytomitobacter > Cytomitobacter indipagum. Next base: position 309,483 of record NZ_CP043315.1, read on the forward strand.
TGCATTAAAATATTAGAGAAATTATTTCAAAACATTAAAAAAATCAACTTAAAAATGACTTGAGTGGTTTCTTGCAAATTGAATTAAATTTGTAAATGAATTAAAAGAAATCAATAAAACAGCTAAAACAGCAAATCTACAAATTTGAGAGAAAGAAATTTCTTGAGATAAAAAAATCCTGAGATAAAAAAAATTACAATTTTATTTGTAATAAATTTCTCATATAATAAGATTATAAAATACATTTCATTTTTCTATTTAAATAACAAAACAACAAAGCTTTAGAAAATAGCTTATAAATCAATTTATATAAAAAATTAATCACTATTATGTTTTTTCAATATAATTTGATAGATTTGATTATTTATGCATGTTTATATAAGAAATTATTTATTTTTTACTTGAAATGTGTTTTGCTATTATTTGAGCATTAAATAGCCTACCTATATAATGATTTTTCAAGATTTTATGGAATGCATTTTAATGGTTTTATGGGCTATAGCATAATATTTTTTGTAAATTGACATTAGAATTATTCATTAACTTCAATTTATTTTCATAAAATTGCCATAATGTGTAATTTGCATAATTAATAATCTAAGATTGCTTATAAACTAATATGCTTTATGAATTTGTAGTATAATTTGCAAACTTCACCAGCACCTATAAATAATACTAAGTCATTTTGCTTCGCATGGGATTGATTTGCATATTCCTGTTTTGCAGAACTTTGCTTTGCATGGGATTTATGTATATCATTTATAAAATCTTGAAGTGCATTTATTTGGTCTTGTGTGTTCCTTGATTTAATTTGTATATTTCTATTTTCTTGATCGATATTATTTGAATTTTTTGTATTTATTTTGCGCAACAAAGATTCATAGAATTTATTTTCTAAATTTATATCAAAATCTTCTTTAACATTATGAATTGGCATAATTGCTACAGAGGTATTTATTTTGTTGCATAAATTTGCTATTTCTCGAATAAATAAATTGAAATCTTTCTTTAATCTAGAGTATTTATGTATTTCTAATATACAGTAAATTTTACTATATTTATAATTAATTAAAGTATCGAATAGTAATTTTATAGAATGAGGATGGTGTGCATAATCTAGCATATAATCAATATTATTCACTTGATTCACTTCTAACCGCTTCTTCATTCCTTGAAAAGAAGATAAAGCATTTCTGATATATATTTCATCAATATTATAATATACAGCAACGCATATTGCAGCCAAAGCATTTTCTATATTGTGCATTCCAAGCATATTCAAATATACATTATGCATTTCAATTAGCCCGCAAACATCAAACATCATTCCATTTTGGTGAAATTTAATATTCTTAGCATATACATCTGATTGACTTGAAGTATTTGAATCTAAATTATCAAAGCTGTCAAATTTACTAGAATTATTTGAGTCAAAATAATCCGACTCACTTGAATTTGAATCATCAAATGATTTTGAATGATTTGAATCTTTGATATTTTCATATAAGGAATTTGTATTTTTACTATCTAAAGAATATGTAAGAACGCTATCTATGTTTAATTCTTCCTTAGCTTTTTGATGACATATACATATTTGTCCGGAAAGCGCGAAGTTTTTAAAAGATTTAGCTATATTTTCTCTATTTTCATAATAATCCATATGATCTTCATCGATATTGGTAATGACATTCACATCTCCTGTAAGTTTTTGCATTGATCCATCAGATTCATCAGACTCAATAATGCAAATTTCTTCTTTGCGCTCTTCTAATTCATTGTCATAATAATTATCATTTAAGTCATCTAGATCATTATTTATCAAATCTTTATTTGAATTTTTATTTTTTACACATAATGAAGCTATATTCAGATTTTGCATTTTATCTCCAAGCATAAAAGATGGATTTAATTTGGCGCAATGCATGATCCATGTTATTAACCCAGAAGTTGTGGTTTTCCCATGTGTTCCCGATACGCATATAGACTCTTTTTCATTAGATAAATACTTAGCAAATGACGCTCTATGAAAAATTGGAATATTGTTTTTGATGGCCCATATGCATTGTGGGTGATCTTTTGAAATCACTGAGCTTACGATAAGACAATCAGATTTTGGTATTTCATTTGCAGAAATCATATGTGGATGCGAATTATAGTCATCTGTTTCGCTTATAGTGTAATTTTTAGCCTGAAGCCATACTTTTAAAGCTTGCATTCCAAGTCCAGAAGCGCCAATCATATGCACCCTCTTTATTTTGTTGCTAGGAAATTCATCTGTTTTCCATAGATTTTTCATGTTTTTTTCTGTATTCATTTAATTATTTCTCTATTTTGATTTTATAGAGTTGAATATTATAAGTCAAAAGAATACAATCTAACTAAGTGAATAAATTAATGCTGGTAGATTCAACGGATGAATCAAGTATTCAAATTGCTATAATAGAAGAAAATAGATTAATGAATTTTTTCTTTGAATCTAATGAAAATCATTCCAATGTTGGAAATATTTATTTAGCTAAAGTAGATCATGTTGAGAATTCTCTTCAAGCATACTTTATAAATTATGGTGAAAATAAAAATGGATTCTTGTCATTTCTATCTTCAAAAGAATCTCTGAAAAAAGGACAGCTTGTTATTGTGCAAGTTGTTAAAGATGAAAAAGAAAACAAAGGGGCAATGTTAACAACTTTTATTGAAATTAAAAGCTTGTTTATGATTGCTTTAATGAACCAAGAAAATAGTTGTTCTATATCTAAGAAAATATCTGCAAAATCAGATAGAGAATCTATAAAGGCTTGGCATGAAAAATTAACGAAAAATACTGATTGTCATATAATTTTTAGACACTCTGCTTTAGGAGAAAATTACAAAAAAATTGAAAATGATTTCAGTAATATAAAAAGAAAAATGCAAATTATATCTCAAGCTGCTAAGAAAAAAGATGTTCATTTGGCATTGCGATCTCCATCTCTAATAGAAAAAACTTTTATAGATTACCACAAACCTGACATGAAAATGATTATTGAAGGAAGAGTTCCAGACTGCATTAAAGATTCTGCAATTAAACACAAAGAATCAAATCCTATATTTAAATTTTATGACGTTGAGAATCAAATTGAATCTATGTATTGTGAAAGAGTTAATTTGGAGTCTGGTGGATATATAATCATTCAACATACTGAAGCGCTTACCTCTATTGATGTGAATTCTGGAATATGTAAGAAAGAAAATTCTATAGATAAGACTGCATTTTTGATTAATATGGAAGCTGCATATGAGGCTGCAAAGCAAATTCAATTACGAGATATTGGAGGCTTAATTGTGATAGATTTTATCGATATGTATAGCCAGAATAATTTGGGCACAGTTTCTGCTGAATTTGCAAAACATATGGATAACGACAAAGCTAAATATAATTTAGGAGAAATGGATAGATTTTGCCTTTTTTCTATTTCTAGACAACAATTGCGAAGAAATTCATTTTTATCTATGCATAAGAAATGCTCTAATTGCCATGGATCTGGATTTACAAAGAAAGATTCCTTAAATTCAACGTTTATATTCAGGCAAATTGCATATATTAATCAAGAAATAAATACAAAAAATATAGTTATTAATTGCGATTCAAATTTGATATATTATATTTTGAATCATAAAAAAGATATTGTTAGAGAGTTTGAGCAAAATAATGATATTAATATACGTTTTGAATTCCATAGTGAATCTATGCCAAAAATATTCTATGAACAAGATGGCCAATTAATGGAATATTATTATGATGATGTAAAAAAGAAAATTCATAATGGCTCGTTTAAATTTCCAAAAGTACTCGCAAAAGAAATATCTGATCCTATAAATGCGAATGCAAATGCAAACATAAATGCAATTTCTGATGAAAAAGAAGTTGATACTAAGAAGAAAAAGAAAAATATTGCTTCAATTAACAAGAAGTCAAAAGATATTTGCGAACAAAATGTACAATTGAGAGCCACATTGCATGAAAGTCCATTTAATAAATCTATGAGACCTATGGATGCAGTAAGTGTTGATGGAATAGTGGTTGGATATTTATGATAAAATGTGTAAGTGTGATTTAATATGACAAATAATTTGCCAACTTTTGGAGTTAAATCTTTATCTTTAGCGATCAAGAAAATGCTGGAATCATCTTATAGTAAGATTTATATTAAAGGACAAGTTAGTCAGCCAAAAAGAATGAATCATTTATACTTTTCACTTAAAGAAGAAGATGCTGTTATAGATTGCATCGCATGGGCTAATGCTAAATTATCGTTTGAGCCACAGCATGATATGGAAATTATTTGCTGCGGGCGAGTTTCTAGCTATCCTGGAAGATCTAAATATCAAATGGTTGTTTTGTCAGTTGAGCATATTGGAGACTCTCAAGTATTGGAAAAAAGAAAGCTTGCGCTGCAAAAGGAAGGATTGTTTGATATTAGTAGGAAATTAAAGCTTCCCAAATATCCTAAGAAAGTTGGAATTATTACATCTCCTGTTGGGGCTGTTTTACATGATATGTTGCATAGATTAAGAGATAGATGCCCTTGTAAAGTTGTTTTCTACCCTGTGTCTGTTCAAGGCGCTGAAATGGCTAATAGCGTTATAAATGCTATTAAATATTTTAATTCTCCAGATTTGCGTGATAAAAATCATGAAGTAGATTTGTTAATTGTGGCTAGAGGAGGAGGAAGTTTTGAAGATTTATGGGGATTTCAGGATGAAGATTTAGTTAGAGCGATTGCAAATACAAAAATACCTTTAATTACTGCTATTGGGCATGAAACAGATACCACACTTGCAGATTATGCTTCATCATGTAGAGCGCCTACCCCAACAGCAGCTATAGAGTTAGCATTTCCAGATAAAAAAGAATTATGCATTAAATTAGAGAATTATGAATCTAAAATCAAAAGTTCAATTTTATTTTATATAGAAAATAAGTTTAAAAATAAATTATTAACATTGAGAATGCAATCAGCAAAAGAAATTATTAAACCATTGTTTCAAGATTTTAAAAGTAAAATCGCAAAAAAAGATTACGCATATAATTCTTATTGGAACCAAAAGTATAATGAAATTAAATCTATAGACAAATTTAGATTAAACTTAAATTCTTTGCAAAAAGATCTTATCCATAGAATCGAAAAACTTCACTCACAGTTTAAGCAATTTATTTCAAATAATGCAAATTTGCTTGAAAAAAGAATTGATGCAATGAAAAGCATTTCGTATGAAGACACATTAAAAAGAGGATTTTGTAGAGCAACCGTAAATGGCAAATTGATTAAAAATAAATCTGAAGCGCCAGATAAGTTCAATATAGAGTTTCAAGATGGATCTTTATTGGTTAAAAGAGTCGAATAACTGAATAATAACAATAACTATATAGACAATTGATATTTATATATTACAATTGATATATGTTAATTGATTTAGTTCAAAATTATGGGTATTGGATTGTTCTGTTTGGATCCATGATAGAAGGAGAATCTATTGTTTTGACAGCAGGAATGTTGTGTGCGCATGGAGTTTTGTCATTTTATAAGATTTGCATTTTATCTTTTATAGGAACATGTGTAGCTGATCAATTGCTATACAATCTTGGATATTACATTGGGCCTGGATTTTTAGAAAGATTTAGCTTTAGTAGAAAATTATTTACAAAATTAAAGCCACTAGCCATTAAATATCAAAATACATACATACTATCATTTAGATTTATATATGGAATAAGAATTATAAGCCCTGTTTTGATAGGAATTATTAAAATAGATCCAAAAAAATATATGATTTTGAATATTATCGCATCAGTAATATGGGCTGTTATAAGTTGTGCGATAGGTTATGCAATTGGAGCTTTTACAAAAAGCCTTGATTTCAATTTTAAATACTTAATGATAGCCGGAACACTTATGATTTTATTGCTTTTATTGATTTCTAAATTAATTGCAAATCATATTTTAAAGAAAAATAATATTAATTAAATCTGTTAACTTTATATAAATAAATTTTTCTACAATCTTTTACAGCATAATTTTATTTTATTTTCTAATTTTAATTCTTAACTTTCCAATCTTTTGAAAGCATTTTATTTAAATTCTATAGCTCTATTTTTAAATATTTTGCTTTATTCTTCTTCAAATGTTATTTTTATAGTATGTTAAATGAATTTTTCAATGATGATCAAATGAAAAAAGTAAACTTCTATAAAAATGCATTGCGAAGGTGGCATGCTGAATTGCACTTGGTTAGCGATAAAGCTTTAGAAGATATTGATAAATATATTTTAGATTGCGCAGATTTATGGAGTTTTATAAAAGATGAGCCATCAATAGTTGATATTGGATCTGGAAATGGATTACCTGGAGTAATATTAGGCATTATGGGAGCTAGCGGATTATTAGTTGATTCTCACAAGAAAAAAGCTGTGTTTTTACGAGAAATTGTCAAAGATTTAGATCTAGATTTCAAAGTTGTAGATCATTCTATAAGAAGCGTTGAGCAAACTGACGCAAAATGGATAATAGCAAGAGGATTTAGCTCATTTGAAAGATGCTTAGACGCTGCTAAGAAATTATGGAACAAAAACACAAAAGGCTTGTTTGTTAAATCTCTTAATGTCCAAGAAGAAATAGATGATGCGTTAGCAAAAGGATGGAAATTTGAATATAGTATTAATGATAGACATATGCCTGGCACAGTTGTAGAAGTTAAAAATGTCCAATACACTCAATAAAAAATGCAAAATAATCGCAATCTCTAATCAAAAAGGTGGAGTTGGCAAAACAACCACATGTGTCAATTTATCTGCTGCTTTGGCTATATCTGGCAAAAAAATTCTATTAATTGATGTAGATGCTCAGGGAAATGCAACCACTGCATTAGGTTTAGAAAAAAATGAACAAATTAATAGCTATGATTTCATAAATAGAGATTGTTCTGATTATATACAAACAAATATAAATAATTTATTTTGCATTCCTAGCAGCAATAATTTGTCAGCTTTAGATGTTGAGTTATCTTCAAAAGATCAGAGAGAATATTTTCTTAGCAATCAAATTAACAAAATTAAAAATGATTTTGATTATATTTTTATTGACTGCCCTCCTTCTTTGAGCATGATAACGATTAATGTTTTTGTAGCATCTGATTCGATTTTAATACCAGTTCAATGTGAATTTTATTCTTTAGAAGGAATTGCTCAGTTGCTAGAGACAATAAATGCAATAAAAGGAAATTTAAATAAAAAATTACATATAGAAGGAATCGTTATGACTATGTTTGATAAAAGAAATATTTTAGCAAACAATGTTTTGAGTAATGTAAAAGAGCATTTCGGAGATTATTTGTATGAATCAGTTATTCCTAGAAATGTACGTCTTTCAGAGGCTCCTTCATTTGGAAAACCTGCAATTATATACGATGTGCATTGTAGTGGATCTAAGGCATATTTAAGTTTAGCAAAAGAATTTTTAAGGAGTAGAAAATGAATAAATCTCGCATGGGAAAAGGTTTGGAATCTTTGTTAAAAAAAGATAAAAATATTTTGAAGGATTTTCAAGAAATTGATATAGAAAGCATAGAGGCAGGATCAATGCAAACTAGAGAGCATTTTGATCAAAAGCAATTAGAAGAACTAGCAGAAACAATCAAATCTCATGGAGTATTGCAGCCTATTATTGTTTACAAGCAAGATGGTAAATTTAAAATTATTTCTGGAGAAAGAAGGTTTCGAGCTTCCAAAATCGCAAATCTCAAAACAATTCCATCTAGAGTTGTGTCTTGGTCAGATGAGAAAATATTAAATGCAAATATATTAGAAAATATTCAGCGCGCTCAATTGAATGGAATAGAAGAGGCAAATGCGTACAAAAGATTCATGGATGAATATGATTTGACTCAAGAAGAAATTGCTAGGAAAGTTGGGAAAAGCAGAAGTCATATTGCTAACTTGATAAGATTACTTAAATTACCAAAAGAAGTTCAAGAATTGATCTATAAAGGAAGTTTAACAATTGGTCATGGAAAAGTTTTATTGCAAAAATATAAAGAAGAAAAGGAATTGACTGAAGCGGCAAATAAAATTGCTAGCGAAGGAATTTCAATACAAGAAAGCATTGGAAATACTTCAAATAATAGGGAAATTGAACAAAATAAAAATCCAAACGTATCAAAACATGAAACTTCAAACTCTTCCAACAATGCAAACTCAGATGAGTATGCATCTATAGCTGATAGCCTTTCTCATAACTTAGAATTTGATATAAAAATTATTAAAAATGGAAAAGAAGGAAGTCTAAATATCAATTTTAAAAATGACATTGAATTAGATAAAATTTTAGATTTATTTGCAAGTCTTAAATAATTACATTTAGATTGGATTTTAAAAAATCATAATTTGACAAAGAAAACTCATAATATTACAAAGTTTTGTGATGCAACTCTTTCATCAATTTTGCTTCACTAACGCTGACTTTCAATTTTGATTTTTCTCAAAATCTGATATAATTTTGGTATGTTTTCAGAAAATAAACTTAAAAAGCTTGCTGTGATTCTATCATCAACATTATTGCTTTTTGTTTTTATAATTAAGAAAAATGATAAAGTAAAATTTGATCACATAGAAGCATGTTTCATTCCATCGCAAAAAAATTGCACAAAGATGATTATCAGAGAAATTGGAAAAGCTAAAAATAATGTAAATGTTCAAGCATACACATGGACTTCTATAGATATATCTGAAGCCCTAATTGAAGCAAAGAGAAAAGGTGTAGAAGTTAAGATTATATTAGATAAAATTAATACTTGCAAAAATGCATCAATAGATTTGCTTCAAAAAAATAATATCACACCTCTTATAGATCGTGTGCCTGGAATTGCGCATAATAAAATTATAATTATTGATGATGAAATCACAATCACTGGGAGTTTCAATTTTTCTAAATCTGGGCAACAAAGAAATTTAGAAAACGTGATCAAAATTCACAGCAAAGAATTAAATAAAATATATAGAAGTAATTGGAGATATAGAGAGAAATTATCGTATGATATTAATTCAAATAGTAGTGCAATAAAATACAAACCTTGGAAATAGAAAAAATAAATATTTTAGTATAAAATGATTTTGAAATTCATCTAATCAAAATCTCTCAATATGTATATGATTTCTTGATTTTTTATTTAACAAGCGTTCTAATTCTTCTGCTATCAATTTTACTCGAAGATTTTGTTGAGCACTAATTAGTTTTATAAATTACAACATTAATTGCTAAATCTTTTCTTCTTTATTTCAATTGTAATTTTATATAATTTTATAAATTTTTCTTAATCTTTAATTATTTTTTATTGGCTCTATTATTTAGAGGGTGGTATTTCTTAATTTCAATTTCTGAGTTATGTGCATGAGTATATAGAGATGTGGTTTTAACACTAGAGTGGCCCATAACTTTTTTAACTTCCAATAAATTCATTCCATTTTTCACCAAATCAGATGCAAGTTTATGCCTAAAATCATGAGGAGAAATTCCTAATTTTTTCATCCATAGAAAAATAGATTGCCTTGTAATATGCTTTGAATCATTATTCCATAAATAAACTGAAGTTTCTTTTCTTATTTTGATATAATCTTTCAATGATTGAATCGCATTTTGAGTCATAAACACCTGCCTTTCTTTGTCTCCTTTTCCAATAATTCTAAAACTTTTTTCTTCTCCAATTATTATATTTTTCATTTCATTAATTTTTATTTTAATTAATTCCGACACTCTTAATCCTGTGCTATAAAGCATGTTTATAATCGCTTTTAACCTGATATTATGAAAATTATTCTCATTTATTTGTTCTAAAATCATTGAAATTGCATTATTATTTATTATTTTCAAATCCTTCCTATCTTTTTTTATTTTAGGAATAATAGCATTCCAATGAATATTCATTTCTTGTGATTGAAAATTAATCCATTGATTCAATGTCTGAACTCTTCTTTGCATAGTAGATTGCGATAATTTAACTTCTTTGCAATACTCAACGTACTCTGTAATAATATTTTTATTATCTATTATTTTATTGATTTTATTTAATTTTATCCATTTTAAAAATGAAAAAATGTCTTGCTTATAAGACTCAATAGAATTTTGTGATAAATTTTTTTCATTCAAAAAATCTATAAATAACTCTGTGTTTTCAAAATTATAATTCACAATTCTATAAAATTTCTATTTTTTTTCAATCATATAATGCGTCAATTTCTCTAATAAATCTTTCGATGCATGATTTGACTTGGCAAGATTAACTATACGAATCATTAAATTTCCTAATTCTTTTTTAAGCTCACTATTAACCATTATACTTTGTTCAAATTTTTCTTGCGCGCTAATTAATTGAGATACAAGGCTTTTTACTTCATAATTACTATGCATTTTATTGTCATTTTTAATAAAGTGATTATGGAAATTTAAAAAGAACAAATTTTTCTTTTTGCAAACAAAATAAATAGTGCAAAAAATAATTGACTCTAAAGCAATAAGATAGATAAAATTATTTATATTTACAAAACAATGAAATAAAATGGGGTTAATTAACCCAATAAAAATAAGAAAGTTAATTTTGCCAATCCACTTTTTTTTCAATTGTTGATTTATTGCTATCCAGCTGAATATGATAAAATCTTTATGCTTTAATATTTTCTTGTAATCGTTTAATATGCCAAATTTCTCGCCTTCGAAATTATTTTTAATCAGCTTGGTCAAATAGATATTACTTTTACATGCAAAATAAATTAGATACACACATGCATATATATTAAATATTATTATATGAAATAATTTTATTCCATGAATTGCGTTTAAAGCAAATAAATCTAAGATTTTGATATACATACATAAATTTTACATAGTTTTATTGCAAAAAACTAGAATTATTTATACAATCATTTTTCTGGAATTATTATTTATTTAATTTATACAAATCCCTCTTAAAAATCTTGCGTGCAGAATAAGTAGATTTTTTGCAGAATTGATTTATTAACCAACAGAGTTGATTTTCTTTTTACTCGTATTGCAATTATTTTCAAGATATTCTCTGTTTATCAGTAATTCATGCTTGGAATCTTCGCGCAAATCAAAAAAGTGCTGCAAAAATATTTTTTCTAGAACAGATTTTAATGATCTTGCTCCTGTATTTCTCTTTAATGCTTCTTCTGCAACAAATTCCATTGCATCTTCTGTGAAATTTAACACAACATTGCTTAATGCAAATAAACTAGAATATTGCTTAATTATTGAGTTTTTAGTGTCTCTCATAATTCTTATCAAAGCATCTTTGTCAAATTTTTCTAATTTGGCAATAATTGGCAACCTTCCAATTAATTCAGGAATTAATCCAAATTTTATTAAATGCTTTACATCAATTTCATTGCTATTATAATTTTTATTAGTTTGAATGTCATGAGTTTTAAATCCAATTTTCTTAGCGCTAGATTCTTGTATAATTTCATCCAATCCAGAAAAGGCTCCACCACAAATAAACAGTATATCTTTTGTATTCATGAAAGTTTGCTCTTGCCCTTTCTTTTGCATTTTTTGTGGCAATGAAATTGTTGATCCTTCAATCAACTTAAGCAACGCCTGCTGAACTCCTTCTCCTGAAACATCTCTAGAAATTGATCGATTTTCCGATGTCTTTGCGATTTTATCTATTTCATCTATGTAAACAATCCCTTTTTGTGCCATTTCTAGATTATAATCTGCAGATTGCAATAATTTGTGAAGTATCCCTTCGACATCTTCTCCAACATATCCAGCTTCAGTTAAAGAAGTGGCGTCAGCAATAACAAAAGGAACGTTCAATATTTTAGCCATGATCTTAGCAAAAAAAGTTTTCCCAGATCCGCTAGGCCCTACTAACAATATATTAGATTTTTCTATTTCAATATCATCATCAGAATTTTCGCTCATAATTCTTTTATAATGATTGAACACAGCAACAGAAAGTATTTTTTTTGCTTCTTCCTGATCAATCATATAGCTATCAAGTATTTTTTTAATTTCATATGGATAAGGGATGTCAATTTTGACATCCAAATTACTTTTATATTTCAGTATCATTTTATGGCATAAATGCACACACTTATCACAAATAAAAATTGAAGATGGAGCAGCAATTAATTTATCTACAGAATGCTGATCTTTATAACAAAAAGAACAAGCCGTTGTAGATTTTTCCTGATTATAAGATGTCATAGAATAAATTTATCTCACTTTTATGTTTCATATATTAAAAAAACTTTCCTCAAACATTAATTTTGCATATTTAATGTTTTAATTTCCCTTTTCTTTGGCTATTTTTCTATTTTTTACAATTTCATCAACTAAATTCATCTCAATTGCTTCTTGCGCTCTATATATTGTATCTCTATCAAAAATCTGTTCCAATTTATCTAAAGAGATTTGAGTATGTTGATGGTATATATCTGCAACTATATGCTTTAATTTGTTTATTTCTTCAACGTAAAGCTCTAATTCTTTAGCTTGACCCTTCATTTGTCCCAATGGTTGGTGAAGCAAAACTCTAGCATTGTTTAACATAAATCTATTTTTCCCTGAACATAAAAGCATAGATGCAGCTGAACATGCTTGACCCAAACAAACAGTATTAACATTTGGCGCTATAAACATCATAGTGTCATAAATTGCCAATGCAGAAGTGACTGACCCTCCAGGAGAATTGATATAAATATAAATATCTTGCTCTTTGTTTTCAGCTTCTAAAAATAACAGTTGAGAGCAAATCAAAGTTGCAAGATTATCATTAATTTCTCCAGTTAAAAATATAATTCTTTCTTTTAATAATCTAGAGAATATATCATGAGATCTGTCTCCTCTTGATGTTTTTTCAGTTACAACTGGTATAAAATTCATGATTAATCCTTCTTAGACTTCTTTGTTGAATTTTTCTCAGATTTATTATCTTTTTCTTCTTCATTTGTGTTTAATTCTTTTTCAGAATCCATATCAACTTCTTTATTTGATTCGTCTATTTTTTTATCACTTTCTGATTTTTCATTAGAATCATCATTTGAGGAATTAAATTCTATTTGAACATCTAGAGATTTAACTAATTTATCTAATGTCTCAAAAAATTGCTTTATACTCATTGCTTCTTCTTTTGCATTGGTTTGCATAAGCATCTCTTCAACTATCTTATCTTCCATCAAAGAATTTTCTATAGCTGTTTTCGCATTTTTATTTTTTTCAAAATAACTTACTGCTTCAGACAATCCGCCTTTAAAGTCTTGAGATTTTTTCATTATCTCAGCATCTACATCAGATTTTGATAAATTAATTCCCAATTTACTTTGAATGTTTTTCATGATGAAGAAAAACTTTAGTCTTTTCTTTGATAAATCAATATATTTTTTATCAATTTCTTCAAATGTAGAACTTTTCATGAATCCAGCTTCTTTGATTTTTTCAAACAAACTTTTACATTCTTCATGAGAAAACATTGTATCTCTTTTTAACTGAAATTTAGCTAAAAATCTATTCCAAAAAGATTGAACTTCTAAATTCAAAGAATTTCCAGGAAGCTCAAAATTTATTTCGCTTAATTGGTCAGAAAGTTGATGTTTTCTATACATGAAAGAAGATTCATCAATTCTTTTTTGCAACATATCTCTGAATCTTAGCTTACATGCCTCAACAGATGCGCATCCAAATTCTTTAGCCATTTCAATGTCAACATCATAATTTTTAGTTTCCATAATTTTATCAACATTAAAATTAACAGAAAGCTTTTTTCCAGCAAATTTTTTCATATCTGAAGGAATGCTAGAATTATCTATATTTTTAGGAATTGAAATTTCATGTTGAATTTTATCCCCTTCATTTAATCCAGCTAACTTTTCTTCAATCTCAGGTAAAAACTTATTGCTTCCTAATTTTAATCTAAAAGATTGCTTGTCAGAGGATTTTCCTATAAGTGACATTGAAATGTCAACTGTGTCTCCAATTGCAGAAGAGCGTTTTTCATTTAATTCAACTCCTCTTTCATTGTTTTTAGCCCACAAATCCATTTCTTTTGCCACATCTTCATCTGTGATTTCAATAACAGGTTTTTTAATTTCTATAGATTTAAAATCTATTTCTGGGACACTTGGCTCTATCGCAAGTGTGATTTCAAAAACCACTTCATCATCATTTTTTTCATCAAAATGTTTATTGATTTTAATATCAGGATCACCAAGAAATATTACATCTAATGCAGAAATAGCTTCAGAAATAATTCCTCTTGCTGCATTAGCAAAAGCAACGCTTGAAAAATCATTTTTTACGATAGACATAGGAACTTTTCCTGCTCTATTAAAATATTTAGTAGTGTAAGTTTTTTGTTTTTCAGCGAAGAATTCATCCATTAATGATGAGAATTTCTTATGCTCTATAGATATAGTATATACCCTACTCAATCCTTCTGAAGATATTAATTCAGATTTTACACCTTCGAGTAAAATTTTGATTTCATTATCTTTTTTGCTGGGTACATTCATTTTGGCTCCTTCTTAATCAAATACGGATGAAGGGACTTGAACCCCCACAGCTTGCGCTATTAGAACCTAAATCTAACGTGTCTACCATTCCACCACATCCGCTCTCGTGATTTATAACATATCGTATATTATATGTCTATCTTGAGGGTTAAATATTTATTAATTTAAATGTTTTTATTAAGAAAAGTAAAATTTTCTAAAAATGTTATATTAATTTTTTGTCTTATTTTTAACAAAACAATACAATTTTTATTTGCATGATTCTTAAATTTTATTTAATTTAATGAATATTTTTTATTGCTATAAAAGTCAAATATTTTCTGATCTCAATCAATGAAATCTGCAAACATTTTCATTGAAGTGGTAAGATCTTTAGAGCCATTCCAACTTGAAGTTTCTGGCAATTCTTTTAAAGCATCAGATAAGTTATAAATTCCATTAAATTCAGGATGTGACAGAGTTAGTAAAGTTATTATTTTCTTATTTTCATTCAAAATATTTTGAAGCTCTTTCAATGATTTGCTTTCGTATATTTCTTCAATAGATGCCTTGTTAAGTCTATCTGAAATAAGAGGCGCAATGTCATTGATTGTTTTAATTGCATGACTAACTGTTCTCTCTCTTCTTTACCAATCTTAGCATTCATAGTTCTTTCAAAAAACATTGAAATCATTTATAACTTCAATTAATCTAAATAATTATTTAAGTGTCCATATAATTACCAATCATTGCATTATGTTTTTATATTAAATCTTTTTAATTTGATTTAATTCTATTGCAACATAATTAAACATTAGACAAATCATATTATTTAATTTGAGAAATACAAAACATCTTCTCTGTTTTCAAAATTGCATAATATTATTAACATATTCATATATTTTTTCTATTTCTATATTTTCTTTTTTGCCTTGGAATCTAATTTCTACTAATCCATTCTTTAGCTCTTTTGGCCATATAACAATTTTAATTGGAGATCCAATCATATCTGATGCAGTAAATTTCTGACCAACAGATATAATCCTATCATCATAAAATGCTATATTTTTATATTTATTGCATATTTCATTAGATAAATTAATGCAGTTCTCACACTTCATATCTGCATTAATTATATTAATTGCAAATGGTGCAAAATCAATCGGCCAAACGATTGAATCAGATTCATGATTATAGTATTTTTCTATCATTGCAGCTACTATCCTAGAAACTCCAAGTCCATAACATCCCATAATTAAAGGAAATTGCTTGTTTTCACTATTAGTAATGCTCAATTTCATTGGGGCTGTATATCTATCTCCAAGCAAAAATATATGACCTAATTCCAAAGAGGATTTATTTGATCCATTGATCTCTATTTCATCCTCCCCAACATCAGATGGAATGTGAAATTCGTGACTTTTTAATCCACCAACTTCTCCTGTTTCTGCTTCTTTTGCAATGGCTTCAAGTCCTAGTTTTTTAAATATCCTATGATATCCTTTAAAAACATCATCATAAAATTTACTAGATTGATCCACAGTTTCATGAAATGAATATCCATCACACATGTAAAACTCTCTACATCTAACTACTCCAAAACGAGGTCTTAACTCATCTCTGAATTTCCATTGTATGTTAAATAAATTAATAGGAAGATTGTTTTTATTTATATTGGCTTGCCTGACCATATCCACACATGGTTCTTCAGCTGAAGGCCCATATATAAACTCATTGTTTTTTCTGTCAAAAACTCTAAGCATTTCTTTTCCATATGCGTCATATCTTTCGCTTTCTTTCCATAAATCTGCTGGGTGTAAGGTTGGAATGCACATTCGATTGAATCCCATATTTTCAAATTCTTCTGAAATAATATTTTCTATCTTTGACATAATCTTATATCCCATAGGAAGCCATGAATATAGCCCAGAGGCTAATTTTTGTATCATTCCGCTCTTTAGCATAATTTTAGCAGATATAGACACTTCATTTACTTCTCTTCTTATAGGTAGGAAAAAATTTGATGCTTTCATGAATGTATTATATATTAAATTTTTCAAAAAAACTTTAAATTTATCAAAATATTGAGAATTTTGCTTTAAATACATATGTTATAAAAATATAAAAAGTTTCATAAATAAAAAACACCTAACTTAAAAACTGCGTTTCCTAATATTTATTAATGTAAAAATTGAAAATGGTGGGTGATGACAGGGTCGAACTGTCGACCTCCTCGGTGTAAACGAGATGCTCTACCACTGAGCTAATCACCCAAAAGAATTTTAATTTTTTTTCACAAAAATTGCAAGGTAAATTTATATCGTTAGCATTTACGCCCTCTTCAAATTATTTAAATAACTTATATTTCAATTTTCAGCGCCATAATTTTTGATTACTTAATTGGCAAATTAGTAGAAATTCATTAGAATATTTATTAGGAGAAATGCCAGAGTGGTCGAATGGGGCAGTCTCGAAAACTGTTGTGTGTTTTTACATACCGTGGGTTCGAATCCCACTTTCTCCGAAGGTAAGAAATGGGAAGAACGAGATTTTGAGAGAAACGAGAAATCGATGTTAAATCCCACTTTCTCCGAAGGTAAGAAATGGGAAGAACGAGATTTTGAGAGAAACGAGAAATCGATGTTAAATCCCACTTTCTCCGATTCAAGATCTAGCAAAGATTTATAAGATAAAAATAGGGAAATCAAACAAAATTTGCACAGTCGAGAATAGCGAGATTTTGAAAAAATTAAAACAAAATGAATATTAATATATAAAATGAAAATACCAATATATTATCATAGCCTAAAGCGAAGTTAATGAATTGAAGCAAAAGAATAAAAAATGGATTGAGAGCAAAAAAGGCAGTACAGTTAAGCTAAATCTGAATAAATACACAAGTTTAATTCAACCCAAATATCAAGTGCTATTTTTAATATTGCTCACTCTTTAATTGCATCTAACTCTTCCACTTCCATAGCTTTAAATCCACCATCAATCCACTTTCTCACTTTTAGGCTAATTCCACACATATAGCCAAGGTCAAAATCTATAAATCTCCTCTGGCAATGTAGTTAGTGGGTTAGCTCCTATATTAAGTTTTGTTAAATTCTTCAGCTCTCCAATTTCCTTTGGCAATGTGGTTAATCTATTGTTGTGCGCATAAAGCCTAGTTAGATTCTTCATCTTATTTACCCATGATAATGAAGTTAGTTGATTGCCATGCGCATCAAGCTTTGTCAAATTTTTCAGCTCACCTCTTCCATCTGGCAATAAGGTAAGTTGAGAGCATCTCATATCAAGTGTTTCCAAATTATCTAATTCCCAGATTTCCTTTGGCAGCTCAGTAAATTGATTGCATCCAATATAAAGCCCTGTTAAATTCTTTAGCTTATCAAACAAATTGCTTGGAATGTACTTTAAATCATTGTTAAAAGAGTTTAAAGAAATTCTCCCCAAGCTATTAAGAATAGCTCTTTTCTTCATATAAATTGCATAAAGATCGATTCTCTTCATCACTAAATTGTCTATAACTTCTTACAATGAAATCGCTTTTTCTAATTTTGTAAGCGCAATATAGCTTCAATGCTTTTTCCTGACCTTCTTGCGATAAATATTTTTTGCAACCTTCTTCAGTTTCAAACTTTGATAACTCGCTCATATCATAAGCACTTATCTCATTCATGCGCTGATTGAATAATTCTTTGCTGGGCTTGGCATCTACAATGCATGCTATGGAAAACAGATATAGGATTTTGCTGTATTTCATTGAGACTTTTATATCATCACGAAATCAATAAGGCAAATTATAAATAATTGATTTATATTTTTTTAAGAATTTTCTAAAAATTAGACTTTCTTATCAGCTTTTTTTGCAGTCTTTTTATCAGATTTTTCTTCATTCTTTTTTTCTATCTTACTTCTATTTCTCGGAGATTCTAATATATGTAGACAATCTTCCAAAGTTGTTTCAAAAGGACTCTTCTTCAAAGATACATATGTGTTTTTATATAAAATCCATGGTCCAAATCTTCCTATTCCTATTTTAATAATCTCGCCATTGCTAGGATGTCTCCCAATAATAATTGGCAGTGATTTAATTTTAAGAGCATCTTCAACGGTCAAATTATGCGGAGGAGCAAACATTGCTGGCAACATTACACGTGCCTTCACTTCAGCTTTACCCCATTGTATATAATATCCATACGGACCTTGCTTGACTAAAATCTCATCTCCAGAATCAGGGTCTTCTCCTAAAGTCAAATCTTGATCTAATTCACTATCTATTGATTTATTCCAATTGCATGATGGATAATTTGAACAGCATAAAAATCCACTTCCTTTGCTAATTCTAAGCTCTTGATCACCTTTGCATTTAGGGCATTTAGCGTCAGTTTTCTTAAAAAAGTGCTCTTTGTATGTTTGTGATATTCTTTTTAAAATATCTTTCATATCCAAATTATATGCATCATCAATTTTAGATTTGAAATTTACCCAAAAATCTTGCAGCAATTCTTTCCAATTCTTCTCACCTTTTGAAACCAAGTCTAACTTATCTTCCATTCCTGAAGTAAATTCATCTTGAACATAAATCTCAAAATAATTCTTTAAAAATGCAGAAACAATCCAACCAAGATTAGATGGAATAATGCTTTTTTTATTCTGAAATACATACCCTCTTTTATCCAAAACAAAAAGTATGTTTGCATACGTGCTTGGTCTTCCAATTCCTTTATCTTCCATATATTTAATCAATGAAGTTTCTGTAAATCTAGACGGAGGCTTCGTTTGATGCTTCTCATCAACAACTTCATCGCACTTAATTGTGTCTTTATTAAAACTCCAAATATCTTCATTTTCTAACTTATCTATACTGTATAATTTCTGAAAACCATCAAATTTACTCTTTACTCCATGAGCTTTCCAAGTTCCTTTTTCTCCACTTATAAACATGTTGCATATTTCGTATATAGCAGAAGCCATTTGAGACGCAACAGATCTTTTCCAAATTAGATTATACAATTTAAATTCTTCTTCATTCAAATAAGGCTTTACTTGCTCTGGCAAATGATTAAAGTTAGTTGGCCTAATAGCTTCATGCGCTTCTTGAGCATTTCTAACTTTTGATTTGTAGAAATTTTGCTTTTTTGGCAAATAAGTAGATCCAAATTCATTTTCAATCATAGCTCTGCATTCATCAACTCCAGATTGAGAAATGTTTACAGAGTCTGTTCTCATGTATGTTATCAAACCTTCCATTCCATTGGACAATTTCACACCTTCATACAATTTTTGAGCAATTTTCATAGAAAACATAGGTTTCCAACCTAATTTATTAGCTGCTTCTTGTTGTAAGGTTGATGTTATAAAAGGCGCGCTTGGATTTCTTAATTGATCTTTAAATTCAAAATTAGATATTTGATAATCACTTTTCAATAATTCATTTTTAGCACTATCAACTGACTCGCTAGTCCACATAAATTTATCAATTTTCTTCCCTTCCCATTCATGAAGATCAGCAGTGCAAGAATATTGATTTTGTGAAAATTTCGCATGCAAAGTCCAATAATCTTCAGAAACAAAAGATTCAATTTCATACTCTCTGTCTGTAATTATTCTCAAAGCTGAAGACTGAACTCTTCCAGCAGATTTACTTCCTGGTAATTTTCTCCATAGAACTGGGGAAATATTAAAACCTACTAAATAGTCTAGTCCTAATCTAGCCATGTATGCATCAACTAAATCTTGATCTATATCTTCTAATTTATCCAATGACTCTTTAATAGACTTTGGAGTAATAGAGTGAAATCTCATTCTTGATAATTTTGCTTTTACTTTTCCGCTACCCATCATTTGAGCCAAATGCCATGCAATTGCCTCACCTTCTCGATCAGGGTCAGTGGCTAAAATTACTTCATCGCTTTTCTTGGCGATGCTTATAATTTCTTTAGCTGCTTTAGACGATTTGCTAACATTTTCCCAATTCATAGCAAAATCATTTTCAACATCAACAGATCCTTTTGTTTTTGCCAACGCCCTAACGTGACCATAACTAGCTACAACTTTGTACTCTATAGATTCATTTTTTAGATAAGAATTCAAAGCTTTTGCTTTTGTAGGAGACTCAACTACAATCAATTTCATAGAAAAACAATTACATCATATAAAAATATTAATCAATAACTTATGACAAATATCTTCATTTTCTTTAAAATTTACACATTAAATTTATAAACTTAACATTATTTTCAATCATTTTCATTATGATTTATAATTCAAGATATTTTCTGATCTATTTTTTTCCATTGAGGGCATCCAATAACATGATCATTAACCATTCCAGCTGATTGCATGTATGCATAAATGATTTTAGATCCAACAAAAGACATGCCTCTTTTTTTAAGATCTTTGGATATTTTATCGCTTTCCTCATTAGACACAGGAACATTTTCAAAATCTTTCCATGCATTTTTAATTGTTTTAAAGTTGAAAAATTTCCATATATACTTATCAAAACTTCCAAATTCTTTTTGTATTTCTATGAATATTTTGGCATTTTTCCTAGCAGAATATACTTTTAATCTATTTCTAACTATTCCTTTGTCAAGCAATAATTCATCCAATTGATTATCAGTCATATTTGCAACTAGATTAATATCAAAATTATGAAATGCTTTTCTATAGTTTTCTCTTTTATTTAAAATGATTTCCCAACTTAATCCTGCATGAGCTCCTTCCAAAATTAATAATTCGAATAAATCTCTATCATCATGCAAGGGAACCCCCCATTCAAAATCATGATAATCCGAATAAATTTTGCTATTAGAGCCAAAACATCTTTCCATAATTAAATAATACTACAAAAAAGCAATACTTAAAATAAAAAGCAATACTTAAAATAAAAAGCAATACTTAAAATAAAAAACAATTTTTTTTGAATTGAATAAAAAAGTAAAAATTTCAAACTACTTAAAATTAATTCTAAATAATTTAAAAAAGAAATGTTGCGGGAGCAGGATTTGAACCTACGACCTTCAGGTTATGAACCTGACGAGCTAACCAGGCTGCTCTATCCCGCAAACAAATACTAGCAAAACCCAAGCTAATTTGCAAGCAGTTTTTGTAATTCAATTCATTTTATTAAAATGATTATTTTTTGAAACATAAATTTGCACATTATTGCAAAGAAGTTAAATTAAAAACTCAATAAACAAATGAAAATTAATTAATTATAAAAATGAAAAAATAAAATTACATAAATTGTTAATTTTAAAGCACGCCCGGGGGGATTTGAACCCACGACCTCAAGATTAGGAGTCCTGCGCTCTGTCCTGCTGAGCTACGGGCGCTTTAATATCGAATAACATCATTAAGAAATTAAATCAATCTTATTCAAATTTTGTTATATTTGTATATAATATACCTATGGATCTTTTGAATCAATTTATTGTTGTTCCAATTTTCAACATACGCTTTTTGGGATTTGATATCTCATTCACAAACTCTGCTTTATTAATGCTCATGACTGCTCTGTCTTCTTCGATAATTTTATCTGCAAGAAATAAAGTAAATTTAGTGCCTAATTTCATCCAAAGCATAAATGAGATTATATATAATTTTATATCTAATCTAACAAGGCAATATTTGAAAGATGAATCTGATAAATACATTCCATTTTTTATGGCATTATTCATATTTATAGCTATGGGAAATTTGTTTGGACTTTTGCCAAAATCTTTTACATTCACAAGCCATTTAATTTCTACCTTTTCATTGGCAATGTTTGTTTTCGCGCTTTCTGTATTTGCAGGATTCAAGAAACATGGATTAAAACTTTTTTCATTGTTTGCTCCTAGAGGAGTTCCAAAATTAATGCTTCCTTTAGTATTTTTGATAGAATTTTCTTTGTTTTTTGTAAAACCATTTGTTATGGCATTGCGTTTGTGTGTAAATATGATTGCTGGACATATTATTTTAAAAGTAGTGCTGCATTATTCAACAACATTATTTTTAATCAAATTTATACCTATATTCGGATACTCAGCTATGCTTCTTTTTGAATGTGCAGTTGCTATTTTTCAAGCATATATATTCGTGCTTCTTTCTTGTATTTCATTGAAAGATGTTTTATACTTACACTAATATGATGGATAAAATGTTTGCAGCATCGGTAGCTTTACTTCCTTTGATAGGTGTTTCTATAGGACTATCTAAGCTTTTCTCTTCTTTGTTTTCTGCTATAAGCAACAATCCTGTTGCAAAAGATAGCATGAGCACACTTGCTTTTGTAGGAGCTGGTTTACTAGAATCTATCGCTCTTCTTTCTTTTATTATAGCTATATTAATAGTATCTTCATAAGAGAGCAATATGATTCCTCAAGCAAATACTTACTGGTTTTACAGTCAAATTTTTTGGATTTCAATCAGTTTTGGTATTTTTATTTCATTAATGTATTCTTTTTTCATTCCTTGGATTAAACAATCTATTTTTGTTCGCACTTCTTATATAAGAAAATTAGAAGATTCAGTAGAAGAGTTAAATAATAAAATCTTAAAAGATAGCAAAAGAATTGAAGAATATGAATCAAGCATGAAAAATATTTTAGATGAAAATATAGCTAAGTTAAATCAAGAAATTGAAAATCAACACAGCAGAGAAAAAAATGAAATTGATGCGAAATACGAAGTGATTTTAAAAAAACATATGAATGATTTAGAAAAATGGCAAAATGATTTTATGGAAAAGCTAAAACCACATGTAAAGCATATTGTATCAGAAGTGAGAAATAAGATATGCTATTAAAATTATTATATGAATCTATTTCATTTTTAATAGCATGTTTAATTTTGAGAAAATTCGCCCTACCTACATTAAAAAACTTTGTAAAACAATACAGAGAAAATATAATAGATGAAATACAAACCTTAGAAGAAAATCTTCGATCAAAAGAAGAGATTTTAAAAAAAATATGCAATGACCAAATTATCACAAAAGAAAAATATGATAATTTTATTGAAAACATAGGAGAGCAATTAAATATCCATAGAATTGGAGCTTCTAGCAAGTGCGCTAAGATTATAGATAAGCATAACGAGCAAATGCATGAAAATCTCATAAAAGAAGAGAAAAGATATCAAGCTAGAGTATATAAATCTGCAATCAATGTTATTAAAGAAGAAATTATCAAGGAATTAAAAGTTTCAAATCAAATTTCTGTAAATTCAATCAATCAACTTCATAAAATTAATTTCCAAGATTATTTCAATTAATATAATACACAATGCCTTAATTTAAAAAAACTATTTAAATTAATACATAATATATTTATTTAAAGATTTTAATTTTTATATTCAAAATTAATGAAAATTCAAAAACTTAGATTAATAATGCAAGTTATAAAATTAACAATATTTCATTTAGGTTTTCTTGCTATTTATTTCTTATTGTTTAATAGAATGAAGGGATGAAGAATTTTTACTTTCTATTTTATAAAATTCAATGCTTTTATTTGCTTTAATGCGCCTTTCCAATAAAATTCCTCATAAAGACTTTTTATTTGTTTTTATTAAATTGTTGCACAATATAAACTTTTATCTTGCATGTTAAAATTTTAATAAATTGCTAAATTTAACTAATCTAAATTTTAATTAAAACAAATCATCGCTAATTTACATTATTTTTATATTGACGAATTTCTTTATAATAAGAGCATAAATTCTTGCTTGTTTTAGTGTCATAAATAATTGATTGATTATTAACAATAGACTTATTAGCTTGCACAGGGCTTTTTGGCAAATTTAAAGATATAATAGAGAAAAATAATAACATATGCTTATAATATAAGTTCATAATTAACATTATGCAAAGTGTTTTAAGGAAATTAATTATAATTTATGCAATTATTACTAAATATATGAATTAAAATTCTACTTATTTATACATATTTCATAAAACATGCTATATATCAAAGAAATAATTAGCAAAATCATACCTATAAAAATAGACTTAAAACACAATGCATCTCCCAATCTAGAGCTTAAAAACATTGAAATTGGAAGAGATAAAAATCTTAAAGGTTGTAAAGATGCTACATCAGCTAATTTATAAGATTTTAGTATAAATAAGAATAAGCAATTTCCAAGCAATCCTTGCAATATATACAAAAATAATTGATTAAATGCTATGCATTGCCATAGTTTAAAAGCAAATGGAAAGCTAATAATAGAAACACCTACTGATGTAAAGAACAATAAGTTGATAATTTCTTCATCATCATTTAGCAAATATTTATTAATTACATCAGATAATGCAAATAAGAATGCAGCAGATGCAATGCATAAAACTATTGGCAAGCTAATAAGATTAACATATTGCTTTGCAACTATTAAAATGCCAAAAATACCAATCAAAGTGGATGAAAACCTTCCTTTAAGGGATTCTTTCAATGAAATGCGAGCTATAATCAAAACAAATAATGGTATAGAAAATTCCATGAAAGTGGAAAAAACCAAACTTCCTTTTGCAATTCCATATGTCCATAAAATCATAGGAATAAATAGCAAAACAGATCTAATGGAATGCTCTAATATTCTATATTTTTTGAACCAATTTTTTGAATTATCTAGAGAAATTTTTGCATTATTTGAATTGCTTTTTGATTTCTTATATCGTTTTAAGATAAAAAATGGCAATAAAATTATTGCACTAAAAAAGAATCTCAAAAAATTCATTTGAAATATGCTTACATCTATAAAATCACTTACAGAAATATATTTTACTATATAGTCGTTAAAAAACCCACACAATATGGACATTACAAACCAAGATGAAGCTTTTAAATAATTTAATGAGTTATTTTTTATCATTGTAATCCCTATAGATAAATTTATTCCCATGTTTTTGCACAAAATAAGCATCGTTAGATATTTTAATAGCAGATAAGCATAATTTGCATTTATGATCAGTTTCGCCTAATTGTTTGTCTAATGTTTTGTCTGTGATTTCATTTAAATCATGCAATCTTATCATAATCAAATCTTGTAAATAAGACTTATATGCTTCCTGACAATACTTTCTCATGATTTTTGTAACAGAATTACGAGCATATTTAACTAACCAATCCCCTTGTTCAAAAGCTATCTTTAATTTGTTTGTTTCATTCTCTTCTTCTTCAATTGAAATTCTTATATTTTTCACTTTTGAACAATTAATTTTTTCTTTTTTCTTAGCATCTTTTTTGATGCATTGATCAGGATTTTTTACTGTTTCTGCTTTTATAAAATTAAATAAAAAGCAAATGCTAATAATATTAAAAACTAACTTCATTAGCGAAATATACCATATTTATTTGTTATGAGCAAAGCTTCATTAATTTAACGTATTTCATTTAACTTTATAGGCAATGTTTTCTTATAATTCTATTTGGTAATTTTCTTTTTTTAATTTTGTCTTTAATTGTGATTAAAAATTACTCTTATAGATTTATAAAATGGTGTTTAAAAGATCACCTATATTCAATTTTTTGCATCTTTAATTGTATTAATGCTATTAGCAAATTGCCAAAATTTTTTATTGCTTAGAAAGTGATATTTTTTCATATTCATAAGATAGATTTCTTGCAGAAAAAATCCATAATATCATGCAAGCTATCACAATATAAATTGTGTAATAAGATATCGAAATTTGATTTGCATTAGGGATAATTGTAAGCAAAATAGCCTGAATATATCCGCTTAATGCCTTGGAAAACTTTCCTCCAAATACATCTATCATAGCTTTTCCTTTTAACTTTTCATCTCTTTTTAAAGGTATATATGCCATTTCTTTAACAGGGTCAAATAGCGCATATTTCAGAAATCTGTTGCATATATAATATGCAGATCCAGCAATTGTAATTGGCATTAAATCAACATAAGTCAAAGAATGCATATTATCTCTAAATACTTTAAATAGAGTTGTGTAAAATATTGTAGTCAAAACAGATAAAGAAACTGGTATTGAAATTGCAATTGTCATCCAAGATGCCCTCTTCATTAATTGAGCTGGCAAATAAAATAATAATATAGATAAGATCCCTGATATCATATAAATTACACCCATATAACTTGCATATTCATCTGCTCCACCTACAGATGTTTTCAATATTGACTTCCATGTTATTTCAACTAAATTACTTGTCATATGATAGCAAAATACTAACATCATCATATATCTCAAGTATTTTGAATGGAAAAACATTTTTAATATATCTGAAAATTTAAATTTTGTTTTTTGCTCCATTTGTAAATCATATGAATTTTGCAAAACATAATTAAATACAAATTTATACAATACAATGATACAAATTGTACTAGTAGAAATAATTCCACTCATTAATGAAATTTTGTAATTTATATTAGAGGAAAATAAATATGATATTATCCCTCCTCCAGAAACCATCCCAATGCTTCCGAATATCCCAAAATAAACGTAATAATTTTTTGCATCTTTAATTGTATTAATGCTGTTAGCAAATTGCCAAAATATTAAATTCAAAGCAACTGCAGACCATAATTCTGAAACTATATAAAATAATGCGTTAAACCAAGATCCATATAAAACAAAAATCCATTTAAATCGTTGAAATTCACATATAAGCCTGTTTACTGACTTAGGATTTGGCAGCATATGTGATCTAATTGGGTGCAAAACAGCATATAATGCAAAAAATATAAAGAAAAATGCCATAATTATGTAAATTATTCTACTTTGCTTTACTGATGCGCTTGCTTTTGTATAAAAATAAACAAAAATCATCGAAATAGGCATTACCAAAAATGACTTTATAAAATGCACAACTTCGATACTAGAATTATCTGAAAACAGCAATGTGTCTTTAATAACTCTCAAAATAGCATTGTTGAATAAAGTTAGTGTCATTATAGATAACAAACACATGAATTTCATATATTTTTTGCAAAATCTAGGCTTTTGAATCATGACAAACAAACCGCTGTTTTTTTACTAATCATATCCCATTCTACTATTAATAAAAAATATGTCCATAGTATTTAGGTATATAAATTTCAAAAAACCTTTATTTAATTAATATAATTTAGCAGTTCTAAGTAAAATTTAATTCTTAGCTATACCAATCTAATAAAAATTTTACAGGCTTTTCCTTGAATCTATTCATGATTTTGCTTGCGTCATCTAAAATATCATTCAAATTACTTATGCTTGAATTTAACTTTGGAACAGATGTTAAGAAAAAATCTTGCATGTTGGATTTGCTATCTTTTGTTGAGTAATGCAAATTATTTGCAATATTATTTAAATTATTCAAAATGTTGCTCATTTTATCTATTGATTTAGAAGATTTATCTGCAATTTTGTCAATTTTTTTCATAATATTATTTAAATTGCATAAAATATTATTTATCATTTTCAAATCTATATCATTTAATTTTTCAATTAAATTGTGAGTCTGATCAGCAATCATTGGAGCCCTGTCCATAATTTTAGACAAGTCTGATTTTTTGGAAGATATTTGTTGAAATCCATGAAATTTTCCTAATTTACCTACATTGTCTTTTGCTAAATTAATATACTTATGTCCTGATAATCCTTGAGATTGTATTTGAGCCACTTTATTATCTGTTTTCATTGAATTGCTTATCATAATAACAATATTTACTTTATCATTATCTGGATTAATTGCTATATCTCTGATGTATCCAACGCTCACACCATTAAATAAAACAGAAGACCCCAGCTCTAAGCCGCTCACATTTTCATCAAAAGCAATTATATAAGCATGTTTATTTCTAAAATTATCATGAAAATAGCAAGACAATCCTACTAATATTGGGATAACTGCAAATAATATGAATAAAATTGCCTTCTTGTTGAAAAATCTCTTGTTAAAATTTGACATATTCACTTTCCTTAATTTCCTCTTCTTTTAATTGTAATATCTTTTTGTTTTCTAATATATAATATTTATGAGATTTAATAAAATTATGCGTAATGCATATGACTGAAGTAGAGTGAGACAAGCTCCATATCAAATTTTCAAACTGCTTAGAGCTAATCGCATCCAAACCTGAAAGAGGCTCATCTAAAATCAACAATTCTGGGTCAATAGACATTGCTCTGGCCAGAGAAACTCTTTTAATCATTCCTCCAGAAAGCATGTGTGGATATTTACAAAAATCTTTTTCAGTCAATCCTGTTAATAATATTTTATTCATAGCTAATTCAAATGACAAATCCCAGTCAAAATTTGCTACATATCTTAATGGCATAGCAACATTCTCTAAAACAGTTTTATCAGCTAATAAAGCTCCATTTTGTGGTTGAAATCCAATTCTAGATTTGACTTGATTGATATCTAATTTTTTACCTTTCCAAAGTACAGATCCTGAGTTAATTTTCATAAAACCTAGCAAAATATTTGCAAAAGATGTTTTTCCAGATCCAGATCTTCCCATCAAAGAAACAATTTCCCCTTTTTTGATAGAAAAATCTAAATCTTCGTGTATTATTTCTTTGTGAATCTTTGTATTAATTTTAACGCAATCTAATAAACTCATCATATCCCCATCTTTGTACATAAAAACATCACGATCATGTCAAAAACTATAATACCACTTATTGAATAAACTACAGATTTAACTACAGCTTTTCCAAGATTTTTGATTCCATAATCATATAAAATACCAGCAGAGCACATAACCAATCCAATCCACCATCCAAACACGAGAGATTTTGTTTGAGAGATAAGAAAATTAGTCATATTAAAAGAGCTAATCATATGATTTAATGCGAAAATTATATTTGAATTTGAAAGAAAAGAATATGCAATGGATCCAGATGCAAGAGAAAAAATCAATCCATACACATTCATAAGAGGCATTATTATCATGCATGCAATCCATTTTGGTTTCAAAACTATATTTTCATTTATATTCATAAAAGACAGCATTTTAAGCTCTGAATTGATTTTTTGAGCAGATAATTTTGATGTAATGGATGTAACACATTTGCTTGCAATGAGTATTGAAGACATAATTGGAATCATTTCCCTGAATATGAAAGAAACAAAGAAATGCATTGTAAATGATTCTACTCCTAAATAATAAAGCTGAGCATACCCTTCAAGTACAATTGCCATACCCAATACAGAGCACATTGCAGCTACTAACAGCAAGCTATTCATTCCTAACTCCGCAAAATCATATACAATATAATCTCTAAATGCTTCTTTTTGAGCGCTATTCAATTTCATTCTTTTTAAAAATTGTATTTGCATTCTAATAATTTTTGTTATAAACAAATCTTCTTTTTTATCATCGGCATTAATATCTGCATATTTCAAACTTATTCTTTTTTTTCTATCACTTTTATTATTGTTATATTTATCAACAATATACTCTACATTCAATGATACCTCTCCATCAATTTGCACTTCAGAGATTTTTTCATCTGCATGATTTATAATATCAATTAAATTAATTAAGTTATCATTATTCCATTTTCCCATTAAAATAAGGGAATTATTAATAAATTTATACTGAACCATTAATTACTATTTAATCACAAAATTGTATACAAAAAAATAATTATGATAAATTGCAACGAAAAATCAATAAAATCTTAAATTCTTGTTTGTTCAAAAACAATTATAAGCTGCATTTCTTAAAATTGCATTTCTATATTTATTTTCCTATTTTGCATTGTAATAATTGCAAGTATTATGTATTTTCTATGCAAGAAATATACCTTACTTAAGCATAAAATTGCTTACAGCAAATATGCATGTTATTCTTAAATTAATGAAAATGGTTTTTATTAATGTTATCAATGCATTCTTTTTATTTAATTTTATAAGGATAGAAGCTGCAAAAGACTCTGATTATCATGTAAAAAAAATTATGACAAAATGCTATCAAGAGGCGCATGAATCTTGTTTGCAAGATTTTATTGAAAAATTACAAGATTTAAATGACATAACAATTAAAATTAAAGTAACTCCAAAAGCAAAATCATCAAGAATTAAAAAAGATAAGGATTTGTATAAAGTTTATGTAACAGAGCCAGCCAAAAATGGAAAAGCAAATAAAGCTGTTATTGAATTGATTGCAAAACAATTTGGCGTTTCAAAATCAAATGTAATTATTAAAAGCGGATTAACAAGCAGAGAGAAAATAATTCTTATCAAAGCAAATTAAAAATTGAATCAAAATATCAAATAATACTGTTAACTAATAATGATTTCCAAAACTAACAAATAAAGCATAAATAAATTTTTCTGAAAAAATTATAATGAAAATTACAATCATTTATTGATCAATGCAAAATCATGAAATATAATTAATCATGCAAATAATTATCGGAACAGATCACAGGGGATTTGAATTAAAACAAGAAATCATGCTCAAAATTGACAAAATCTCTGGCAAAGAGGTAAAAATAATAGATATAGGATGCTATGAAAATGAAGAAATAGATTTTACAGACGTAGTTTTTGACTTGATTGACAAGTGGAATGAAGATTCTGTAGGGATTTTGATATGCAAAACTGGAATTGGAATGAGTATTTGTGCAAATCGATTTTCTAACATTAGAGGAGCTATATGCAAAACAATAGATGATGTGATTTCAGCTAGAAGTCATAATGATGCCAATGTATTAATTCTTGGAGCTAAAAATGAAAATGAAGATATTTTTAAAATGATTGATGTATTTTTGAATACTAGTTTTAATGATGATGAAAAATACACACGAAGAGTCAGCAAGATCAATTCAATTAAATGCACTAACAAAATTAATTAAATGATGAGATTTGCTCAATTAAAGCAATTTTTATAAAATTAAATCTTGCAATTGAATTGAATCAATTACACAATTGTATATATGATGATTTTTGCTGATTCAGCTAATTTGGATGACATTCTGCCTTTATCTAAAGCAGGGCTTATAAATGGAATTACTACAAATCCAAAATTACTACAACACGACATGAATAAGGCGATAAAAATCTCCGAAATGACAGGTCATAAAGTTAGTTATCAATTAAAAAACTATGATGAATTTATTGATCAAATTGGAACAGTTTTTCAAAATAAAGATAAAATAATATTAAAAATACCATCTCATCTTGATTATTTTAAACAAGTTGGAGATTTTATTAGAAATGGACTAGATGTTAATGTGACACTGGCTTTTAATGTAAATCAGGCTATATTAGCAGCTAATTTAGGCGCAAAATATGTTTCATTATTTGTTGGAAGACTGGAAGACAATAATGAAGATCCATTCAAAACAATACAAACAATTAGAAGTATATATGATAAAAATAACATTCAAACTCAAATAATAGCTGCATCAATTAGAAATAGAGATCATGTAGAAAAATCTGCTGCTGCAGGGGCTCATATTGCAACTATTTCTACAAAAATAATAGAAAGTTTATTCAACCATCAATTAACTCATAATGGAATAGTTGATTTTGGTAAGTAAGCAATTTTTGCAAGATGAAAAATATTCAGAGTTAAGAAAAATAATACGTTCTATAAATTCAGATGAAAACTTAAATGAAAATCTTTCTGAATTTTCGTACAATATGATTCATGGAGAAAGCAAGCAACTAAATACTGTTTTATCCTATTTATATGATATAAAATTATCTTTAGATTTCTTCGCAAAATATAGAAATGAAGATATTTCTCTAAACACAATAAATAAATTAACTAAATTAGATTTTCGAGCTTTGTATTCAAATAGAAAAATTCATAATGTAAGTCCTTTTTCTCAAAGAAGACTTCTTTCATCATGGAGAAAATTATTTAAATTTCTAGAATGTGAAAACAATGTGTTGTCTGAGTTAAAAATAAAAACACCGCAAACATTCCCAAGGTCAATTTCAAAAGAACTAATAGATGATTTGTTGCAAGTAAATGATACATGGATTTCATATAGGAACAGAGCATTGTGGGGATTATTGTATGGAAGTGGAATGAGAATAAGCGAAGCATTAAGTTTAAATATATCAAATTGGGATTCAAAAAAAGAAAGCATTACAATCAGGGGAAAAGGTAATGTTATAAGAAAAGTTCCAATATTTAAAATCGTCAATCAATGGATAGAAGAATATTTATTCAGATATCCAATTCAATTAAATAAAAATAACCCCTTGTTTATTGGGAACAAACTTTCAAGGCTTCACCCTCAAACATGCGCTCATATTCTTGCAAAATGGAGAATAAAAAATAATATAATTCAAAAAATAACACCACATAGTTTAAGGCATAGTTTTGCTTCTCATGTGCTAGAAAATGATTGCAATTTAAAAATATTGCAACAAGTTTTGGGTCATAAAAATTTGGATACAACCAGTAGATATGTAAGTATAGAGGATAAAAAGCTTGAAAACTCTTTTATGAAAATAATGGAATGAGCTATTTGAGCATAATGGAGTAGAGATTTTTCCTGAAATGTGATAAAAATTCTTTATATAATGTTTGATTTGATTAAAAAATTTAAAAAATTGTTTGACAATTCTAGTAGAGATTTTGCAAAAAGCACTTGCTCCAATTCGCCTATGTCAAATAATATTAACTCAGAAGATAATTTGACCGTTTGGGAAAAAGTTCAAATTGCGAGGCATCCAAATAGACCTCATGGTTTAGATTATATAAATTATATTTTTAGTGATTTTTTTGAACTATGTGGCGACAGATTTAATGAAAATGACAATGCTATTATTGGTGGAATTGCAAAGCTAGAAAATCAATCGATTATGGTAATTGTGCATGAAAAAGGCCATGATATTGAAACAAGAATAAAGCATAATTTTGGAATGGCTAATCCTCATGGATATAAAAAAGCATGCAGGTTGATGGAAATTGCAAGTGAGCTGAAAATTCCTGTATTAACTTTGATAGATACAAGTGGAGCGTATCCTGGAATTATTTCTGAAGAACGAGGGCAAGGTTATGTCTTAGCTAAGTGTCTTGAATTATCATCTGATTTAAATGTTCCAAATATTAGCGTAATAATTGGAGAAGGAGGATCTGGAGGAGCAATTTCTTTGGCTCTTTCTAATGTGGTTTTAATGCTTGAGAATTCTATATATGCAATTATTTCACCCGAGGGGTGCTCTGCAATTTTATGGAAAGATCAAAAATATAAAGAAAAGGCTGCGGAAGCACAAAAACTAACAGCTCAAGATTTATATAAATACGGAATGATTGACGATATTATTCCAGAACCAAAAGGTGGAGCACATCAATCAAAAACAGCCACTATGGATCAAGTAAAAAAATATATCATGCACCATGTTAATAAATTAATAAAAGAGTTCAAAGAGAATCCTGAATCAATAAAAAGAAAAAGGGCTGTTAAGTTTCTTAATATGGGAAATGCAACTGATGCTTAACTTTGGCTTCAAAAAATTAATAGGGAATTTAATTAGAATTTCTATATTTGCATTTTTTGCTATGAAAAACATTGATATGTATTTTAAGATAAATGATTTAAAGTCAAATATGAGAAAATTGAACAATAAAGATCAACAACTTTCAAATGAGATAAAAAAGATTAGAAATCATATTTGTTTAATGAATAATAATAATATTGATTTAATAGAAACTAAATCTATGTGGTCTCTTGGGTATTCTCCAATTAAATCAAAAATACTTTTGCATTAATGAATTTATTTTTAGCAAAAAGGATAAACGAAAGTGTGTAAATGACAAATTATAAAAAAGCAAATAAGGCTAATTTATGAAATATAAAAAATCTTTTCAAAGTGAAAAATTTGATCAATCTGCTATAAGCATGAGAAAATCTTCCATGAATATAAATAAATTTTCTGGAAATAACAAACAATCTTCTCAGAATTTATTTATATCTTCGCTTAAAAATATTTCTATAGGCATTGCTTTTGCATGTTTAAATAGCAGTAATTCATGTTCAATGTCAGAATATTTAATGACATTTGGCGCAGTCTATGTTTTTTCTCTGCTTTTTGGAAGAAAGTTATTTTTTTATTCAATTGGATATATAACTGGAATGCATTTTAATATAAAAGGAGGCTTTCCAGCAGGAGTATTGATGGCGCTTGGATATCAGGAAAAACAAAATAATTTGAATTCATGTAATGACAAGGCATGCAATATGAATGATAGATTTTCTAAGAATTACACTGTTAAACTGTTTAATAGTATTTCACATGCGACTAATCTATTCAATAAAGTAAAGCGATTTAGTGATTTAATTTATATATCTCTAGCCATATTGATTGTTTCATCTTATTTTCCTTTGTCTTATTTTGATATCATTTCTATTAAAAAATTGGAAATTCTATTTGATCTAGCTGTTTTTGCAATTACGTTTATTTCTTTAAAATTGATTATGAGCTCTTCTTATAATGAAAAATTTAAAAAGACACAAGAGAATTAATTGATGAAGAGCACAACGTGATTAGTATAATGATATTATTAACATTTGGATTGTACTTTATAAGACAAAACAACAACACATCCATATTCGGATATATTTTAATAGGGCAGGCAATTAATTTATTTTTGCTTTATTTGCATAAAAACAATTTATTGGAACAATCTTTTATCCTTACTTCAATTGTAATTGGACTTGGAATGATTGCGTTGTTGTTAAAAAAATGATGCTAACATTATCTTCTGCATCTTTGTTCATTTTATTTTCTGCAGTTTTATTGAATATTTTTTTTGATAAATTAAAGTGCAATTCATTAACTATAAAATATACCAATATATCAGTTATATTTATTTGTTCTGCATTATTGTTACATGATTACTATTCTATTAATATGCAATTAATTAATTTTGACCCAAGAATTATAAAAATCATGCCAAATAACATTGGTATATTTATAGCATTATCTGCAAGCGCATTAACTTCTTTAGCAATATTGTGTAGTCCAAACTTATCAATTGGATTTCTAGCCAATTTATATGGAATATATAAAATAACTTGCACAACAGATTTTTTCAATATGTATGTTGGATATGAAATAGTTTTAATTGGATTTTTATTTTGCTTGATAAAATCTGGATTCTCTCAATGGAAACAATACTTAAAATATCAAATGATGGCTAGTTTTATCATTGTATTTGGAGTCGCATTATTCTATTTAGAACAAGGGCACTTAATAATATTTTCACAACAAAAGCCATTCATATCTTCATATGTTATGTTGATAGGATTTTTAATCAAATGCGGAATATACCCATTTGGACTATGGATATCATTGTATAAAAATATGCCAAATTATATATCATTTTGGGCGTCAGGAATTATAACAAAAATATCCTTATACTCAATTTTAATACTAATGCCATGGATTAGGATGGATGCTTTGCCTTTCAAACAAATTAACATATTGGAAATATTGTCAATTATTAGCTCTATTTTTGGATCAATTTTAGCATATCAATCTAGAGAAAATAGAAAAATACTTAGTTTTCACATCATGAGTCAAATTGGAATTTTATTAAATATTGCTATTTTTGAATTTTGTTTTTTTGATAAATCAGGCAATTTTTACCTTACTAAATTATACTTATTGCATCATATATGGACAAAATCAACTTTGTTTCTTATGGAAGATTGTAAAAAATCTTGGATACTAAAATATGCTGCATTATCATTAGTAGGCGCTCCATTAACTCCAGGGTTTTTGGCAAAATTTAGCGCATTGTATTTCATGATTTCGAAGCAATATTATTTAGGAGCAATTAATTTAATATTTTCTAGTTTAATAACTGCATTTTCAATGGAGAAATTTTTAAATAAAAATACATATCGCTTAAATTACATGAAAGAAAGTGGTCAAAAAATTAATAATATTAATTTTAAAAATAAAGTATCAATAGCATCATTGCTAGCTCATGCTATTTTAATTCTTGGATTAATGAAAGCTTTTATATAGCATTCATTTTCTGATATTTTATTCAATCTTTTATTCAATCTTTTATTCAATCTTTTATTCAATCTTTTATTCAATCTTTTATTTAATCTTTTATTTAATCTTTTATTTAATCTTTTATTTAATCTTTTATTTAATCATTATTGAAAATTGATTTAATGAATATTGTTGAAATTATTAAAGATTAATTATTTTATTCTTAACTTTTTAATTTCGCTGAAAATTTTTACTATAAATTGTAAATTTTTGTTGAATATTTCATTCTGTTTTGGGAAAATAAAAATCTCTTGCGAGAAAGAATTATAAGCTTTTATTTTTTCATTTGCATTATTAATTTTTACTTTATGGTTTGGGCAAAATTTCAACAAACAAAGCATGAATATTCTTTGATTTCAAGAACATCCACTTGTAGACCCACAACTCTCGCATTGCAAACATGTTCCTACTCGTCTCATTGTAAATTCTTTGCAATTGCTACACATATCCCCTGTGTATCCTAAGCTTTTTTTCAAATCTCTATCAGTTTTTGGGTCATTGTCTTTCTCTTCTTCAGCAACTTCAACATGCGCAAGATGATCCATGTTTCTGTAAGAAATCGCCAAATCTCTCATCAAATAATCAACAATGGATGTTGCATATTTAATTCTATCATGACCTTGAATAGGGCCATACGGCTCAAATTTAGTAAATGCAAACGCATCAACATATTTTTCAAGAGGCACTCCATGTTGAAGTCCAATAGAAATTGATTTTGATAAACAATTCATCAAACTTCTAAATGACGCGCCTTCAGTTCCCATTCCAGCTGTAAACACTTCTCTAATATCATTGTTTTCATTCTCTCCAGTTGTATGATAAAAAGTATACCCTCCAATTGTGACTTTTTGAGTATAGCCTCTTCTTTTTTTAGGCAAAGACTCCTTTTGACCTCTTTTTAATTCGCTATCATCAGAAAAACCTTTCGCTTGGTTGTCGTGGGAATTAATGCTATTTGTGTTATTAGAGCTATCGCCACTCTCTTTCTTTTTGTAAGATGCAGACTTGTTTGTCAAATTTAATGCCTGAGCTAATTTCGATCCATCTCTATATAATGCAATTGCTTTTGTTCCTAACGCCCATGCTAATTTATACGCATCTCCACACTCTTTAATTGTTGCATTTTCAGACATATTAATTGTTTTTGATATTGCTCCAGACAAGAATGGCTGTACGGACGCCATCATTTTTATATGACCTTCAGCAGATATGAATCTTTCTCCATGTGTAGCGCAATCAAACACTGCCAAATGCTCTTCTTTAATATGAGGAGCCCCTATAATTGTTCCAAATCCACAAGCAAATTTACTTGCAGCCAACTTATCATCTTTGGAAATTCCAAGTTTTTTGAATAATTCTTTAGAGTTTTCAACTTTTAATTGTTTCAAATCTTCTTCATTAAGAGCCCAAGAAAATACAGAATCTATATCGAATGCATTTTTCAAAGCTACAGAAATTCTATTCAACATTTCATCTGTGCATCCAGCTTTTTTTAACATTGCATTGCTTAATCCAGGAGCTCCTTCCAAATTACCATGCCCAACAACATACCCTATGATATCTTTTATTTGCTTATCATTATAATTTAGAGATTTCAACGCTGGCTTAATTGAATTATTAATAATTTTGAAATAACCTCCACCTGAAAGTTTTTTATGCTTAATAAGAGAGAAGTCTGGCTCTATTCCAAGTGTATCACAATCCATTAGAAGTCCAATTGTTCCTGTTGGAGCAAGTAATGTTACTTGAGCATTTCTATAACCATACTTTTCTCCATTTTGAACAACTTCATTCCATAAATTCTCTAATCTAGATTTATCTTTAATAGGACATGCGTCCCAATTTAATACAATTGGCTTAATCCCAATATTGGAAAATTCTCCATTAAAAATAGCAGATTTGTGATTTTTCACAACTTCTAACATGCATTCTCTATTTTCATCAAACTTAGAAAATGCGCCTAAATCTTTAGCTAATTTTGCAGAAGTATTATAAGATTCACCATGCATTAAAGCTGTAATATATGCAGATAACGCCCTACCTTCTTCGCTATCGTATGGCATTCCACTTTGCATTAATAATGCTCCAAGATTTGCATATCCTAATCCAAGTGTACGGAAATCAAATGATCTTTGAGCAATAAGTTTAGATGGGAATTGAGCCATAGCAATTGAAATTTCTAGAACTGTAGTCCAAAGCTGAACAGCATGAACAAATTTATCCTGCTCAAAATTCCATTTTCCATCATTGTGATTATAAAATTTCAACAAATTAATAGATGCTAAATTACACGCAGTGTCATCTAAGAACATATACTCTGAACATGGATTTGACGCATTAATTCTTCCGCTATTTTTGCAAGTATGCCAATCATTAATTGTTGTATCGTATTGAATTCCTGGATCAGCGCAAAGCCAAGCTGATTTGCTAATTTCATGCCATAAGTCAGAAACTTCCATTTTTTCAGCAATTTGATTATTTGTTCTGTAAATAAGATTTATATAGCCAGACTCATTTTCAACTTTATTCATAAAATCATTACCAACACGCACAGAGTTGTTTGAATTTTGACCAGAAACAGAAGCATATGCCTCAGATTCAAAGTCAGTTGTAAGAATTTGACAATCCACCTCTACGCCTTGTTCGATCAACTTAATAACTCTATTAAGATATCCATAAGGAACATCTTTTTCTTCTGCTTCACATAATGCATTTCCTAATTGTTCATTAAATTCTGGATCATATTTATGGTCTTCTTTTCCTGCCCAAGATTTGCATGCATTTTTAATATTGTTAATAGTTTTGTTAATTAATTTAGAACCAACAGATAAAAATACAACCTTGTCTTCTTCTTTAGATTTCCATCTAATGTATTCAACTATATCTGGATGATTTGCATCAACAATATCCATTTTTGCTGACCTTCTAGTTGTTCCTCCAGATTTTATTGCTCCAGCATTTTCATCAAATACAGTTAAAAAGCTCAATAATCCAGAAGAAATTCCACCAGAAGAAAGCGATTCGCTTTTAGCTCTTAAAGTAGAATAGTTTGTTCCGCTTCCAGATCCATATTTAAAAACTCTTGTCTCTCTTGCAATAAGATCTATAATTCCGCCTTCTTGCAATAAATCATCTTTAACAGATTGAATAAAACAAGCATGAGGCTGAGGTCTTTCATATGCAGAAGAAGACTTGCATGTTTCTAATGTTTCTGGATCTACAAAATAGTGCCCTTGAGGCTCTCCTGTTACTCCGTAAGCCCAATATAGCCCGGTGTTGAACCATTGAGGAGAGTTAGGAGCTGCTGATTGAGATGCTAACATGTAACAAATTTCATCGTGGAATATTTTTGCATCTTCTTCTGAATTAAAATATCCGTATTTCCAACCCCAATAAGTCCATGCACCAGCTAATCTATCAAATATTTTTCTAGAATCTGCTTCTGCATCATATCTTTCTATTTCGCTTAATTTTCCTAATTTTTCTTCATCTGGAATTGATTTTTGAATCCATTCTGGAACATTTTTTTCTGCAACACGCTTAGTAAATTTAGGAACCCCTGCTTTTCTAGCATATTTCTGCGCAATAATATCCACTGAAGTTTGAGACCAACCTTCTGGAACAAGTATAGATTCAAATGATTTTATAGTGTTTCCATTTAAATCTATAATTTTACTACTTCTTTCAGTAAATTTTATACTTTCATATGGATTTGATTTAGTTAATAGTCTTTTAAATTTCATTTAAGCCCTCGTTAATGAAAGTGTAATATTAAAACAATTTATTCGCTATATTTGAAAATATATTTTATATATGTTAGGGCAAAAATCTTATAGCATTTCTTCTAGTGAAAATTTTATTTTGCAAAAAATTTGCAAAAAATTTGCAAAAAATTATTTTATAAAAGACTGTCAAATCTTTTCTAAAAGAAGGTCAATTGCATATTCTAATTGTGGATCATGATTATTTTCAAAATC
Source organism: Candidatus Cytomitobacter indipagum (assembly GCF_008189285.1). GTDB lineage: Bacteria > Pseudomonadota > Alphaproteobacteria > CAJXXZ01 > 1604HC > Cytomitobacter > Cytomitobacter indipagum. The sequence goes on from NZ_CP043315.1 coordinate 349,991, forward strand.
TTGTGGGAAAATTCCTACTTCAACATCAGGCTCAACTCCATTGTTTTCCATGTCTAATCCAGTCCCGTTCATTGAAATTCCATATTCTGGCTGACTGGTTAATCCTCCATCAATTAAATAATATCTTGGACAAATTCCAACTACTCCACCCCAAGTTCTTTTTCCAATTACTGGACCAAGCTTTAATTCTTTAAACATTCTAGTGAAAATATCTCCATCAGAACCAGTATATTCATTACACAGAAGAATCATTGGCCCAGAGGGAGACTCATCAGGATAAGGATCCTTTGTGCCGTGTCTTGGAATCGAATATGCAGACCTTCTTCTTTGCAATTTATCCAATATCAAAGAAGATAAAAATCCTCCACTATTGTATCGCGCATCAACTACAAGTGCATCTTTTCTATGTTCAAAAATATATCTTCTGTAAAATTCTTGAAAGCCATTCTCGACCATGTCAGGAATGTGAACATACCCTATTTTATCTGATCTATTTTTAATTATAGAAACATTTTTCTCTATCCATCTATGGTAAGAAAGCTCGCTCCATGATTTCATAGGCTTAATGTAAATTTCTTTATCATTATTTAGAATTATGGAGTTATTTTCTTTATTCAAATAAATATGAACATCTTTTTTATTATTCATATCATGTCCATTTACACTTGTTACTATATCTCCTGCCTTAGCATTTAAATGAAGCGGAGATTTGCAGTTCTTATTATAGTATATTTCATCTATCTTAAATCCTGTTTCTACTTTTGTGAATTTTGCGCCCAAATAACCATGGAATCTATGCTCAGGCTCAAAAACATCTCCTTTTTCCAAAACATATGCATGAGAAGTTTTCAACTCTCCAATCATGTCAGCAATAATTGAGTTTAGCTCATTTCTAGATTTAATTTTCTTCACTAAACTTTGATATTTAGATTTCATAGAATCCCAATCTATATTATTCATACTTGATTCCCAGAAATGCTCTTTAGTTAACCACCAGACTTCATTAAGGATTTGTGTCCATTCTTCACTTGGGTCAATTTCAACCTCAATATCATCTACAGCAACCCATCCACCTTTTTTGTGCGAAGTATCATTTTCTTCAAATTTAGATCCAGCTTGACCGATTCGCAATTTTTCTTCATTGGCATAAATAATCCATTTTTTATTTTGGGATAATTTATAGCTTGTCATATCAGATACTATGTTTTCTAATTTTGGATTTTGAAAATTAAATACGTCAAGCTTTTTGTCGTGTGAAATCAATAATTTATCTTCTATAGCAATTAGTTTGTGATATTTTCCTGGCTTAATTGAAGAAGCAAATGTTCTGAGCTCTATCCCATCTAAATCTATTTTAGTTGGCTCAATTTCTTCTTCGTCATCTTTTTTATCAGATTCAGCAGCTTTCGCTTCTTTGTTTTCATCTGAAATAACTACTTCATCTTCTAAATCATCATCTTCGTCATCTTCATCTTTAACATTCATCCAATCTACAAATGGATCTTTGGAATCTTTTTCCAATGAAATGGCATATGGCTTTGCCCCATGTTTAAAATACAAATTAAATGACATAGGATCAAATTCAGTTTTTAAATCCCTAAATGATAGAAAGTATATATACTTACCTTTTGGATCAAAGCTTGGAGATGCATCTTTAAATTCTGAAGGAGTAATTTGTGTGTGCTTTTTTGAATCTAAATTATATAAGAATAATGATGAAATGCTTGAGCAAATCATTCTACTGTAAACGATCCATTTTCCATCTGGAGACCAGTCAAATCCTCTAAATTTATTTCCATTATCCAGTATTTTCTCTGCATTTTTCTTGTCAATATCAATCAACCACATTTCATTACGATTATTTATAGTTGCAATTATATTATTCTCAGAAATAATATATTTCTCGATTCTTCCAATTCCTTCAACTTTAAATTTAGACTCTTCTTTATCATGATAAGTAATTATTGAGTCATTTTCATTATCTTGAATTGTAACTAATATATTATCTTTATTCCAAAAGGCAATTCTGCATCGAATATTTCCATTTCTTAGCTTGTGTCCTTTGTTCCACAATGCCTTAGAAAATACCTTTCCTCTTATTGCGCAAGAAACTTCAGATCCTTTGTTATTCACATCTCCACTAGTTATCAATTCATAATTACTTTCATTGTAAAATTTATCTTGTTCAAAACTATAGCTAGGACCTTCTATATCTAGTTTTTCATCTTTTCCTGTTTCAACATTAAAGCAATATATATCTCCAGCCTTGCTGTATAATATTTTATCTTCATCATATTTTGAGATTCCCCTTGCATAAAAATCATCATGATTAGTTTGTTGTTTCCAAGACTTTTCATCGACATTGTATTCATATATATTTCCGATTCCATCACAATCACTTAGAAAAAATAATCTATCTTTTACCCATAAAGGAGATAGTGCATTGCTGTTTTCAAATGGAAGTTTGATAAAATTTGCATTTGATGAATTTTTTAAATTAAATTTATCAGATGATGCAATCCATAAATCACCAACTGTTCCTCCTTTATACCCTCTCCAATTACTATATCCATATCCAAATCTCTGTATTACAGGTTTATTTTTACCATCATATGCAATAAATCCTGCATGACCACAAGGAATCTTTGTTGTGGAATCATCTTTTATATTTAAAACGAACAGCTGAAATTGATTCTTGAATGGTAATTCATAATTTGTTGCATAAATTATATTATCATTATCAAGCCATCCAACTACATAAGTAGAGCCTCCATAAAAAGTTTTTCTAATTGGCTTATGACTATTAATATCTATGATATAAACATCTGATTTACTGTCTTCAGATCCAGTAAATGCTAAATGCTTTCCGTTTGGGGATAAAGATAAATCTATGGCTGTATTTTGAAGCATAGCCCATCTATTTAGTCCATTTTCCTTTGACCAAGACCATAAAGTTTCATGAGATACCATGTATATCTTTCCTTGAAAACCAACTGGACACCTATAATATTGATTCAACGACATATAATAATTCTCTCAAAAATCATCAATCAATAATAGAGTTTCGATAATTTAATTAAAAAGGAATTGATCTATTGATTTTTAAAGAATATTTAATTATTTTCTAATTTATTGTTTTAGATTATAAGTGATTTCATTTCCTTGCATTTAACTTAAATAGCTCATAATCTTTTGCGTTGCTTATTAAATTATATTCAGGAGAATCTACAATATAAGCCCTTATCATGATAACAATTTCTTCGTAAACTTCAGAGCGGTTTGTCGATCCTAAAACAGAAACTTTTCTAACTCCAGGAATTCCTTCTTTTTCTTTTGCGCTTCTTTTTTTAATTAACCCTCCAATAACTACTAAATCTCCATCATCAACACGTATCGTGCTGTCCATTTCTTGGGTAGAAATTATTGGAACCTTAGATTCAACTTTTATATCATTTGCCATAAGAGGGACTGCTGGGTCTTTAGTAAAATGACTTATATCAGAGATTGTAGGGTGAACTAGCAATGTAATTGTTCTGTTTCTAAAATCTATTGATGGCTGAACAGAAAGCATAGTTCCAACTGGCACTGTATTAATCTCACTGCTAAATGCTCTCAAAACTTTATCTTCCCCAACAGATTTCTTCCAAGATAAATCTGATTGTTTTAAATTGAAGTAAATCTGATTTTCCGCAACTTTAAATATAGCGTATTGGTTATTTAGAACTGTTGTGGTTGGGTTAGAAACTGTAGATACTTCTCCGAAATTCTCTAAAAGATCAATCAAGCTATCATTAACTATCTCACCATCATCACTTTTTTGTGAAGTGAAAATTTTAAGCGCATTGCTATTTTGTGTTTCTGAGCCCACTGCCCAATCAACTTTATTTTTTATGTTTCTGTATAAATTAAGAGAATTCCAGTTTATTCCTGTTTTTAAGTCATGATTCAATTTAACAGATAAAACTTTCGCTTCGATCAAAACTTGACTTGATGCTCTTTTGTGCACTTGCATCAAGAAATCATGAATTTGTTTTTGCGTTCTTTGCTTTCCTCTAACAATTAAAACTCCAGCTTGTTTGTTAATTGTGTATTTTTTATTATTTTCTCCAAGAATAAAATTAAGATTAGATTCTATTTCTTTCCAAATGTCGTAATCATGTTTATTGCTCAAATTTACAGATGATCCAATGTTCAAACCACCCTTCTCGCATCCAGCGCTAACATTTGTATTAGTGCTTGCGCTTCTCACATTGGATAAAAATGCTATTTCGTGAAAAAACTCATATTCCTCATCTTTGACTATTTGTATATCACTATCTTGTATAACTATTCTAAATCCAGCTAAAGCACATAATTTCTTGACAGCCTCTAATGATGAAATATTTTTGCATGAAAAAAATACTTTTTTATCTTTCAATTCTTCAGAAATATTAATTGAAATACTGCTTTGTTCAGAAATCTTTTTAAGAATCTCAATTGCAGAATAATCTGCAAAAGTAACACTCATCTTATTGTCCCAACCAAGCGGAATGCACATTTTCTTTTTTGGTTTTTTTATTGCGTTGGATTTTGCATGCTTTAATTCTTTACATAATGATTTTGGCCTTTCCAGTTTCTTGTTGCAACCAAATAGCATCAAACAAATAATTAAAGAATACTTCATTGTGATAAAGATACTATTAATTCATCCATATTACAAATAAATAGGCAAATTATGACATTTAATGTTTGTGTTTTATCAACAAAATTATAATTTAATATAGCGCCATTATTCAATTGACTTTATAAGCATTAAGAATAAATAATTGCACATGAATAACTCTGAAACATTATCGATTATATCAAAATTAATTAGCTTTAAATCCATAACCCCCCTTGGCTTAGATTGCTTGGAATATGTATCATCTTTTTTAAAAGAATTAAATTTCTCAGTAGAAATCATTCAATATGGCCCTGTATACAATATGTTTGCGAAACTAAAAAAATCAGATGGTCCTCATGTATGCTTTGGAGGGCATGTAGATGTAGTGCCTCCTGGAAATGAATGGAATCACAATCCTTACGAGCTAACTCAACAAAATTCAAATGGAAAGGAAATGATTTCTGGATTGGGAATTGTTGATATGAAAGGGGCAATTGGTTGTTTCTTATCAGCTTTGAAAGATTGTATAAATAATATTAAAGGAACTGTTAGTGTATTACTTACCACAGATGAAGAAGGTGATGCAGTAGATGGCATAAGAAAAGTTATAGAAAATCATAAGCTATCAAATGAAAAATTTGATTTATTTGTATTAGGAGAGCCGTCTTGTTATAAAATTGCAGGCGATGCAATAAAAATAGGAAGGCGTGGAAGCGTTACTGGGATTATTTCCCTTAAAGGGAAAAAGGGTCATATCGCATATCCTGAGTTTACAAATAGCTCAATCAATCCATTAAAAGATATTTTAGATATTCTGCATAATAAAACCATTGGAGAAAGAAATGAATATTTTGAAGCAAGCAGAGTTCAAGTTACTGGCATAAGCAATGAAAATCAAACTGAAAATGTAATTCCTGGAGATTTGCAAATATGTTTTGGAGCTAGATTTAACTCTAACTATACAGGAGAAAAAATAATTGAAAAGCTATCAGAAAAAATCAACAAAGCATGCAATAAATATGACATAAAATACTCTATTGCATGGAAAAAGCATGGAGAATCATTTGTTGTGCATGATAAAAATATCATTCAATGGATTAGAGATAGTGTAAAAAATATTTCAGGCAAAGAAATAGATTTTAATGCAAATGGAGCAACTAGTGATGGTAGATTTCTAACCAAATTAGGCCCAGTAGTTGAAATTGGACTTAATGAAGATCAAGCGCATCAAACAAATGAATGCACAGAATTATCTAATATAAAAATTCTTCAAAATATATATTGCGAACTTTTAAAAAATATGACCAATATGCCTTCGTCAAAATCTTCTAATTAATAGCTCAAAAAATTAGCTTTTCTGCAAATTAAACAGAAAACCAAATAATAATAAATAATATTTAATTTCATAAATAGCTTAATTTCAATGATTAATAATGATATAATTTTGCAATGCATAAATTAATTCTTCAGTTTGGAGAAAAACAGACAACTGGTTGTGTTGTCAAGGAAAAAGAAAAAATAGCTACAGATATTCTTGATTCTCAAGGAATATCTAATGGAACTATCACTGATCTTAATAAATTTACAAAAAAAATACATGAATTAGTTAAAAAACTTGAATTAAGCACAAATGTCAAACTTCAGGATACAGTTGTTATTTTGCCTTCTGAGCAAATTAAAATTATTTATCTTTCAACGCAAATTAAAATAAAGTCTAAATTTAACATAGATCATATGAAAAAAATGATTTTTCAGCTAAAAAAAACATGCAATCAAAATAATTTATATCTTATAAAATGTTTTCCATGCTCAATAAAAATGGATGAGCAAAAAATAGAAAATCCAATGGGCATGGAAGGCTCTATATGCCAAATTACTTGGAGCATATTTTGCACGCAAAGGGCAATTATCAATAATTTCAGAAATGCTTTTAACAATCTATACATCAATGTTGTTGATTACAGCGTATATGATTATGAATTGTTTAATGAAATATTGCATGATGATGACAGAAAACTTGGATCAACAATTTTAAATATTAAAGAAGAAAATGCGATAATTTATTCAATAAAAAATCACATTCCAATTGAAATCATAAATATTAATATGGGGTACAGTATAATAGATAATGAAATAGCAGTAAAATTTAATATATCCATAAAACAAGCAAGTCATTTGAGGAAAAAGTATTGCAGAGGAATTGCAAATGAAAATGACAAAAATCATCATATAAAATTAAGTAAAAGGAATTTATCTGAGAATACAATATCTCACTATGAATTTATTCATAAAACCATTCCACTGATTAAAAAGTTTATTTCTCAATTAAAAAATACAGTTGAAAACAAATTGGACTATAGCAATAGATTGTTTTTATTTGGAGAATTTGCAGAAATACATGGAATTGAATTCATGTTTAACAAATATTTCGAAAAAAATCTGTATTTATTAAATAAATCCAATATAAATAATTTTGACTCAAACATTACTATTATTGATGCTTATTTAAAGAAAACAAAAAACAAAATAAAGAAAAAAAGCGTTTTGTTGAAAATTTCTCACTATATATTGCTTGGGTTAAAAAAAATTTATGATATGATTAATAAATAGTTAATGGAGATGGTAATGAAAAAAAATATGAATCTTAGGATTGTTGTTCTTGGTGTTGGTGGAGCTGGATGCAATGCAGTCAATAATATGATTAAGGGCAAATCTACCAAAGCATCTATCAAAAATAAATTAGATGCTATTCTTACTTCAAAAGATGAACATAATAATGACTCATCAAATGAAAGCGAAGTTTCTGATAGTTTGTTTTCTGGAGACACTGAAGAATTATGCGACATTGAATTTGCAGTTTGCAATACTGATATACAAGCATTAAATGAATCTAATTGCGCAAAAAAAATACAACTTGGAACAAAAACAGCTCAAGGTTTAGGGGCTGGCTCCAAGCCGGAGTGTGGTAAAAAAGCTGCAGAAGAAAGCATAGATTCTATAATGGAATTTTTGAGCGATGCAAATATGGTTATCATCACTGCTGGAATGGGAGGAGGAACTGGAACTGGAGCTGCTCCAGTTATTGCAGAAGCTGCAAAAGCTGCAGGAATTCTAACATTGGGAATTGTAACAAAGCCTTTTAATTTTGAAGGATCGCATAGAGTCAATGTTGCAGAAAAAGGAATAGAAGAATTGCAAAATAATGTCGATACATTAGTAATTGTTTCTAATCAAAATCTACACAGTATTACAGCTGGAAACACTCCATTTGTAGATGCTTTTGGCATTGCGGATAAGTTTCTTGCGGATTGCATTAGCAGCGTTGTGAATATCATTAAAAATCCAGGATTAATTAATGTTGACTTTGCAGATTTATCTACTGTTGTAAAAGACAGAAGAAATAAAGCTATGATGGGAAGCGGAATTGCAAGTGGAGAAAATAAAGGAGCGAAAGCTGCTGCAACAGCAATGTCTAATTTATTATTAGATTTTGGTGATTTTTCTTGGAAGAATGTTGACCATGTATTGGTTTGTATTACAGGTGGACCTAATTTAAGCATGGACGATGTTTCTGATGCTACTCAAAAGATTAATGAAGAAGTTTCTAGCAATGCACATATTATTCTTGGAGCGACTTTTTCAGATAACGAAGATGATTCAATAAGAATTTTCATATTTGGAACAAGCAAAATCAATGAAAGTGAAATAAAAAAAGATGGGGAAGAGAAAAAACGAAAAAAAGTGAATGCTAATTATGATGAAGATGGAGATGATAATGTATTTATTGGATCTAAGCATTATAATCTAAATGAACCAAATAGTGAGTTTAAAGCTGATTATAGCAATTCAAAAACAAATGACAAAAAAAATGGATGGTCTGTTTTAAATTTCTGGAAAAAAAACAAAAAGAGCGAAGAGGAAGTTTCTGTAAAAAATAATCTTCCTGATTTTCTCAAAGATCAAGATGATCAATAATTTGCACTAAACTGCATTTTATTTACAATTCAATACATATTACATTTATATAAAATTATTTTTTTATGCAATTTAATGCTACCGTAATTCAAATTATTATTTATGATTATTTCTTGACGAATTATTGCATCTCATTTACAATACTTGTTATGGAAGATTTAAAGTATGAATTCTAGCTCTGTACCGTTTTATGGGATAGTTGAATCTGTGTGTGCTGGAAAAATGAAAATTTTATTGGTATCAGATGTAGAAACCAAAACAAAAGTAGAGGGAGAGCTTAGGATTATTGCTTGCTTATCAGGCAAAATCAGAAATAATAAAATAAGAATAACTATGGGAGATAAAGTCAAAGTAAATATCAATCCTAGAAACCTACAAAAAGCCAGCAAAGATAATGGATGGATTTCAGGCACTGGAACCGTAGTTTTCAGAGAAAAGTAATTGAATCAATTAAGATTTTTAGTTTAATTTATACAATATTGCATTAAACGCTATGAATCAGAATGTATTTGCTGTGTATTCAAAAAAACCAATATATATTATGAAATAAATTATAAATTTAAGCATTTTCTACATTGTTATATATTTAATTACGATGCATGTTTTCCTTTTAATTGCATGCTCATTCACCAATTACGCAATGATTAATTACAACTAGTTTAAAAGTGATCAATCATCTGATTGCAATACTTTCAAATGAAATAGAAATCTTGAGCATTCAATAAATATTGAACAGTAAGAAGAAAGTAAAAAATCAAATAGCGCAAATATATCGAAGAATTTGCAAAGCAAGTAAAATGAAATAAATATTAATGAGAGAAAGTGAATTTGACTTTAGATAGCGCAAATTACTAATCAAAACAAAACAATAGATCGCTTAATGCGCCTTGGAAAATTGTTTTTAGCAGCTTAAAAGAAATTTTTGGATATCATTTTGATACATTCAAGAAAAAATAAATATTTATAAGAAAAATTTCAATAAATGAATTATTGTGGGAATTGAAATCTATCATCATGAAAAATCTAAACAATGCTTATGATTTTTCTTTTGCAAATGCATATTATATAGGAAATTAATTAAGCAAAATCATTTAACAAAGCTCTCATGCAAATCTTTTTCTAAATTTGATGCGTATTTCTTTTCAATGCAAATCCATGAATATGAGTCCATGCAAGAGTATATTTCGGAATATTTCTTTGCAATATTCAAAAAATGATCTTTTGCAATTTTGCTTGGATGTATTAAAGTTATTTTCATATATTTTTGTTTTGAAATATTTTTATTGTTATTTAAAGCATAATTTTCAAATTCTTCTTGATTGGAAAAAATACACCATTTGCCAAATGTAAAAATATGCTCACTTGGAATTGGATCATGATTTTCTAAGGGGATTATAAATGCTTGCTGCGATGTTACAATATTTTTTTGTGAAAAATTATTAGAAATCATTGTGCCAGATTCTTTTTGAAATGCAGATTCTACAAATATTTTTACATTATGCTTTTTCGCATATTTCACAGCTTTGTAGCAAACAACTTTTGCTCCATGTTTAGATGCAATTTCCATATTTTCATAACTAAGGCTATCTATTTTCTTTCCTGAATTTGAATTTGGATCACAAGTAAAAACACCAGATACATTTTTGTATATATAGCAATCTGCATTTAGCTCAGCAGCAATAGCAACAGCAGTCAAATCAGAAGAACTTTCCCCTAATGTGGTAATATTTTTGCTTGGAGAAATTCCTTGAAATCCGGCTACAACAGGTATTGTCTTTTGATTTATCAATTCTTTTATGTATTTCATAGAAATTTGCTGAATTTCAGCATCTCCATAATTATCATCAGTAACAATAGGAAGCTGCCACCCACATAAGGGAATCGATTTATAGCCACAATCTTGCAAACACAATGAAAAAACTCCAGCGCTTATTGTTTCTCCTGATGATAATATTAAATCTGATGCAATATTGGAATATTTTTTAATGGAATTCAAATTTCCTGAATGCTTTTCAAGAGCGCATTCATTTTCTGATGAAATTTGAGATATTAAATCTCTTAATTGATTAGTTGTATCATTCATGGCAGACACAACAATTATAATGGAATGTTCATTAAATTTAGGGGATATTTTTTTAATGCAATGCTTAATTTTATCTATATCTGCTACAGTTGCTCCTCCAAATTTCATAACTAAACATCTCTTCATGATTAATGATATGCAAATGTTTCATAATAAATCAAATCAATTTTCAAAATATTTCTTATCTTTGCTTGATCTTGATCCAAATTCAAACACATATGCATCCTTGAGACATGATCCAAAAATTCCTGCAGCTGTAGAAATAATGCAAATCATCTCAGTAGATAGATCAGAGATCATGCCTAAAACTAATAGGCAGAATGATAATCCTGCAAATGCTAAAAATAACATAATATGTCTTTTTCTTTTCTCATGCTTGCTCAGTAAAGCATCTCTTTTTCTAGCATTTTTTCTATCTTTGTGATGTATATCTTCTTTTATAATGCTTTCTATAGTCTTTTTTAAAATAATATTAACATGCTGATCTCCACTTAGCTTCTGTATTAATGAAGATTTATTGCACCCTTTTAAATACTTAAAGATATCAGATGCACTAGAGAAAAACAATTTTGAATAACTCTGCTTTCCCATAAACATGTTTCCAATAAACGATCCTATAAATTTAAAAAATTGAAGAATCTTAATTACAATATTAATCATTTGCAAGTGGAATAATTGTTATCTCTGGCTTTGGTAATTCAATAATCTCTTGTATGTAAAAATTATCTAAGATATTCATTATGTCTCCTTTCTTCATTTTGACAGCTCTTATATAAATTCATTCTCAATTCATTAAAATGATGGTCATAATTTGCATTATCTATAATTTTCAAACCAACTATTTGTCCAAAATCTCTTTCAAAATCTATTTTTGTTTTATTGATACATTGAGGCAAATTATAATCCTCTCCATAAATTCTTTCAATCAAAAACTGACCATGCTGTTTAATTGAATTCATATCAACATAATTATCGCAAAAATAATTTTCTGCTACATAATTTATTTTTTCATTTTTATCAGGCTGTTTGTATTCATTAAAATGCAATTTAAATCTTACTTCATTTTTATTATTTTGAAATATTTTCTCATAAGAGAATACATAAGCATATTTTTCTTGCATATGAATATCTTTAAATTTAATTTTATCCATTGTTTCTATAAAAGACCAATATTCTGCTGGCCCAGAAATTGAAATTGAATATTTATATGCATTTTTGCTAACATAACAGTTAATCAATTTCAATAATTGTTGAAAAATGTCTTGACCAGCATCTGAATCAAATAAATTGCATCCATACTGAGATGATCCAACAAAGCTCTTTTCATTTATCACAACCCAATTTTTTCTATCCATAAAATCACCTGATTTATGAGCTGAAATGCATTGGTAAATCTTATTATTTAATAAAACTTTATCTCTGCTTAAGTAGTGCTCTTCTTCTTTCCATGCTTTATATTGAGCAATATATTTGTCTCCGTTTAAATTAATATTGAAATCTTTAATATTATCAATATTAAAATTCATTTTCCATGCTTCAGATTTACTTCTCTTCTGCTCCTTTTTTAATGTTATAAAAACTCTGCCATCACGCATGTAAGAATTCGATACAATATACTTTCCAAATCTTTGAGCTTTTTTCGGCATATTTTTTTTAATTTTACTTACTGCTTCTCTAGAAATATATGAAGTTATACTATTCATCACGTCTATCATTTTCATCTCATGCTCATTCCAACGAATATTAACATTGCATTCGAATGAATTATTATTGCTAGGAATATTGTATTCTTTGCTATATATTTTATCATCATCTAAAGCTAAATGATAAATATTTGGATCATGCTTATTTAAATTAAAAACTCTTTTCTGAGAATCAAATAACAAAACATCATTTACATGCTTCCCGCTTGGATTAAAAATTTCATTAATAGGATCTAACTCAAATGCTTTTTCAATATCTTCTTGTTTGGGATCAGAAATCATACTAATAATAACTGATATTTTATCAATTCTCTTTGAAACTATGCTCCCTAAAAAAACAACTTTATTATTATATGCAATTGCACAATGTTTAATTTTTTCAATAATTTCAATATCATGCAAGCTTACATGAATTTCTGCTTTTGCTTTACTATTAACATTTTGACTTATTTTGATTAAATCTACTTTATTGCTATATTTATCTTCATCTTTTAAATCACTTGCATTAATTTCATTTTCAGATGCAAAAAATAAAATGCTCATATTTCTTCTAATTCCAATTTCCAAGTAGATTTTCCATATTTAAATTCAGATGTTAATTTGATGACCTTCACTTTCAACATAATTCTATAATTTAATTTTAACCCATCATAACTTTCAGCTTCATCAATAGATTTTAAATATACTCTTTTATTATCTGCTGTTATTAAAAATAAAGAGCCAGGAACAATATTTCTATCAATTTTAATCTCTTCAGATGGCTTAATATTTTGATTCATGCCTAATGCACATTCTAAAATCATAATTTCATTCATTCTGATCTCAGGTGCTGATCCAAATCCACATATCGATGATGTGTATTTATTATTGTTTGATACTATAATAGGATCTCCATTTATACTACGCTTCATAAAACTATTTGCTTCTAGAGTTTGCGTGCATTGATTTGAATCTATCACATTATAATTTCCAACCTCATATTTTAAAATTAAATTCATACCACCTCATTCATCTTCAACATCTCTTTGAATTGCAATCAAAAATCTTATGATTCCTTTGTTTACATCGCAAACACAATCAACGCATTTTTCATCGCTGCATATTTTATTTTTTAATTTGACAAACTTCTCATAATATTCTGTATTAATTTCGAATTTCTTTAAACGCATACAGTATCTTATCCAAAGTTTTTCACAATCTTGTTCATGCTGTTCTATTTCTATATTTAAAACATCATGCGCACTATTATCCTGAAATCCAATGTATGAATTTGGAAATACGCTTGATGCAATTTTTAATATTTTCTTATTACATTCATTTAATTTCATTTCTATACCTTTTGTTTGTTTTAATTTTGATAATTTGCACTATCAGTTTGCACTAATGTACTTTCATCATTATCACCCTCTTCAATATCAGTTGAGTGATAGCTAGCATTAGTATCCAGATCATTTTTTTCTTGAACTTTACTATCAATTTCTTGAATATGCACATTATCTGTTGCAAAAATACTTTGACTTCTAATTTCTTTAGCAAACAAATAGCCGTACCTATTATTAATTGGCTGAAGAAATGAATTAACTTTTACATATTTATCATTCCAAGCAGCCATAGAAAAATGCTTTGTATCAAGATTGCATACTATTCCAAAAAAATTCTGAATCACTCCAGTTTGTTTTTGATGCAAATTTAACGGAGCCATATGACACCAAATTTGTTCCATTTTTGTAACTTTTTGCACATATTTCCCATCTACAAAAACTTCATCTATGAAAATAGGCTCTATAAAATCTCTAAATCTTGGCATTTCTCCTTGAAGAATAGAGTTCCATTTGTTTGGATAATTTGTGCTCATAATTTATTTCTCATGATTTTGAATGAATCCAACAAAACGTTATGATTTCTTAAATTATCACTCTTTTGAGCAGATCCATTGTATAAAACCTCAAATCTATTTAATAAATATTGCAAAATAGATGATGGCAAATCTTCTTCTTTTTCAAAACCAGCTGAATACTTAACTCTAACTTTTTTGTTCATATATTTATTCTTATTAAGCTCTAGAATCATGTAATCATTATGCTTTTGAACACAATAATCTTTGATATTTTCAAATTTTCCATTTTTCATAACTTCAACGCTATTGATCTTTGCAATTGGCGGCTTTGGCAAATGCATTTGCACTTGATTATGCGTGTAAACCCATTTTTTTAATACAATAGATCTATCAGTGTAGGTTTCAGCCTGACTAATTGCAATTTTCAAAAGTTTCTTGATATATTCATCGCTCTCTTGAAGAGAAATTTTAAAATGATTCCTGATGAAATTTAAATCCACAGGCAAATCATTTGACTCTTCTTCTAAATGCAGATAATCATTACTAGCAACACTCATTATTTATCCTTTACTTGCTATCTGCTTGAGTTTTTCTAAAGCCAACAAAAGCATCTTCTCTTATAACTTTAGCTCCAATATCATTTCTCACATAATTTTGCACCAAAGATTTTTTGCTGTATTTATCATGCAACACAAGCAGGTTGTCATTTTCTACAATCGCATAACCTTTTTTCAAATTACAAAAAATCAATTCACAATTCTTTCCTTCTAATTCAGGAACAAAGTAAATTGGGTAATTTAAGAAATATTTATTATGACAATCTGAGTGAATCAAAAACCTTCCAGCCTTGTCTGTTAATTGCAAAAATTCATTGTACATTCTTCTTGTCATCATCCATGCAGTATTTTCACCATGAAATTCTTCTGGAAGCTTACTCACCATATTAATGGCAGTTTCATAATTGAAATCTCCATCAATAATATATTTATCATCAGAAGGAACAATGCTATCTATTTTTCCTTCTACTCCATCTACAAACAAGCTTCTCTCTGTTTTAGACATATCATGTGCAATTTTAGCAAGAACAAATGATTCAAAATTAATTGGCTTGCTATGCATCATATCTTGAGGAATGTTTGCACAAGCTTCAATTGGACATAATTCAATATCATTGTTTTTAAAAGTCACATCAGTTGAATTTGCATTATCATAAGCATTGTCACAGTCTCCTGCAGTGACTTGAATATCATTTACAAAGGAAAGCTTAAAAGATCTACCTCTTTGAATTGAATATTTTGAAGCCAATTTCCTAACTGGAGAAACATAACTTGACATTTGAGTTAAATATTGATTAAGATGCGGGAAAGTAAAATATCCACCTACTTCTTGCATGTCATTTTTTCTCTCTAATGAATTTCCAGTGCAAACATAGTCTCCAAATTCTTTTTCAAAATTATTATTACACTTAGACCATGAAGAAATGCTTTTCTTTTCGATAGGTTTATTTTTATCATTTTTATCTGATAATTCAAACATTTTTCTATCTAAATCCATGCATTTCTTCTCCAATTCACTTTGTTTGTTTTCCATATTTTTTTGCCCTTCTTTAATTTTTTCTTGATCTTGTTTAATGCTGACTTGTTCTTCTGTATTTTTTTTACTTTGCTCTTCTAGTTCATGCTTGCATTCATAAAATGCCTTTCCAAAAACTTTCAACGAATCTTGATGACTCGCATCTTTTCTCTCTATATTGTTAATTTGATTCATAATTTACCTTTCTTAATTTTAATAACAAAAAATAATCTTGAGTAATAAATAATCAACTTTCAACTTTATTAATCAAAGCTGAACGATTAGCAGGAAATCGAACAATGGAAATTTCTCTTAAATCAATTTTAGTCAATCTTCTGACATTTCCATCTGTTTCATACATTATAGGCTTAAAACCAATAGAAAGACCACATATTTTTTTCTCTCTTATCATATTGTAAATTTCTTCACCCATATATAAATTTTTAAATATCTTGCCTGTAACGTGCAATCCAACATTATTTTCTTCAATTTCAATCCACTTACCCAATGGAATTCCGAAATCATGTTGAAAAAGCATATCTATATCAGAAAAATCTCTAATAGCTGCTTTAAATGCATTAGGCAAAATAATATCACCTTTTAGATCTATTTCATTAAATGTGCTTGCATAGCCATAAAATAAACCATCTTCATTAATATTTTTAATTTCTAACTTCATTTTCTCTTTCTAATTCTTTATTTTTTATTCTTCTTCATTGCGTTCTGATAATGAATAATCCACAAATGGAATGAATAACATATCACTATTATGCATATAATATGCAGATTGAGTTTTCAAACAAATAGCAACAGTTTCTCTATTAATTGTTTTTTCTGCGCTTTCTGAATCAGGCACAAATTTCAATTTACATCCAAATAAACTTCCTTTTACAGAAAGAACAGGTGCTTTGTAAATAATATTTCCTTTATACGTAAAGGCTATATAATCAATATTATTATCATGATATTCACTGATTTGCCATTCACTTTCATTTGAATAATCTTTAGCATTTAATGAAAAATCTTTGCTTTTATTAGATTCAACATTCTTATTTGCAACAACCATTTGATCAGATAATTTATTAATAGACTCTTCTATTAAAAGAAAATTTCCATCCATTTGTTTAGCTGTTAATGGCCCACTATTTCTTTCGAAAGTTGTTAGTTCTAATTTATTCATTTTATTTTCCTTTGTATCCACATAATTCGCGTTTTTCCTCTATAGATAGGAAAGATAGCCCATCAACATGTTTTTCGTATTCTTCTTTTTGCGCAGAAAGAACAGGAACGCTTGAAAAATCATATTCTAGTTGCAAATCCGGATAGTTTTGCAATAACCAATCCTTCAATTGACTCAAAATCATACTAGCAAATGGAAAAAGAGTTTCTTTCCAGAAATTAGATCTTGCTTCTCTGTAATATGTAAAAGATGAGGCTTCGTGCATTCCAAGCATTACTGGAGGGACTCCAAATGCCAATGCTATCTCTCTTGCTGAATCCATCTTTGCTTTGCTAAAATCCATATCTTTTGGAGAAATGCTCATTTCTTTCCATTGAGCACCTCCTTCTAGAATCATTATTCTTCCAGCAGAATCTGATCCAGAATATCTTGAGTCCAATCTTTCTCTTAGATCGCTAATTTGGTCATCAGTCAAATGATTGTCAAAAACTAATGCCCCAGAAACCCTTCCTCCATTGTTTAATATGGATTGATTGTGATTAGTAATAGAGTTATAAAGCATAGCTGATTTCTCAATAGATGAAATTGGACTCATTCCCTTCCATGGAGAAGAAGGATTGAATAGTTTAATATGCAAGAATTTTTTGTCATTTGCATCAATTTTACACTCATCAGAGCATGCATATTGTTCTGCATCTCCAGAATCATTTCGATCTATTCTAACATTTTTTGCATTCATACGAATAATCTCATCTTCATCATATTTGTATAAATAAGCATTTCCATGCAACAACAAATCAATCACTGTGGCATTAATCATCATAAACCAATCGCATTTATCATTTGGTCTTGTGATTAATTTAGCTATTTCATGATCTTTCAGTATATTTCCATCTTTATCTTTTAATTCATATTTTATATTTGCTATATTTTGCGCTATCAAATTAACGCATCTGTACACTATCACATTATCTTCATACAAGTTTCCACAGTATGATTCACGGCTTGTATAATTTGCAATAGTGTCATATATTACATTCTTTGGCTTGCTGAAATTCTTTTTCTCAAATTGAGAAGGCTCATTCATACGCTTGCCATTAGATTGCAAAAATTTCTTCAAAAAATTCATATTTCATATTCCATTTTGATCGTTTCCTTTGAGTTGGTTGGGAGTAGGAGTAAGATGCATCCTACATTTTCTGTTGTACTAAATTTTAGGGTGCATTTTCAAGCTTTTTATTTCAGACCTTCGAAAACATCCCTGTTTTACAGCACATTTTCCACTTTTTTAATTTCGTTAATAATGTACTTTTCATGCATGCTTTTTCTATAATTTGCATATTTTGAATCAAAAAACTCCATCAAAAGTTTAGCTTGGTCTATTTTTTTCAAACCTAACAAGCATTCCATAATATTTAAAATACTTCTAGGCATTTTATCTTCATTTTTTCTGTACACAATATCACTTTTATTTCTAATCATTGATTTATAGAATTGACCTAAGTGCAAAATCGCATTAGTAAATTTTTTCTGTTTTAATCTAATCATTCCCATCCAATAATAGTGGGAACATGGATCAGAAGATTTCATTTTTGACAATTTAAAAAATTTCCTATAAGCAGAGTTCATATCCCCTCTTGCCATCAGTTTAATTCCATCTTGATGTATTTTTATGTAATCTTTTCTAGATATTTGATCTTCAGATTTATTTAGCGGGATGTATTCAATAATATTTTCTATATATATTTCATGCCCATTTTTTTTAGTCAAACTTCTCCTTGAGGCTTCATTCAAAATATTTCTGATGCTTTCAATTTTCTTTTCGCAATTAATTTTCTGATCACCTGTAATTTGCTTGTCTTCACAAAGACTTATCAAGTGCATTTTTACATTATCCAATTCATAATCTACATCAGCGAACAAAACGCCACAAAAAAAAGCAAAAACTAAGAACATATACTTACATTATAAATGAAAAAATAGTTAAAAAAAGATTGAAAAATCTGAAGATTTAATATATCTTGAGTGTATTAAAACAATGAAAAAATATCTTTTTTATATTAATATGGCTTTATTTGCCGCCGTACTTTGGTCTTTTTACAATAAGAGAAATATCCAAATCAAGGTTCCTAGCGTAGTTAATTCTCAAGTTGTAGTAAATAAACAACTAACCAAAGAAGCAATTAACATAGATAATAAAAATATCGAAGGAAAAATACATTTCAATAATAATTCTTTTTCAAATTTGAAGATTAATTATAATAATAAGAAATACAATATCTTGAATTGTGATTCTTCTTGGAGCACAACATGGAATTCAAAAGATTCTAACACGCCAAACAACGACCAATGGTCTAGTAATAGTGAATCCCTTTCAAGCGATAAGCCTTTAATACTTACATGGAAAAGTCCTGAAGGATCTATTTTCGTACAAAGCATGCAAATAGTAGATGACTATATAGTCAAAGTAGAATACTCTGTTTTCAACGCACTATCTAAGCCAATTAATATTGGATTAGACTTATTAACAGAAAAAGTTAAAGGAAATTTTATATATCAAAAAGATGACGCAACAATCAGAGCAAGCAAAAAGCATGCTTCCATCAATACAAATTCATGGCATGGGTTTGAAGACGAATACTCTGCATTTGCTGTAATTCCTAAAAACAACATTTCATATTCATACAACTCAAATGATTCAAGTTCAAATGTAGCGTTTCCTTCTCAAACAATTAACCCTAAAGAATCTTCTTCGTGGAGCTTTTATGTGTTTGCAGGTCCAAAGAAATTAAGCATTTTAAAGAAATATGCAAAGAAATACGAAGCAAATGGATTGGAAAATTTAATAAACTACGGCTTTCTATCAATTATAACCAAAACTATATTTGCAATTTTATCCTACATATTATCTATATTTGACAACTTTGCATTTGCAATATGCTTGTTAACTTTAATTGTAAAGATAATACTAGCGCCATTTTCATATAAATCCCATATATCAATGATGAAAATTCAAAAATTGCAGCCACAAATTGAGCGAATTAAAGAAGTGAACAAGGGAAACAATGTTGCTACACAGCAATCCATTCTTGCGCTATACAAACAAGAATCAATTAATCCATTAGGAGGGATTTTGCCTTTTGTTTTCCAGATTCCATTATTTATATCTTTGTATGCAGCAATTTCAATAAGCATAGATTCAGTTAATGCTGGATTTTTGTGGATAAAAGACCTATCTATATCAGACCCATACTCTGTAAATAATTTGATCAAATACTTTACTGCAAAATCTTTGCCTTTTGATATAAATCTTTTATCAGCATTGTTTTCAATAACAATGATTGCCCAACAATGGAACACTTTAAAAAAACAAAAAGATAATTTTATTCTTGCTTTGCCTTTAGTTTCAGCAGTTCTGTTATCAAGCTATTCATCTGCATTTATGATATACATGATTTGGAGCAACATATTAGCGTATTTGCAATCAATCATATTCAATAGAATTATCAAAAAGAACTATGCAAATTAATGCAAAGTCTACTAAGCAACTTAACTTTTTTCTATATAATGTCTTCTTTTTGCATAATATATGATTTAATTTTTTTTCAAGTCCACTTATTTTCTTTAATTTTTTTTACACTATATTGCAAATTCAAACTTGTTTCCTTTATATCAACAATATCCTTTATATCTTTAATTTATGTAATCTCGATATTGAGCAAAAAAACATACATACAGCTAGGGGATATTTTTATGCTCATAATATCTGGATCAGACATAACAATAGATAGACTTCCTTATTTTATGCTGTACATAGGGATAATAAATCTACTCATAGGATTAATTTACAAGAAATTCACAAAGAAAAATGAAGTGCCAATGATTCCTGCAATATTAATTTCATGGATTTTATTAAAATCTTAAATTAATTATAAAATCAGCAGCAATTTCAAATTATAAAAATACCATTCATCCAAAAACACAAATTGCTATCAATCATCAAATTTGATAAAAATGTAATATGAACTGCCCTTACATTACTAAATCTGGAGACAAAGGAAAAACTTCAATCATGAACAAAAGGCTTGCAAAATATAGCCCTCTAATATGTTTTATTGGAGCTCTTGATGAAATAAATTCAAATATTGGTTTAATTTTAAGTCATATAAATGAAAAAAACTTTTCTGATCTAAATCTAACAAAGCTTCTTCTAAACATACAAAATCAACTTCTAAATATAGGAGGATATATGAGCGGAGGAAACATAACAATTGATGAAAAGTACCATTTATACATAGAAGAGCAAAGCAATTTATTTTTCAAAAATCTGAAAAATGCAAATAATTTTGTTTTTCCTGGAGGATCTATGCTATCAAGT
The DNA here is from genome assembly GCF_008189285.1 of Candidatus Cytomitobacter indipagum. Taxonomy (GTDB): domain Bacteria; phylum Pseudomonadota; class Alphaproteobacteria; order CAJXXZ01; family 1604HC; genus Cytomitobacter; species Cytomitobacter indipagum. Next base: position 371,361 of record NZ_CP043315.1, read on the forward strand.
TATATACATATTACAAGATGCATCATTAGAAGATCAGAAACTATATTTTGGCAATACATAAACCAAGCAAATTCAGAATCAGAATCACAGCCAGAATCACAGCATGTTGGGCAATATATCAATCGACTATCTGATTTATTTTTTGTTCTCGGAAGGTTACACGGACAAAAAAATGAACTACTATGGAAGGTAGGAGAATTTCTTTATGAACAATGAAAATAATATCAGCAATATGAGCTTTGAAGAAATTATTATGAAATTAGAGCAAATAACAACAAAACTTGAAAGTGGATCTATGCCATTAGATCAAGCAGTTGAAACATACACTAGCGGAATAGAGCTAAAGAAAACAGCAGAAAAACAGTTAAAGAATGCTTATTTAAAACTACAATCTGTTCAAGAAAGCGCAATTGTATCTAAATTCAGAGAGCAATTTGTTATTTTGTTGGAAAATTTTCAAAATTCTATTATCCAATCTCTGGAATCAAAAGATAGCGAAAGCTCAATCAAAGCAAAGAATAAAGAATTTTTAAGCAATTTAATTGAAATTTACAACAGATCATCACAATAAAATACGAAGCGTTGTAATTATAAAATCATAAAATATTCAAATTTGTTTGCAATTATTTAATTTATTAGATATAACAATGGAGTTATGTTTTTTGCGATTATAATAATGGGAATTTTAGCTTTAAAAGTTATCTATAAATATGAACCGAAAGGGTTAATTAAATATACATACAACATGCTTTTGTTTTCTTTATTTTTAGTAACATTAATATCACTTGTTGTATTTATGATATTTCTTATTTTATCGCCAGTTTTGTTAACAAAAACAGGAATAGATTTGGCCAAAAGCATCATGATGTATACAGCAAAAATTTAAACGCAGCAGTTTGATTTACTTGTCATATATGGTATGAATATATTATATGTTTAAACTGAGCCAAGATGGAATCAAAATAGCTAAAGTTCTTATACTAGTTATAGCTTTAAGCTTTGTTTTAGGTAAATTTATCACACTGCTATCAGTAGGGCTTTTAATTTTATTCAGAGATGAAAATAGAATTATTACCAATCCAAATGCAGTATTATCACCATGTGATGGAATTGTTTTATCCATTGAAAATAATGTAAAATTCAATCTATCTGATAAATATCAAAACAATAAATGGAATAAAATAACTATTTTAAATGGAATACTAGATATCCATGCAAATAGAATGCCAATGAGTGGAGAAGTAGAAGAAATAATCTACACTCCTGGAGATTCTAGAGATCGCTATATCTACAAGCAAAATGAAAAAATATCTTGGATCATTAATGGAGATATAGATTTTATTCTATCTCATTCTGTAGATACAATATTTCATGTTGTTTCATCCAAAGTAAAGAAAAATCAATTTGCAAAAATTGGAGAAACATATGCTAATAGCTTTATAGGAGCAACAATAGAGCTGTATTTGCCTCAAGATATTGAAATTACTATTTCAGAAGGGCAAAAAATGGTTGCAAGCGAAACTTCTATAACAAACAGCATAGTGAAAAATGCGATGAATCAACATCCCTCTAAAAAAATCACTAAGAAAGATACAAAATGATTAAAAGAACTTTTATTGATAAAGTAAGGTCAGATGGATACAACACAATTGCTATATCTTTTCTTGCTTCGCTATTTTCATTTTATTACAGTTATTATTTAGGATTATGCGGATTGCTATTTACTGCTTTTTGCATATGGTTTTTTAGAGATCCAGATAGGGTTGTGCCAAATAGAAGCGATATTGTTATAAGTCCAGCAGATGGAATTGTTGTTGATATAGAAAGAAACGTATCTTCTCCAGAATTTAAAGATGGATCTTGGACAAGAATAGGAATATTTCTAAGATTATCTGACGTTCATGTTAATAGATTTCCTATTAGCGGAAAAATTATGCACATGAAATATGAAAAAGGAGGATTTGGATTTGCATGGGGCAAAAAAACTCATATGAAAAATGAGAGATTAGCCATATTTATCAAAGGATTTATTGATTGCATAGTTGTTCAAATAGCTGGATTTGTAGCAAGAAGAATTGTCACAGATGTTTCTACTAAAGATGATGCAAAAATGGGATCAACTTATGGAATGATCAAATTTGGAAGCAGAGTAGACACTTATTTTCCTGGAGATATGATAATTCATATAAAAAGAAAGCAAACTGTAGTTGCCGGAGAAACAATCATAGCTAGCAAGCCAAAAATAACGAAAGAAAGCAATGAAAAATAAAAATACGCATCAATCAATTGCATTTTCTGTAAAATATTTGAATGGAAATAACTAACATGACAGGAAATAAAAACAACCCCACATCTGTTAGAAGTAACAAAAATAATGATTTTCATAAGAATAGAAATCGCAGAGTGAAAGATTTTTTTCGCAGTAGAATGTTCCTCATACCAAGCTTTGTTACATCTATTTCCATATGTCTTGGAATGCAAGCTATACATTTTTCATTTACTCAAAACATAGAATATTCAGTATTATGCATAGCAATCGCGATGTTCATAGATGGAATTGATGGAAGAATAGCTAGATATTTAAATAGTGCGTCAGAATTTGGAAAAACATTAGATTCTCTTGCAGATTTCTTAAGTTTCTCTATAGCTCCTGCATTAACAATATATTTCTATAAATTAAATGATTGGATAAGCTTTGGATGGTCATGTTGTATATTTTTTGTATTATGCATGGCATTTAGATTAGCAAGATTTTCTAGCGATGAATCTGACCATGAATCTTTCACAGGAATACCAGCTCCAGCTGCTGGATTATTAGCATTTTTCCCATTTGCTTGTGAAAAAGTTTTCAGCATTTCAATGCATCCAGCGTATTTTGCATTCACTGTGCTTATAGTTTCTTTAGGAATGATAAGTAAATTTCAGACAATAGCATTAAATAGAGTTCAAATCAATCACAAAACAATGAATGTTGTATTTGCATTAATAGCATCATTAACAGTATTGGCTATTACATATATATGGGCAGCTGGATTACTTATTGGATTTATATATTTATCACACACAATTCTTGCAATCTTCAAGCACAATAAAAATAATCATAAAATTGATTAAGAAGTTTTAAAGCAAGCCATTTAATAAATTTAATAAAAACAATAAATTAACATGATTTCTTCCAATTTTCTTCGATTAATATTAAAATGCATACATGACAGAATTTAACAAAGAATATATAGAATATTTAGTTAGTCTTGTAAAAGAAAATGAATTAGGCGAAATAGAATATACAAAATCAAAAGATGGAGAAGTTCGTGTTACAGTAAAAAATCAGAAATCTGAAAACAATATTGCGACTCAACCTCAAGTAATTTATTCTAATCCTATGATTGGAGCGAATTCAGAAGCTCAAGATAATCAAAATTCATCTAATCAATCTAATAATATATCAAATAAACTGGGAGATAATTTTAAACCAATTAAATCTCCCATGATTGGAACAATATACACCTCCCCTAAGCCTGGAGACCCTCCTTTTGTGAAAAAAGGATCCAAAATTAATGAAGGAGATATTTTATTTATTGTTGAAGCAATGAAAGTGATGAATGAAGTAAAAGCTTCATTTTCAGGAACAATAGAAGAAATTTTGATTTCCGATGCTGATCCTGTTGAATTTGATCAAATCTTAGCGAAGGTGTCATGATTAAGAAAGTTTTAATTGCTAATAGAGGAGAAATTGCTCTAAGAATTATAAGAGCATGCAAATCTTTAGGAATAAAATCTGTTGCAGTATATTCAACAGCAGATAAAAATTCAATGCATATTAAGATGGCGGATGAAAGCATTTGCATAGGTCCTCCAAACGCAAATGAAAGCTATAGAAATATCAAATCAATTATTGCAGCAACAGAGCAATCTGATGCTGATGCAATACATCCTGGATATGGATTTTTATCTGAAAACGAAGAATTTGCACATGTAGTTGAGCAACATAATATAAAATTCATTGGGCCCTCTTCTAAGCATATAAAACTACTAGGAGACAAAGTAGAAAGCAAAAGAATTATGCAAAAATACGGAATTACTACAATTCCTGGATCAGAAGCATTATCCACAGCTCAAGATGGGCTAGATTATGCAAAAAGCATAGGGTTCCCTGTAATCATTAAAGCTTCCAATGGTGGTGGTGGAAAAGGAATAAGAATAGCCAAAAAAGAAGATGAATTTCTCAGCAACTTTGCAGCAGTAGATCAGGAAGCTAGCGCATTATTTGGAAAAGGTGGAAGCATATATGTCGAAAAATACTTCGAACGCCCTAGGCATGTAGAATTTCAGGTGCTTTCAGATGGCAAAAAGGCTGTGCATTTATTTGAAAGAGAATGCTCGCTTCAAAGAAGAAGGCAAAAAGTTCTAGAAGAAGCTCCGTCAAATGTTTTGACAGATCAACAAAGAGCAGAATGGGGTGAAAAAATCTCTAATATGATAGCTGCCATAGGATATGAAGGAGTTGGAACTTTAGAATTTCTATATCAAGACAATCAATTATACTTCATGGAAATGAATACAAGATTGCAAGTAGAGCATACAATAACAGAAGAAATAACTGGAATAGATCTGGTTCAACAACAAATCAAAGTTGCATCTGGAATTCCATTAGAAATAAAACAATCTGACATTAAAATAAATGGACATGCAATGCAATGCAGAATAACAGCAGAAGACCCTATCACATTTACACCTAGCCCTGGATTAGTGAAAAGCCACCTTCCAGCATTAGGACCATATGCTAGAGTAGACACAATGTTATATAACGGCTATCAAATACAGCCATATTACGATAGCTTAATTTCAAAATTAGTTGTCAAAGGAAGCAATAGAGAAGAGTGTATACGCAATTTAAAGCAGGCATTGAAAGAATATATAATAGAAGGTCCAAAAACTACATTACCTTTATTTCACAAACTAATTGAAGATGAAGAGTTTCAAAAAGCTGATTTTACAATTAACTGGCTTGAGAATTGGATTCAAAATTCATAAATTCAATTAATTTGTGATGCATTTAAACAAATAATTCAATTTTAATACCCTTCTAACAATCTAATATAGATATGATATAATACAAGATGAATATAAACAAATTATTACTATCAACTATAATCATACAATCTATGGTTTCAGCACCAGATAAAGTAATGCTTGATATGATGAAGGAAGACATAGAAGTATATCAAAAAATTAGAGAAGAGAATGATAAGGATCGTGAAATTGTATCGGGAAATAGAGAGTTTGCTATTTCTTTTATGTTTGATCTAAAAGCGAAAAGCAAGGGTAAAGAAGCATCGTACTTAAAAGATAATATTAATAAAGACATTATGAATATTATTGTTTCTTTCTTAGTAAAAAAAGGAGATTTCTATAAAATTAATCCAGATAATCCATATTATTCTGAAAACATGTATAATTTGAATTATGAATTTGATTCATCAAGTTCATTGAAACACTATCTTGCAAAGTACATTGATGTTAATAATTTTGAATACGTAGATCATGATGGCAGATTTATAGAAAAAGCATACTTTTGCATAAGGTATATTTCTATGCATGATGATGAAATGAAAAGAGGTATGAGTAGTTTTACAGAGCTTAATCTATCACAAAGCCAAATCACTTCAATGAAGCCAGGAGCATTTGTAGGATTAAGTAGTTTGACAACGCTTAATCTATCATATAATCAAATCACTTCAATTAAGCCAGGAGCATTTGCAGGATTGAGTAGTTTGACAACGCTTAATCTATATAGAAATCGAATCACTTCACTTGAGCCAGGAATATTTGCAGGATTAAGTAGTTTGACAGAGCTTAGTCTATCAGACAATCAAATCACTTCACCTGAACAAGGGGTATTTGCAGGATTGAGTAGTTTGATAAAGCTGAATCTATCAAGCAATCAAATCACTTCACTTGAACCAGGAGCATTTGAAGGATTGAGTAGTTTGACAGAGCTTAGTCTATCAGACAATCAAATCACTTCAATTACAAGAGCATTTGCAGGATTGAGTAGTTTGACAAAGCTTAATCTATATAGAAATCAAATTGCTTCAATTGAACCAGGAGCATTTGAAGGATTGGGTAGTTTGACAACGCTTGATTTATCATTGAATCAAATCACTTCAATTGAACCAAGAGTATTTGCAGGATTGAGTAGTTTGATAAAGCTTGATCTATCATGGAATCAAATCACTTCACTTGAAAAAGTAGCATTTGCAGGATTGAGCAGCTTAACAGAGCTTTATCTATCGTATAATAAAATCACTTTACTTGAACAAGGAGCATTTGCAGGATTGAGTAGTTTGACAAAGCTTAATCTATTAGGAAGTCAAATCACTTCACTTGAAAAAGTAGCATTTGCAGGATTGAGCGACTTGAAAATACTTAATTTGAATTCTAATGCTTTAGATGAACAATCTAAGGATTGTTTGGAAGAGCTAAAAAAGATGCTCCCAAATATTGAAATCTCATCTTAATAGATATTCATTAAATCAAAATAAGTATGATATAATGCATAATGAATATAAACAAATTATTGCTATCAACTATAATCATGCAATCTATTGTTGCAGCGCCAGATAAAGTAATGCTTGATATGATGAAGGAAGACATAGAAGTATATCAAAAAATTAGAGAAGAGAATGATAAGGATCGTGAAATTGTATCGGGAAATAGAGAGTTTGCTATTTCTTTTATGTTTGATCTAAAAGCGAAAAGCAAGGGTAAAGAAGTATCGTACTTAAAAGATAATATCGATAAAGACATTATGAATATTATTGTTTCTTTCTTAATTGGAAACGGTTTTTTCTATAGAATTGATCCAAGCAATCCATATTATGTAGAAAATGAAGATTATAAATTAAGCTATCCATTTGATTCATTGAAATACTGTCTTGCAAAATACATTGATGTTAATAATTTTGAATACGTAGATCATGATGGCATATCTATGAGAAAAGGATACTTTGGCATGAAGTATATTTCTATGCATGATGATAAAATGAAAAGAGGTATGAGTAGTTTGACAGAGCTTAGTCTACCAGACAATCAAATCACTTCACTTGAACCAGGAGTATTTGCAGGATTGAGTAGCTTAATAGATCTTGAGCTATCGCGTAACAAAATCACTTCACTTGAACAAGGAGTATTTGCAGGATTGAGTAGCTTAATAGATCTTGAGCTATCGCGTAACAAAATCACTTCACTTGAACAAGGAGCATTTGAAGGATTGAGTAGTTTGACAGAGCTTTATCTATTAGGAAATCAAACCACTGAAATTAAACCAGGAGCATTTGTAGGATTGAGTGGTTTGACAGAACTTAGTCTATATAGAAATAAAATCACTTTACTTGAACAAGGAGCATTTGCAGGATTAAGTAGTTTGACAAAGCTTGATATATCAGAAAATCAAATTGCTTCACTTGAACCAGGAGCATTTGCAGGATTGAGTAGTTTGATAAAGCTTGATCTATCAGACAATCAAATTGCTTCACTTGAACCAGGAGTATTTGAAGGATTGAGTAGTTTGATAAAGCTTGATCTATCATGGAATCAAATCACTTCAATTGAAAAAGGAGCATTTGAAGGATTAAGTAGTTTGACAAAGTTTGATCTACCAAGTTCAATCACTGAAATTAAACCAAGAGCATTTGAAGGATTGAGCGACTTGAAAATACTTAATTTGAATTCTAATGCTCTAGATGAAAAATCTAAGGATTGTTTGGAAGAGCTAAAAAAAATGCTCCCAAATATTGAAATATCATCTTAATAGATATTTATTAAATTATAAATGTTTATTCATTTTTGCAATTATAAGTGATATTTAAACATAACAGAGCATGCCATACAAACTTTATCATTTAAATGATAAAGTAAGAGAATATGAATAAAAAAGTCGCACAAATTGCAATTATCGGATCACCTAATGTCGGAAAGTCTAGCTTATTAAACCATTGGCTTGACGATAAAGTTAGCATAGTTTCCTCTAAGCCTCACACAACTCGTAATGCTGTATTTGGATCAATAACTAAAGATAATTCACAAATAGTTTTTGTTGACACTCCTGGATTTGCAAGACCAGATGGTCTTTGGGGCGTTCATTTGACTGAATCTTTGAATAATGCATTGAAAGGCGTTGATGCTATCTTATTAGTTATAGATGCGAACAAGCCACTAAGACATGGAACTGAAATTCTTCTTGATTTAGCTTTAAAAAGCAATAAAAAATTATTTATTACTATACATAAATGCGATGCTGTTAAAAATCCAGCTTTATTTGAAACAGTTCAATGGATTAAAGATAAGGGATACAAACAAGAGGTATTTATCACATCAACAAATGATAAAATAGGGTTAGATGTATTGCTGAGCAATATGTTTAAAGCAACTAAAGATGGAGAGTGGTTGTTTGGAGAAAAAGAAAAAACAAATCTAACCAAAGAATGGATTGGCGCTGAGTACGTTAGAGAAAAAGCATTTTACTTGTTGCATCAAGAAATCCCTTTTCATCTTGTTGTTGTTCCAAGAAAATGGAATTTTAGAGAAAATTCATGGGATCTTCATGTAGATATTATTGTTCAAAACGTTGGGCATAAGAAAATTGCAATTGGTCAAGGTGCCAGCATGGTTAAAGAGATTGGATCGGCTGCAAGAGCAGAATTAATGACCAAATGGGGCAAAGGAAGCTTATTTATTGAAGTTAAAGTAGATAAAGATTTCAGGGAAAATGCTTTGAAATTATACCAATAATTTATAGAAGTCAATTAAAAATCCAAAATGATAAATCAATAATACAATTTCTAAAATATCATAAATATCATAAATTTTAACATAAAAATTTATTGAATTAAAAATCTGAAAGATACTTCGTATTAAGGCATCAATTATTCTTCTTTTTAAAGCATAAATATTTGTTAGTTTAAATAAATATGATAGAGTGTGAAATGAATATAAATAAATTATTATTGCAAACTATATTTATTCAATCTGCAGCTGCAATGCTAAATGAGCAAGATATAGATATGATGTGCAAAGATATTACAATATATCAAAAAGTGCAAAAAGAGAATGAATTAATAGCAAAAACTATATCATCTAATAAAATATGCGCGCTTCCATTTATGATTTGCTCATATAGAAAAAGAATGGCGCAGAAGAGCGGAGAGTCAAGAGGAATCGCAAATAAAGATATTGCAAAATACATTGTTTCATTCCTGATAGAAAGAAGCAAAAGTGAATTTTACAGAGTTGATCCAAAAAATGCAGATTATACAGCAAGCGAAGAGTATTCTTTGCGTTATATGTTTGATGCATTGAAGTATGATCTTGCAAAACATATTAATGCTGATGAATTTGGAAAAGCGGAGTATGCGCCATATGCAGGAATAGAATATTTTGATATATGCTATATTGCTCAACATTTTGATGAAGTGAAAGAACAGCTTAAATACTTTGTTAAAGAAATTAATTTAAAAGAAAATCAAATCACTTCAATTGATTTAAGAATGCTTGTAGGGTTGGATAATTTAATAAGTCTTAATTTATCAAAAAATCAAATCACTTCTCTTGATCCAGGATTATTTTCTGGACTAAGCAATTTGAAAAGCATTGTTATGCATAACAATCAAATAGCCTCACTTGATCCAGGATTATTTTCTGGATTAGGTGTTTTGGAAAGCATTTATCTGCATGAGAATCAAATCACTTCTCTTGATCCAGGATTATTTTCTGGATTAGGTGTTTTGGAAAGCATTTATCTGTATGAAAATCAAATAGCTTCACTTGATCCAGGAGTATTTTCTGGACTAAGCAATTTGAAAAGTATTATTATGCATAATAATCAAATAACTTCACTTGAACCAGGAGTATTTTTTGGATCAGATAGTTTAAAAACAATTGATTTAGGGGCAAATCAAATCACTTCACTTAAAAAAAGAGCGTTTGCAGGGTTAATCAATTTGACAAGCCTTAATCTATCAAACAATCAAATCACTTCAGTTGAACCAGAAATGTTTGCAGAGTTAATCAATTTAAAAACACTTGATCTTTCATCCAATCAAATCACTTCTCTTGATCCAGGATTATTTTCTGGATTAGGTGTTTTGGAAAACATTTATCTGCATAATAATCAAATAGCTTCACTTGATCCAGGAGCATTTGCAGGATTGAGCAGCCTAACAGAGCTTGTTCTGATATACAATCAAATCACTTCGCTTGAACCGGGAATATTTGAAGGATTAAGTAGTTTGCCAGAGCTTAATCTATCAGGCAATCAAATCACTGAAATTAAACCAGGAGCTTTTGAAGGATTGAATAGTTTGACAACGCTTGATCTATCAGGCAATCAAATCACTGAAATTAAACCAGGAGCTTTTGAAGGATTAAGTAGATTAGAAACACTTGATCTACTATTAAATCAAACCACTTCAATTGATCAAGGAACATTTGAAGGATTGAATAGTTTGACAACGCTTGATCTGCAAGGCAACAAAATCACTTCATTTGAAAAGGATTGTTTAAAGGATTGAATGTCTAAAATACCTTCGTTTAGAAGATAATGCTCTAAATAATCTAAACAATGAATCAAGGGATTATTTAAAAAGCCTAAGAAAAACATGTAAGGTTTATTAATAGGTAAAAATCATCTGAAAAAGAAAGATGGCTAAATTCAATAATTCTAAAATATTAAAATTCTTTATTTGTTTGAGATCCTGGATAGTTTAAACAGCATCATTTTTTTCGCAATGAAAAACCTTTTCTTGAAAGGCAATATTTGCAAAATAAAGTGGTATTTATTTTATATAATTACATAGAAATTTATTATGCTCGGATTGTAGGGCTAGTGATTTTTATGCTATTATAATGTGTAGCGGTTATGGCGGAATGGTAGACGCGCAGCGTTGAGGTCGTTGTGGATGAAAATCCGTGGAAGTTCAAGTCTTCTTAACCGTATTAATCAGTTTTAAACTAAAATTTAAACAAATTAGTTACAAGTGCTTTATATGCAATTATTTGTTATTTTAGTTAATTAAAGGAGATAAATTATGAGTCAAATCAAAAAATCTTTAGAATATCATTCTAATTTTCCTAAAGGAAAATGGGGGATGCATGCAACAAAGCCATTGTCTGCGCAAGATATGTCTCTTGCTTACTCTCCTGGAGTAGCAGATCCATGTCTAGAAATTGAATCAGACCCTAAATCTGCACTTGAATACACCTCAAAAGGAAATTTAGTTGCAGTCATTAGTAATGGAACCGCAGTATTAGGACTGGGAAATATAGGAGCATTAGCATCAAAGCCAGTAATGGAAGGCAAATGCATTCTTATGAACAAAATGTCTGGAGTTTTCGGAGTTGATATAGAGATTGACGAAAATGATGCTCAAAATATAATAGATATTATAAGAAAAATCTCGCCTTCATTCGGAGCTATCAATTTGGAAGATATAAAAGCTCCTGAATGCTTTATGATTGAAGAAGAATTACAGAATTTGGGAATTCCTGTCTTTCATGATGACCAACATGGAACTGCGATTGTTGCAACTGCAGGAATTGAAAATGCATTAAAATTAATAGGAAAATCATGGAGCTCTATTAAGGTTGTTGCAAATGGGGCTGGAGCTGCTGGAATAGCATGTTTAGATTCTATGGTTAATATGGGGCTAAATCCTAAAAATATCATGTTATTTGACTCTAAAGGATTGATAAATAAAGATAGGTCAGGATTAAATAAATATAAAGCAAAATATGCTTCAGATGAAAAATCTTGCACGTTGGAAGAAGCATTAGATGGAGCTGATGTATTTTTAGGCGTATCTGCTGCAAAAGCTTTAAAGCCAGAATGGACCAAGAAAATGTCTGAAAACCCTATAATTTTTGGTTTAGCAAATCCTGAACCTGAAATTATGCCTGAACTAGCTAAAGCAGCTAGAAGAGATTGTATAATTGCAACAGGAAGATCTGATTATCCAAATCAAGTAAATAATCTTCTATGTTTTCCTTATATTTTTAGAGGAGCATTAGATTCAGGCGCAGAAAGAATTAATGATAACATGAAAAGAGCTTGCATCAAGGCGATTGCTGAAATTGCTAGAAATGATGAAGAATTTGGAGTTGATCATATAATTCCTAGCGCATTGGACGAACGATTAGGATTAGTAGTTTCAAAAGCAGTTGCTGAAGCTTCTGGTGGGAAAATTCCTAATCATTATGGAAGATATGTAGAAAAAATGTTAAATGAAAATTCAAGCAAGTATTTTAATATTTTTGACCAATCTAAATCTATGAATATTTCAAATACACCTAATGCTGTTAAAGAAATTTACAAAGCATGGGATATTTCAATCAAGGAAGATACAAATGCAAATTACAAGCTTATGCCTTTAGAAAAATCTTGTGATGGTGAAAAATTAGTTTGGTTTTTCGGGTTAGAATCAAATCCTTGGATTGCTTATAGCCAAGCTGGAGGAAAAGTAATCGATCAAATTAAAGAGATGTTTGATTTTACAGACATTCCTCATGTTCCAATAGTTAGCTTAGAGCAATGTCGTAATTTAGAAAAAAGGAAGGATTTCTGTGGTAGACTTTCTTTAGACAAAGGATTGAAGATGGAATTTAAGCAAGGATTGAGAAATATAGCTTACTTAACCTTACTTCTAAGTGGTGTGGAGTATGAACAAACTTCCAATTGAAGTTCACAGATATGAAAATGCACAGCGCCGAATAGCGTCTATTATATCGAGCTTAAATAGCAATTCTATATCAAAAACTAAAGGCATATTTAAGCATATTCATGCTTCAGAAGCTGCTATAGTATTTCACTTTTTATCTCAATCACAGAGAGAGAAATTAATTAATATTTTAGGTTCTGATTTTGATCCATATATATTAGCTTTCTTGGACGATGAAGTAAGAGAAGAAATTGTAGATAGTTGGGCAAATGATCAGTTAGGTCATGCTTTGAGCTCTATTAACGAATACGATGCCTTGGAAATTTTATCCGAACTGCATCCAGAACAGAAAAAAGCGATTTTAAAATCTGTTAAACCAGAGGTAAGAATTTTTCTTGAAGAAGGATTGAGCTATCCTGAGAAAAGCGCAGGACGCTTAATGTGTTATCAGGTCGTTGCATTGCCTCAAGATTGGACTATAGAAAAAGCTGTTTCTTTCCTTGCAAAAGCAAAACATCTTCCTGAGGAGTTTTACGTTATCTTTGTTGTAGATAATTTTAACAAACCTGTTGGAGTAATTAAATTGCAAGATATATACAGACAATCAAAATCTTCTGTATTATCTCATTGCATGGAAGAAGTATTATTTGATGTATCTGCAACAATAGATCAAGAAGAGTTAGCATTGCTTTTTAGACAATATTCTGTAATTGCAGCTCCTGTTGTAAATAACAATGGATCAATAATTGGAACTGTAAATGCAAATACGATAGTGAACATTATTTTCAAAGAAAGCGAAGAAGATCTTTTGCATATGGTTGGTGTGGAGGATTCAGGTTTCCACTCTAATATATTAGAAACTGCACAAGCTAGATTCAAATGGCTATTCGTTTCTAGTTGCATGGCCATGCTTTCTGCTAGTGTGATTGGCATGTTTCAAGGTGTAATATCAACTCATTACCAGCTTAGTATTGTGTTGCCAATGACTGCGACTATGGGAGGAAATTCTGGAATGCAGGTTGTTGCTGTGATTATCAGAGCGCTTTCTAATAAACAGATTAGCATGATTAATATTTGGCGTGTTTTGCGAAAAGAAATATTAGTTGGACTACATAATGGCTTTGTATTTGCAATTATTTTTGGAACTATCGCTTATTTCTTCATATCCAGCAAAATTGCTATTATTTTTGGAATTGCAATAATGTTAAATATAGTATGGTCTGGATTTATTGGAATGATTTTGCCTATTTTTCTTGACAGAATGAACATGGATCCAGCGCTAAGCGCGGCATCTTTCCTTACTGCTATGACTGATATGATGGGATACGCAGCACTTTTATTGATCGCTTCATATTTCTTGAATTAACTTTCATTTTTATGCTAAATAAGTATGCTAATATATGAAAATCTCTTGTTTTAAGCTGACTAAACTCACTTGATATAAAATGAAAAAACATGCACAATATTGTTGTTGGCGAAGTAGCTCAGCTGGTTAGAGCAGCGGAATCATAATCCGCGTGTCGGGGGTTCGAGCCCCTCCTTCGCTATATTTTCAAAGCAATTTTTTTTATCATTTTTAAATCTATACAAAATTTATTATTAAGATTATCAATATTTATATTTTATAATTTTAGAAAGAAGTCTATAGATTTATACATTCTTCTTGCAATTTAATTAAATTCTTCTTCGATTATTATCTAGAACATTAGAATTTAAATTAAGCGTTTTGATGTTATTCAAATCATTTCTTAATATATTGCACTTATAAAAATAATCAAATTTCTGCAAATCAATTAACTTTTCCAATTTAATAAAATATAATACAATGCATGATGAATACAAACAAATTATTGCTATCAGCTATACTTATTCAATCTATAGCTTCAACACCAAGTGATCAAGAGATTAATGAAATGAGAGCAGATATAACAGTATATAAAAAAGTTAGAAGAAAGCATAATAAATGCAAAAAATATATTGCACATCATCAAAAGGTAAATAGAATTAGCTGTTTTATTTTTGCTGCAAAAAAGGCAAAAGCTAAAATGAAAGATGCAAAAGGAAATATTGTAAAAGAAATTAAAGAATCTATTATATTTGAAAATAATATAATCGATGTCATTTCTTTCTTGACAGGGCATTATTTTTTCTTGAATGAACAAGGCTCTTACTCTTTAGAGGGTCCTTTAGATATAATCAAATCAAATAAATTAGGAACGTATAAATTAATACATCCTCTGAATTTATCGAAATACTCTCTTGCAATTTATATTAATCCTGATGACCTTGAATATGTAGATCATGATGGCAAATCCATGAAAAAAGAATACTTTGGGATGATGTATATCGCCATGCATGACAGCAAGGTGAAAGAAAGCATGAGCAATTTAAAGAATCTTTGTTTTGAAAGCTATGATATTAGCAAAAAGATTTCTTCAGTTGAACCAGGGTTATTTGAAGGATTAAATAATTTGAAAAATCTTAGTCTATCATGGAATAAAATCAAATTCATTGAATCAGGAGTATTTGCAGGATTGGACAAATTAAAAAGGCTTAGTTTAGCAAACAATAAAATTAAATCATTTGAACCAGAATCATTTGAAGGATTGAGCAACTTAAAAAGTCTTAGCCTATTATCCAATCCAATTCACTCTCTTAAAACAAGATCATTTGTAGGATTGGATAGTTTGGAAGAGCTTCTTTTGCATGGAAATAAAATATATAAAATTGAATCAAAAACATTTGCAGGGTTAAATAATTTGAAAGATCTTGATCTATCAAGAAATCAAATTGTTTTAATTGAATCAGGAATGTTTGAAGGATTAAGTGGTTTGAAATATCTTGATATATCAAGCAATAAAATTAATTCAATTTGCATTAAACCAGGAGTATTTGCAGGATTGAATAGCTTAAAAAGTCTTGATCTGCGAGACAATAAAATCACTTCACTTGAATCAAAATATTTTGCAGGATTAATTAATTTAATAGATCTTCGCCTATCAAACAATCAAATCACTATAATTGAGCCAAGAATGTTTGAAGGACTAAGTGGTTTGACAAAACTTAATCTATCATGCAATCAAATCACTTCAATCAAAAAAGGATCATTTGAAGAATTAAATAATTTGGAATGTCTCATTCTCTCATACAATCAAATCACCATAATTGAGCCAAGAATGTTTGCAAGATTAAGCAGTTTGACATATCTTGGTCTATCAAACAATAGAATCACTTCAATTGAATCAGAAATGTTTGAAGGATTAAGTAGTTTGACAAAACTTAATCTATCATGCAATCAAATCACTTCAATCAAAAAAGGATCATTTGAAGAATTAAATAACCTGCAAATACTTAATTTAAATTACAAAATTCTAGATGATGAATCTAAGGATTGTTTGAATGAACTAAAAAAGATTCTCCCAAATATTGAAATATTATCTTAAATACTTATTTATTAAATCAGAATAAGTATGATATAATATACAATGAATATAAATAAACTATTACTATCAGCTATACTTATGCAATCTATGGTTGCAGCACCAGATGAAGCAATGATTGATATGATGAAAAAAGATATAGCGATATATCAAAAAGTTAGAAAAGAGAATGATAAAGATATATTGAAGAGTAGAAAGAATGTTTATTCATTTTTATGGACAATGAATGAAAAAAGAAATGAACTTGATGCAAAGGGAGTTGAATCACAATATATTAATAAAGATGTTGAAAAAATTATAGCTTCTTTCTTAATAGGCATCAATGGTCTTTTTTGTAAAATTGACCCAAGTGATCCAAATTATGTAGAAAACGAAGAATATAAGCTGAGCTATCCATTTGATACATTGAAGTATAGTCTTGCAAGCTATATTGATGTTAGTGCATTTAAATACGTAGATTATAATAGAAGATATATGAAGAAAGAATGCTTTAACATAAAGTATATCTCTATGCATTATGATAAATTTAAAGAACGTTTGAAAAACTTGAAAAAGCTTGATTTACGTAACACGCTAATCACTACAATTGAACCAGGAATGTTTGAAGGATTGAGTAGTTTGGAAATGCTTGATCTATCAGGAAATCAAATCACTTCAATTGAACCAGGAATATTTGAAGGATTGAGTAGTTTGAAAATACTTGATCTATCACACAATCAAATCATTGAAATTAAACCAGGAATATTTGAAGAATTAATTAATTTGACAGAGCTTTATTTATATGGAAATCAAATCACTTTAATTAAATCAGGAGTATTTGAAGAATTAAGTAGTTTGACAAAGCTTGATTTATCAAGAAATCAAATCGCTTCAGTTGAATCAGGAGTATTTGAGAAATTGAGTAATTTGAAAATGCTTTATCTATCAAGAAATAACTTTTCTTCAATTTCAGAAAAACTTAAAGAATTAAATGTTTTAACAGACTTTATTCTATATAAAAATCAAATCACTTTAATTGCATCTTGAACATTTAAAGAATTTCTTTGTAAACCAAAACGCTTTTTGGGATTTTTATTTCTCTTATTAACTAAGCTTTTATCAGGAATTTAGAAAAATCTTTACATTTTCTAAGTTAGAGTGCAAAAATGCAATAGATTCTTCTTCGCCAAATATTCTAGCAATAGATATGTAATGATCCACAACTTGTTTTTTGTTTTCACAATTAGACAAATCAAAAGAGCCGCAAATCAAAAGAGATTTTACAATACACCCTGTATTTTCCCATCTCCATTTTCCATTGTCCAAAATTTCCATAAGCGTGTCTTCTATATCATCAAGAGAATTAACAATTTTATTTATATCTTTGAAAAATAAATTTCTGTCGCCTAAATCTTCATCGCTTCTATCATGAAACTGCATCAAAACTTCATTTTTATTATCTAAAAGTAAAAATTGATATATAGCTTGCACTTTTGCAAATCTAGTCTGCTTTAATATCTCTGGTTCAATTTCGCTTAACACATTAACATTCCACCATTAATGTGTAATGTCTCTCCAGTTACATAATCAGCTTCTTCGCTAGCTAAATACAGCGCACCAGCTGCAACATTTTTTGGTGTTCCAGCTTTTTTGGCAGGAATATTATCAAAAATTTCAGGATTTTTCTCTAAAAGATCTTTTGTCATTGGAGTTTCAATGAATCCTGGAGCAATCGCATTAACAGTAATTCCTCTTGAAACAACTTCTCTTGCTAGTGTTTTTGTCATTCCCAAAAGAGCTGCTTTGCTAGTAGAATATGCAACTTGACCAGCATTTCCCATGCATCCAACTATAGATGAAAGATTAATCACTCTTCCATAACGATTTTTCATCATCCCCATAATAGTCATTTTAGTTAATTTCCATACAGAATTTAAATTAATATCCATATGCAGATTCCAATCCGCGTCCTTAACTCTCATAAAAAGGCTATCTCTTGTGATTCCTGCAGAATTAATTAAAATATCAATCTTACCCATAGCTTTCACAGCAGAATCATGCAAATTTTTCAATTCGCTATCATCACAAAGATTTGCCTTACAAAAACCAGCACACCCTTCTCCAAGCTCATTTTTCAATGCTTCTAATTTGGATTCTTCCATCCCAGTAATAAAAACTTGAGCCCCATGATTCACAAACTCTTTAGCAACAACAGATCCAATTCCTCCGCTTGCTCCAGTAATTAATACGGTTTTTCCACTAAAATTAAACATTCAAGAACTCCTTCTTTGCGCATAGTATATCATCTATGCTTCCTATAGTCATCGACTTCATATTAGATTTTTCAGCCAATTTAGACAAAACATTTCCACATCCCATTTCTACCAACATTTCTACTCCATTATCCTTCATGCAATCCATAGATTTTTTCCATTTAACTCCATGAGTTACATGGTCTATCAAATTATTTTTAATTTCACTTCCATCAAGAGATGCTTCTCCAGTTTTATTTGAAATTACTGCAATCTTTGGATCATTAAAATTAATTTTTTCAATTTCTTTAGCTAATTCTTTTTGCACACTTTCAACTAATGAAGAATGGAACCCTCCACTAACTTTTAATTGTATGCATCTTTTTATTCCAAATTCTTTGTAAGATTGATTAATTTGATTTTTCAATCTTTCATCACAACTGATAATAATCTGAGAATCAAGATTGTGATTTGAAACTTCGCATACCAATCCTGTTGAATCATTAATATTTTTAGCAAAATTTGCCACATCTTCAAAATTTGCGATACAAGCAAACATTATTCCAGAGCACTTAGCCATTAATTCTGATCTCAATTTTATCAATCTTAATCCATCTTCAAAACTAAAGCATCCAGCAGCGTAACACGCAGCATACTCTCCAACTGAATGACCAGCTAAATATGCAGGCCCAACACTGTCCTTCATTGCAAGCCAAATTGCACATGAAACAACATATAAAGCAGGCTGAGAATATAAAGTGTTGCTCAATTCTTGATCTGTTTTTTGCAAAATAGATTGAAAATCAGGGTAAATATTATTGGCGCGGTCAAAAATCTCTTTACTAATTTCAAGCAGATCCATTCCCATGCCTTGTTTTTGAGCTCCTTGTCCAGGAAATACAATAGAATATTTTGTCATAGAGAGAAATTATATACCTAATAATTCAACTTATCCATACTTATTTATCAAAAATTTATTATATTTTAACCATAATGCATTCTAATTCTGACATGAGTCAAAATAATCCTGACCTAAATAAATTGTTTCCATACTTCAGAAATTCAATGAATTATCTGATGCAAGAAGGAGAAAAATTTGCTCAGAAATACCCTTCCATAGCAAAAGAATTAAATTTCTCAGAACACAAAATTTCAGATCCACATGTTAAAAGAGTCATAGAGGCATTTGCGTTTTTTGATGCTAGATTGCAATATCAAGTTGATGATCAAATGCGTGATATTAGCGCCAATCTTCTTAATGCGCTGTATCCACAATTCACAGCCCCAATCCCTTCATGCACTATATTGCAATTTCATAAAATGAAAAATATTTCTCAGAAACAAAGTATTTCTATAGAAAAAAACACTCAAGTAAAAGCAAAAAACTCTTACAAGCAAGAATGTACATTTTCTACTGTATATGATTTAGATCTAACTGATTTTCAGATCAATCAAATGCAATATGTAAAAGCAGAGCAATCTGATTTAGCAGTAAAAAATTCATTTATGCTTGGATTAAATGCGCAAAATATAAAACCAAATCAAAGCGTCAGTTTATTTATTAATTCAGACTCATTCTCTTCATTTTCTTTGTATGAAAACATATTAGCTTATAACCATGATGGCCCAACTCCAATTTTTGCTGCAAATTTAAAACATGAATTATTGCAAAAAGAACCAATAGGATACATTTACCCCAAAGGATTTAGCGATGAAGATGCTCTTCTAGATATTCCGCAATATTGCTCTGATATACATAGAAATCTAATGGAGTACAGCGCATTTCCAGAGAAGTTCCTATTTGTCGATATGAAATTTAATGATTTTAATTTTGAAAACAATGAAATACAATTATTGATTCCATTAAGTGAAAAAGCTAATCCAAATACAATTCACCTAAATAACAATATGCTGTCTACTAACTGCACACCAGCAATTAACTTATTTCCAAAAAAATCAGAACCTATTATGATAAATTATGAATCTGAATCATATAAATTAATTCCAGCAAAAAATGAAATTGCATTTGAAATACACACAATACAGAATGTTTATCAATATGATCAATCCAAAGAAAATAATAGAATAACTTATAATCAATATTTTGGATTTCGCCATCATGATACAAGCAAGTCTTGGTATCACTACAGGCAGCCATCTATTTATGATGGAACAGATGCATTTATAGCCTTAGTAGATGAGGAAATGAAGCACCTTGATTCAAATTCAGCAACAATATACGCAGATTTATTATGCACGAATAGAAAGCAAGCAGAGCATATTAAGATCAATACAGAATTTCAGGTAAATAAAATTGACGGAGTGTATTGCTCAAATCTAATACAGCCAACCCAAAGCATGTATTCTAATAGTGAAGGCAAAGAACAGTGGTCATTAATTTCCAACCTATCTTTAAATCATATAAGCTTAGCGATAAATCGTAATAATATAGAAACATTGCAAAAAATGCTGTCAATATATAGCTCAAGAAAAGATCTAAAACAATACAATAAAAAAATATTAAAAATTGAATACAAAGAATCTATAGGAAGAGTAAAAAATGCAATCACCGAAACTCTTCCAAAAATCATATTCAAAATCACATTTGAAGATTCAAATGCAGAAATATTTTTATTGTCTGTCTTATTGAGCAATATTTTAATCAAAACTGCGCCATTCAATAGCCTGGTAGATGTTTTAATATTAAAAAATTCAAATGATACAATATGGAAAAAGGTTAGCTTAGAACAATGAACCTAGAGGAAAAATTAATTTCACAGCCATGGAAATTCTCCTTGCATCAATTCATGTTTTTGTCTAAACAAATTGATCCAAATTTAAAATTCAAAGGAAATATAGATTTAAGTCCAAGTCCAAGCGATATTATTGAAATCAATCAAGACGAGCGACATGTTTTAGTTAATGGAATTAGTTTGCTAGGAATTCAAGGCGCACTTCCAATTCATTACATAGATATGATTATGAATAGAAAAAGAAAAAAAGATCATGCTTTGCAAGACTTCTTAGACATTTTCAATAATAAAATAATCAACAATACTTTTGATATAAAGAAAAAATCAGTTTTCTCACTAAGCGCTTCAAAATTTCAAAAAACATCATCAGGCAGAATCGCAAATGCAATAGGATTAGGTGAATTACATAATTCTAATTCTATAACAAGGGAACTTTGCACAGCATTGCCTATTTTATTTTGGTCGCAAAAAAGCCCTAATAATTTAATCTATATACTTCAATCATTTCTAAAAGACGCAAAAGTAGAATGCAAACAATTTATAGGAAAATGGATCAAAATAGAAGAGGAAGACCAAACTATATTAAGATCAAACTGTAAAAAACCAAGTCTTGGATTAAAATTTCTAGGAAAAAGATTTTGGAATAGCAAGCATGGAATAAAAATTATAATAACCACAAAATCTCTTGAGTTATATTCTAAATTATTACCAAACGAATCTTTCAGGAAAGACTTGGAGCTTATTATCAAATCGTATATTCCTTATAATATAAATTTCCAAATTGAATTAAATCTAATATACAAATCTCAACCAACATTATTATTAGGAAAGCAAAGTATATTATCTTACTTCAGTTGGTTAAATAATGCATCATGCGAAAAAAGATAATTAAATTAGAGTTTATTCTGATTTAATTAGAATTTATTCTAATCTGATTAGGACGCACTTTGTGTGGACTGATTTAATTAGAATTTATTCTAATCTGATTAGGACGCACTTTGTGTGGACTGATTTAATGAGAATACATTCTGATCTGGTTGATTTGCTCTTAAGCAAATTAATTTAATCGGAGCTTGCTTTGATAAATCTAATTGGAATACATTTCATTATATGTTAAAAATATGTAATGAAGATTTTACTAGCTATCTTATTTGCTTTCTCTATGAATATGAATGCAAAAAATAGCAATGATATATACAATAAATCAAATAGTAAAAATGAAATAGACAAAACAAGCGAAGAAGCCTTATGGCACAAAGCAAATCAATTATTCAAACAGTCAAATTATTCAAAAGCAGCAAAAATATTAATGCAAATAGAAGAGCTTTATCCATCTTCTTCAAGAATCAAAGATGTTCTTTTTCTTGCTTCAAAATCATTTCTTTTGTGCAAGCAATATAAAAAAGCAATTGAAGCAGCAGAATTATTGAAAGAGCTAGACGCGTCATACAAAGAACATTCAATAGATGATGTGTTAATTCAATCTTATTATGCTCTTTTGAGAAGTCCAGAACGAGAAAATCCAACATTAAGAATGACATTAGCTTTGGCTGATAAGCATCCAAAAAAATACCATAGAATCAGACAAAAATGCATAGATATATTAGCGTATGCAGATCTAAAAACAGGATTGTTATATGCAAAGAAAGATAATTATATAATATCCTTAAAATATTATGGAAATATAATTAGAGAATATAAAGAAAGCGCATTTACCAGCGAAGCATATTTTAGATGCGTAGAAATTTTCCATCATTTAGGCTTAACAAAAGACAAAAACCAATGCATAAAAATACTTGCTATTAAATATTCAAAATCTGAATGGTATCAAAAAGCAATTGGACTAAAAGATGGTGGCAGCAAATGCGAAAAAATTATGTCTAATAATATTAAAAACAATTCTCAATCAACTATAAATGAAACTGAAAAGTCATATAATGTTTATATGAAAGATAGAAAAGATGAGAAAAAGATGAAAGAAAAAGAGGCGCAAAAATACAAACCAAGAAAAACCAAAAAAAATCAAGAAATTAAAATATGAGCAAAGAATTATTAGAAGAATGGAAAGAAATAGCTAAAAAAATCAAAAAATATGATAAAAAATATGCGCATGGAATTCCTCTTATATCAGATTTTTCTTACGATGCTCTTAAACAACGATTAGAAGATATAGAAAAAATTATAGGAAAACAGCGAAATAGCCCTTTAAATACAATTGGAGAAGTTGAGGAAAAAACAGTAGATCATGCAACCCCTATGCTTTCTCTTGATCATGGATATGGAGCAAATTCTATATCTGATTTTTATAAGAAGATTTATAACGCAACAAAATCTACTTATGAGAAAGCTGTTCCTAAAATGATTATAGAGCATAAAATTGACGGTGTAGCAGTATCTATTAGATATGAAAATGGAGCAATAAAATATGTTCTCACAAGAGGGGATGGATTCGCAGGAATTGACATAACCAAACAATCAAAATATATAAAAGGAATCCCACAAAATATTTCATTAAAAGATTTTGATATTAGAGGTGAAATATACATGACATTCGAAGATTTCGACAAAACTCAAGGATTTAAAAGCCCACGTAATGCAACTACTGGAATAATCAGAAGCAAAGAAATGGATTTTATAGCATCACATAATCTGCAATTCATTGCACATGGATTTGTAAACAAAGGAAACTTTGAACAATATTCTGAAGGAATAGAATTTATCAAAAATGCTGGATTTCAAATATCTGATTATCATATAAGTAAATCTGAGCAAGAATCAATAGAAATTTTTGAAAAATTTGATCGCGATAGCGTTCCCTATCCTATTGATGGAATGGTATTTAAAATCAATGATTTAAATTTATGCGAACAATTGGGTCATCATAGAACCGCTCCAAGATATGCATTTGCAGCTAAATTTCCTCCAAAAAATACAAAGACTTTCATTAAAAATATCGAATTTCAGGTTGGTAAGTTTGGAACAATTACTCCAGTTGCAGAAGTAAATTCAATAGAAATAGATGGAGTTATGATTCAAAAAGTATCCATGCATAACATGGCTGAATTGCAAAACAAGAAATACAATATAGGAGATGAGATTATAATTGCTAGAGCTGGAGATGTAATACCTTATATACTTTCAAAAGAGAGCTCAGGCGAAAAATCTTTTGAACTTCCAAATCAATGCCCTGTTTGTAATTTTAAATTAATTTGGGATAGCGTTACAATGAGATGCACAAATGGGTGGAATTGTAATGCGCAAGCTTTATTGAGGATTGAGCATTTTGTATCAAGAAAAGCAATGAATATTAGTGGTTTAGGAGCGAAAAATATCGAGAAATTATTCAATGCTGATATTGTAAAAAAGCCAAATGATATATTTAATATAATAAATTTAGTGCTTAACAATGATGAGGTAATCAAAAAATTACTTGGTACAAAAGTTGCGCAAAACACATTTGAAAGCATTCAGAAAAATAAAAAATTATCTCTAAGTAGATTTATATATTGCTTGTGCATTCCTAATATTGGACATGGAATGGCTAAGACCATAGCAACTCATTGCATAACATTTGATAATTTTATAAATATATTTCAATCAGATCAAATAGAAATCAAAGGTGTTGGTCCTATGATTATTGAATCTATCAAGAAATTTATTTCTGAAGAAAAATGGATCTATGATGCGTATCAAAAAATTGAAATTATATAAATCCATTAAAATAAAATAATAAAATATAAATTCACAATGAATATTCAAATGAATAAGAATAGAGGTTGTGTAAATCCATTAAAATAATGGATAAAAATTATATAAATATTAAAATAAATTATTTAAATGAGAGCAATCAATATTATCGAAATCATCAAATTGTATTGCAAATCATGATCTTCATTGTAATAAATTAAATGTATTTATGTTTAGAAATTATGTTGAAAAAATAATAATTTATCAATTGATAAATATTACTTTCCTCCAGTTACAGTTGACTCTTTAACATTGTATTTAAATTCAAATACTCCGTCAGAAGCTCCATCATCTTTAATTTTGCTAAACTTAACTGCCCTGCTATCAAATGCAAATCTCATAAAGTAAAATGCACCCAATTGACTTGCAACATAAACAACATTGCACATCCCATAAGTTAAAGTAAGTAATTTTTGTCTTTCATTTTTAACTAAAACAGTTTTTACAAGCTCAATCTTTGTTATAGGATCAGATGACAATCCTTTTTGTTGCAATTCAAAGGCAAAAATACTTTCAGGAATGTAAATTTCTACAAAACCAGAGTTGATTGTTCCTCCAACTGAAGCGCTGTTTTGTCTACTATCCTTCCTAATATTGTTACGAAAAGATTCTGAAAATTTCTTAACAGTAGCAAATTTCTCGAATCCTTTTACAGATCCTTTAGCATTTAAACCATCAGCAGAGACAAATAAATCAGAACCCGAGGTTTGCTTATCATCTATCTCTATATTTAATTCTTCTGTATTTAGAATTGTGTAATCTTGTTCAGTGCTCATGATTAACCTTCCTGTCCTGGTAGACTAGCTACCAATCTCAATGAAACTTCTAGTTCTTCCAACTGGAAATGAGGTTTCAAAAATATTACTGCCTTGTATGCGCCTGGATTTTCTTCATCAGCCACAACTTCAATATCAGCTTCTCTCAATGGATATTTTGCTTTTACATCTTGATCACCTTGATCTGATAAGAAAACGTAACGTGCAATCCAATTATTCAAATACAACTGAATGTCATCTTTGGATTCAAAAGATCCAATTTTATCTCTCATCAACATTTTAATGTAATGAGCAAATCTAGAAACATTCAACATATATGTTAATCTAGCAGATAGCGCAGCATTTGATGTTGCTGAAGGAAGATCATACTCCTTAGGCCTTTGCGTACTTTGCGCACTGAAGAACACAGCTTTATCCGTGCCTTTATTGTGGCATAGAGAAATAAATCCAAGATCACTTAATTCTTTTTCTCTTCTATCTGTAATCATAACTTCTGTAGGACATTTCAATGCAATATCACCATATGAAGTTTTGAATGTGTAAGCTGGTAGATCTTCAACCAATCCACCACCTTCAATACCACGAATAGCAGCTGTCCAACCATATTTTGAATATGCAGTTGTGATTCTTAATGCCATTGCGAATGCGGGGTTTCCCCAACAGAATTTAGAGTTATCCATTCCATCAACTGATTCATTGTAATCAAATTCTTTGACAGGAATAGTATTTTGACCATAAGGCAATCTAACCAAAACTCTTGGTAAAAACAAGTTTATGTATCTAGAGTCTTCTGTGTCTCTAAAGCTATTCCATGCAGCCAATTCAGAGCTTTCGAAAATTTTCTTCAAATCTCTTGGGACATGTAGTTCGTTATAAGATTTAAGATCAAACATATCTGGCGCTGCTGCTGCCAACAAAGGACAATGTGCTGCTGCTGCAACTTGGCTCAATTTTCTTACAAATGCAACATCAATTGGCTTTCTTCCGATATAAAAATCAGCAACTAAAGAAGAATATGGAGATCCACCTAAGGTTCCAAACTCTTCTTCATAAATTCTCTTAAATAATGTGCTTTGGTCAAACTCTGAAGCATTATCCAAATCACTCTGAACTTCATCTCTTGTTGCAGCAAACAATCTAATTTTCAAATTTTCTCCTGTTTCAGAATTCATAACAACGTAATGAACCCCTCTCCAAGATGCTTCTAATTTTTGAAATTCTACATTATGCAAAATTTCATCCAATTGCAATGAAATCTTCTCATCAATTTTTGTGATTACATCCATTATGTAAGGGTATAAACTAGTTTCCCCAGTAATTTCAGATGCATTTTTGCACAAAGAAGCGATCATTTTTCTATATCTAATCATAGACTCAGAATTCTTATCTGCATTCTTTTCATCAGCAGAACTATCTGTATATAATCCACTTTCTTTGATAATTTTATCCATCTCAGGGCATGATTTAGTTGAATCTTTTGATTCTGAAACCAATTTAGCAAGCAATCCTTTGTCAGCAACTGCTTTAGATAAAATATCATGTAAAATATTATTTGAATCTAATTTAGCTGATAAATCAATCAACATTTCATGATCTAACAATATTTCATTCAATTGAGGGATTCCCTTAACAATACTAATTGGATTAAAATCATCCATAGTTTCAAACATCAGCTCAAGAGCTAACATTTCACTAGAAGAGCCCTTCTTTTTATTAGATTTATCTTCTTTGACATCTAGAACATTATTAATAGAAATGTTCAGTTTAGGCTTAATTGATTGCATGACATGAGAAAAATTATCCCTGTCGATGTAAACAAATTTCCTTTCTTTAAAATTTACGCGATCCTCTTGATGACCATATAAATCAGAAATAACACCTAATACAAAAGGAAGCTCTTTAGATTGAACTGCTCCTCCTGTTTCGACGTCATAGGTTATACGGACTCTAGGAGGCCTAATTCTTAACAATAATTTTTGTATGCTTTGCTCCATTTACAAACCTCTCTCTACTTATTAAAGAGCAATATATTTAAGTTTTCGTCAAAATATTGTATAAAAAATGATAATTTAAATAAATTTATGTATAATATGAATCAAATAGCAATCAAATTAATTGTGAATACATGTTAAAACAATATAACAATTTATAGAAATAGAGAGCATTTTCAAACATTTAGAAATTCTACTTAATTATTTTATATTTCATTTATTTCTTTTTGGCTTAAAAAAGTCATAAAGCATGTTTTTACATTTATCTTCACAAACTCCCCCAATAATCTCAGATTCATGAGATATAGATCCATTGTTATAAGCGCCAAATATAACTCTTTTCATTCTAACTAAATTAATTGCGTTAATGCACATCTTGCATGGCTCTAAAGTGCAAAACATAATGCAATCACACAAAAATTTCACATCTAATTTTTTTACTGCTTCATTAATTGCTAAAATTTCAGCATGCAAAAGAGGATTTTTCAACTCTTCAACTTTATTGCAACTTGATGCCACAACTTTGCCTTCATGAATTATCACACAACCCACAGGAACTTCATCGTCATTATTTGCAGCATCAATAGCAAGGCTCATAAAATATTTATGATCAATAAAATTATTCATTTATATAAATAATAAATACTATTTCCATGATATCAAAGACCTAAAATGAACCTAAACGACATGGCGCATCACAATAACATGAAGCCAGAACAAACTTTGTAAGGAAAAATACTTTATCATCAAATCCTTTTGAAATATTTCCTGCTTGATAAAAATTCATAGAGTTGCTAGCATTTTCTAACTTATGCGCACAACTTCCTCGAACAGGCTTCTTTGACCCATCTCTGTTAAACCATCCTCCATTTAAGCCATGACTTATCAAAACAAATGCAATAGTGTCGCATACTTTATACTGAGAACAAGATATATCGCTCATATTTTTACTAACAGAATATGTGATATCGCTATTATAATAATCGCTAACTTTTTTTCTTGATGATGCGCTTCTCATGCGATCTCCAGCATATTTACTACTACCCCATATTTCGCCTTCTGAGTCATCATCATCATAAATGCTATGAAATACATCCATATAATGTGTTTTCTTAGCTTCTTTCAAAATATCAGATCCATTTCTATCAAAAACATGTGGAGACTTTTCAAAAAAACAAGACATATCAGATAATATTGCCAAATAATACCCTGTTCCATAATGATGCCTTGGAGGTGTATTAGCAAAATATTTTATTTTTCTTCTGAATACATTTATAACCATATTTTTTTCTTCTTTTCCATACAGTTTAGCCCCACAAATTCCGGTCATTTTTGCATAATTTCTATTTTTAAGACTTTCAAGATTATCTTTATCGTAATCATGACCTATGTAATTTCTTGACATGCCAATATGTTCGTATTCTTCCCTTTCTCCCATCATTATATTAACTGCATATGTAAAATAATTTCCATTTCCATCTTTCGCATCTTTCTCATCTAGCCCAAGAGTCAAAAAAGGAACTATTCCAAAAGCTTTATTACTCAACTTTCCATCTGTAGATTCATAGAAAAAAGAGGAAAGAGCCTCACTATTACTCAATTTAGAAGCTTGCTCTCCAAACTTACAATCGATCTCACCTGAACATGAATATCTTGATTTTATAATATGAGGAAAAGGCAAATACCCATTAGACATAGCGAAATTTGCTATAGCTTTATTGATTCTTTCAACATTGATTTGAGTAATTTTATCTCTTTGCATTTGCATCATAGAAAAAGTTAGCCTCATAAAAGAATGAGAGGCAATTCCCATAATTATAAGAGCGAAACTTATTTCTAACAAAGAAAATGCATGCATCTTTCCAATAGCAAGCAATTTTTTAACTTTAAGAAAAAGAAGTTTGAAAGAATCAATCAGAAATGCCATATAAATATAATAAAATACTAATTTAATTTCATCAATCGAATTACGACAAAAAAAATTTCTATTTTTAATTTCTATTATAATATTGGATTCGCAAAATATTTCAATTGAATTTATCGCTAAGTATTTTTTTTGCTAATTTATCATTTTTTATTAAATTTATCGCTAAATATTAAAATATTATTTTTCTTATCACTAAAATATTAGTTTATTTTGTTAAATTTTATTAAAATATTAAAAAAACATTAAATTATCTATTTTCATATACGATTTTTTTTTGTATCATTATTCCGTACTATTATTTAGTGTTCTTTTTGAAAGGGGAAAAAAATGAATAAAAAACTTTTATTTGCAACTTTAATTTCTTTGTCTAACCAAGCATTCGCAGGAAGCTTTGCTGGTTCATTCGGTTTGGGAGCAACAGCTCAAAAAACCACATTGGAAATTGAAAAAAATGGCAACGCATCTGAGTTCGAAAAAGACGGAAACAAGGGATACTTCGCAGGAAAAGCTCTAGTTTCATTGGGAATGAAAAAAGGATCTTCATTCTTTGGAGTAAAACTTTCAGCTTCATTGATGAGTGACAAGAAAAACTTAGAAGTAAAAATTGATGGTAAAGATGTTGAGACTATGAATTCAAAATCTAACTTCGCTGTTCATGTTGGTCCAGAATTCGGATACCAAGTAAACGATAAGTTTTCTGTGCACTCTGCTATTTTGCTTGCTTACAAACACATTGAAATCAATCAAAATGCATTAACTATTGAAAACGTTAAAGTTAGTGCAGCAAAAGCTGAAAAAGAATGCCAATACGGATTCGGTGCAACTGTTGCAGCTTTCTACAGCATCACCAAAATGTTCCAAGTTGGACTTGAAGGTGGAGCTGATTACATGATGAAGAAAGAAAATTCTTTCAAAACAAAAGTAGATGACAAAGATAAAGAAGTAAAGTTCGATGTTAAGAGCAACTTTGCTCCTCATGCATCAGTAATTGCTAAAATTTCTTTTGGCAAATAAATCGCAAAATTATCTTTTAGGTAACTTGCGCAACAAATACTACTACGACTAGTGTTTGTTCATTATGAGCAAATTAGTATTTCTGCATTCGCAGATTTACTGTTCAATTATTTCTTTTTTTAGTTTATTAATATTCATACTTAATACAGCAAAGAAATTCTTACGCAAAAATTTCTATAATTTCTTTCTATAATTTCTTTCTATAATTTCTTTCTATAATTTCTTTCTATAATTTCTTTCTATAATTTCTTTCTATAATTTCTTTCTATAATTTCTTTCTGTTATTTCTTTCTGTTATTTCTTTCTGTTATTTCTTTCTGTTATTTCTTTCTGTTATTTCTTTCTGTTATTTCTTTCTGTTATTTCTTTCTGTTATTTCTATTGTAAATTTTATGCATGAAATAACGTGCAACATAAATCCAAGAATTAAACAGATCTCTAGAAAATCTCAAATACATAATCATAGTGTTAGATTTTCTTGAACAGTATGTCTAATAAAATACCATGCAATATAGTCTTTATTTACTCTTAATCTCTATTGTTTGTTTTGTTAAAATATTAAAAAAGCATTAAATTATCTATTTTCATATACGATTTTTTTTTGTATCATTACTCTGTACTATTATTTAGTGTTCTTTTTGAAAGGGGAAAAAATGAATAAAAAACTTTTATTTGCAACTTTAATTTCTTTGTCTAACCAAGCATTCGCAGGAAGCTTTGCTGGTTCATTCGGTTTTGGAGCAACGGCTCAAAAAACCACATTGGAAGCTGGCATAAAAAACACTATATTTGCATTCAAAGAAGATGGAAACAAAGGGTATTTCGCAGGAAAAGCTCTAGTTTCATTGGGAATGAAAAAAGGATCTTCATTCTTTGGAGTAAAACTTTCAGCTTCATTGATGAGCGACAAGAAAAACCTCATTAATCATAATGCTAATGAAAAATTTATTAATTCAAAATCTAATTTTGCTGCTCATGTTGGCCCAGAATTCGGATATCAAATAAACAATAAGTTTTCTGTGTGTTATGCTATTTTGCTTGCTTATAAAAACATGAAAATCAAGAATAAAGAAATAAAAATTAAGAAAGAGTACCAATGTGGATTCGGTGCAACTGTTGCAGCTTTCTACAACATCACTAAAATATTCCAAATTGGACTTGAGCATGGAGTTGATTTCATGATGAAGAAAGAAAATGCTTTTGACAATCAATCAGACAAGAAGGTTAAAGAAGAAGCCAGTGTTAAGAGCAATTTTACTCCCCATGCATCAGTAATTGCTAAAATCTCTTTTGGCAAATAAATCGCATGCATCAAAATTATATGCATTTACTATAAAATATATATAATTTAAAATTCATTATGAACCCAATAGCATTTTCAATATTTTCTTTCGATATCACATGGTATGGAATTTCTTATTTTATATCTTTTGTTTCTATAAATCATTTTACAGTTAGGAAGTTATCAAGCAAATATCCAGAAAAACAAATAGAACAAATCATGTCATTTTCTTTCTTTGGAATGATAGTTGGAGGAAGGTTAGGCTATGTGATATTGTATGATTTTCAAAATTTACTTAATTTTAAGGAAATAATTGCAGTTTGGAATGGTGGAATGGCAGCTTATGGAGGGTTTATTGGAGGAATTACATTTTTATATATCAG
Source organism: Candidatus Cytomitobacter indipagum (assembly GCF_008189285.1). GTDB lineage: Bacteria > Pseudomonadota > Alphaproteobacteria > CAJXXZ01 > 1604HC > Cytomitobacter > Cytomitobacter indipagum. Next base: position 403,618 of record NZ_CP043315.1, read on the forward strand.
GTCAAAAATTTTAAAAGTTAAAATAAATGATATTTTAAATGCAATTTCACTTTATATCCCTATCGCTCTTTTCTTTGGAAGGATAGCAAATCACATAAACAATGAAATACCAGGCAGAGAATTATTTGGAATGTATCATCATGTTATTTTATACAGCATTTTTCTTGAAGGAATGTTTCTGTTTATATTGATTAATTTTAAGAATTATTTCTCAATATTGCAAAAAATATCAGAAAGTAATTTATTTTTTATTTCCTATGGATCAATAAGAATCTTCCTTGATTTCTTTAGAGCAACAGAATCATCCATGTTTTATTATTTTACGTATGGACAATTATTTGGATCAATAATGATTGTTATAGGATTATTAAGATCGATTAAATTATGCACTTATCGATTAAATTGACAATCAAAGCTCTTAATAAATCATATAACTTGAACATCAAATCTTTAGAATATAAAATCATAGAATGATCAGAAGTGAAAAATTGATAAGATCTAGAATTTTCAACATATTGGGTGAATTCTGGATAAAATTCATTTACTAAGCTTGTTGCAATAACAAAAAACAAAAATGCCTTCACTGCTCCAAATGCAATTCCTAACATTCTATCTAAAATACTAACTCTGCTTTTTCTGATCCAAGAAGCTAGTTTGTGGCTAATCCCCAACAAAATATAACCAACTACAAAAAATAATAATAAAGGAGCTGCAAATAATAATGAGTAACGCGTAAATAAATTCTCGAATTTATTTTTATACGCACAAAATCTCACAGAATAAAACATTGGAATTGCAAAAGAAATTAATACAGAAATAGTTCTTAAAATCTCAGCGAAAAACCCTCTTGCAAAACCAGAAATTAAAAAATAAGATGAAATTAACAAAACAATTAAGTCAGCAGATTTGCAACATTCAAACATTATACACCATTAAACTAATCATACTTAATAGAGCTTAACATTAAGTGTAATTTTTATATATATTTTAAATACATATATTTAATTTATAAAATTAATCATTGTTCATAGTTGCTTGCTCTCTTATCCAAGCATGAACTTGGTTAATATGAGCAAATTTAAACACCTTCATATCATGAGATAATTCAGATCCTTTTGGAATGCAAGCTGAATTAAATCCTAACTTTTCTGCTTCTTTCAATCTTTGATCAACATGTGAGATAGGTCTTATTTCACCAGATAATCCAATTTCTCCAAATGCAATGCAATCATTAGGAATAGCAATCTTGTACCACGAAGAAAGCAAAGACATGGCAACAGCTAAATCTGAAGCAGGTTCTAATAATCTAATTCCTCCCACAATATTTAAATAAATATCTTTCCCAGAAACAATAATCTTACATTGATTTTCCAAAACAGCGCAAATCATAGCTAGTCTCTGAACATCCCACCCAACAACTGCTCTTCTTGGATTTTGCAAGTAAGAATTTGAGATTAATGATTGAATTTCTACTAATAACGGCCTACTTCCTTCAACTGCAGGGAAAATGCAAGATCCATGTATAACAGATCTATTTTTTAAGAATGATTTCGATGCATTATCAACAGGGATTAATCCCTTGTCTCTCATTTCAAATATTCCCATTGAGTTGGTAGCGCCAAATCTATTTTTAATTGATCTCAAAATTCTCAGAGAATCAGATCCTTCAAAATACAAAACAGTATCAACCATATGCTCTAGCACTTTTGGCCCTGCAATCATTCCATCTTTGTTGACATGACTAATAATTATCAAAGGAATATTTCTATTTTTTGCCCATTGAATTAATTTGTTTCCACAAATCCTAACCTGCGCAACACTTCCTGGAGTTGTTTCAGAATACCCATCATACATTGTTTGTATGGAATCTATCATAACAATTCCAGGATCAGTATTATCAAGAGTGTAAAGAATTTGCTCTAAATTTGTTCCATAAGCACATTTTAAATTTTTCAATTCAAGCTTTAATCTATTTGCACGAACTTTAATTTGCTCAATTGACTCTTCTCCAGAAACATAAACAACGCTTTTTTCTTTGAAAGCAGCGCTAATTTGCAACAGCAACGTAGATTTTCCAATTCCTGGATCTCCACCTATCAGAATCACAGAACCTAAAACAATTCCTCCGCCACAAACATAATCAAATTCAGAAATTTCGGTTTGAAATCTAGTTACCGGCTTTGAATCTCCAGTTAAAGATTGTAATTCTAATTGATTGACCGACCTGTTCTCGACAACATTTTCAATAATGCTATTCCAAGATCCACAGGCATCACATTTCCCTGTCCATTTTGCATAAAAAGCCTGACATTCTTTGCAGGCAAACTTAGCTGCTTTAGATTTACTCATTAAACAAATTATATATCATAAAGAAAAAATTATACATCATAAAAGAAGCATATTTGTCATTATATTTATTATTGGGGATAAACTTCCATTGCATCGCTCTTGATAATAATTTTTACATTATCAGGCAAGTCTGGCGTGCTTTCCAATGCATTTGAAATGTAAATTTTTACATTTGGCGCTTTTAATTTGTCAAGTCCATTCATTGTTTCAATTGGCCTATCTCTCAAATCAATAACTTCTACAATATCATTTGCAACAAAATCAATTTCTTTCATACTGATGTTCTGCGTTAATGTTATATATTTAATTTTCATTCCAAGCACAGCATCCAAATTATCATTACTGCAAAATCGAAAGTGATTCCAATTCTTTCAAATTACTTATCTCGTGAGCATTATATACATAGCAATTAGAGCTCAACTTTTTAAGACTTGAAAATCTTAAAATCTGATTAGCTTCAATATTTACATCCTCAGAATCCATATCAAGCTCTTGCAACCCTTCTGGCAATAAACCTAAGATATCTGTATCGTGTAACCCTTCATTAGCAAGATCTGAATATTTAAAATTAATGCTAGCAGAAGTAATTACACTGCTAAGCTTTTGAAGCGCATCTACTTGATCAAAATGCTCTTCAGTGGATACCATTCTGCTGCTGATATGAAACTTGTTGAATTTAAATTTTCCTATTTCATCGACCATGGCTATATAACATTTGTCTTCTAGGGAGGAATCAGCAACATGTGGAAGATGCGCATTAAACTCATCAACATTATAACAATTAAAATGTTTCATACAAAGCAAAAACAACAATTGATTTTTTTCTATTGATTTTCGCATAATATCATCATTAGGATTAAATTTATTCACATACTTCAAAAGATCTTCCATGTATGGATTATCATCTGTCAATCTAATATAATTTATATCTATAGCAATTTTTATATCATCCATTGAATTTCTATCTAAATCACCATGTATATTCTCAATATAATTTAAAAACTGTGTTGTGCTTTTCTCTACTAATTCAGAACCACTGATAAGAGCAAGCATGTCTATTCCTGTATTTTCTACATCAATATCATGCTCAAAGCATTTGTTATTATTTTTATATATAACATGCACATATGACAAAACTTCTAAAATACTATTGTTAAACTCTCCAATGCTTTGCATGTAATCGATTAATTTATAATCTGATTCACATTCAACATCTGATCCTACCGCATGCGTATTAATTAAAATCGCTGAGCAAAATATCATCTCTTTAAATAATTTTATAAATCTCATTTCAAATTAGTAACATAAATCCAAATGCTAATAAAGCCCTTACAGCATTTATAAAATTAAATATAATAACGCTAAATTAAACATAGTAACTCTATAATATTTAATAAAATTAGATGAAATAAATTAACACCAAACTAAAATTAACAAAAAAACCTTGCAGTATTTGCAAATTAGATATAATAGATAAATTAAAAATATAGTTCAAATAATATTTATAAAATTATATATAACAACTAATATGTAAATTAAAATTACAAAACCCTTACAATACTTATAAATTAAATACAGCAACTCTAAATTAAATAGCAATTCTACAACATTTAGCAAAATTAGATGCAATAAATTAACAGCATAAATTAAAATTACAAAACCCTTGCAATACTTATAAATTAAATACAGCAACTCTAAATTAAATAGCAATTCTACAACATTTAGTTATTAAATAAAAAAATAAGCTAATAAAAAATTGATAATGCAAATCCAGATATGAGAAAGCTTTGGCAATATTCCATAAAATCAAACATAGCAAAGCCTTAATAATATTCAATAAAATTAAATTGCAAAAGCAAATTCATAATTGAATAATTCGTAAATAATTTCATAATTATAATTCTTAAAATGTAAATTCCCAGACAGAAAGTCTAGAGAATAATATGCAAATGCATAACAATCGACCAGAAAAGCGATCGATCAAAAATCAACAAAATTAAGTTGAAAAGTCAACAAAGTCAACAAAGTCAACAAAGTCAACAAAGTCAAAAATTAAAAAACTTAAACGTATTTTTTAATTATTGCAACTCTGTTTTTCTTTGGATGACCTTTGCCTGCAGGAAGTTTTTCTTCTCCGAAAGCTTTGCATTCAATTCTTGATTCTGAAATTCCATGATCAGATAAGTAGCTTTGAACTGACTTAGCTCTTCTCATAGACAATCTTTTATTGTATGCAGATTTTCCAACTGCGCTTGCGTGACCCGCTACACAAATAGATGAATTTGGATTCTTTTTCATCCAAACAATCAAAGCGTCTAATTCGCATCTAGATTTATCATCTAACATGCATGAATCATGAGCGAAACAAACTGCAAAGCAACCTGCTTCTCTCTTTATGCTGGAATTAACTTCCTTGGCACTTCTGTTGCAACTTTGCTTCTCACAACCAGATAGTAAAAAAGCAGATAAAATAACACTAAAAGCTACAAATGATTTCATAACATCCTCCTATATTTATAATGAGCATACAAAAGACCAGTAAATATCTTATTAATGAATGCCTTACAAGAAAATATTATACAAAATTACTATATAAATCAATAAAATAATCATATTTTTTAAATATTACAAACAATCTCGGATAAATGTCATAAATAACACTAGGCATAGAAATCAAATAAACAAATTATCACTTTCACATAATGTATTTATCATTTACAATATCTCTTAAGGAATCTAAATATGAATACGCCAAGAAATATATCAAAAAACGTTGAGTTAGCTCCAAGAAGCGATGAATTAATCGAGAGTTTATTTCAACTTGCTAGTGAAAAAAATTTAAATACCACTCTATTATTTGAAATTGTTGAAGATTCTATAAGAGAGGTTCTCGCAAGAACTAAGGGAGATATACCTATAGATGTCAAAATTGATATTGATAACAAAACTATATGTATTTATGCAATCAAAACCATAGTTGAAGATGAACCTCAAGACATATACGAGATCTCTTTAGAAGAAGCGTTAAAAAGCGATCCAGATGCAGAAATTGATGGTCAAGCTAGAGAATTAATTGGAACTGGATTTTCATCTATGCCTTTCATGAGGACATCTATTAATGCTGTAAGAAAATTACTGCAAGAAAAAATTATGATTTTGGAAAAGGAAGCAGAATTCGATACATTTTCTGAGAAAAAAAATACCATGATATCTGCAAGGGTAAAAAGCATATCATTTGGAAATATAATCTTAGATATAAAGGGAGGAGAAGGATATATGCATTCTTCTGAAATCATTCCTGGAGAAACATTTAAGATTAATCAAGAAATCAAAGCTTATATATATCAAGTAGAAGAAAATCAAAAAGGACCTCAGGTCATGTTATCAAGAAAGCACCCAGGAATGCTTGAATATTTGTTTGATGAAAATGTTCCCGAAATTGGAGATAAGATATCCATAAGAGCAATTGCAAGAGAAGCTGGAAGTAAGTCAAAAGTTGCTGTGACTTCTGAAGATCCTGATATAGATCCAATTGGATCATGCATAGGAAAGAATGGAGACAGAATCAAAGCTGTAATGAGAGAGTTAAGCAATGAAAAAATAGATATAATTAATTGGTCTGATGATCTTATAACTCTAGTTATAAATGCTATATATCCTGCTGAAATTGTTAAAGTTGTTGTTAAAGATGAAAATGATATAGAACTAGTAATAAAAGATGATAATATGCATATCGCAATCGGAAGAGATGGTCAAAATGTTAGATTGGCTAGAAAATTAACTAAATGCAAAATAAAAATATCATCAGAAACAGAATATAAAGCAGAAGAATTAAGAATCGCGAATAAAGCTAGAGAAGAATTTAAAGAAATTGGAATGAACGATGATGATATAGAATTGTTTATTGAAAATGGAATTCTATCATGTAACGCTATAGTGGAAAATAATCCAGATGAAATAAAAGAAATTGAAGGAATTTCTTTGAATAATGAAGAAATGGAAGATTTAATACACAAAGCAAATGAAAAATGCATTGCTAATTATACAAAAATTGCAACTGAATTGGAGAGTAAAATTGACTCCCCAGATGATAGAATCACTATTGAAGAAATAGCCTCTCTTGCTCAAAATGGAATACTTACTAATGAAGATGTTGCTTATATGGACACATATGACATGATAGATATTATAGGTAATAAATTTAGCAAGTATGATGTAGATGAAATCATAATGAATTTCAGAAAAGATTTAGGAATAATTGACGAATACTTCAGAGAAGATGAAGGATCTGATGATAAATCTGACGAAAATACATCAGAAGATGGATCTTATGATGAAGATGGTAATTTTATCAGCTCCGCAGAGAAGTCAGAAGAAGGCAGATCAAATGAGCCTGATTCATTTGATGAAAATGAGTCATCTGATGAAGAAAAAACTGAAAATTCTCCATTAAATGAAGAGAAATCTGATGAACATAAAAATCCATCTGAAAATCCATCTTTAGACAATTAGAATCTTTATTTTATTAAAATCCTAATTCTAAAAAATTAAATTGTATTTTAAATCATATATTTAAATTTAATTAATTCTGATTTGCTATCGATTGCAAGATCTAATATAATCAATATATGAATATACTTAAATCAACTTTAACTTCATTTGTATTGTCATCAGGCTGCTCACATGCAGTAAGTAATTTTCAATTCAAGGAATTTGACCACAATGCAATATGCGTACTTTCATGTACTTACAAAATTGTGCAGGATAAAAAACTTAAACATATTACTATAACTGAAGATATTGATATGGAAGATATTGATATGGAAGGCGATAAAGACAGTCTTATTAAATATATCAGCACAATATCTGAAACAGAACTAACAGAACAAAGTGGTTTATCAGAAATAAAAGATGCGCTTATGCTAAGTGCTAGCTCAATTGAAGATGCATATATTAGAGAGCTTGCAGAAGAGTTATGCGTTCTCCAAGCATCAAATGAAACAGAAAGACATCACAGACATTTAAGTCCATTAATACCCAAATCTGCCAATCAATTGATCTATTTGTCATGTATGGATTATTGTTCAGATTACAATGAAGATTTAACTTATCATATCAAAAATGCCTTATTTTATTTAGGATCAATTGCCAGTATATTATATAGCACACACGATGTTATGCATGGAATAGGGCAAGATTTCTTAAAAATAATAGCTCAAAATTCTTTAAAATTAATAAGTAGATGTAGTTTTGAAAATTCAAGAATAGTGATAAGTGATATTGGCGCAAGCTTTAATGAAATGGAGCGAATTATTGACAATTTCTCATCAGTCAATAATGCAGCTGTGTCTTTGCGCAAAGAAAGCATTGACTTGGCATTAGCCAAGATTCCAAACGCAAGCACTCTAATATTTTACAACTGCATTGATGTGCTAGCAAATACTCAATTAAATGATTTACAAGAATTAATAATGGATAATGTAGATTCATTCGAAATAGATGCTATAAAAATTCCTAATGTAAAAACATTGCGTATAGAGAAAAATATGCGCCATCAATTTAAAGATGCGCCCAATTTATGCATACCAAGCTTTGTTTGGGATCTTGCAAATCTAGAGAATTTAGAAGACAGATCTGGCATAATAAGAACAACAAACATTTCAAAAGACAATGGATTAAAATCACTTCTATTAAGCTCTGTGTCAGAAATTAAAGGATTAAACAATCTAAAATCATTAGAAAAATTCAGCTTTAGAAGCGCTAGTGAAATCACATTAGGAGAAGATATAAAATCAGATTCTGTAAAGGATTTATGCATATTTATACAAGAAAGCATAACAAATCTAGATGAAATTCTTACATACTTTCCTAATTTAGAAAAACTAACCATGCGTTATGAATCAGTTCGTAATGAAGATATGGCTAATTACACGTCTAGAATTTTAAATGAAAAAGGCATATCAGCTGATTGTAAACAGGGATATAGCTTATAATTGCTGCGCCATATTTATACAGCACAATAAAAAAGCCTAACAAGTTGTAATTCTATTATCAATTCAAAAATCTTCAAATTATTATAAAGCTAAATTTCTCTCTTTAAGCTCAAAGATATTTGAGTTCAAGAATCTTCAAATTAATATTTTCTATACAGCTTCAAAAGTATCTTAGTTATTTGTCAGGCATACTTTTTATAATAACAAAATTCAAGACAAAATCCCTTTAATTGATAAAATCTGCAACATGAGCAAATGAAACAAATTATATTTCATAAGATTTTGCACATTGGGTAAAAAGCATCTTCATAAATATTTCTAAAAAGCTATTGCCTACATGCATTTCAAATCAGTTTCTATAGGGCTGATCAATTATACAAAACAATTGAAACGGTATTATGAATCTTTTTCTAATGACTTTTTATTAATATAAATTATTTATATTATTTCAACTTTAAGCATTTGCATGCAATTAGTCTTAAATCTTTCATCTAATATTTCTGATATTATTTATAATATCTCTCATTGATTATGAGTTTATATAAAAGAAACTTTGCCTAAATTAATTTCAATGCTATTTCTTTAATGATAAAATATAATAAATATTAAGATTGATTGATATTATAAAATAACCAATCAAAATAAACTGATAAATCTGATCTATATATTTCAATTCCATATTTCTTAGCTTTTAAACTATGGAGCAAAACTATCATTTGCACAAATTAATCGATGAGTTTTTATCATTCAAATAATTTAAGAAGATTGGTCTAACTAATTTTCTTAAATATATTAAAACTAAATAATTTTATTTGTAACTTTTGTTAATTATAAATTTTGATTAAAAGATTAATTCAATTAAGATAATAAAATGATAAGCATACAATAATGCTCATTAAAAAATTAAGTTTATTGAATTTTCAAATTATATGAAAAACTTGCAAATTGAGTGTTTGTTTTTTCTAATCAACTGCCCTGTTTTTTAATAAAAGTATTATTTTACGAATATTATCTTATGATACTATTGATGAATATCAATCAATTCAGATTGATAAATTTGATTTTAAGTTATTTGTAAATTTGTTAAAGCGAATTATTTGAGTTTTTTCTCTTTAACAACAACATGTTTTCTGAGTTTTGAGCTATACTTTTTTAATTCAAGCTTTCTACCCTTCATTCCACCAGTTTTTTTACAAACTCCGAAATACCCATCACCAACTAGAGCGATTAATCCAAGATCATTCTTTTTTGCCATAAAAACCCCTTAATTTAAGAAATGCCTAGAGCCGGAATCGAACCAGCGACACGTAGATCTTCAATCTACTGCTCTACCGACTGAGCTATCCAGGCAACCTAAGCATTATAATCTAAAATTATAAAAACTTCTATAGATTTGCAAGAAAATTGCAAAACTATTATGCGCTGTATACTCCAGCATCAACCAACACTTCATGCATAATCTTCAAAGTGTGAACTTCTTTTATATTATACTTGTTGTCAGATCCAGCAACATTAATGCTAAACTTGCTCTTCATAAAATTATGGAACTTACTATCAACTGTATCCATAACCAAAACACTCTTCTGAGAAGCGCTTGGCAAATTCTTCAAAAGATATTCATACATAGAATTCACACGCTTATCTTGTAATTCTTCATCTTTCAAGCCTTCAATGGATGAATTTCCACTATTTATGTAGCTTATCAAGGAATCAGTTTTATCAAACTTCCCCACCAAGTCATCAATGCTAATCTTACAGCACATCAAAACTAATCCATCATTATTTTTATCTCCATTTCTCAACCATTCTTTGAAGTATGGATTAATTAATGGGCTAACTATGTCTCCATTATTATTTTCAATAACCATTTTTGAATGATGCTCACTATTTTTATTCACATAAAACAATAGGTAAGGAATAGTATTATCATCACGCTTTGTAACATGATCATACAATGCTGGATTCATTTCTTTCAAAATCTTTCCGCAATCAGATTTCATGAGATTTTCAGCCTTAATTTGGAATAAAGAGTTATTGTTAGAATCATAATGTCTCAAACCATATCTTCCTTTCCCTTTTTGACCATCTGCATATATAACTTTAGCCAAAGTTTCTTTCTTTTCTTGTCCCAAAATCATTTGAGCTATAAACTTCTTATTGCTTTTTGTTGAAGCGTCATTATTAATTTGATTTCTAACATAATTGATTGTTTCATCGCTAATGTTGAATTTATTTTTAATAGCATTCAAAGCATTTTCAAAATCTGATTTTTCTAAGATATCAACCATTTCATTCAATTTTAATTCTACAGTTTTAGATTCAACTGCAAAGTCATTGCCAGTATTTTTTGTAGAGCTACTTAGAGCCTGTTTCATTAATCCTGACAAAGAATCTTTTTGAATATCATTTTGCTCATTAGCAGTTTTAGAAACTACTTTTTTAACATTTCCATTTCCTCTTTTTCTCTTTCCAGCCAATTTCTTGCTATTTTCTTTTGTAGTTTTAGAGGGCGCCAAAGATGATTTTTCCCCTTCAGGAAGTGTTTGCAATCTATTTGCTGCTGCTTTTAATCTTTTTGTAACAGTCTCATCAATTTTTACTTTCTCTTCATCTTGCTTGACATTCACCAATGGAGCAGGCTCTGCATTTGTTGATCTCAAAACATTTTGTTGATCAGCAAGAAGAGCTTTTTGCTCTCTTACTTTTTTTTCAGTTGCTAATAATGGAGCAGATTTTGCATTTGTTGACCTTAAAGTATTTTTTTCACTAAATAATTTGCTAAGCATAGGATTTCTCTTCAAGCCTGAGAAATGATGATCAGGATCAACTAAAGAACCTCTCTCCAACTCTGCAGGATTCTGATTTTTGACTTCAACCAAAGTTTCTTCGTCTGATGAATCAAGTCTCTCTTCTCCAGTTTGCGAATCAATCAAAATTTCTTTGTCTGATGAATCAAGTTTTTCTTCTTCAGTTTGTGGGTCAACCAAAATTTCTTCATCTGATAAATGAGATTCTAGCTCAGCTGCATCGCTAGCTTTTTGAGGAGTTCTTGGAGTTCTAGATCCAACCTCTATTGCTGACTCGTCTGTATTTCCTTGCAATACATCTAACATGAATTTATCTTTTAGCTGATCTTCTTTTTCTGAATCAGAATTTCTATTAGATACATCGGTAGAAGATGCAAATGCAACTCCATAACCCAAAGGAGAAGCTTCTGACTGAAGTTCTGACAAATCAGAAACAACTAGAGATGTAGGCTGTCTTTCTGTGGTAGGTACTTCTATCAAATCACCAACAATTCGAGGTATAGGCTTTGATAATGAATTCAATGCTTTTGATCTTGATACTAAACCATCTTGCAAGTCTTGAGCCTCATCTTTTTCTGAAAAACCTAAATCTGCTTTTTGTTCTTCATGTGAGGATAACTGCGTTTCTATAGATCTTTTATCTTCTACTTGAGGAGCGACTTGACTTGAGATCTCTGCAATTGGATTCGCGTTCCTAGCTTCAGCCAAGCTCTCTGCAATTGGATTCGCATCCTTAATCTCAGCTAAACTCTCTGAAATAATTGAAGGTTGAGATGGAGACAACACAACTCTCTTGGGAGCTTTTCCATCTTTTTGTGAATCACCAGCAAATGATACATTTTTTGGAGATGTTGCAAATGCAGATCCACTTCTACTTCTAGCCGGACTTCCAGCTGGAGTTGTAACTTTAGAGCTTGCTAAACTACTTCTAGCCGATCTTCTTGCAAGCTTTTCCTTCTCCTCTTTTATATTCTCATCGCTTATAGCAAATCCAGAACCCTTTAATATACCTACTATCTCATCTAGTATATTTCCTATAATTCCATTGTCATAGCTTCCTAAATCAATTGCTTTGCTTTCATTGGTTAGTTTTTTCTCTGCATTCTTATAAAAAATCTGCCCATCCATCTTCGCAGACAATTTAGAAAAATCAAACCCAGTAATATTAAAATAATAATTTGCTTTGCTTAGCCCGGCAATGAGTTTTTTTGAATCAATTTTGCTTAATTTGCCCATCTTATCAACAGAAAACCATGAACTACTATTTTGCAATTTGTTTTCCATAGAAAAATAAAAATTATTCTTTTGATCCCCAAGAACTATTTTTCCAAATAATAAATCTTTTTCTTGATCTCTTATAGCCAACTGTATTCCTTTAAGCAAGTTTGCCAAATTATCTCTAACTGGCGCAGCTTTGCTATAAAACATATCTTGAGCTACACTACTTGCAGTTTTTTCAACCTTAGCAGGCATTGTGTTTGTATTTGAAATAGATAGCAAGCAAGCTAGCAGAATCAATGATTTTTTATTCATATATCACTCCTCATTTTTTACAATTCTAATGATTAATTATTTATAAAAAATAAAAATACAATTAATTAATTATTAATTATGCAAAAATCTAAATAAAATTTGCTTCAATTTTATCTCTATATTAATGAAATGCTATCTTTAATTTTTATCATTTATTTATTGCATTTTTTCAAATTTCATGTATAATGCAAAATTAACTTGCAATTTCTTACTCTACAATGTGAAAATAACTTTGGAGGAAAAGTGAATGAAGAATTTATTGAAAACCTAAAAGACATTTATAAGAAAGCAACAAAAAAGAATTTACTAAGCGTTGCTCTTAAATCACAAGAAATGATAGCAAGGTATTATGGGTATTTTTCAAAAAATACAAAAAAAGATATTTCAATGTTAAATCATAATGAATTGAGTGAAATCTTAGGTGAAATCAAGAAGATGATAGGAGATAATTAAATGCGAGACTCCTAAAAACAATATAATCTTCCAAATTTGCTAAATGAATATCATAATAACAACAATGCATATAATTTTACATCTACCAAATTGGGACACTTTCCTGCAAACACAAATCAATCAGTCAAATTGCACAATAAAAACGTGGTCTCCAAATTTGGAAAAGAAAAGCCATCTTAATCCTTACCAAGTTGTACAAGAAATATTTTCAAAAATTAATGATGATGGATATTTTTTCCTTAGCTTTATAAAGTGTGGAAGATTTTATTTTTCCCCGCCAGAAAATGATCAAGAAGCGTGCGAAGTAATTAAAAAGATGGAAGGAAGACGAACTAGAATATATTACGCTCTCAGACAACCTAATGCAAAATACAAAATATCCGAAGAATGGATCATGTTGAAACGAATGAATGATTCAGAAAGACTGCTAACAGCTCCAAAACTTAAGAATTATCAGGAATTTTTAAGATTATCTGGACAATCTGTAATATTAAAATCAGGATCAACAAGAAACCCATTCAATTTATTGCATAATCATAATATTATATGACATGTCATCATCAGATTAAATTATCACAAAAACTGCAAATACAACTCAAATTACCAAAGGAAACCTAATTATCTTATAATATTATGCAAAACATTAATCACAATTTATATTTTAAAATAACTCATAGTTAATTTCATCAACTTCTACTTCCACACCTTGTTTTGCTAGCTCAATAACTCCGTAATCTATTGGATATTGCTCATATTTCCCTAGCCCATGATAGCGTATGGTAAGATTTTTTAACTTAGGAAAATGCGTCAAAGCATAGTACAGATTTGTTACTGATCGATTTGTTGCTATATCTATATATAAATCAGTCACAGAGCTTGATTTAAGATCTATTCCTAATGTAACTTGATTGATTGTTTTGAAATACAATTTTTTCCTTGCAATCCTTTTTTCTTCAATTTCTTCAATTTCTTCATCTGTTAGACTTTCAATTTCTTCATCTTCTTCATCTATCATATCTTCTATTCTTACAATCTCTTCATCTTTATTTTCAACTATCAGATTCTCTAAGTTTTTAAGATCCCAAATAAAATTAGGTATTTTATACAAATCGACATTAAAATCATCTGATTCATCATCATCATCATCATACTCAACAGGAAAATCAAGCATTATATTAACCGTCTCAACATTAGGTATTTTATCGGAGCATATTTCATGTGATCTTGCATGTCTAATTGTTAGTTTCTTCAAACTATCTAGTTGAACATCTATTTTACATAAGCAGTCATAAAGAGTTAAAATTTTGATATTCGGAAACTTGCTTACAATAATATCAATATCTGCCTGACTTACTATTTCTAGTTCGTCGATTGATGAGAAATTTGCCATAATTCTATTTATTTGATCGATATTTGCATTAGGATCATTTACAATTATTTTTGAATTTTCAAAACTACATCTACTTATTAATTTCAGAGAATTTTGAGCTATCTCTTTCAATAATGGCTCTTTTGTATCATTAAGAATATCTGCAATTTCCTTTAATTCAAATGAAGCATTTTTGATATGATAAGTTAAATCTTCATTGTAATCTGAACAATAACCTATACAGGATAAATAAATAAATTGATTGACAGCTTTGTGTGTTAATGCACTTAAATTTCTGTGATGCTCTTCTGGATCATTTGAGCGGAGGACACATAATTCTTCTGCAAGCTCTCTAAGATATGTATCTTCAATTGAGCTAGCACTTAGCATAAGCGCATCTTTTATTTCTGATAAACCACTTTGTTCTGTTAGTTCTGTTTCAGATATTGTGCTGATATATTTAATAAGACTGTCTTTATCGCCTTCCATATCAATATCTTCCATATCAATATCTTTAATTATAGTAATATGTTTAAGTTTTTTATCCTGCACAATTTTGTAAGTACATGAAAGTACACTCATTGCATTATGATCAAATTCCTTGAATTGAAAATTGCTTGCTGCATTCGAATAATTCGATGATAATACAAACAATGCTAAAGCTGATTTAATAATATTCATGAGTTGAATTTACTAAGTTTATTAAAAAATCTCAATACCTCTTAGCGTATTCAATTTTTTCTGGATCTATATATTTTTTCCCATCCCAAATTCTTATAAAAATATTTCCGGCTGAGTAGCCTATTTTATCTCCCTGCTTAACCAAATCTCCTTTTTTCACAAAGATCTCAGCTAAATTACTATAAGTAACTAACCAGCTCAAATTACCTACATCTTTCTTTATATATATCGTATTATTAGCTTTTTCAATAAACATAACCAAGCCATCATACGGCGCAAAAATATTCCCTGTGCCTACAACAAACACTCCATCACGCCTTTTTCCATGTCTCTGAGAAAATGGAAGAGATTTATCTATTTTTCCATTAGAAGTAGGAAACAATATGCTAGATTTATCAATTTCTTCTTTAGGGTCATTCTTTTTATCAGTTTCCTGACCATTTTTCTTAAATTGCTCTGCAGAATCATTGTCTTTCTTGGCTTTCGCTTTGCTTTCTTTAGCATCTCCCGCAACGATTTTAATTTGCTTTTTCTTTTCAATTTCTTGATCAATCTTAATTTCTGCAAGCTCTTTATCAAGATCTTGCTTTAATTCATCATCAATTTCATGCAATTCTTCAGTTTTTCCAAGCTTTTCCTTGTCAGATATTTGCTCGTCATCTTTATAAAGTATTTTAGCTCTCGTTTCTATTTTGGAATAAGAAAGTTTTTGCCCTGCATTAATAATATAAGGATGCTTTAAATTATTCTTTTCTATTAGATGTTTTTTATTTATGCCATATTTTTCAGAAATTGTATCCAATGTATCTCCTGAATCAGCCACAACAAATTTTATAGGCTTCTTTTCACATCCAAGCAAAACCAAACAAAATACATACGACGCTATTTTCAACATTTAAAACTCTCCATTCCAACATAAGATTGCAAAACATTCGGTATATGCAAAATTCTTTCATCTTTATTATAATAATTCTCAAGTATGGCCGCCAATGTTCTTCCTACAGCCAATGCAGAACAATTCAAAGTATGAGCAAAATACTTTTTTCCTTCATGAGCATATCGTGTATTCATTCTTCTAGCTTGGAAATCTCCACAATTGGAACAACTAGAAATCTCAACATATTTTCTAACTCCAGCCATCCACACCTCTATGTCAAATTGTCTTTTCGCTGTAAATCCAATATCTCCTGAGCAAATTTCCACAATTCTGTAAGGGAGCTGCAGCTTTTGAAGCAATTTCTCCGCATGATTCAACATAAACATATGCTCATCCTCTGATTTATCTTGTGTTGTGATTGAAACAATTTCTACTTTCTGAAACTGATGCAATCTAATCAATCCTTTTGTGTCTCGCCCAGCCGACCCTGCTTCTTTTCTAAAACAATGACTCAAAGCAGTAAATCTCATAGGAAATTCATCAGATTTTGCCAACCTTCCTTGAACAACATTTATCAAAGGAACTTCTCCGGTAGGAATAAGCGCTTTATCTTGCATTACAAATAAATCATCTCTAAATTTAGGCAACTGACCTGAATTATACAATGCAGATTCCTTAACAATAAAAGGAACTGAAATTTCATCAAAACCATTATCTATGTTAAAATCTAACATCCAATTAGCAATTGATCTTTCTAATTTTGATAAAATACCTTTCATCATAGCAAATCTAGATCCAGAAATATCAGCAGAATTAATCCACAAACCCATCTCATCCATTATTTCATCATGAGAAACATTTCTTTCCTCTGGATTTCCCCACTTCTTAATTTCCACATTATCATTATCATCTTTGCCGCTTGGAGTATGGTCAGAAATAATATTTGGAACAGTTGATAAAATACTATTCAACTCCTCGCTAATTTCTTTTTCTTCCTGCTCTAGTTTTTGAATTTCTGCTTTTATTCTTTTGCCCTCTTCAATATCTCTGTTTTTAGCAGCGATTTTTGATTTTTGCCTCAAATTATTCAACTCATTAACTGCGCTACGCCATTTTTTATCTGCATCCAATATTTTTTCTGATTGTGCATTAGAACCACGATCAATAAAATTCTTATCTAACTTATCTGGATTTTCTCTAATCCAATTTAAATCCAACATATAATCTAAATCTAACATACAATTTCATTCATATAAATAAAACTCTATTAATTTATGTGAATTAACACTAGCATGCTAATATTTATATAAATTACATGAAAAGTTGTTTCATTTAATAAAAATTAATTCAATTAATAGATAATCAACAAAGATTATGAAATCAATTATTGACATATCTATATATAAATACCATAATTGAGCTATGTTAAACGCTGTTGTACAATCAAGTGGACATCAATATATAGTAAGCGAAGGTTCTTTTATCAAGCACCCAACATTAAACAACAATGTTGGAAGCGTGATTAAGTTCAATAGCATTTGGTCTACCGGTAAAAAATGCACTGTTGAAGCTGAAGTTTTGAAGCATAGCAGGCATAAAAAAGTAATCGTATTTAAAAAAATTAGAAGACATAATCATAGAAAGTTTAATACCCATAGACAGGGTTACACTCTTTTACAGATTAAGAGCATTAAGGAATAGGGGAATCTTAGATGGCACAGAAAAAAGCTGGTGGTAGTACTAGTAATGGTAGAGATAGCGCAGGTAGAAGACTTGGTGTTAAAAAATTCGGTGGAGAATTTGCCAGAGCTGGAAACATTATTATAAGACAAAGAGGAACTAAATTCTATCCAGGAAAAAATGTTGGAATGGGTAGAGATCATACTTTATTCGCTCTTAAAGATGGAGATGTTTCTTTTGAATACAAATTAAACAGAAAATTCGTCACTGTCACAGAAGACTCAGAGATGGTAATTATCAAATCTGAAAATTCAGACAAGCCAAACTAATTATTCATAATTAGCAGGTTTCATATAAATTGTATTAATTTTTTTGATATAATTTAAAATCTTAAAAAATAAATCGAAAGAAATTTAAATTTTTCACATTTAAAATATAGAGATGTTTGAATTTCAAATTCATTGATCTAATTATAAGCTTTCATTTAAACTTAAACTTTTTTTCGAAATGCAAATTTAAATAAAAATATTGTAGAAATAACAACTCAATCATTATTTATAGCTTTGCAAATTAATTTAGAAGATTTGAAAAATAAAAATTTACAAAAAAGAAAATAGAAATTAAATCTGCTTACTAAGTAAATTGCAAACAAATAATATTAAAATACCCAACAAAACAAATATGCACATTAATTTAGAATGTAAAGATCGAAATCTAATTAATAAATCTCGAATTGATTTGCATGTCAATTACTCCTATTAAACTTGTAATGAAATTTTACTTAAATTATAAATGTAGAGAGTTTTTTATCTTTAAGTCTAGCTCACGTTTATTTTATGGATTTTATGGATTTTATGGATTTTATGGATTTTATGGATTTTATGGATTTTATGGATTTTATGGATTTTATGGATTTTATGGATTTTATGGATTTTATGGATTTTATGGATTTTATGGATTTTATGGATTTTATGGATTGCGTTGCACAATTCATCAAAGCAAATATTTTAAAATTATGCAAAATGCACTATGCAAATAATTAAAAGCTTATTGTGAAATTTACAAATTTAGATTATTTGCTTTGGTTGATTATCAAAAGATTAGAGCATTTTATCTCATTGCATAGATTTCAGAATGTTTCGTTTTATTGCTTACATCAACTAAAAACTTATTAGAAAATTATAGCTTAAATATATAATTGTGAATTTATGAATTAATCAAATCATTTTTTACACCTTGCAAATACTAATAATTAAAGCAAGAATTGGATAAATTAAATTAATTTAATAGCTTTCAATTTGCTTCATTAGGATTGGCAAAAACTTAACACTCAAGAATGCTATGTAAATTTATCGCGCTATTGTATTAATTATCCCTAACTATAAAACTTTGCTTTTCTGGTTTTTCAAATAATATATTTTATTAATTGTAATTTTTACTGCATTTTCATAAAAGTAGATAATTTTATTTAAATCTCATAAACATTACTTGAATCTGGGATTTATATTTAGGTATTATTTTCTTTTATTAGGATTTTTCTTTGTTCCTCCACAGCATCCAAAGGACCCACTTACTTTTAGATCTGCTTTTGGCATTATTTGCTTTGCGCTTACTACGCTAATTGGAGATTTTAATGAACATTTTCCATTTTCACAAACTACTCTCAAATTAGGATTCACCTTAATAGACGGTTTAATTCTAATTTTATTTGTGCAACCTCTCTCATTGCATTCCACTTCTGTCATTGCAGTTGATGCTTGAGATATATGACTGTGTGATTTAGATGGGTTAGATTCTTCCCTTGCTAAAGTTTGAGGTGACCCCACTGACATTCTCAATGAAGCTTGAGGCTTAAGTATAGATCTGACTGAATTTGCAGTTTTATTTAACTCATCTTGAGCTCCTTCGACTGCATCAGATACATCGCGAAATGACTCAGCTAATTGTCTATTTTGCTCATCTATTTGAGCTTTTTCTTCTAAATCAAACTCTATTTGAATTGTGCTTGCTGCATTACTTCTTTGCTCTTGAGTAACTTGGTCTGGATTTTCAATTGCGCTAATTAATGTTATAGCGCTATGAGCAACACTTCCTCTACGACTAGAAATCGCTTGATGCTCCTCGTCACATATTATAGATCCTAGCATAGAAGCCTCTGTTTCGCTTTTTGGCCCAGGAGTAAATTCCTTTTCTTCTTTACATGCTTCTTCTATTCCTATTGCAGTGCTTGATGCATTTTGATAGTAAAAACCACTTTCATCAGTTCCATCTTGAACTGAGTGCTCTGAATTCATTCCATAAATTTTTGCTCCTAATAAGAATAAAGCTAAGTATTTTGACATTTTGCCTCCTAGGGTACTTGTTTACATATTATAAACTCTAGGTAAATGAAATATTAACAAACCTATATTTCAAAGTAAATTTTACATTATTAATTAGATAATTTGATGATTATTTAGAATTTTATTGTAATTTTACACTATTTTTCATGTTTTATTCTCACGTTTTAAAATTAAATTAATATATTTATGACTGCTTGTTTTTTCAATAATGATTTCAGCATATCTAAATACAAACTTAATTAAATAAATTAGAAAACAATTTTCCTAAAATAGGAAAACAAATAATATATATGGTAAATACATTTGTAATCATAGAAAGAGACCCTATAAAAATATTTCCAAAAGTTAAACGAGATTTTATTATTTTAAAGAATGCAATGTTGGTCGCTAAATGAACAACAAATGTAATTAACGTCAAAAAATCAAGCATAACATCAAAATGCGCTGAAAGATCTTCATTGTATGTTGAAATAAGAAATATTAAAGATACAATTGATGAAACAATCAATGCATTTGCTGGAGCTCCAAATCTATTTTTTGATGCAAAAAACTTTGGGAATAATCCCTGCTCTGCAGATTCTGATGCAATAATTCCAGTTGTAAATACCCAACTATACACAGAACCTAATATCAAAAAGATATACAATCCATAAATTAAAGGAGATGCAAAGCTCTTGATTGCATCAGGCATAGCAAATATCAATAATTCTGTATATGGAGCACTTGATCCACTTGGATTAGGTATCAACTTAATGATGGTCCACATGCCCAATATATAAGTAAATGCTATAACAGACATAGCAGAGACCATAGATCTTGATATAGTTTTCTCTGGATTGTGAATTTTGCTACCCATTGCAATTGCTGTTTCTATTCCAAGAAATGCCCATAATGTATGAGATAGCGTGTGTTTTACTCCTTGTGCAAGAGTTGTAGTTTCATATATTTTATATATATCTATATCAGAATTCCAAGCATAATACGCGCAAAATAAAGGAAGGCCCATTAATGGGAATAATTTAACTGCAGCAACAAATATTTCAACTAATTTTACAATTCTTAGTTCGACACAGTTAAATAAAGTAGCAAAAAATAGAATAATTGATGTAAAAACAAAACATGTAAAAAGAGACATTTTGTCAAACCCTGTATAAGAAAATAAACTTGTGAATAATGCACTATTCCCCAATACAACAGATAGCCAATATAAAAACGATGCTATTTGCCCTGATCTTCTTCCAAAAACTGATAATATTGGACCATGCACTCCTTCGCATTTAAGCCAAACCTGCATTTTTGCATATAACAATCCTATTGAAAGAAATCCAACCGCGGCTATAGCATATGACCATAATGAAATTACTCCAAACTTTCCTATAGTTCTAGGAAGTATCAATACTCCACTTCCCATAATATTTCCTATAATAACTGCAGTTAAAGCTGTAAAGCCTATTTTTTTAGTAGACATTTAAGGAATTTATATCATGATTTATTGCGCATATCAAGTTTTATTTAACATTAAGCTGATTCTATGATTGCATTACATATCAATATTTTATTATTATTTATTGTTTCATCGCTAAAACTAACATGAGAAACATATTTTTTTGAAAATGTATTTATTATATAATCATGAGTTTTTGCTTGAATTTCAATAAATGGCTTTCCTAATTCATTTTTGTATAAACATATATCTTGAAATCTACAGTTTGATCCAACCCCAGTTCCAATTGCTTTGCTTATAGCCTCAGTTGCGGAGAATTTTTTTGAAATAAAGTTGGCAATTTGTTTTTGATTAAAATTTTTTTCTGAAATATCTTGAATTTCTTTTTTGCTCAATATTTTATTGATCAATCTGTTTTGATATTTACTAAATAGAATTTCCATTCTATCTTGATTTATAATATCAACTCCAATTCCTATGATCACAATAACATAAATCTATTCATGCTGTTTGCTGAAATATTTTGAATTATTTTCCACCTTGAATGCATTCGCTTTTAATTTCAGATTTATCAATTATATACCCTCCCCCAACAAGCATGTCATCCTGATAAATACCACAAAATTGACCATAAGCTACTCCATATTCTGGATTTTTTAATGTAATTTTGCCTTCTTGGTCATTGTAAGTCTCAACAGAGCAAGGAACTGGCCTGTGGCTTCCTCGAACTTTTGTAGATAAATTCTTCATTAAATTAAAATCAAAATCTCCTAGCAAGTTTAGTTGATTGAAATATATATCATAGCATTCCAAATCTTCCATTCTTCCAACTACAATTTTATTGTTTGGCTTATCTACTTTGTTAACAAACCATGGACCTCCAGATAGATTTAACCCTTTTCTTTGACCAACTGTAAATTTAGAAACTCCATCATGCTTTCCTAACTTATTCCCATCTACATCAACTATATCTCCAGAAATATCTTGGGTTCCCATATTTTTCAACACATCATGATATTTATTACTTACAGCAAAACATAAATCCTGACTTTCAGCTTTTTTTGCAACAAATAAATTCCAGAATCTTGCCATGCGCCTTACTGTTGGCTTTGTCATAATACCCAAAGGAAATCCAATATAAGGCAAATGTTCTTTTGAAATCATAGAAAGAAAATAACTCTGATCTTTATTGGAATCTTTAGCCATAACAATTGCATGTTTGCCATCTCTCACTATTCTTTTTACGTAATGCCCTGTAACTAATCCAGAAGCTCCAATTGATTTAGTGTATTCTACCATTCCATTAAATTTTATATTTTTATTACATCTCATACACGGATTTGGAGTTTTTCCCTCTTCGTATTCAGACATAAATTTGTCTAAAACATGTTCTTGAAACTCATCTCTCAAATCTAAAACGTTATGTTCAAAACCAAGAAAATCAGCAATAGCTTTTGCATCTCTTATTGCATGGTTTGTAGATGGATTATCATGCAATTTCAACGTTAATCCAACAACATCATACCCACCTTTTTTCATAATTGCTGCAGTGACAGAGCTGTCAACTCCACCAGACATAGCGATAACAACTTTTGATCCTTCTGGAAATAAAGATTTTATATATTTGGATAAATTAAGATTAGAATC
Source organism: Candidatus Cytomitobacter indipagum (assembly GCF_008189285.1). GTDB lineage: Bacteria > Pseudomonadota > Alphaproteobacteria > CAJXXZ01 > 1604HC > Cytomitobacter > Cytomitobacter indipagum. The sequence continues at coordinate 426,793 of NZ_CP043315.1, forward strand.
AACCTCATCTATATTAACTAAATTCATATTCTATCAAGCTTCCTGAAATAGACAAACAAAGTAAAAGTAAGTATAGCTGTTAAAATTAGATAGAAATATTCTCCAAGTGGCTGAAGAGGCATATTAAATACAAGCATTATAGCTATTGCATCATATAAACTATTACCTATTCCAACCAAAGATTGACCACTTCCTGGCGAATCCTTAAATATTGTTAACAAGGAAAGTTTTGTAGCTGGTTGAGCGATACCTGATGCCAAGCATGCCAAAAAGAACCCAAGAGCCCCTATCAATATAAAGCTATCAAACACTGCTCCTGAAACAATCATCCATGCCATTCCAATAGATATTGCCAAGTTGCTAAATGCTAGATATTTTGTAACATTTCCCATATTTAATTTAACAGAACATAAAGTTGCGGTAATGAATGTGCAAAATCTTCCTATTCCTTGAATAACTGCAAGAGTAATTGAAAATCTAACCAGAGAATCAATAGTAATTTGCCCTCCTTCTACTTGAGCAAATCTTGCTGAATATATTGCAATAAATCCATAAAATCCACCTATGCAAATCATTGACACAGCTGAGCATGCAATGAATTTCTTATTATTAATGAAGTTTCCCCAAGTTTTAAATGTGTTCCAATTAATTGGGGTTGGGGCTTTTCTTGGCAAATGAGTAAATATGTAATAAGAAACTACAACAGAAAGTATGAAACTTACTATGCTTAAAGTTTGAAATGAATACATTTTCACCATTGAAGAGAATATTATAGGACATAATGCGCTAGCTCCAAATAACGCCATATACAATACAGAAGTAGCTCTAGGCAATGCATCTCCTTTAAAAAGCAAAGAAGTTCCTGTGTATGTCGCATTAATTGAACCTGCAAGACATATGCTTTTCAGAAAAAACAAAGCTTGCAAAGAAGATAAATCAATTTTAGAAATTAGAAATAAATTAAATACATTTGTCATTACTAAATAAATAGGAAATGTATTTTTTGGCCCAAATCTATCATTCAACGGACCAACAATCAATGCACCAACAGCTAATCCAATTGAACTAAAAAAAGCAGATTGCTTAATAAGCGAAACTGAAATTTCTACATACTGAGACATTGATGCCATAGAAAGAATTAAAGCGTCTTGCCAGAATTTTGTAATCAAGAATCCTGCAAGCAAAAACGTAAATGTCATAAGAATAATCTATCACATACTTAATGAAAATAGCATACTTGTGTGATAATTAAATTTAAAATAGAATATAAGGTTTCTTTTGAATAACTTTTTTTACACAAAAAAATTTCGACAAACCAATAAGTTCATATATTTTTTAATGTTTTTGATAAATTGTAAAATAGTTTTAACAACTTACATCTCTTAATTTTACTTGATAGTTCACAAAAAAAGTTGTAGAAATTATTTATGCCGGAATAGCTCAGTTGGTAGAGCGTCTGATTCGTAATCAGAAGGCCAGGTGTTCGATTCACCTTTTTGGCATTTCATTAGACTTTTTTAATTTTAAGGATTTTTTGCTTCATTAAGCTTGATTTTCAGTTTTTTTCCTAATTAAAATTAGCTTAGTTTTATTGCTTTTTTACAACAATTTAATTTCTAATTTTTTATATCATTTTTTATATCATTTAATTTAAGCGCCACTCAAATAATTTTATATTTTTATATCTTAATCAAAAAATGCCATTAATAAAACTTTCATTACTCCACATCATTTTGATTTCATCTGTTTTTTCTGCATCATTTTGATTTCATCTGTTTTCTAGTATAATTTTGCAATGTACGATTTAAATGTTGGAATAGTGGCAATTTACAACGGCCTAATATGGGTAGGAAAAAGGTCAAGACAAGGAACGTGGCAAATGCCTCAAGGTGGAATTGATGAAGGCGAAACTTCTTTTCAAGCAGCATCCAGAGAATTAAAAGAAGAAACAGGCATTACAGATGTTGAATGGCTTGGAGAAACTGGATGGCATTTGTATAATTTCCCAGATCAGGTTCGTAAAAATGCATTTTTCGCTAATAAAAAAGGCAAAAGGCAAAAATGGTTCTATGCTCATGTGTATAGCATTGAAGACATGTCATTAAATGAAGAATTTGTAGATTTTAAATGGGAAAATGACGAATGGATTAAAATGAATATAGTTGGGTTTAAGCGCAGCACATATAATTATGTATTTTCAAATCCAATATACGAAAAAATTAAATCTAAAAATATATTGCAATAATTACTTATTTGCATGAAAGTTGCTTATAAAAAAATCAAAAATGTAGTTGATGCATTATAAATTCATAGCAAAATGATAAAAAATTGATTTAACTAAAATTCATGATAAAAAATTGATTGATAATTTAATATTCAAGAAAAATCGGAACAATACCTCCGGAGAGATTCGAACTCTCACATCCCTACGAATAGCAGATTTTGAATCTGCCGCGTCTACCATTCCGCCACAGAGGCAATGCTTGTATTGTATCACAAACAATTCCAAAATCAATATATCTTGCTTAATTTAATTGATTAAGAAGAATATTTATCAAACTTAAACTGAGTATTATCTATAATTTATAATAATTATACAATTTTGCAAATATAAATCATTTTGAGAAATGCTTAATATAATTACGCTCTAAATTCATTAATATGATCGTATAAATAAAGTTAAATTAAGCCAATAGAATCTCTCTTGTATATGAAAATTATGCGTAAAGCTTTTCATCTTCCTGGCATTGGGACAGTACTCTAATATTGTGTGCAATTTTTTTTCCATCCATTTCTGTGAAATGACACTCAACCTCAACTCCTTCGTAAAAGATTTCTTTTGGTATGTTCATTTTCCTTAACAAGATTCCAGATACAAAAATATCATAATGCCCATTATTTACAAATCCACAATCAGAACTATAATTAAACCATTTAACAATTGCTTTTATTTTAATCAAATTATTCATGTTGATTTGATTCCTAGTTAACTGATAAATCTTTGACACGATTGGCTTTTGCATATGCGCATCCATAACAACATCGCAATCAATAATATCTCCTGGAATAACTTGCATTTCTACATTAGCATCATGGATTTTTGATATATGAATAAAAATATCTCTATTAATTTTACTGGAGCCTGCAAAACCATATCCTTTTTCATTATTAAACCACTTAATTTCACAAATAATTCTCTCATGATTTGATTCTTTTTCTATTTTATAAACATTGTCTTGCTCAAACAAAATATGATCTTTACTAATGCCATGCTCAAAACAACTTCCCATTTCTTTTTTGTTATTTTTATCTGAAAAGTTGTTCATATAATCTCCTAAATACAGTCAATTTATAGGAATTATTCCATTATTTTAAGTAAACCTCAATAGTTTAGCGCTGTTTGAAAATCACTTATTTATTTTAACAAATGATTTTTTGATTTGATAATCAGCATTGTGAATTGTTTAAAATTTAAAAATGCAACTAATTTAAATAAATGCAAACTTGATATTAAATTAATTTATTAAAAACTTATTTCTAATATAGCAAAACTTCTTTGGGGAGAAATTATTTACTAAAAGTGATTATTTTAAACTGGGAGACCTGGATTCGAACCAAGATTGCTTGATTCAGAGTCAAGAGTTCTACCTTTAAACTATCCCCCATATGAAAAAGCATACCTATATTTTTCACAATACACAACATTATTTTTATGCAATAAATTCTTAATAAATTTTGAAACAAACTTGAATGAATTCCATTTTAATTTGTTAATAAATTTCAATTTACACGCTACTAAAATTTCAATTTACACGCTACTAATTATATTATAATCAGTTAAATTTAAATCATGAGAAAGATATTAAAAATCAATAAAATCATGTTTTGTAATAAATAAATAAAAAAACGCAAATAAATTTATTTGCAATGCTTAAACATTAATGTAAAAAATATTTCTATTACATTAATCTTGAATACATACCAATTACTAAAGGCATATCCATTGGAGCATTATATCCAACTTCTTCAATTGCATCAGGAAGCTTACTCAAAGAACCAGACAGTCCATCAGAAGATGCTTTCAAGTATGAGGGAATGTCACGCTCTATATCAACAGATTGTCTTACAACTGACATATTTTTAGCTTTTTCTTTCAATTCAACTGTATCACCAGCAGAAACCAAATAAGAGGCCACATCAACTTTAGATCCATTCACTAAAATATGACCATGACTTACTAATTGCTTAGCTCCAAAAATAGTAGCAGACCATTTCAAACGATAAACAACATTATCTAATCTGCTTTCCAACATACGAATCATATTGATTCCAGTGTCGCCTTTTTTGTTCATAGCAATTTTAAAGAACCTTCTAAATTGTCCTTCTTTCATTCCATAATAAAATCTAAACTTTTGTTTAGCAATTAATTGCAATGCATAGTTAGAAAGCTTTCTTCTTCTTCTCAAACCATGCTGCCCAGGTCTATTAGGTCTTTTATTAAATGAGCTATTCTTTCTTCCCCATAAATCTACACCACAATATCTTTCGATTCTTGCTGGATTATTAATTAGATTCATCTAGCCTCCAATACACACAAAATTTTGTCCATTAATACTATAATAGCTTTTTGAGATTTTTTGTCAATTCTGAACCAAAAATAGTTACCACATCTTCATTATTTTTTTCACATTCATTAATTAATTTATGCAATTTGTTCTGTACAGTAAATATATATATTTGTTCTTTTGCTCTTGTTATTGCAACATAAATTAATCTTTCTTGTTCTTTTTCTTCATTATATGTTGCTATGCTCAAAATCTTATTATATGTTTCATTGTTTTTGCATGGAAATATAATATAATTATTATAATAAAACATATTTATATTATTACTATACTTAATATCATCAAAAATCATCACTATAGGGGATTCTAACCCCTTTGAAGAGTGTATTGTTTTAATTTTTATTCCATTATTTGATTTAATTACCTTTTTACTATTTTTTATATAATCAAAAAACTCTATCCAAGAATCTTGGCCATATTCATTTACAGTTTCCCAAAACACTTTCACAGATTCATAATTATTTTTCAGCAAATATTTTCCATAATCACTTTTGAAAATTAAGCTTCCAAAGAAATCAATAATATTTTTTGGGTAATCTTTCCACTCATCAATCAATTTTTGCAATTCAGAAATCTTATAATCAGAATTTTGTTTTTTTTGATTGGTATTATTTTTATTTACTATGCTTGAAGGAGTGTTTTTAGCTTTGTCAAAAAAATATTCTAAATCTTCATAATCCCATTGAAAAAATTCATTTTTAAGCAAGCATGTCAAAGCAACATAATCTGCAAACAAAGAAAACTTGGCAATATTTAATAAATTCTGTATAGAGTCATTGTAATAAATGTAAAATGGATGTTCTTGAATGGGGATTCCAGCATTTTGAATTTGATTTATAATTCTAAAACATGAATCATTTCTCTTTCTAACCAAAATCAGAATATCATCAAAGTCAATTTTCTTATCTTGTGAAAATAAATTGCAATTTCTCAATTCAATTATTTTCTGAATCATGCTTTGCAACATTTTGTCACTTTCATCACAATGCAACTCTACTCTCCCATCAAAATTCATTTTAGATAAATGCTTAGTTGGATAAAGGGTTTTTGACATGGTTTTATCCACAAAATCTAATATACACTGTGAAGATCGATAAGAATTATTTAAATGTTTCTCCTGAAAAATTATTTCACTTTCCTTAGCATAACTTTTCAGTTCATTTTTAATATTAGAAAACAAAGAATTAGCAGAATTTTGAAAAGTGTAAATATTCTGCTTTTCATCTCCAACAATATAAAGATCACATTTATTGCTTGACTGTATTTCTTTATATAAATTCAACATAATACTCCACTGATCTTGAGATAGATCTTGAGATTCATCAATAAAAATATATTTAATTTTCATTATTTTTTGCAAAACAGAATAATCAGAAAAATCAACTTTCTTTATCAAATCATGAAAATCTAGCAAATTTTCCTTCATTTTTAATGACTTGTATTTATTTTGAATGTAATTTATAAATAACCCTAAAGAATTTGATCTTAACTTAGACTGATATTCGCTGTATTCTGTAAATTTCTTCCCCATCAAATCAAAATAACTATCTAGCCAATCTTTTGATTTTTGATAAAATTCTCCCCATTTTTTCGAATACAGCTTTTTTCTTAAACTTCCATCTTTAGTCATAATTATGCTAAATATACTTTCGATATTATTGCAATCAATGGCAATCAATTTCTTTTCTATTTCTTTTCCATTCCTTAAATCCTCTAAAACATAATCAGGAAAAATAATCGGATCATATGAAAAGGAATCATTTTCTTCTGTCTTAATCAAAATATCTTGCTGAATAATATTAATTATTTTGTCAATTAAATTGCCCCATTCATCTAAAAGTAAATATATAAGATTATGCCAATCTTCTTCCTGTAGAGCATTTTCAATAATTCTTCGTATATGGCGATCAGATTGCACTTCATCAATAAGTGTGCAGTTATCATACAAAGTATTGCAAAAACTATGCACAGTATGAAATAGTATTGTGTTAGAGTGCTTTTCAAGCCTGCTTTTCATTTCACTAGAGGCTGCATTACTGAAACTCACACAAAGAATCTCTTCTCCAAGAATATTTTGTGTCAATAAATTTTTAATTTCTTCTACCAAGCTGTAAGTTTTTCCTGATCCAGCAGATGCGCTTACCCAAGTTATCATAAAATCCCACTTTGTTTATCATGACTTTGTTTGTCATAATATTTCATCAATTGATTTAATTTATAATTCTTAGACAGCTTATCAAATCCAAAACAATGCTTTTTATTTATTGCAATATTTACTTTTTTCTCTGTATTAATATAAATTTCATCATAATCAATTTCAGATAGCATAATTTCAAAAACATTGTTTGAATCTATAAAGCATATCTTCATATCTGACAAATTATATTTCGACAATATTTTAAATGCACTAAGTAGCAATATATTAATTTGTAAATTTCGATAAAGCTTTATGTCTTTTGCATTAAAGCTGGCAAAAATAAATTTAAATAGGATTCCTGTTTTATTTGTCAGAATAATAAAAAAATCATAATTTGCTCTAATTTGCATAATATTATTCACGCTTAAATAAATGTCTATGCAAATATTTGTATGTTTTTTCGATATTATTTGATTCTTCATCATGCTTTTTATTTGCTTAATCAAATTATTTGATTTCAATTTTATTTTCAAATTATCTATAGAAAAAAACTTACTCTCGCTCAAATACTCATCTATCACATTTTCATTAAAATTTACCATATATCTCATCAATATAATTCGAATATGAAATGGAACGTATTCATAAATATCATAATTCACAAATTTTAAATTTAATATAGATTTTACATAAAAAGTCATAATATCTTCTTCAAATTTACTTAAATTAAAATCAGAAAATCTTTTAGAAGCATTTAATCGCAATTCTAAATCTTCGAATTTAAATTGCAACTTATTGCTTATTTCTTTTTCTTCGCAAGATTCTGAGATATTATGCATTTTCTGAAATTCTGAAACAATGCATGTTTTTTGACATTTTGTTAATTGCTCTTCAGTTGCAATATTTTCTTCAGCAACATGAGAATCATTCGCATTGATGCTTTTTATAATTTGCATATTATGCTTCATATTAATGTTGATTGATTTATTAGTTGAAATATAAATATTTTCGTAGTTTTTTTTCAATTCATCTAATAAGAAACTGCATTCTGACAAACCTGCAATATAAAGATTTTTTGCTTGAAAATCATCTATTTGACTAATGTTTATTATTGAATTCATTTTCTGAATATCTAAATTATTCATTGCCGCATTTAAAATTTCTATGTATTTTTCTCGCTTTTCATGACTGCTTAAATGTGAATATTTCTTATTAACATTTTCTTTTCTTTCATTAAATATTGCTCCATCTTTACTTTCATTAAACATTTCATCATGTTTATTTTTATTAATTTTACCAATATAACATGAAATCTTATTTAAATATTGATTAAACTTCTTCTTAGATATCTCGTTGGTTTTTTCTATCAATTTTTCTGTGAAAATTTTATGATAATTCCAAGTTAAAAAAAGATCATCGTGTTTTATTATTTCTTCATTCAAAATTCCTTTTAAATCTTCATTTACATTGTATATAGCAATCAACTCTCTATTTTCATAATCATAATTTAAATTGAATAAGAATTTACATAATTGCATAATTAAAAATTTTTCATAACTAAAATCATCTGATTGAAAAAGATCGTTTAAATTAATTAAAGTATTTTTTATAACTTTGCTGTCAGTTGCAATAATACTATCATTTAAACTGCTATTTCCATCTTTAAATAAATAAATTTTACTTGATATGTATTCAGACTCACTTAATGAGTCAGGAAATTCTACAACATCAATTAATGACATAATAATCGCAACCTTTAATAATTAACTTTTAGCCAAAAATAATTTTAACTATCAGAATAGCAATTATATTAACCATTTTAATCATTGGGTTTAATGCAGGACCTGCTGTATCTTTGTAAGGATCTCCAACTGTATCTCCTGTCACAGCTGCTTTATGAGCATCTGAACCTTTTCCTCCATGATTTCCTTCTTCGATATATTTCTTGGCATTATCCCATGCTCCACCACCATTTGTCATGGAAATTGCTAACATAATTCCAACCAAAGTTACTCCAGTAATCAATCCACCCATACCAGCAAATCCATTAGCAAATCTATGATTGTAATCTATAAAAAAACAAGCAATGAAAAATAACGCAATAACGCTAAATACAGCTGCTATAGGAGCAAACATGCTATTAATTGATTTTACAGTTAGCATATTTACTGTACGACTATAATCAGGCTTTGATTCCCCTGTCATAATTCCAGGATTATTATCAAATTGATACCTCACCTCTTCAACAACAGATTCTCCAACCAAGGCAACAGACCTCATAGAAAATGAACTGTACCAATAAGCCAATGCCCCACCAATTAACAAACCAGAAACAACAAACACATTGTCTAATCTGAAAATATCTTTTGATAACGAAGACATATCAACAACATCTTGAATATAAGTATACAATATAATAATCGCAGCTAATGCTGTTGATCCAACTGCATATCCTTTTGTAAGAGCTTTTGTAGTATTTCCTAAAGCATCCAATTCATCTGTTCTTTTTCTAACTTCAGAATCCTGACCAGACATTTCAGCAATTCCACCAGCATTGTCTGTAATTGGACCATAAGCATCCAATGCAACAATCGCAGAAATCATACCAAGCATTGAAACAACGCTTATGCCAACTCCTTGCAATCCAAGAAAGAAATAAGATACAAATATAGCAACAACTATAGAAACAATAATTCCAAAACAAGATCTCATTGATACAGACAATCCTGTAATAATATTCATTGCATGTCCAGATTCGGAAGATTTGGCAATAGATTTCACAGGGCTGCAATTGCTTGAAGTATAATAATTGGTAATTAATACAAGTGCAAATGTAGCAAAAATACCCATAGCAAATGGAATTGATAAAATCAAAGAGTCGTAAAAATCAACTCTTATTGCATGTAAAAATAATAAATTAATTGCAAATGAGAATGCAGCTGATCTCATTAAAATGCAAGCTAAGCTGTAAAAAGGACTTCTTTTCATTTTAGCCACAGAAGTAATTGCTAAATAACATCCTAAATTACATGTCATAGCAACTAAGAATGGATAAAATAAAATTAATTCATTTCCTGCTTGATCATATGAAAATAAATTTTTCATTATGTATAAAACAGCCATAAATCCAACTATATAAGTTTCAAATAAATCAGCAGAAGTTCCAGCGCAGTCTCCTACGTTATCTCCTACGTTATCGGCAATCACAGCTGGATTTCTTGGATCATCCTCTGGAATATTTTTTTCGATTTTTCCAACTAAATCAGCCCCCACATCAGCAGCTTTTGTGAAAATTCCACCACCTAATCTAGCAAATACAGACACAATGGAAGCTCCAAAACTCAGTCCTAGCAATAAATCTAATATAAATTTAAAATCTATTCCATAAATCATCATGAAAAAGCATGATGAAACACACATCATAGAAATTCCACCAACTAAGAATCCCGTTGCTTTTCCAGCTTTTAAAGCAATATTAAAAGCATTAGAAATTCCTTTTTTAGCTTCTTGAGCAGTTCTAACATTGCTAATTACAGCAATGTGCATTCCAATTACTCCGCATAACCCAGAAAGAAAGCTTCCTAAAAGAAATCCTGAAATAACCCATGAATTGAATATAAATGACATTAATATAGCGCCAATTATAGTTACTGCTGCAACATATGCATATTGTTTTTTTAAATACGCATAAGCAGCAGTTTTAATTGCATCAGCAATTTCTTTCATAGACTGTAATTTAACTCCGCCTACTACTCTACTATCATTGCTAACTTCAATTTTTCTCACGCTTAAATAATAAAAATAAGCATGGATCAAAGGGAAAATAAAACTAATAGCAAAGCATGTGCACAAAAGAATTTTAAACATTTTTACCTACCTAAATAAAAGAATTGCATAACATATAATATTAATCAAGTTTTTGAAATTACAATCTACATCAATTGGCCAAGTTTTTGAAATTATTTAATTATATTTATTATAATATTCACTAATTTATATTTATATATAATATAGATGCATTAATATGCAAAGTTTTTGAAACATATTTTTATTTTAAATGCTTGATTGAGAAATTCTTAAAAATTAAGTCGCGTTAATTGGAGTTTTGCACAGCCTGTGGAAAAAACTGTGAATAAAGTCCCATTAAATCCCATTGACTCCCTTTTTAACCCTGTGATAACCTTAACTCAATGAATGTGTTTCTTTCTACATACGAAAAAAAGATAGATAAAAAAGGCAGGGTCTCTACTCCTGGAACTTTTAGAAACATATTATCTCAAGAATCCTTCCATGGATTTGTAGCTTTTAAATCATATTTCTTGCCAACAATAGATTGTTTTGGGATATCCAAAATGGAAAAATTAAGCAATAAATTGGAAAATGAAAATCCATTTACAAATCATGAAGCAAATATAGAGGAAAATGTATTTGCAGACGCAGTAATGATTCAATTCGACAGTGAAGGACGCACTACAATATCAAAAGAACTTCTTGATCATGCGCAAGTAAGTTCAGATTTAGTATTTGTAGGAAAAGGTTCTACATTTCAAATATGGGAGCCAAAATTATTCAGTGAACATCAAGAAAATATGCGCAAAAGGATTAAGAAAGAAATATGAGCCATATACCGGTTTTTCTAAAAGAAACAGTTCAAATTCTACGCCCTTCTCCATCTAAAATATTCGCAGATTTTACATTTGGCCTTGGCGGACATGCAAAATCTCTTCTTTCTTGTGGGGGAAGAGTCATTGGATGCGATCGTGACATAAATGCATATAAGCATGCAAGAATATTAGAAGCTCAAACACAAAATTTCAAAGCAAAACATGTAAGATTTAGCGATTTACATGATCATTTGCCTAGTTTAGATGGAATTTTAATGGATATAGGAGTTTCTTCTGTGCAAATAGATCAAGCAGATCGTGGATTTTCTTTTATGAGAGATGGCCCTCTTAGCATGCAAATGGGAATTAATTCTTTCTCTGCAGCTGATATAGTTAATCAATGGGATGAAAATGATATAGCGGATACTTTATATTTATATGCGGATGAAGTTAGATCTAGGTCTATTGCAAAAAGAATAGTAGAGGCTAGACAAAACAAAAAAATTACTACTACTTTAGAATTAGCGAATATTATATCAAGAGGAAAGAAAGGTAAAATACATCCAGCCACAAAAACATTTCAAGCTTTACGCATTGCAACAAATTCTGAACTTGATGAATTATGCATAGGATTACAAATAGCAAGTTCAAAATTAAAAATAGGCGGAAAATTAGTTGTTATTTCCTTTCATTCTACAGAAGATAAAATAATAAAAAACTTTTTTAGAAACTCTAGATTCTTAATGAAAAAACCACAGCCAGTATTTCCAAGCTCTGAAGAAGTCAAAAGCAATGTCAGGTCAAGGTCTGCAAAACTAAGATGGGGAATTAAAATATGAAATTAACAAATATTATGAGCGCTGTACTTATGGTAAATTTAGTCGTTCTTCATTATCAAAATTCAAGGATAAGAAATAAAATTAGCTCAATAAAAATTAATATAGCTAAGCAGCAACAAGCACTTAGTAGGCAGAAAATTGCTTTATATAATTTAAGTCATCCAGTAAAAATTTCGCAACTATGCCAAGAATTTACAAACTACAGGCCATCCACTGTAAGACAATTTATTCATAGAAAACCACAGAAATGAAAATAATTTAAACAGTGAAATCTAAAATAGTTTTTATATTTTTATCAATTTTATATTCCATTTTCTTATTTAGAATAATTTCTATACAAAAATATGATAAGTACAATGCATTTAAGAATAAAGTAGAAATACGCAAGGAAATTCTTGATTCCAAAGGTGAAATTTTAGCATTTACTGCAGAAACTAACTCAATATATTGCATTCCAAACCAAATGAATCAAATTGGCTTTAATTTTCTAGAAAAAAACTTGCAATTTAATGCTAAAAATATAAATAAAAATGGATCATTTGTGTGGATTAAAAGGCATATTTCGGAAGATGAAAATGTAAAAATAAAAAATGATATCAAGAAAAATAAGGTCAAAGGAATATTGATTGCAAAAGACTATAAAAGAATTTACCCATATTCAAGCAGCACTTCTCACATAACAGGATATTGCGATCAAAATCTTAATGGGAAATCTGGAAGTGAGTTAGCTTTTAATGAAAAGCTTAATAAAGATAAAGTTCATTTAACAATAGACATAAGAATACAAAGCATATTATTCAGCATCATAAAGGATATTTTTGAAGAATTTGAAAGCGAAGATTCTTCTGGAATTATAATAGATGTTGAGTCAGGAGAAGTTAGAGCAATGGCGTCGTATCCATCTCCTGATCCATATATGCCCTATTCTTATTTAAGGAAAGAAAATAAAAATCATAATTTGTCTGCTATTGAAGCTGGATCCATATTAAAATTGCATAATGCAGCTATGTGTCTTGAAAATCAAATTGTAAATTTAGATAGCATTGTTGACGCAACAGGAACACTGCAAGTAGGAAAATTTGAAGTTCAAGATTTCATGGGCCAAGATAGAAAAATGACATTTCTAGAATCTGTAAGATTTTCATCTAATATTGCAACTGGAAGATTAGCTCTGGAAGTAGGGGCAGAAAAACAAAAGCAATTCTTCCAAAAAATAGGATTTTTAGATCCAATAGAATGGATTCCCAATCAATTTGCAAGGCCATTAGCACCAAAAAAATGGAGAAAATCTACAATAGTCACAGCATCATATGGATATGGAATTGGGTTAACTTCAATGCATATCGCTCAAGGATTGATGAGAATATTAACAGGAAAATCTAAAAAATTGTCATTCTATTCTTCTGAGCCTGTAAAAAGTAATAAAATAATAAGCAAACACACAATAGAATCAATGAAAATAATTATGCGAACAATTATAAAATCGTCATACAGAAGTATAAATATTAATGGATATGAAATTGGAGGCAAAACTGGAACTGCAAATATGTGTGAAAATGGAAAATATATAGAAGAAAGAAATAGAGTTTCTTATCTTGGAGCATTTCCTATGCAAAAGCCAAAATATATATTCTTAATACAAACTACAAATCCAAAAAAGCACAAACTAAAACGCGGTAAATATCTTGTTGCATCAAATGTTTTAGCAGAAAAAGTCAAAATAGCTGTTCAGGAAATTGCTTCTATAGAGAATGTTGAGCCAATATATGACTAAGTCTATAAAAGAAATATTAAGATTTAAAAATCTCCATTCTAAAGATCTAACAACATGTTATGCGGAAAATAATATGCAAATCAAATCTATATCAAAATATAAAGATAAATGCAAAGAGTCAGATTGGTTTTTAGATATTGCAAATAAACAAATTGTGCAAAAAAAATACCATTTGAAAGAATTGCTGAAAAGCTTAAAAGAGCATCTGGAAGATGATGCAAAAAAAGAATCAGAAAGTGAGATTGTAAATGAATTTAGAGATGATGCAAAAAAAGAATCGGAAGATGGAATTAAGGATGAATTGAGAGATGATTCAAAATTGAAATATGATGAAAAAGATAAATTGGAATACAATTCAAAAAGGCAGAAAAATTGCATAAATAACATAAATGATGAGAGAGATTCAGAAGAAAAGAGCTCTGTTGATTCAAACTATTTTGGAGAAATCGACGCTCCATTTCCTAGAAAAACATGGTCAGAATTATCTTCTATCGCATTTCCTGAACAGCCAAACTTTATTGCGCTAATCACAGGAACAGATGGGAAAACATCTACTGCATGGATAACATATCAAATATGGCAATTTCTTGGAATAAAATCTGGATATATAGGAACATTAGGAATATATATAAATAACAAAAAATACAAATCTGACCTAACTACTCCTGATGCATCTGCATTACATTACTATTTAGATAAAATGAAAAAAGCACATGTAAACCATGTTGCAATAGAAGCCTCAAGCATTGGATTAGATCAAGATAGATTAGCTTTTGTTAAAGCAAATGTAGCAGTTTTCACAAGTTTTGGATCAGATCACTTAGATTATCACAAAACAATAGATCAGTATTTAAAAGCTAAATTGAAAATTATTGACAATATGAAATCAGATGGATTATTTCTAGCTCATCATTCAATTGAAAATTATATAGAAAGCATGAATAATGATCATGTTTGTCATAAAAACTATGCTTCAAAAGAATTCAGAAATTCTGCTGCAGAAAAATTCTTTAATCAGAAAGAGAATTATAAATCAGAGAAATATGGAAAAGAGCACAGTTATTCTGATGGAAAATGGATTTTTAATTTAAATGGAGAGAAATATGAAGTCAGCAATAAGCTTATAGGAGGGTTTAATGGAGAAAATATGACTGCCGCTATAATGACAATAAAACATGGTATAGAGCAAAATGAGAAAATGAAAAATTATTTAAAATCAAAGCATTATGATAGTATAAATCATGCTATTATAATGCAATTAAATAAAATTCATCCAGTTCCTGGAAGATTAAACCTAGTAAATCATGTTCATAATTGTGATATATATGTAGATTTTGCTCATACTGCAGATTCATTAAACAAAACTCTTCAAACATTGAAACAACACTATAAGGAAGTATGTCTTGTATTTGGATGTGGAGGAGATAGAGACAAGTCAAAAAGATCTAAAATGGGAGAAGTGGCTCATAAGCTAGCAGATTCTATAATAATAACTAATGACAATCCTCGTTCTGAAAATCCAAATGCTATTGCGAGTGAAATATTGTCATCATGCCCTAATGCAAAAATAATATTGGACAGAAAAAAAGCAATTAAATATTCTATATTGCGAGCAATTAAATCGAATAAAAATCAGAACGATTTAAACAATAAGATGCAAACTAATGCAAATAATGAAGTTCAAATAAATGAAAAAGCTCATACTAGCGAAGAAATAGGAATTGATAAATCTGAAAATCATAATAATAAATCAAGCAATGATAATAATTCAAATAGTTTTTATAGAATTTTTTGTAAATTAAAAAGCTTTATAATCAACACAAAGGTAAATAAAAACATTCCTGAGAATCATGATATAAATGCAAATTATATTTATAGTGATTCTGATAAAAACAACATTATCAACAATCCTGATTCTAGAGATTGCTGTAAAACTTCCCATAAATCAAAACATTCTGTAAGCAATTCTAAATCTGATAATAAATCATGCAATAAGAAAAATGAAAAATACTCAACAAAAGTTATTTTAATTGCAGGAAAAGGAGATGAGCGAACTCAAACATTTCACAATCATGTGGAAAATTTTTATGATGCAGATGTGATAAATCAACTTATTGAAGAAATATCTTCAAATAAATAAATAGCTCTTTTAATTAATTTGCTAAACTAAATAATTATAAATTAGATTATCAAAAAAACTTATAAAAGAAATAAGATGACAAATCTGATCATAAAAAATAATATTGAGAATTGAGAATTGTTATACGACTAATTGAGAATTAGTTAAAAATAATTGACAATGCCTGCCAAATAACATCAGCTAAAAAAACACTTAGTATTAAATATAATAATCTCTAAAAAATAAAAAACTTGTAGCTTTAAGATAACTTAAAAAGTTATATATCCATCATTCCTTTAAATTTATTAGCAAATTTAGCAGCCATACCACCCTTATCGCTAGATAAGTCGTATTTCTTTGTCCATGCACGGTGAGAAGATGGATCAATATCTAGCTCAGTAGTTTTATCATTTTTACGTGTAGAAGAAAGCTCAATCACATCTCCATTTGACAAAGTAAACTTTACTTTATATTTCTTTGGATGCTTGCTTACAATTTTTTTCTTGTTCATTTAAAAATACCTCTGAGTTAGTTTATATCAATTAATATGAAAAATCAATTTTTTAAATAAATCATTGAAATCAATTTTTCTCTTTGCATTCTAATTCTATTTTCTATAATCTAACTTTATTCTTTACTTTATTCTTTGTATTGTAAATTTATATTATAAATTTCCCCTTCAATGTTTTAATTTTCTTCTTTGCATTCTTTTGGTAAAATAAATTTAATGTATTCTATAAAACAAATAAAAGATTTAGCGATAAAAATATCATCATTCTTGGAGCATGGAGACATTATTGCTCTTAATGGCAAACTAGGAGCCGGAAAAAGTACATTTTCTAAATTTCTTATAGAGTCGCTTGGATTTTCTTATTTGGGAAGCCCTACTTTTTCAAAAATAATAACTTATAACAATGAAAATTTACAATTATGGCATGCAGACTTATATCAGGCAAAAAATCAAATTCTAGATGAATATATTTACGACATAGATAATGGAATACTAATTATAGAATGGGCGAATAATTACAGCAATATAAAAATGTTAGACAATATTATTGAAGTGAATATCTCTCATTTATCTAAAGATAATAGGAATGTAGAACTGATTAAATATGGAAGATTTATAAAATTTGAAATATAGATGCTAAATCTTTTGTTTAATCGTAAATTTTTTAAATTTGATTTGATTAATAACTTTTAGAATAATATAATAGCTCAATGTTTAAAAAATTTATCCTTTTTGTAGGCTTGTTCTTTTCTTGTTGTGCAAATGCTTCTGTTGTTTCTGACATAGAGTTTGACATCACAGTGCAAAATATTATCAAGTCTATAGATCCAAAATTGAAATATGAGCTATTTATCATAAAATCAAATCAAGAAAATGCATTTACTACAATTGATAAAAATGGAAATATAATTATTGCAGTTTATACTGGATTAATAAAATCCCTATCTGCTGAAGAATTTGTTGGAGTTTTATGTCATGAAATTGGACATATACATCATAAGCATGTAATAAAAATGATGCATCTAATAAGTAAAAATAAAACAACATTTAATATTCTAGGGCTACTAAGCTTAATTCCATATATAAATCTTATTCCAATGATTATATTATCTGCTGAATCCAATAATCTTATGATACATTCTCAACAAAATGAAATAGAAGCTGACATATACTGCTTTAACAAATTAAATCAACTTAAATGGCCTGTGGAGGGGATTGTGAATATGTTTGATAGGTGGAGTTATGGAGAGAAAAGATGCTATTTTTCTTCACACCCATGGTCTTCATCTAGAAAAAAAATGGCAGAGAAATTTATCGTAAAATCTCATAAATTACCTCGCAATATATCGTCGCAATACAACCAAATGCAATCTAGAATCAAAAAAGAATTGTATGAAGGGGGCAGTTTGAAATATGCCACTTCTAATGATCATGAATCAGCTTGGTTTAATTATTTAAGCTATAAATATCAAATTAATGATCAATTAAAAGAAGATTGCATTCAATATCCAGCACTAATATTAAAAGCAAAAATATTAGCAAAGCAAGGGAAATATGAAGAAGCAATAAATATAATGGATAAAGTGCATAGTGAAACAAAAAATATGAATGCTTTGTTTCAAAGAATATACTGGAATTTGCTTTTTTCAACAAAAATTAGCAATAAAAATTTATTGGAAATACAAAATTATCAAAAAATGAATCCAAATGATTCAAGAGCATTGGAATTGTTTGCATATTATTATTCAAAACAAAATAATAGAACGGCTTTTCTATACTATAAGGCAGAATATTCCTTATCTAATTACAATATCAAGAAAGCAAAATACTATATAAATGAAATAATGAAAAATAAAGATAAAAATAAGAATTCTACATTCCTTTTGAGAGCTATAGAGCTTAAAAAAGCTATAAAATAAATAAATGCGATTTCATGAAATAAAACCTAAATCTTGCAAGTATGTAAATAATATATCCTCATAAAGTGACAAAAAATGATAATAAAATTTGAACTAGAGAAATCAAAATAAATATTAAAACTTTGAAAAATATAAAATAATATATCTTTAAGCAAACATAGAATTTGGATTAGAGTGATCAAATTGTAAAATTAAATAACAAAGATTGTAAAATTAAATAATAAAGATTGTAAAACTGATAAATTGCAAAGATTAGCACAACAGTTTTTTTGAAATAATGGATTTTGTATTTTCTTTTAATAACAGTTCTTTGTTTCGAAAGATCAATTATTTACTACAAATAAATCTTGCTTATTATTGCATAGCCTATTAAAAATAGTTATGAATAAATGCACTGCAAATAAAAATTAATCAAATGATTAGCATGATTTTTTTAATCTTTACCAGAATCGTCATTGTTTAATTTATCTGAATCAGATTTATCACATGAATCAGAATTATTACAGCATGAGCCTGCCTCTTCTTCATTTAATTTCTTTGTTTCATTTAATTTTTCGATCTTTTCTAACTCTTCAACTCTTCTTAATTCTTCGATCTTTTCTAATTCTTCAATTTTTTTCAATTCATCGATTCTCTTTAATTCATTATGAACAAAATTCAACATTTCATTGATTCCTGTTTTATCCCAACTTGCAAGACAAATCACATTTTCATATCTTTTCTTTGCTTTTGCTTTTGCTTCTTCGATTTCTTCTTCATCAACCAAATCACATTTTGTTAAGCAAATACATATCATTCTTTTTAACAATTCTGAATCATATTGTTTAATTTCATTTATAATGCAATCAATATCTTCTTCAAATGTATCGCTACTAATGTCTGCCAAATGAAGCAAAACTTTACATCTTTCTATATGCTGTAAGAATTGATGGCCAAGCCCCTTTCCTTCGTGAGCTTTTTCAATTAATCCAGGAATATCTATAAAAGTCATGCTTTGATCATGATGTTTTACATTAGCTAATTTTGGCTTCAAAGTACTAAATGGGTAATCTGCAATAATTACAGGAGCATTAGAAACAACGTGTACCAAAGTAGATTTTCCAGCATTAGGCTTTCCAACAACTCCAACATCTGCAATTTGTTTCAAAATTAACTTTAATTCTTTTTCTTCTCCAGGATCTCCATCTGTTGCAATTCGCGGAACTTGAAAATCTGGCCTAGCAAACCTCTTGTTTCCTAAGCCTCTTTTTCCACCTTTTACCAATATCACTTGATTTTCATTTAATATCTCACATATTAATTGGCCATTTTCATAAACCTGAGTTCCAAAAGGAACTTGTATAATCAAATCATCTCCAGAACGACCAGTGCACAAACAAGTTTCGCCATCTCGTCCATTTTCAGCCTTCCAGTGCTTTTTATATCTAAAGTCCATCAAACTGTTTAAGTTGTGATTTCCCTTAATGTAAATGTTTCCACCTTTTCCACCATCTCCGCCATTTGGACCACCATTTGGAGCACTTCGCTCTCTTCTAAAACTGATGCACCCATTTCCACCATTTCCTGCTTTAACAGTGATCCCAACTCGATCAATATATTCATTCATTGTAGTCATTATATCCTATATATTCCAGAATGAGTATTGCAATTAATAATCATGATAAATTATTCCAATTCGCTTGCTTTTTAGCACTTTCTATAATTGGGCGCCTAAATTTATCTACAAATCCATCTGGATTTTTTAATTGTTCAAATTTTTTATCCGTATACTGTGACTCCAAAGGCAATACAGGCTCTCCTAAGCTTAATTTTGGCATATCACCTGAATCATTGATTGAGGATAAATTGCACATACAACATAATATTAACTTCATCATATCTATACATTGCTATAAAAATAAAAATATCAAGCTAATTCTTAGTTATCTTATTTGATTAATTATGAATAAAAATTATCATACTTTTAATGTATAAGCGTCCATATAATTCACAATAAATAAAATTGAAATGCTCATAATTTTAGAAAGGAGAAATAATGCTTAAAACTTTTACTATACTTTTTGCATCTTTATCAATATTTGCAACTCAGGATCAGGAATATTTTTCTGATTCAACATCTTCAATATCTTCTATTATACTTGTTGAGCCTTGTGATTCAGATGACTCAGATGATTCATCGCAAGAAAATTTTAATCAATTAACTGAAATTAGAATTAATTCTATTATTTTGCAAAAAGCTATACGAACAGGTATGGTTAAAATTATAAATCATGAAATTCAAGATAGAAATGTACTTTATGCACAAGAAGATGATTCATTTGATAATTTAAGGCAATATTTAGATCAATTGAAATTGTAAATAAACTTATTAATTTATAAATAAGTTTGCAAAACTACACATAAATCAGAAATTTATATCAAAATCTTCAAAAAGACTTGTTATATTTTCTGCCTGATATATATTCTTTATAATGATTCCTATATATCAGTATCAACTTTTTTGGGTAATATTAGGACAAATGATAGGAATTGCATCTTATATAGCAATTCCAAATCCATCTTTGTTTTTTATTTTGATCCCATTTTCTCTGATGTATTTCTTAAGAAAAAGCATTTATTTATTCTTTTTGATAGGATTGGCTATAGGATTTACTAGAATAACGCATAGAATCAATGTTTTAAGATATGAAAAACCACAATTTACTCATTTCAATGGAAAAATAGAAAAGGCACATAAAAGCAAAAATGGCTATTCATCTCTGATAAAATTAAACGATACGCAAAAATACATAAGAGTTAAAATAAATGATGAATATATATCAGAATTAAATTTTAAAAAAGGTAGCAATATAAGCGGAAATATAAAATTGTATGATGTTCCAAGCCCATGCCTTTCAGAAGCTAAAGACATACGATATAGAGAATATTTCTCACAAATAATATCGTATGGAAATGCTTATAATATCTCTATAATTCCTCAATCTAATAGCTTTTTTCAAGATAAAATTGAATCTAGCATTAAAGATAATTTCCATCACCCAGAATCTACAATATTTCAAACTATACTTCTAGGAAAAAGTAGTGAAATTCCATATGAAATAAAAGAGTCATTTCAAAATTCAAGCATTTCGCATTTGCTTGCAATATCAGGATTACACATAGGAATGATTATGTTATTTTTCTATGCAATTATAAGATGGGCAATATATTTTTGCGTGTATAGATTATACATAATGCCAATTGTATCTATAAGTAAAATATTTGCTATATGCGGAGCAATATTATATTTATCTCTAATTGAAATATCAATTTCATCTATCAGATCAATCATTATGGCTATTTTCCCTATTATATCCTACTTTTCTCATCGCAAAACTGTATCATCTCATGGCTTAATGTCATCAATATTCATACTGTTATCTATTTGGCCAGAATCATTATTATATCCGAGTTTTCAATTTTCATGCGCAGCAGTATTTGGACTAATATCATTCAAATCTAATTTCAAAAATTACTTTGCACAAATTGCATTCAGCACGCTTATTTGTTCTATAATCACCTTACCCTTAACAATATATTGGTTCAATCAAGCGCCAATACAACCATTTCTTGCAAATATGATATGCATACCAATTATGTTTATCATTATGTCCCTAACAGTTTTATGGCTACTTTTATTCAAATTTGGCATGTCATTTCTTATTTTAAATAAATCTATATCACTTCTTATAAGCTTATTAATTTATTTATCTAGAATATTCTCAAATCTGCTCAACTCAGTGCTTCTTTTTCATCAAATCAGCTGGATCTCAACGTCTTTATGCATGATAAGCTTTTTAATTATGACAAATGAAAAATATCGTAAAATCTCATTAATTCTATTTATTCCATTTGTAATTGAAATATTTAACAAACCAAATAATATGTTTGTAATTTCAAGAAGCGGAGAAGTGGCTATTCTTCAAGATGGAATCTTGCATGCAAAAGAGGAAAATTTTACTACCAATTGTTGGGCCAAAACTTTGGGGGCGAAATTATCTATAGATAACATGGTCAAAAGCAGTGTGAAATTTACATATAAAAGAGATAGAAGGAATAATAGAAGAATTCACTCAATAAAACTAAATAATGGGCATGGATATACATTATCAAAGCAAGATTTAAATGATTGCCCATGTAAAATTAAATTATTTTAAATTTCTTAGATATAGAGATTTTCTCTGCAATTTTTCTACAAAATAAATTAAACATAAATCTTGAACATATTAAAAATTAAATATATTAAGTTAAATATAATAGTTACTTGTCTTTCAAAATGTTTCTATTATCATTAAATATTTATATTATTTCTAAAATTAATTGCATTAATCACGATTCACTGCAAATAAATCTTGCTTGTTCTTTCATAACCGACTAAAAGTAGTTATGAATAAATATGACACAAATAATATATTTGCAAAAATCTTAAGAACAGAAATTCCTTCTGATATGCTTTATGAAGATGAATACGCTGCTTCTTTTAAAGATATTAACCCACAAGCCAAAATACATGCTTTGATAATTCCAAAAAAAGAATATCAAAATATATCTGAATTACTTGATGGAGATAAGGAGTTTTTATCTAACTTTATGAAAAGTGTTTCAAAGGCAATAAAAAAAATTAATGTAAAAAATGAAGACTTTCAATTGATAGCAAATAATGGAGAAAATGCTGGCCAAGAAATCTTCCATATGCATTTTCATCTCTTAATTGATTAATATATTTCATATATCAACCGATGGTTATTGATTGATATATTTCATATATCAACCGATGGTTATTGATTGATATATTTCATATATCAACCGATGGATGTTATTGATTGATATCTTTCATATATCAACTTACCAAATCTAAATGTAAAATCAGAATAATGCTTCGCAAATTTATAACAATAAATCTCTTCTAATAATTATGCACTTACATCTATTTGATCTATTTTATAATCTGGAACAGGTCTCATATTATAGCTTGAAAACATTCCTTTCTGATAATATAAATATCCAGTATAACCAATCATCATTCCATTATCTCTGCATAATTTAGGATCTGGAATAAAAATATCTTTGCCATATTCATCGCATAAATCAGTCAAATGGCTTCTTATATATAAATTTGAAGCAACTCCACCGGCAAATACCCAAGATTTTACTTCATACTTATCCCAAGTGTTTTTCAATCTTGAAGCAATAGATTTTACAATTACTTGCTGCAATCCTAGACATAAATCACTTTTAACTTGCTCAGATTTATCGCTGCTTTCCCAAAATCTCATTGCTGCAGTTTTTAACCCAGAAAATGAAAAATTCATCGATCCATCATTTCTCAAAGGCTCTGTAAATTTAACTGGATTATTCGAATTTTTAGCACACTGCTCCATATGCGGACCAGCAGGATTTTCAAACCCTAGGCATCGCCCTACCTTATCAAGCATTTCCCCAACTGCATCATCTATTGAATGACCTAAAATTTCATATTTTCCAAATTCTCTTGCCAAAACTATACATGTATGACCTCCAGAAACCAATAAAATTCCAAATGGAAATTCCAAATTACTGTTCCATTTAGCTATTAACGCATGAGCCTCTAAATGGTGAACTCCTATGAAAGGAATACTTAACCCCCAAGCAAGTGATTTTGAATACTGAACCCCAACCATCAAGCTTCCCAGTAATCCAGGCCCCTTTGTAGCAGAAATAAAACTCAAATCAGTTAAAGATAAATTGTGTTTATTTAAAATATTATCAAGCAAATTAGGCAAAATAGACATATGTTCTCTAGAAGCATATTCAGGGACAACTCCACCAAAATCAGAGAAATTGTGCGTTACAATTTCATTGGCTAGGCATTTTTCATTCTTCATAAGAGCTACAGCTGTATCATCACAACTAGTTTCTATTCCAACATAATAAACCATAATTAATCATGATTTATAACTCAAAAAACATCAACGCTTACATTTAATGCTTGATTTAATGAATTTTATGAAATGAAATTTATCTCTAATGAATTTTATGAAATGAAATTTATCTCTAATGAATTTTATGAAATGAAATTTATCTCTAATGAATTAAATTCTATGAATTGCTTTCTCGCATAACTGTTATTTATTTTAATTAAATTATTGAAAATTATATTAGTATAAAAATGGAGCGGGCGAAGGGATTCGAACCCTCGACCCCAACCTTGGCAAGGTTGTGCTCTACCACTGAGCCACGCCCGCTTCATCATTAACTATGCTATATTTCTAGCAAAAAGTAAATATATTAAGTGGAAAATCAATCAATAATATTAAAAATTCTTTTGCAATTAATTGTTAATTTAAATGATAATCTGTAAAATCCCTTCATGCTTAATGGTTGATTTAAAAATTATTTATATAACACTCAAAACAAACTTTAATATACAAATCATGCATTTAAATAAATCTTTCTGAATACTTCTAGAATTTTTCTGTTATTTTTTTTGTAATTATATTATCGTATTGCCTAAAATAATTAGATTGCATTTGATTAATTATTGAAAAGCATTGTTAATTAATTTAGAAATATTATTCCACTATATATTGATCTATCAATCTTGCTAATTTTTCACAA
Source organism: Candidatus Cytomitobacter indipagum (assembly GCF_008189285.1). Taxonomy (GTDB): domain Bacteria; phylum Pseudomonadota; class Alphaproteobacteria; order CAJXXZ01; family 1604HC; genus Cytomitobacter; species Cytomitobacter indipagum. Next base: position 451,957 of record NZ_CP043315.1, read on the forward strand.
AACATTTCATCTGGGATTCCAAAATTCTTTGTATATGGGTCAAAATGCATTTGAAATGCCTTTATAGCATCTCCTGTTTTACTATCTGCTTTTCCATTTAATGGACAATCGTATCCATATTTATGTAAATAATTCTGAACCCATGACACAGAAATCGAACTAGGAATCTCAACTTTATTCAGAGAAGTCTCCATGTCTGGCCACGCTCCAATTCCATGATCATGAATCATTTTCCATGGAAAAACAGGGCCTGGATCAAATTTCCTTCCTAAAGCAACATCGCTGTGACCAACTATATTATGAGGCTTGATATCGTACCGAAAAATAATTTCTTTGCAAACAGAAATAATAGAATCAATTTGACATGCATTGTACGGATGCCACTTCTTTTCGCATGCATATGCGCACTTTTCTATTTCTTTTTCAGAAAAATATTTGAATGATTCATCTCTTGTGTATCCAAAATTAGTAATTTCAATGCCGATAGAATGATCATTTATATTTTTAATTCCATTCCAATAACTCACGCCAGCATGAAAAGCGCTATATTTTTCATCAACAAGTCTAAATATAGTTCCTGCATTTCCTACCAAATAATGAGCACTTGCTTGAGATTTTTTATCGCACATCCAATTCACCGCATTGTCATTGCATGAAGTAGTATAATGCAAAACCAAAATTCTTGGATTAATTCCTTTTCTATCTCGAAAATTGGGAGATGAATAACTAAAATCATACACAGCTGAATGCACTCCAATCAAGAAAAAAGAAATAAATAATTTTGCAAAATATTTCATGTTCAATCGTACCATAAATGAAAAGCAAATCAAAAAATTAGTTGATTGTTGTACAAATGACAACTATAATGGTATCAATTATGAACTTAAAAAATATTCTCAAGATTATACCTAAAGAATACATAAAGCAATTTTCGAAAGATATTAATTATATTGTAACCACTAGAAATGCATTGCCAAGCTTATGGAGCTCAATGCCTGTTTCAGGGATAAATGCATTAGATTTGCTTGATTTGTCTAGTTTTTCTAAGGAAATAATTCAACATATACGCAATTCCTCTACGTGGACAGATTTTAATGAAATAATATCTCAAATAAGCAAAATCGTTCTTAAGGATGAAATAACTCATGCGCATATTACAATAGCAAGTAAAAATGAAGAGTTAGAATCAGAGCTTAAACAGTACATACTAAGAGCTGACAAAGAGGCAAACATTAAATTTAAGTATAAAACAAATATACTTGGAGGATTTTTAATAGACATAGGATCTATCAGAATTGATGGATCTTATGTTAATATGTTGAGTAAATTTATTGGAGAATTGAATGAATCGCTTAAATTTTGAAGACATCGTAAATGGAATTAAATCTAAAATAGATTCTATGAACACAAATATAGATATATATGAAACTGGAAAAGTTGAAACTGCATCAGATGGAATATGCAATATTCTAGGATTGTCTGATGCTATATATGGAGAAGTGGTCATTTTTGAAAACAAGCAAAAAGGATTGATAGTAGAGCTTCTGGAAGACAGCGCTAAAATTGCAATACTAGACTCTAATCCTAGCGTTAAATCAGGAATGATGGTTTATAGAACAAAAAAGATTTTAAGCGTTAAAGTTGGACCAGAAATGCTTGGAAGAACTGTAAATGCTTTTGGAGAACCTATAGATGGAAAAGGAGAAATCGAAACCAGCTTGGAAAGAGTGGTTATGTCAGAATCTCCTCAAATTATAGATAGAAAAAAAGTTACGCAACCTCTTTATACTGGAGTAAAAATGATTGATGCTCTAATTCCAATAGGATATGGGCAAAGAGAGTTAATTCTTGGAGATAGAAGAACTGGGAAAACTACAATAGCAATCGGAACTATTTTAAATCAAAAAAAACATTATGAAGAAGGCAATCCTATATATTGTGTTTATGTTTGCATTGGTAAAAAAGCTTCTGAAGCAGCAAAGTTAGTTCATTATCTAGAAGAGCAAGGAGCAATGAATTATTCTACATTTGTAGTGGCATCTGCAGATGATCCAGCAATATTCCAACATTTAGCTCCTTATGTAGGAACTGCTATAGCAGAATATTATAGAGATAATGGAAAACACGCATTGATTATTTATGATGATTTATCAAAACATGCCATTGCTTACAGAGAAATCTCCCTATTGCTAAAAAGATTCCCAGGAAGAGAAGCGTATCCTGGAGATATTTTCTTTGTTCACTCTAGTTTGCTTGAAAGAGCTGCATGTATGAGTGATGAAAAAGGAGGCGGATCTCTAACAGCAATACCTATAATTGAAACATTGGAAGGTGATATTTCTTCATATATTTCTACGAATGTTATTTCTATTACAGATGGGCAAATCTTCATGGATAAAAATCTTTTTCTTTATGGTCAAAGACCAGCTATTAATACAAATATATCAGTAAGTAGAGTTGGTGGATCAGCTCAAACACAGGCTATGAGAAAAGTTTCAGGAATGCTTAAGTTGGAATTAGCTCAATATGCTGAATTAAAAGAATTTTCGCGATTCCTTACAGATATAGATGATACAACTAAAAAAGCATTAAGGAGAGGAGAAGCTGTAACTAAAATATTAAGACAGGGTGCAAGTCAGCTATATTCTTTTGAAGATGAAGTTTTGGTTATATTTGCTTGTAATGCAGGTTATTTTGATCATTTTAATCCAGATCATTTGGAAGAAGTTGAGAAGAATTTCTTGTTAAAATTCAAAAAAGAGCATCCTGAAATAGTAGAAAAATTGATAACCAATAAAGTGATTAACGATGAAATTGATAATACAATTAAAAGATTTATCAAAAAATCTAAGGAGCAATCATGAGACTGCAGCAAATACTTGCAAAGCAGAAAAATATATCAAATATAGGAAGACTTACTTCTGCAATACAAACTATTTCTATGGTCAAAAAACAACAATCTAAACAAATGCATGATAAAATGATCTCTTCTCTTTCCATTCTAAAGAAAGAAATTAAAAAAATGCATTATGAATCTGATAGCAAGAATGTATTTCATATGGTTTTTACTGTGGACAAGAAATTATGCAAAAATTTTATATATCTTGCCTCCAACTATGTTGCAAAGCTAAAATACAGCAAAAATGATGCATTTATGTTTTTTGGGAAATATGCAATTAATGCATTAAAAAATATAGAAAATGAAAGAATTGATATGAATATTATAAGTTCCATTGAAGATTCTTCTTGTGCTGCAGAAATTGCTATGAAATATCTAATGAGCAATCATCAAATAAAAATTCATTTTTACTCATTCAAGCATTCAAAGTTTATAGAAAAATCTATTTTCAAAAGCGTTCCTGTTGCGAGTAAGTGTTCCCATGATAAAGAAGGCATAATTTCTATATGCAAGCTTTATATGACATACTCTATACAAATGGCTGCAATTGAAACAAGTATGATGGAAAATACAAGCAGGGCAACAGCCATGTCTCAAGCATCTGATACTTGCAAAAATATGCAACATCAACTTAAATTAGATTATAATAGATTGAGACAAGAAAAAATTACTCTTGAAATGAGTGAGATAATAGGAGGAGCTAGTGCATAAAAATTCTTCAATGCAAGAAACGCATACAAATGATAAATCAACGGAAGGTTATGAGATGAAAAAAGCTCAAGAAAATTCTCAAAATAAACCTAAATCGGAAGATTTTCAAAACGAAAATACAAATAAAATTAATAGTAAAGATGCGAGCAAATCTGAAAAAATGAACAAAAATTCTACTAAAAATATAGGTAAAATTTCTTCTATTAGAGGAGTTGTAATTGACGTATTGTTTGAAGAAGCATCAACTCCTCCTATATTCAATTCTTTAAAGGTAATTAACCCATTTAATGACAAAACGATATATTTGGAAGTTTCTGCTCATCTTGGAAATGGATATGTGAGAACAATTGCCATGTCTGATACTTTGGGACTTAAAAGAGGCCTGGAAGTGCTGGATACTCAAAAAGGCCTGGAAGTTCCGGTTGGAAGAGACACTCTTGGAAGAATATTTAATGCAACTGGAGAGACAATAGATGGACGAAAGGAAATTATTGACACTCAAAAATGGCCAATTCACAGAAAAGCCCCTCCATTTTATATGCAAGCAGTGAATACAGAAATATTTGTAACTGGAATAAAAGTTATTGATCTTCTTCTGCCATATGTAAAAGGTGGGAAAATAGGATTATTCGGTGGAGCTGGAGTTGGAAAAACAGTTTTGATTATGGAATTGATCAATAATATGGCTCAAGAACATGGAGGAAAAGCTGTATTTGCTGGAGTTGGAGAAAGAATTAGAGAAGGTCATGAACTTTACAATGAAATGATTAGCGAAGGATTAATTGATCTTCAAGGAAAAATGTCTAAAGTGTCTCTTATTTACGGGCAAATGAATGAGCCTCCTGGAGCTAGAGCTAGAGTTGCATTTGGAGGAATCACTATGGCTGAATACTTTAGAGATGTAGAAAACCAAAATGTATTTTTCTTTGTAGATAATTTGTTCAGATTCACACAGGCGGGAGCAGAAACATCAATGCTTCTTGGAAGACTTCCTTCAGCAGTTGGATACCAACCTACATTAGCAACTGAAATGGGAGCTCTTCAAGAAAGAATCACAAGTACAAAATCTAATTCTATAACTAGTATTCAAGCTATTTATTTGCCAGCAGATGATAGCACTGACCCTGCCCCTGCTGCAGCATTTTCTCACTTAGATTCTATTACAGTTTTAAGTAGATCTATGGCATCAATAGGTATATACCCTGCTATTGATCCTCTTGCTTCATACTCTAATGCTCTGTCTCCTGAAATAGTTGGAGAAAATCATTACAAAGTTGCAACTGAAGTAATTAGGTATCTACAAAAATATCATGAGCTAAAAGATACAATTGCTGTGCTTGGATTAGATGAATTATCCTCTGAAGATCAGGCAATAGTCAAAAGAGCTAGAAAAATTCAAAGATTCTTATCTCAACCCATGTTTATGGCTCAATCATTTAGCTCTATACCTGGGAAATATATAGATATAGCAGATACAATCAATGGATGTAGCATGATATTAGAAGGAAAATGCGATCATATTAGTGACAGCAATTTCTACATGGTTGGAGAAATAGAAGAGGTGTTTGCTAAGCATGAGTCTGGAGGAATATAATGTTTCTTTCAATACTTTCTGGAAACAATGAAATTATACATGAAAGTGTTCATATGATAGGATTTAGCTCTTCTCATGGAATGAGGGCTATATACACAGGTCACCAAAATTTTATAACCTCTATTCCTGCAAATTTATTATTTGTGCTTTTTGAAAAAGGTCATAAATTATACTCAATTGGAGATTCTATGATTAAAAAGAAAAAAGAAAATCTTTATGTAATAACAAATTGCATCAATAAAAATCAAAAGTATAAAATACAAACTTCATTGGAAAAAATCTGGAAAGAAAAATATGATGGATACAAACCCACATGGACAAAAGAAAATTGGTTTGAAAAAAATATTGACCAAGCCAAAGATTTAGCTAAGAAAATTAGTTAACTTAACATTGATTAAATTAACTAAAATAAAAAACTAAATACAATGCTATCTTAACTTCTATAATTCAAGAAATAAAATCTAATTACACTTAAAAGAAATCAACTAGATATCTGAAGAGTTATGCATTTTTTTCATTTTAAAATTATTCTTTTAAAAATTAGAAACATTGCACTGATGAAAAGTTAAAATATATCACTCTTATGAGAAATTCATTTGAAGAACTAAAATGTATTTGCACCTTTCTCTATTAAAAATTTATTCATCAATTATATAACCATATTAAAAACTTTCTTAACATTTTCAAAATGCCTAATTGCTTCATTTGCAAAATATAATTAATATTAGTTATATGTCCATAGTAGACGCAATAAAATCTTCAGTAAAATTATCAGATGTTGTGAAAAGGTACTTTAATATCAATGATCATGGAAAGAAAATGTATATTTCATGCCCTTTTCATAATGAAAAAAGCCCTTCATGCATTATTCAGGATGATGTAAATCTTTTTCACTGCTTTGGATGCGGAGCAAGCGGAGATATGATTAAATTCGTTGAAAAAATGGATAACATACCATTTATAGATGCATGCAAGAAAATCGCTGATTGGTTTCATATAAAATACTCTTTCGATAAAAGTAGCAATAAAAAAGATTTCAATTTACATGCGATGAAAAATCTATCTACTTGGTTTATGAATAATTTAAACCAACACATGCATGCAATCGAGTATCTAAAAAATAGAGGAATTAATTACCAATCTATTCAAAAGTTTCAAATAGGATGGATTCCAAGTACGCATGAAGTGTATAAATTTTGCAGGGCAAATGACATAACTATTAATATAATGGAAAATATAGGATTCAAGAAAAGTCTATTAAATATATTTCAAAACAGAATAATAATGCCAATATATAATGGAAGTAATGTATGCGCTTTTGGAGCAAGAAAAATCAATGATGGATACGGCCCTAAATACATCAATAGCCCTGAGACACAATATTTCAAAAAATCTAAAATACTTTATGGGATGAATTTAATCAATAAATCAAAGCCAATAATTTTGACAGAAGGGTATATGGATACAGTTTCGCTTCATCAATATGATATAAATGCCGTTGCATCAAATGGAACTGCAATCTCACATGATCATATCAAGCAAGTATGCGATATAAATCAAGAATTAATAGTTTGTTTAGATGGAGACAATGCGGGATTAAATGGCATGAGAAGAATAATAGATTTAATATTACCTCATTTAGATGAAAATTATCTAATTTCGTTTATTATTCTTCCAAATCAAGAGGATCCAGATTCATTCTTAAGAAAAAATGGAAAAGAAAAGTGGAACGAATTAATAGAAGATAGAATTCCATTAGTGGAAGCATGTTGGAAATTATTCTTCAAAACAAGCAATATACCTGAACTGCAATATAAATATTACAAAGAGTTATTGGATTTGGGAGACAAGATTAAAAACTATAACATAAAAGAATTGTATAAGAAAAAATGGAAAGATCTTTGGAAACAAGAAGTTATGCAGTATAAAAAATACTCTAAACAAGGAAATGCTTCAAATTCAAATCCAAAATTAAATCATACAATTCCAAATATGAAACATGTGTATGAAAAAATATTAATCGCAACTATTTTAAAAAATCCAGATGTATATGATGAAATATGTGATGAATTTTTAAAGATAGATTTATCTGAAAATATGAGCAAAATGCATGACTTAATTCCAGAATGGATAAAAAAGAATAACAAAAGCCTTGACTTTTTTGATCAAAAAGGATGCACTAGTTTGGTGAAGCTATGCCTTTCTGACAATATAATACAATTAGCTCCTTTCGCATTTTGCGAAAATAGTAAAGAAAATTTAGTCAAAGCATGGCAATTTATATTTAACAAGCATGGAGAAAACAATGGAACAAACAATTGATAATGATTTTTTTCTAAACAATGATAATGAGGATAAAAAAGTAGAAGTTAAGCCCAATCCAGAAGAAGAGCTGATTTTTGACGGATTAAAAACAAGCAAAGGCGCGGTAAATGATGATCCTGTAAGAATGTATTTGCGAGAAATGGGAAATGTTCCTCTTTTATCAAGAGAAGAAGAAGTAGAAGTTGCAAAGAAAATAGAAGAAGGAAGCGATCTTATGATACGCGCTGTATGCGAAAGCACTATCACTATTAAAAGAATTTTAGAGTGGTATGAAGCTATAAAATCAAAAAACATGCACCCATCTGAGTTAATTGATGCAGAAGAAACAAGCAGTGAAGAATGCTTTGAAACTACAGATGGCACTACAGATAAATCTGCTGAAGATACAGATAAATCTGCTGCTAAAACTGCAGATAAACCTGTTGCTAAAACTGCAGAAAAATCTGCTTCAACTAAATCAGCTACAGCATCTAATGAGGAAGAGGAAGAGGACGAAGCATATGACCTAAAGTCTCTAGAAAAAAATATGCAAAATCTTCAAAAAGTGCATGGAAAATTTGCTAAAGCTCAAAACAAAAGATTTCAATGCATTAAAGAAGGAAAAGAAGTAGATAAAAAAATAATACAAGAATATGATAAATTTCACCAAGAATTGGTAGATTGCATCATTAGTTTGAGAATTAGTTACTCATGCATAGATAAATTAATTCATGAAATGTATGCACTGAACAAAGAAATAATAAAGCTAGAAATTAACTTAATTAAGCTTGCAGAAAAACAAGGAATAAAGAGAAATATATTTGTGGCTCATATGAATAAAACTCCTATTGAGCATGCGAAAGTTAAAGAATTTTTTGAAAAAAATGATGGATTTATAAATGAAAATGAAATGAAAATGAAATGCATTACTAATCATATTGATTTGCCATTGCAAGAATTTAAGAGGATAATTAAAAATCTTAGAAAAGGCGAAAAAGTCATGTCTAAGAATAAAAACATCATGGTTTCAGCCAATCTTAGACTTGTAATTTCAATAGCTAAGAAATACACAAACAGAGGATTGCAGTTTCTTGATTTAATTCAAGAGGGAAATATTGGTCTTATGAAAGCTGTTGATAAATTTGAATACAGCAGAGGATATAAATTCTCTACATATGCTACTTGGTGGATCAGACAGGCAATTACTAGAGCAATAGCAGATCAAGCAAGAACAATTCGTATTCCAGTTCACATGATTGAAACAATTAATAGAGTTGTAAAGGCTTCAAGACAGCTAATGCATGAAAATGGAAAAGAGCCAACTGCAGAAGAAATTGGAGAATATTTGGCTATTCCTGTAGAGCGAGTAAGGCGTGTGCAAAAAATATCCAAAGAACCTGTAAGTCTTGAATTGCCAGTTGGAAGCAGTGAAGATGGACAGTTAGTTGATTTTATTGAAGATCAAAATGCTGCATCTCCTACTGATGCCATGTTGCAAGCAAGTATCAAAAATGCTATTTCAAAAGCATTCTCTCATCTAACAAGTCGTGAAGAAACATTAGTCAGAATGAGGTTTGGAGTAGGAACTAAGAGTGATCATACTTTGGAAGAAGTTGGAGAAAAATTCAAAGTTACTAGAGAGAGAATCAGACAAATCGAAGCAAAAGCGATCAGAAAACTATTCAGCTCCAAAACATTACGATCACTATATAACAATTAATATTTTCAATATTTCATATTTATGGCGATAATTAATGACTGATCATTGAGAAATATCAAATTTCAACAGCTATTCAATAGAATTTAATTGATGGCTTTTATTTAAATTATAATTTTGTTGAAATCTAATTACTTGATCTCAATTTCACTGCAATGCAATTATTTTACTTAGACTTTTATGCAATTTAATTGCTTTATCTCAATTTCACTACAACCTACTGTTTTTTAACTCATAATTTTACATATATCAATTTAATACATGCTTACATTAAACTCATTAATATCAAACTGCAAAATCTAAGTTAGAGCTTATGGAGAATTGCAGATATATAATTTTACTTCGAACTATTGCGATAGAGGTTATTTTTGCGCTTGTGAGCGTTGCTGTGTATGCATTATTCCCTGAACTTGCTGATGATGCACTGGAGATTGTGGTTGCGTTGGAAATTGGGATTGACTAGGATTCTGTTGCATCATTTGTTGCTGAGGTTGCATCATTGGAGGCTGTTGATGCTGTACATGATGCTGATGTTGATTTAGTTGTGGCGCTGGAGCTGCATATGGGTGTTGCGCTGGAGACTGTGGTTGCGTTGGAAATTGGGATTGATTAGAATTCTGTTGCATCATTTGTTGCTGAGGTTGCATCATTGGAGGCTGTTGATGCTGCACATGATACTGATGTTGATTTAGTTGTGGCGCTGGAGCTGCATATGGGTGTTGCGCTGGAGACTGTGGTTGCGGAATCATCTGATTTGGTTGTGCATGTTGATGATTCTGCGATTGTGGTTGCGTTGGAGCTTGGGATTGACTAGGATTCTGTTGCATCACTTGTTGCTGTTGAGGAGCTATATATTGCGGTTGTGGCATCATTGCAACTGCATACTGCTGATGAGCTTGCTGCTGTGTTGGAACTTGGGATTGATTAGAATTCTGTTGCATCATTTGTTGCTGAGGTTGCATCATTGGAGGCTGTTGATGCTGTACATGATGCTGATGTTGATTTAGCTGTGGCGCTGGAGGCTGTGGTTGAGCTTGCAGTTGTTGATATTGATGAGGTTGAGCTTGTTGAACCCCTATTTGATACTGTTGCTGCACTTGAACTTAAGATTGCTGTTGCATTTGACTCTGTTGAGTTGCTTCGCTTCCTATATTCATTCCTCCTGCAAAAAGATCAACCAATCCTTCTTGAGCAGGTTGCGAATTCAATTCTTGACGCTGACTTTGCTCTGATTGTGATGCAGAATCATCTCTTTTGCTCACTTCTGAAGATACATCTTCAACTTTCCATGCAAATGATCTTTCGATATGATTTTTCAAATTATTAGTTGAAATCCAATATGAGCATGATGAATTGCCTCCATCGCGCCCATAACTTGTCAATTGATTCGTAGAAAAATTAAACCTACCATTTGTTGATCCATCGCTTGTTGATCCATCGCTTGTTGATCCATCGCTTGTTGATCCATCGCTTGTTGATCTATCATTTGTCATTTTATTCAATTCTGCTAATCTTTCTATGATTTTTTTGCTATATTTATCTGTTGGATATTTATCTAAATTGTTTGTAACTTTGCCCACAACATATGCACTAGGAGCTTGGACTCTTTCTCCATGCCCATTCGAAGAAATGATTAATGCAGGTTTAAACAAGCTAATCGCAGAACATAATGAGCTATCTGCTCCATGATGTGGCGCAATAATAACTATGTGATGATTGTCTTTATTGAATTGCATTTCACTATTCATAACTGAATTAAAATTATTGCCAACAATTTGATGCAAAATGCTAGATCTGATTTTACCTTGCAATTCATCTTCAAAATGCACGTTAAGGGTTCCAATTTCAGACATCATTGCTATTCCTTTACTTTTTGCTTCACCTATCTTGCTCTGTTTTCCCAAATCTCTCTGTTGAGGCTTATATTCTTTTATAATATCTTCTACATTTTTTACAAATTCTTCACATGATTCCTTGTGAAACTCTTTGTTTATCAGCATTTGCGCAATTGCGTTGTTATCTGCATCTCCTGTGCATAGCACTGATACATATTGATCTTGATCAGGAGAGATTTTATGCGTAAATGAGATTAATGGACTAACAACATTTTGCTCATCTATATCTGCATATCTTGTATTAGCTGAAACAATATTTACATATCCAGCTAATACGCTATTAACTTCATCAAAAAGACCTAAATAACCTGAATCGCATCCTCTAGTGAAATTTTTTAAACTGTTTGCATTTTTAGCCAAATCAAATAATTCAGTCAAATTACCACTAAAGAATTGTGGGCTTTCTCCTGCAGCATTTTGCCAGAAATATGGCTCTGCAACAGGAATATCTCCTGTATTTATCAAATCTTCAGCTCTTTCTATAGAAGTAGGATCTACGCTAGGAACACGAATGGATCCAGGTCTAGTTTGGCTCAAAGATTTTTTAAAAGACCCCTCAATTCCAGTTTCTTTGCTCCAATCACCAAATGCAAATACTGCAATTTTGATATCGCCTTTGAACTTTCTATCATCCGTAGCGCTATAATATTTACTCTTTGTTACCACTGCTGCACTTGTTGAATTTTTAGGATATAAAATATGATGCAAGATATTAAAATGATCCATATCTGGGTGAGAAAGAAATATAGTCAAATAATCAAGCTCTTTCAGTTTCTCATGAACATTCTCACATAAATCTGGATATTCCTGATCATTAGCTTTAAAACCATTATGTGTTTTATTCAATCTTGCAGGATATTCACTGCTTCCGCAGTCATACATATATCCAACTTTTTGACTGAGAGAAAAAGCCTCTCCGCTATCATCTTTTCTATCACGATCAATTAAATCATAAATCATGATATTGCAGTTGCCCTGCCCTACATCCATGATCCCGAAGTGACTTTCCTCGACTTCAAATACACAAAATATTTTAGAAATACATAGTAAGAGTAATTTTTTATTCATATTATTCCTTTGAAACTTGTTTTACATTTAAAAAAGAAATATATCAATGCTCTAATGAATTATGAAAATATATAAATAAATGCTTTTTACTTTACCTCAATTCAGATTCAATTAATTTTTATTTATAAGAATTTAAAGTCATGTATTTTTATTTATCACGTTTTAAACTAAATTCACTTTTATTTAAAAATTTATTTAATAAGATTTTAAGTTATTTGATTAAATTGCATTTAACTATACTATTTCTGAAAATGACCTCTCTATAAATCAAATTTGCAAAATCTCTCAACGAATTATTAAGAAGCCCATTTATTGAACATTTTTTTTATATTCTCAAAAGAGCTAGCTCCATCTTCTCCATTAGATGTCAAACTTTCTAATTCACTCAAAGCTTTCCATAATTTCAATTGCTCATTGCTCATTGTTTTTTTATTCGGAATTCTAATTAAAACTTTCACATACAAATCGCCTTTGTATCTTCCAGAAATCATACCATGTTGTGGTATTTTTAATTTCTCTCCATATTGAATTCCTGAAGGGATCTGGACAGTAATTTTCTTATTGCTAATAGATTGTATTTCAACGGACCCTCCATTAACAGCTTGAGCAGGAGAAACATTAACAGCGCAATAAAGGTCTGATTTTACCCTAGTGAATATAGAATGATTTAGAACATTTATTCTCACATATAGATCTCCAGGACCTGCTTTTCCATCATTTCCTTCTCCAATTATACGAATTTCCTGTTTATCCAAAACTCCTTGAGGAATATTGATATCTATTTCTTTGTCTCTTTGCACATTTCCAGCACCAGAACAACTTTTACATTTGCTCTTTATGCGTTTTCCAGCTCCACCACAACTACTGCAAGATTGTTGAAGATTCATAAATCCATGCCTGACAAAAAAAGTTCCTTTACCATGACATTGAGCACAAGTTACTGGAGGCTCTGTAGATCCAACACCTTTGCAAGTATCGCATTTAGCTAACTTAGGAATTTTGATTCGTGCTTGATATCCATTATAAGCTTGATCAAGAGAAATATCTAATTCAAAGCTTAAATCTCTACCTTTTTGAGAAGCAGAGCTTTTACGCCCTCCTCCTCCAAAAAAGCTTGAGAACATATCTCCAATATCCATATCTCCGAAATCAAATGAGAATCCATCAGATCCACCGCCTGCAAATCCATCAGTTGATCCAGTAAAATCATATTGCTTTCTTTTGTTTTCATCTTTTAAAGTGTCATATGCTTCTGTGATTTCTTTAAATTTATCTTCAGCTTCTTTTTTTTCTTTCTGCGTGAATTTCTTTCCCGAAAATTTATCAGGATGGTATTTCATAGCTAAAGATCTGTAAGATTTTGTGATCTCTTTTTGAGTTGATGTTTTGGAAACACCTAATATATCATAATAATTTTTGCTCATAATTTCCTTTAATTATATTCAGTCTTTTTTATCATCTTCGTTAGTTGTGTATTCAGCATCTCTAACACTTTCCTGCTCAGACTCTTTATTTGCCTCTTCTTTGCTTTCTCCTTCTTTGTTGTTTTTTTCTTGAGAAGCCTTGTACGCAATTTCTCCTAATTTCATTGCATCATTAGAAAGAGCAGCGATTGAATCTTCTATAACTTTCAAATCATCTGAATCTTTTTTGCTCTTCAAATCATCCAAAGAAGCTTCAATTTTCTTTCTTGTTTCTTCGTCAAGCTCAGCTCCGTGATCTTTCAAAGCCTTTTCTGTGCTTGTGATTAATGTTTCAGCTTTATTTTTAATTTCAATTAATTTAACTTTTTGCTTATCATCTTCAGCATGCTGCTCTGCTTCTTTAATTTTTTTCTCAATCTCTTCATCAGACAATCCACCAGAATCTTTAATAGAAATTTTATGCTCTTTATTTGTTGCTTTGTCTTTTGCAGAGACATGCACAACTCCATCAACATCAATTTCAAATGTAACCTCTATTTGAGGGATCCCTCTTGGCGCTGGAGCAATTCCTGAAAAATCAAATTGACCAAGCAATTTATTGTCAGCAGCCATAGATCTTTCACCTTGCAAAACTCTAATTGTTACAGAAGTCTGACTATCTATAGCAGTAGAGAATACTTGAGATTTCTTTGTAGGAATAGTTGTGTTTCTATCAATTAATTTAGAGCAAATTCCACCTTCTGTCTCAATTCCCAATGACAAAGGAGTAACATCAAGTAATAAGATATCCTTTACATCTCCTTGCAAAACACCACCTTGAATTGCAGCTCCACTAGCAACAACTTCATCAGGATTAATTCCTTGATGTGGTTTTTTGTTAAAAATTTCTTGAACTTTTTCTGCAATCTTAGGCATGCGTGTCATACCACCAACCAAAAGAACATCATCAATTTCACTAGAAGAAATTCCAGCATCAGATAATGCCATCTTGCATGGATTTACTGTTCTTTCAATCAATTTTTCCACTAAAGATTCAAGCTTTGATCTTGTTACTGTAATGTTAAGATGCTTAGGACCAGATGCATCAGCAGTAATAAATGGCAAATTCACATCAACTTGCATAGAAGCTGAAAGTGAGATTTTTGTTTTCTCTGCTTCAATTTTTAATCTTTGCAAAGCTATCTTATCTTTTTTCAAATCAATTCCATCTGACTTTAAGAATTCGCTAGCTAAGTAATTTACAATCTCTTGATCGAAATCTTCACCACCCAAGAATGTATCTCCATTAGTTGATAAAACTTCAAAAACTCCATCATTAATTTCTAGAATGGAAACATCGAAAGTTCCTCCACCAAGGTCATATACAGCAACCTTTCCATTCTTTTTCTTTTCTAAGCCATATGCTAATGCAGCTGCAGTTGGCTCATTAATGATTCTTTTTACATCTAATCCAGCAATTTTTCCTGCTGTAATAGTAGCATTACGTTGCGCATCATTGAAATAAGCAGGCACAGTAATGACAGCTTCAGTTACAGTTGTTCCTAAGTATTTCTCTGCATCAGATTTTAGTTTTTGTAATACAATAGCACTGATTTCTTCAGGTCTGTATGTTTTTCCATCAACTTCAACACATGCATCTCCATTGCAATCAACAATTTTGTAAGAGCTTAAATTAGCGTGATCTTTAGTTGTTTTATCATCGTAACGACGACCAATTAATCTTTTCACAGAATAAAAAGTGTTTGATACATTTGTAACAGCTTGTCTCATGGCTTCAGCACCTACAAGTCTATTTGCATCTTTAAAAGCAACAATAGAAGGAGTTGTTCTTCCGCCTTCGCTATTAGGCACAATGACAACTTTCCCACCTTCAAGAACCGCAACACACGAGTTGGTAGTTCCAAGATCTATTCCAATAATTTTGTTCATTTAATCTCCCTTCTTAATAAAATGATAATTAATACCAATCTATTAAATTATATATTTAATAAAGCTACTTAAATTAGCCATTAATTCCAGATGAAACAGAAACTCTAGAGTGCCTCAAAACTTCATCTTTAATCATGTATCCATTAGATTTCACTTCAATGATTTTATTTTTCTCATATTCAGAGTTATTTTCTTCAATAATTTCATGCTTTTGAGGATCAAAATCATCTCCAACATTAATCAATTGCTGAGTAACACCCTTACTTTCAAGCAAAGAAAGTGTTTGCTTGTAAATCATTTGAATTCCCATATGGATATTCTTATCAGATTCAGCAGCTCTTAGAGCTAACTCTAAATTGTCCACAATTTCTAATACTGACAACATAAAATTGTTGACAACATGTTTAGCTCTGCTTTCTATGTATTCAGGCATCTTCTCGCTAAGACGTTTTTGCTCAGCTAAAGCAGAAGCCCAATCATTTCTCAGTTTTTTCTCGGAAGATTCTAATTCTTCAATTCTAGACTCTTTTTTCTCAATTAAAGATTCATGTTCCTTAACTGCGCCAGACAATTCTTTGGCATAATTAACCAAATTCTCATCACTTGAATCGAAATTCTCTTTCTCAAAATCTATCTCTCGAACAGACATTCAACCTCCGAAATTAAAATGCATCTAGCAAAACACTAGATATTAGAATCATATCATGAGCAACAAAATCTGTCAAATTAAATGAAATTTAAGACTATTAATATAAGTGAAAAAATAACAAACATTTAGCTTAATATAGTTATATGATAATATGCTTTTATGTCAATTGAAATCAAGCCAGTACCGAAATTTGCGAAGTATTGGAAAATAAACACAAGAAATATTCCTCATACACTGGAAACTGCAGCTGTATATTCTGCTAAAAAGGCAATTGGATTCAGAAGAAATATGCATAATCAAGAAGTATACTTGACTATTCATTGTGTAAGCCCAAGATATATGAAGTATTTAAGTAAAAAACATAGAAATAAAAATACTCTCACTAATGTGCTATCTTTTCCTGCAGATATGTTGCCTGGAGATGTAGAGGGACCTCGTGTTTTAGGGGATATTTTTCTATGTAACGATGTAATTAAGGCAGAAGCTGAAGAAGCTGAGAAAAGTTTCGAGGCGCATTTCCTGCATTTAGTTGCGCACGGCACATTACACCTAATAGGATACGATCATGAAGAGGAAAATGACGCATTGGTTATGGAAGATGTTGAGAAAAAAATCATGAAATCATTCAACATTGCAAATCCATACGCATAGCCCTAGTTGATTTATAAATTTACACAATTGTATTTTCAGCATTTACACAATTGTATTTTCAGCATATTATAATTTCTATTACAAATAATAATATTCATATACCTCATAAATACGATTTTATATACAAATTATATGTTTAAAATCTATGCGAACAGATGATTAATTCAATAAATATTACATTTTCTAGCGCATAATAATTTGCATTTATAATTAAATCTTATGCGACTTCAATATAATAATATTAATCCTAATTTCATTCATATGAATTACATTTTCTGAATATAAAATAGCTATTCAAATCATAAATAGCATATTTCAAATCCATATAAACTTATACAGCAAATCTATATGTTTGATTTTTGAATAGTTCTTTTTGAGTGATTTTGACAAAAGTTTATTTTTAACTGACTTGAGGTGGTTGAGATATTATTTCAACACCTTCGGGCTGTTGACTTCCTGCTCGCGCACCATCATGAAGCAATGCACTAGCATCATTTGCAACTAGGACTGGCTGCATTGATGATGAAACTTGTGAATGAGTATCATTTGCAGCTAGAGCTGATTGCTGCGATAATAAAATATTTTGTATATGATCATTCGCTGCAACAGCCATAATCGCACTTGCGCTCACAACACAGCGCGTTGCAAGAAGATCTCCTTCTGTAGAGCATGAATATATCTGCCCTCTCAAAACATCAACATCCAGAAACTCTTGAGAGCCAGAAAATGCATTATACATTGCTAATGGGTTTCTTTCTTCTGAACATGCAATCCTAAGAGATCCATGATCATTTGTAGAGAAAAGCCATATAGAGCAAGGTCTTTTTTCTCCTTCATCTCCCTTTTTCTGATAAACTGTTATTTTTTTACCCCAAGTAATTTCATCTATATCCTTAACACTATACTGACTTTCAAAGGTAATTTGACTATTTCCTTTAAAAAACTCACCAACAAAATCTAGGCGTGGATTAAAAGCATTGGTCAAATTCTTAAAGAAATTAGCATGTATATGAGGCTGCTGACCTCCATGACCATTTGACACATAAAGAATATTTGCACAAAATAATCTAGCTAAACTAATTGCAACTTGCCATTGTTCTTCAGATCCGTGATGAGGAGCAACTAATGCAACTTTGTCATTTTTGAATCTGCTTGCCACGGAATCAATAATATTTTTTCTGTAATCTGCTCTTGTTACAGGGTGAGATGCAATTCTTTTTCCCTCGTCTGCAAAAAATTTCATTCTTTCGAACATATCATTTCCACTTGCAGGGTCATTTAATTTTTTCATTTTCTCACATAATTCCAACGCTTCTTTCTCATATTTCATTGTTATCAATCCTTGCAACATATCAGAAAAAGTTGAGTCCTCTGCATCTCCAGCGCAAATTACTGAATAAGCTTTAGATGATCCATCAACTGTTCCTGTAAATGATATTATTGGACTTTGCGCATTTGGATTTCCTGTAGTATTCATGGACCAAATGTAAATATGATCTTTTAATTCTTTAATTATCGCATCAAATCCTGAAATAAAACTTTTTTCTGCAACAAATTTACTAAACATAGATTTAATATCTCCTGAGAAGAATTCCGGTAAATTAAATTCTTGTTTTTGAGCAAATGGCTCAATCAAAATATGAGATCTATATTTCAAGCATTTTAGTATTTGCCCTGCTACACCTGATACCTTTCCCCCTGAATCACTCTTACGCCAATCTCCACATAAAATAGACATAATCTTACAATTTTTAAAATCTTCCGCACTATCATTATGCTTATCAGATCTGGATCTAGAGTTACACTCACATCCAAACAATTTGCTTATAAAACTAATATGATCTCCTTCTGGATGAGATAAAATTATAAATAAATAATCCAAATTTTGCAGTTTTACTCTCAAATTATGTGCCATAGTAGAAATGGAATGAGATTGATTTGACTTGTCAGATTCTTGCTCTTCTTTCACTAAACTTTGATGATAAATATACCAAGATATTTTTTTAAGCAATTCTTTTTTGTCTTTGTCAGATAACTTATCAAATTTCTCTCTATTTACTTCTTTCAAAATAGGAAAATACTGATGAATTTTTTTGCATTTAAGCATTGCTTCAATCAATTTCTCGCCTACTTCTTTGATTTCTTTTTTAATGTTATTCTCACATTCATCTTTACCTAATCTCCATCTTGTATAATCTGCGCTAATTTCTTTATTACCCCATTCTTTCATTTTATTTTCCCACTCTTCTATCAAGCACAAGAGCTCTCCAATTTTTCCTCTACGTATAGTTTCAATTTTATTTTGCCGCCCTTTTATCTTAAATTCTACTTCAATTTCTTTATTAACAAACTCCAAAATCCCTTTGCTTGCTTCATCTTCACCCAATTTCGTTCCCAAATTCTTAGAATATTCAGTTTTTCCACAGTCATATAGGAATGCAACTGTTTTTCTCTCAATTACATCGCACATGCCAAGCAACACCTTGCTTCCATCTTCTCCTATTGAATCAATTATTGGCTTTCTGAACTTTGCATCAATAACATACTTCATAATCTGGCAATTACCCTGCCCGACGTCCTCGATTGAGAAATCATATTCAACTATCCCAGCGTATATATTCAGAAAGGTAGCTAAATATATAAATGGAATCCTAAAAAACTTATACATAACTTTATTTCTACACTAAAAATGATTAGCATAATAGCTTCTTGTGCATTTTTGATACTTATTTCTGTTTTTGCTATTTTTGCTATATATTATTTGTCGATCTCTATAGTTTTTCGCTTCACTATAAATACAATAATTTAACTAATCTTCTAATAATCTTATAATAAAGAAATTCATAAATTTTTTAAAAGATTCATTGCTTCTAAGATTTTTGCGATTTAATTACCAAGCGCTTCCATTGGAATTTTTTATGATTTAATTGCTAAGCATTTCTATTAGAATTTTTTTAGCTTTTTCTTCTCCTATTCTTTTGTTATTTAATAGTTGAGCGCTTCTGTTAGAATTGAAAATAATAAGATATTTCCACGAAAAATTCAATTGGAATTATTAAAGAAACTTCTTATCAAATTTTGCTTTAAATTATTAATCACATCGTGCCATTTCTGCTAAAATAAAATTTACGCTATTTTTCCTAAAATAAAATATTTGCATGAAAATTATATGAAAAATATTAATTATAACAATGCCAATAATGCTTACCTACTTTTCTTTAATTAATACTATGTTTTCATTTTTTTAGCACTTTTCTTTTGAGTTCTATATTTTGCTTTTAAATTATATCATTTTTAGTTTTTTTTATATTTTTTGATATATTTCTTTCAATATGCCTTTTTAATATATTGTCATATTTTTTAGCGCTTTATTTTAGTAATTTTCACCATGTTTTTTAAATAATACTTTGCTTGATTTGGATTTCTTTGATTATTTTAGTGTTTTATAAACTGCATGACATTTTTGTACTTTTCTCATTTCCGCATCTTTCATTTTTTTGTAAAATGATTTTATCGAATGAGGATGAACAAACTTTCCATTTACTTTAATTTCATAATGAAGGTGAGGAGCTGTAGCCATCCCTGTTTTGCCAACATATCCAATTATCTCGCCTTGTTTTACTTTTTGATTTCTTTTTACAATCAGTTTAGTCATATGACCATATCCAGTTGCAATTTTTTTATTATATGCATTATGAACAACTTCCACGTAATTTCCATATCCAGCACAGGCTTGAGATTTTGATATAACTCCATCAGCTGGAGAATAAATTGGAGACCCCATTGGCATTCCATAATCTATTCCAGTGTGCATTTTTCTAACCTTCAAAATTGGGTGAATTCTCCATCCATAATTAGATGTAACCTTTCCTCCATTTATTGGCCTTTTCATTACAGTTATATCATTGTAAGAATAATTCTCATTTAGATTGTATATTTTGTTTTCCATAGAAAGAATTGATTCAATTTTTCCATTTTTTCTATGCAACTCTATAAAAGCAATTTTTGGTGCCTTGCCTGATTGCGCATGACAAGAATATCCAACATATATATTAGAAATACCAATGGTTGATTTATTAGCTTTTTGCAAAGTATTTAAAATTTCTTTTACCATAGGATTCGGCAAATTTTTTGATAGAGAAACTGATAGATTGCCATTAATTTTGCTTTGATATATTTCCCTGGAATCTTTTTGCATCCATTCTGTCATAATATCTCCATGATTTGATTTTAGATAAATTTTAAATCCTCGACCAGAAATATAACATTCGTCAAACTCATATGACCCATTTCTCTCAAAAACTTTTGTTGAAATATTAGCATTATAAAGCCATGAAGATGGGATCACTTCATTAATTTTTTTAGTAATTTTAGAGACTTGATCAAGGGATAATCCTTCTTTAGACAAAGAAATCGACAGACCTTCATTTTCTATTTTATGTTTAATTAACACACTTCTTGAGGGAGCAATTACTTCATGAATAATCGATGTTTTCTGCGGAACATGAAGAAATTTTAAAAATAATACACACCCACCTAAGAACATACAAATTCTGAATAAAGATATCAGCTCAAGAAAAACATAAGTAAAATTAAGTGCAAAAGGAATAAATCTAACAAAGCCAGCAACATATCTGCTCCAAAAACTAATTTCATCTACGAAAAATTTTACTACAATAGATACCACGAAAGTATATTACCATTTTTTAACTATTAATCTCTAGTGATTATATTGCCGAATGCAATTCATTTGAGCTAACTATTTTATTAAAATAATATATTTTATTCAAAATGCGAAAATAATTTTCATAAATTTCTATAAACCTATAAAATTGCATAAAAAATACATAAAAAGCTATACTACTAATCATTTTTGATGTAGAAGTAAAATTATGTATAAGTTTTTTAGGATTCCATTTATATATTTAGCTACCTTTCTGAATATATACGCTGGGATAATTGAATATGATTTCTCAATCGAGGACGTCGGGCAGGGTAATTGCCAGATTATGAAGTATGTTGTGGAATTAAGCACAGTGTCAGAATTTGGGGATAGTCATGGGAAAAAGCAATTTAAAAAAGAAGATGGAAAAGTTGTAGAATCAAGTGAGCAGAAGCAATTTGAAAGGAAAATTGAGAGAAAAACAGTTGCATTCCTATATGATTGTGGAAAAGTAGAATTTTCTAAGAATTTGGGAACGAAGTTGGATGAAGAAACATATAAACTTGCAGAAGAATTGAATAGCAAATTTAAAGAATTGAATAAACAAAAATTCGAATTAAAATCTAATGAAGATAAGATGACCAAAGCAGATAATAAGGGGAATTCATCAAAGAACGATGGAACTCCAACTAAAGATTATGCTAGATGGAGTAAAAATATAAAGCAAAATGAAGAAAAAATTAAAGAAATAAATAAAGAAATTAAAAAGCTTTCAAAAAATCTTTTTGCATGCAAAAAAATTCATCAGTATTTTCCCATTTTGAAAGAAGTAAATAGAGAGAAATTTGATAAGTTATCTGACAAAGACAAAAAAGAATTGCTTGGAAAAGTATGCAAATACATCAATGACCAAAATTTAGTGAAAGAAGAGCAAGAATCTGACAAGACAAATCAACCTTATTCAATTAATACTATGGCGCATAATTTGAGAGCAAAGTTGCAAAACTTGGACTATTTATTTGTAATTTTATCTCATCCAGATAAGGATCATATAAACTTTATAAGCAAATTATTTGGATGTGAATGCGCTGCAAACGCAAACGCAGATGATATTGACAAGCACAGCGATTCAAAATATCTGAAAGATTGCAAGATTATGTCTATTCTTTGCGGATATTGGCGTAAAGGTGATGAAAATTCAGATGAAGGCAAAGAAGATAATTCTAATGTTATGAAGCAGGCATTAGGATGTCTTAAAAAAAGATCTCATATTTTGATTGAGCCATTTATTACAAAGCAAAAAAACTCTCATTTACCGAAATTTTTCTCTGGAGATATT
This sequence comes from Candidatus Cytomitobacter indipagum, assembly GCF_008189285.1. Lineage (GTDB taxonomy): Bacteria > Pseudomonadota > Alphaproteobacteria > CAJXXZ01 > 1604HC > Cytomitobacter > Cytomitobacter indipagum. Next base: position 474,800 of record NZ_CP043315.1, read on the forward strand.
GAATCTATGTTTAATAAATTTGTTGCAAAAAAAAGTTTGATTTCAGGATTTGATGCGATAATTAAAGAATTAAAAGATCATATTTACATTTGGTCCATGAATACTCCAGGAAATCCAAATGCGCAAAGTCCAATAATATCATTTACAGGAAAAGTGGATGGAGAATCTGATGAGCAAGCTTATTCAGTAATTTGCGCTGGAGATGCAGAAGATTCAACTTATTCAAATATGGTAACAGAATTAGCAATAAGAGAGCAGAAAAATATAAGATCTGTTCTTGATCTAATAGAAAGCAAATTTGGAGATAGCAGAATTGCATTAGTTGCCCCTCATCACGGATCTGAAGAGCAGTGGCAGATTACTTTTAATCTAGCAAAATTGTTTCAAGCAAACATTCTTTACATATCAAATGGACACGGAGGAATGTATCCCCATATAAATCCAAATTTCTTCAAGAATTTAACTGCTGCGTTTAAAGTATGGCCTGAATCCAGCGAAAAATTCTTCTTAGGAGATTGTCAAATTTCTTTTGAAAGCCAATATAATGCTAGAACCATAAATGCAATTAACGAAGGAAAAGAAGTTGATGGGGAAAATGAAGGAAAGAAAATAACTGTTTATAAGCAAAAAGGTAAAAAGGGAGATAAAAAAGATTGCCCACCATGGCTTTTCTCTACAAATGATCATGGATCTCTTAGAATTGTACGCCATTCGCGTTCATAATAAGGTTTGTGATAAGCTGTTATTTAGAATTGCAATGCATCTTTCTAAATTAAAAATATATTTCTATATTTCTTATTAGAATTTCATAACCTTTGTTCGTTTTTATTTTCTTGTTAATATATAAAATTTTTCATTTTTTAATAGGAGTTTTAAATTACGCAATTTTTTTGTAGCAAATTTAACTTTTTCTAATAGGACCTTCAACTTAAATTTATTTTAATGGAAAATTATCATTATAAAGCTGAAGCAAATTAATTCAATCATTAATTCAATTATTTGTATTTATTCTAGATCAATATTTCACAATTAGAGAAAGAAGTCGCTCAATTGGTATAAACACTACACAGCTGAAATGAGAAATTCATACTTCAATAAATAAAAAGGCAATTTAAATTTCAATATAGATTATTCAAATTTTATAATGATTCATTTTATTGCTATTGTGCAATTTTATAATTATGCATATATATTATTAATTCCGATGCAATGTATTATTTAATTCCAATGTAAATATTAAAACCTTCTTTTTCTATAGCTTCAGGTGTTTTGTCATAAATTTCGAAATCTGCAACAAAACTTCTCTCTCCACCAAGCGAATTAGAATCCATGCTCCAAATTTCCTTCCAAGCATTTATACATATCTCTGGCATTTTTCCTGGAGCAACTTCAAATTTGACATATTTTTGTTGAGGAATTGTATGTGTTTTTAGAGTAGAATCAACATTATCAAAAGAAATTACTTCTTCTCCAACAAAGTAAGTGTATTCTCCATTATGATCACCTTCATAATCAGCATACACACAATACATTGCTCCTGGATTTTTTCTATTGGAAATCTTTTCGTTAATATTATTACTAAAATACTTATTTATAGTTGGCATTATTTTTCCTGTATCTGGATTCATTTCTGCTGCATTGTTTGTCTTTACAGAAATTCCAACAAGCTTTATTTCATTTAATTGGTTTTTTGATTTTTTCATATTTCTCCCTATTACGAGAAAATATACCCTCTTTTGCCTAATTTTTCAAATGATTTAATTGCAATGATTTAAATTATTGTTTAGGAGCTTTATTTTCTGGACTTCTAACTCCAATTGTATGGTAACCACTATCAACATAAATAATTTCACCAGTTACACCTTTGGATAATTCACTAACCAAGTATGTTGCAGTTCCACCAACTTCTTCTATAGTTGTATTTGACTTAATCGGTGAATGAGTTCTATGCCATGAAAGCAATTCAGGAAAGTCTCTTATTGCAGAAGAAGCTAATGTTCTAATTGGCCCAGCAGAAATACAATTAACTCTTATATTATCAACACCAAAATCATTTGCTAAATACATAACACTAGCTTCCAATGCTGCTTTTGCTACTCCCATAACATTATAATGAGGGATGAATTTTTGCGCACCATAATAAGATAATGTAATCATTGATCCGCCATTTTTCATCAAAGGAGCGCATTCTTTAGCTGCTTCTGTAAATGAATAGCAAGAAATATCCAAAGCTTGCGCAAATGCATCTTTTGTAATATCGGAATATTTGTCTTTCATGTATGTTTTGTCAGCAAATGCAATAGAATGTATCAAAAAATCTATATTATCCCATTTTTGACCAACTTTATTGAAAAATGAAGCAATTTCTCCTTCTTTTTCAGCATCGCAGGAGTGCGCAAAAGAAGCTCCAGTGCTTTCAGCAATCTTCATTGCTCTGCTCTCTAAAGCTGGATGATAACTTATACCAATCTCAGCTCCATGATTAATAAAAGCCTCCGCAATCCCGGAAGCTATTGATCTATCATTAGCAATTCCCATGATAACGCCACGTTTTCCTTTTAGTAAATTACTTTTACATTCATCCATTATATTAAACCTCTATGGAATTCTATCATCATGAAATATCTAATTCAAGAAAAGCTATAATTATTTATATAAATTCTATATTTATATGAATCATCAACGAAAGCAAAGCATGTCAAATTTATAACAATATTTATTAATTTTAAGCATTTTTACAATAATTTAAGCAATCCAAACAATTTCATAATCAGACAATTTTTGCTTATTTTGCACAAAATTCAATGCATCCAATAATGTTCCTTCTTTGTCAATTAAACGCAATTTTGCAGCATCTTTTCCTGCATAAACCTGACCTAGGCTAATTTGTCTAGAATATTCAAAAGTAAAACTCCTTCTATCCGCAACTAACTGTCTAAATCTATTCATAGAATCTCTTATGTCTTTAATTAAGTCTTTCTTCAATCTATCATCCAAAGGAGAATTTCTATTATTTATATCAGGGATATTATGTGAATTAATTGACTCTATATTTACTCCAGGCTCTTTAATATGAGCATGTTTCATATAAACACCTATTGATCCAACTACAGAAACAGAAGGGGCAAAAATCTTATCAGCGCTCAATGCAATTAAATATGCTCCAGATGCACATGTATCTGATATTGAAGAGACTAATAATTTCTTCGCACTTAACGATTTTAGAATATTATATAACTCATAAGACAAACCTACAGCTCCTCCTCCACTATCTATTCGCAAAATCACAGCCTTTATATCTTTATTATTTGCAATTTTTTCAATTTTATTCATAAATTCTACACTGCCTAAATAAGATTCATTGCTTATCGTGCCAAAAATATTAATTATTGCAATTTTATTTCTAGATGATTTATTAGAATGCATTGATACATACTTATTAATGCTAATTTGTTTTTTGTATTTATTTCTCCATTCAGAAAAACTATTCCCTTTTTTAAATGACATTAAATCACATATATAATCATTTTTCCTCAATCCCATAATAGTATCAATATCATCAACTTTCTTAATCAATTTAATTTTATCTATAACGATATCTGATAAAACTTTTATAAGCTGCTCCAATCCTTCTCTATATTCATCACTCATTTCAGTTCGTGATTCTGGATCAGGATTTTTAAATTCTCCTGTCGCGATAGTAGTTATATCGATTCCCTTTCTTCTTAAGGCATCACGAGCAAATGGCATATAAACATGTATTCCAGATATATAACTAGATGCACTTTCGCATAAAGTGGAATTTACATGAGACGCCAAATACGCTGTTTTAGAATCTAATCCATCAATATATAAATCCACAAATTTATTATTCTTCTTGAATAAATCAAACACATCTATTAATTCTTCAATAGAAGTTAGAGAATCTCCATTTATGCAAATTCCATTACGATAATTAATGGCAACCCCTCTAATTTTAGAATCATTAGCTGCATTCTTCAAAGCTAAAATCAACTGATCAAATTGGTAATAATGAACATAAGAATCATTAAACCCATACGTCAAAACTAAATTATTACTCAATTTGCATTTCAATAATTCATATGTTGATTTAAAAGAAAGCAACCCCAATAAAACAAACAAAAAATTTCTAATAAATCTCATTAGTTGCATTATATATTGAGTGATCAATTTTATCTAGCAATCAAATTTCTTGCAAGTCAAACACATAAAAAGAGTCGAATACATTAGTATTTTCATGTAATTTATCACGCAAATCGCTTGGTATAAAAATTTATCATGGAAAATGCTTGGTATAAAAATTTATCATGGAAAATGCTTGACATAAAATATTTCATTCATAGAATGATTACAAAGAGAGGTTTATGTTAAATTTAGTTAGTAATATTATTCTACATTTAGCTTTTGCAAGTTCAGTAAAAGCTATTGATCCTGGATACCTTAGAGCGAACACTCAAGATCCATGGCAATTGATTTGTGGGAATGATCACATCTTCAGTGGAACAAGTCATAAAGTATTTGATCATATTATAGGGCCTGTTAGCTTTCATGGGAATTCAGACGCGACGCTTATTATGTCTTTTAATTCTATTGAAGAAATAAGCGAATTCGAGAAAAATATTGAAAAATTAATCACAAGATTTAAAATAACGCTAAAAAATTATGAAATTTCTAACATTCATGTAAATATAGATGAAAATTTATTAATCCATCTAAACAAAAGTTGTAAAATAATTGAGTTGAAAAATGCTTTTCAAAATGCAAAATGGATAATTAATAGCAATTTAAACAAAAACAACTTAAAGGCAATGCAGCACAAATCCTCTCTATAAGAAATTTGCATACAAAGACTTGTTTGCATATAGAGGCTTGTTTTTGAAAAATCTAAAATGAAATTGATTTCGCAATCGTAATGCAATATACGCCTTTTACTCCAGCATCTTTCAATACTTTTGCGGCTGAATTTAAAGTTGCTCCTGTAGTTGTAACGTCATCTAGAATCAAAACATTCTTCCCTTTAATTTTATTCTCATGAGCATAGTTAATTTCAAATGCATTTTCCATATTTTTCTTTCTGCCTGCCTTATTAAATTTGCTCTGACTATATGTCCATTTCGTACGCAATAACCCATCTCGCAAATGAGATATTTTTGCAATCTTTGACAGTTGTTTTGTTAAAATCTCAGTTTGATTATACCCCCTCCAAAACAATCTCCAATTATGCAAAGGAATTGGAATTATATAATCCACATTATCGGCCCACTCTTTAATTGAATTATTCATTAAATTAGCAAAGAAATTAGTCAAATAAAAGCAATTATGATTCTTATAAGACATAATCAATTTCTTGGTATTTATATCATATTTCATAATAGATTTCGCATAGTCTATATAATATTTCTTATTTTGTATGCATTTTCCACATGAAATTGACTCTCCCATATCATATGAAAAAGGGTTTCCGCATGTCTTGCATGCTGGATCCTGTATAAATCTAATTTTATTCCAACACTTATGACACAATCCATTCTCTTGCAAAGGAGCATTACATAAATAACATATCTTTGGATAAAATAAATCAGTAATCTTGTTCATACATTTACTTACAATTGAATTCATTTATACCTCAATTGTTTTTTCAATATCTTGATTTATATTTTGTATAATTTGGTTAAATATTTTCTCTCTACTCAATCTTCCGAAACATAATCCATCAAGAAATCCAATAAATTGCTGGTAATTACTTTCATTTAGCGATCCTCCATAGCAAATTGGCTTATTTGTAATTTTCCTAATTTGCATTACTTTATCAGCAATAATATTCGCGCCTGGAGCATCTTTTTTTCCTATATATTCATGTGGCTCATAAACAATTATTCCACTTTTAGATAAATTGCTTAATTTCTCAGCTTCATATATATCTCTCACAAAAATAATAGGAATGATATCATTCTCATCGCATGCTTTGATCATACTTTTTGGATTATAATTACTTTGATAATGATCTGCATGATTGCATAAACAATGCTTAACATTAAATTGCTTTAATAATTCTATAGATATACTTCCAGTTAGTGTATTTTGTGTAAAATTCTGAGCACATAATGATATGTTTTTCAAATTAGATAACTTAGATATGGCAAAATAATTTGGCGCAACAATATACTTTACATTCTTCTTATGATTATACTCATAAATATTTTCCATAACTGATGCATTTTGAATGCCTTTCCAGTTTGCTATTACGAAAAAACTCACTAACTATTTTAATATATTTTTTATCATTTTGTTAGGAATTTTTTCAATTGTTTGGCAATAATGCAATTTATATAAACGCTTCCATATCAAATCATTCAATATGTATGCAGCTCATTTTATATTACATTATGATATCATATAATTAAGTATGAAATTCATTAAAGCGCATGGATTAGGAAATGATTTTGTAATGATTTTTGAAGAAATAAATCATAAGCAAATATTAAAAATTAGCGATAGAAAGCTAGGAATTGGATGCGATCAATTAATTCAAAATATTCAAAAAAATGGCAAAAATTATGTAAGATTTTGGAATCAAGATGGGTCAGAGGCGAATTTATGTGGAAATGGAATTAGATGTCTAGCTAAATATTACACAAATACTAGAAATAAATTTATCACGAAATCAGGAACAATTAATACTGTAAAACTGGAAAATCAAATAGCATTCTCCTTGCCAATTAAGCCAATTATCAATTCTATAAATCACAATAATATATATGATGTAAATATTGGAAATGAGCATATCGTAATCATTGAAAATAAAGCGCCAAATTGGAATGAAATTACTTTGCAATTTGCAAACTATTTGCAAGATAAAAACATTATGTGCATTTGGAATGATGGAAAGTGGAATATTCAGTCATGGGAAAGAGGAGTTGGAAGAACATTAGCATGTGGATCTGGAACTATAGCAGCTGCATGCGCTGGATGGCATAGCGGTCAAATTTCTCAAAAACAAGTCAAATTTTACACAGAAATAGGTGAATTATGCATTGTTCAAAAAACAAAATTATGGCAAATCGGAGAAGCAAACATAGTTGCAGAAGGTGATTGGACGAATTGATGCTAATTAATTATTTGCAAACTTTGCAGAAGAATAGTTAAACTTATATATCATTTTACTTATCTATCTTGCATTAATTCTTTCCTATTTGTAATATAAACTATGAATTTATTAAAAACACTATTATTATTTCCTATAATTATATTTTGTGGATTGGAAGAAAATGGATACCTTGAAACAAAAGATGTTTTAGAAGAAAATTCAAGTAGGCCATCCTATCTAGCACAAACAGATAAGGCTTTATTTGATAGAGCGATGCATGATTTTGAAATTTATAGAAAACATTCAACAAAACAAATAAATAATTTTATTTCCTTTATTAAGCACTCAAAAATATTTCTACTTTATCTTCGAAAAACAAAATTACTTCCAGTTGATTTAGTTGATCATGTAATAATGCCTTTTATGATAGGTGAAAATAGTCAATTATTTGATTTAAAATATCCATCTGCATTAAAGCAATTATGCTCAATAAATACACAATGTATTGCAAATATATTGACAGGAAAGTATGAAATTAATCGCAATGATTTCTTTGTAAAAAGATATTTTAGTACATATGTAGAAAAGATAATTCATGAAATGGAAATGGAAACTACTTTAGATCTTACAAAATCACTTAATAAATGCAATAAAATGGTGGAGAATTTTCTAGATCCATATAAAAATATCAAGAAGCTTGATCTATCTGGGAATCAAATTTACATAATGTCTAAATTTGCATTCAGTAAATTAACAAAATTAAAAGAGCTTATTATTTCTGATAATTGCATTATAAGCATTCCCAATGAATCATTTTATGGCATGCATAATTTAGAAAAATTGATCTTATCTAACAACAAACCAACTAAAAAGAAAATATTTTATGGAAATAAATTACTTGGAAATAAAAGCAAAATAATTCAATTGCATTTGAAGTCATTTGTGAATTTGATAAATTTAAAAATACTACATCTAACAAATAATGCAATGCATCTACTTCCAAACATTCCATTATTCGCTAATTTTTCTAATTTGCAAGAACTTAATTTATCTGGAAATAAATTTACATCAATTGGAGACCAGATTTTTAGTGACAATTTAAATTCATTGGCAATTCTTGATTTGTCAAATAATGAATTAGATGAATTAGATGAGAATGCTTTTCTCAACTTGCATGGCCTTCAAAAACTTTCTCTTAAAAATAATAAACTAACTTTCATACATGAAAACACATTCAGAAAACTAACAAAATTAGAAACTTTAGAATTAAGTAACAATGCATTATACAATACATTATGTGATAATTTATTTGCAAATTTAATCAACTTGCAAAGCTTAGATATTTCTTCATGCAACATATCAATCTTAAAAAATTGCCATTTCTTAAAAAAATGCACTAAGCTACAATCTCTAAATTTAAATAATAATGGAATACCCTGCATTGACCAATATTATTTCTGCGATTTGCCAAACTTAGAAGTGTTAAAATTGAATCATAATAGAATAATGGCATTTCCATATGAGGCGCTAAACAAATTGCAAAAATTGCAAAAAATAGATTTATCTTACAATAACAGATTTGCATTACGTAGAAAACTTACACTGTATAACCTAACTTCATTAAAGATACGTAACAATGATCTAGAAACATTCAATTGGGTAGAGATAGTAATGCTTCTAGTTTAACTTCATTAATTTTAATGATTTATTTTTATATGCTAATTTCAATACAAAGAGATTTCTCTGTATTTATATAAATTAAGAATGATTTGGATAAAATCATAAAGAGTAGAGATCATCTTTTTTGGATTATTTCAAATTAACCACGCAACAAATCATTGATTGAAATTTTGGATTTAGTTTTTTCGTCAACTTTCTTAATTATAATTGCGCATTCAAGCGATATATTTTTGCTTATGGAATATGATCCTGGAACAATAACGCTATATGAATCAATTTTATCCATTTGCAATCCATCTCTATTGAATATTTTTGTTGATGATGTGATTTTTGTTCCTGCCCCTAATACACATCCCTCTGGAATCATAATGCCTTCCGCAATAATGCATTGAGCTCCTATAAATACATTATCTTCTATAATTACAGGCATAGCGCTTGAGGGCTCCAAAACTCCAGCAATCACTGTATTAGAAGAAATATGACAACGCTTTCCTATATGCGCGCATGACCCAATCGTTACCCCACTATCAATCATTGATTCATCATCAATATATGCCCCAACATTAATAAATGAATTACTCATTATCACGCAATTCTCTCCTATATATACCCCTCTTCTAATCCATGACCCTGGAACAAAACGAGAATTTTTATCTAATAAAGCTTGATTATTTATATTATTCTGCAAATCCACTTTGTCATTCCATTTTGTTAAATTATCTATTCCAGTAATTTGCTTCTCTGATTTAAAAATATTATTAATTTGCTTAAATGCATTTTTATTCAATTCCCATTGATTCTCTTTGTTCACTATTTTAACTTTCCCAGACTCTAAATCTACTAGCAAAGATTCTACTTTTTCATTCATAATTTAACCCTACAACGTGATATCATCAATATCAACACAATAAATGAAATAAAAAAATATAAAATAGAGTTGCATTAAATTTTTTTTGCCATCTATACATATATATTGTATAATGAATACATGACATTATTTAAATTAAGTAAAATTAAGAATACAATTTATGCGACAGGAAGAGTTGCAATGCTTTCTTTGCCTATCTACTCATATTGCACAAATATAGATTGTTTATTGCAAAAAACACAACAACAATGGGGGGAGAATGTATCATGTGAAGAATTTAAAACCATTATTAAAGATGAGTGCGAAAGAAAAAGCATGCTTAGATTGTCATGCAAAAAAGCAAGAAGTTTGTCACAATTGAATCAAGAGCCTTACTTAATTGACAAAATATCCTCTTATATATTTAATGAAAATGATCTTGTGATTGGGCTTTTAAAATATGAATTATCAAATAATTATTTTTATTGTAATGCCTACCCTTTAAGCAGCGTAATAAAAAACTTTATAGAAAGATGTAATTCTCAAGATTTATTGAAAAATAAACATAATAAATGCATTTCAAATATAAAATAAAGATTTTTAATCTTATTAAAACTGAAATAAGCCTCATTATGCAATGATAGCTTGCACTTCACTTGTTATTTCATATAATTAGACCATGAAATTAAAAAACTGCAAAATATATTTGCATTGAACGCTTTATATCTCTAAATACACATTGTATAATGAATACATAACATTATTTAAATTAAATAAAATTAAGAATGCAATTCAAATAACAGGAAGAGTAATCATATTTGCTATTCCTATCTGTTCATATTGCACAGGATTTGCACTAGATAAACTGCATTATCCTATGTATTTCTGCGATGTGGAAATAGAATCTTATGAGCAAAAAGAAATACTGCGGAGAGAAATAAGCAACGACATTAAATTGTATAAAAAGACAAATGAAAACGAGTTTGTAGAATTTATTTATACTAAGCATGAAAGAATAGCAACTAATGCATTTAAATTATTATGCAGAAAATCAAATAGTCTGTCAAAATTAAACAAAGAACCTTATTTAATTTATGAAATCTCCTCTTATATATTTGATAAAGAAAAATACTTTCAATTCTTATTAAAATATCAATCTGCTTGCAAAATTATGCATACAGATTTTCTATTCAGTTTGGATCCTTTTGAAAAAGGTGGATTATTTCAAAAAATGTATGCGGCAACTCATGTCAAAAAATATAGAGAAAATATGGAGAAAACATCAAAGTTGCGCATAGGTTATTGTGAGCATTTATGCCCATTTGTATCCTTTCTATATAAAAACCTAGAAATGCTAGAAATTGATTACAATCAAGAAATTGACAAAAAAATACTTTATGAATTTAAATTATTAACAGAATTAAACATAAGAATATTGCATGATTACTGCATACCAAAAAATACTTTTAATCATTTAATCTCATTAGTGAAACTTAATTTATCTTTTTGCAAGCTCAAATCAATTCCTAATTTATTTAATCTAAAAAATCTAAAAGAACTAGATCTTTCAAACAATGATATATCAAGAATAAAAGAAAATGACCTTAAAGGATTGGAAAGCCTTGTGTCATTAAGTTTGAATTACAATAGTATTAAATGCATTGTTTCAAAAGAAGATCATGAATATTTTTCTTCAATTAAAGATGATGAAAATGCATCATATTGGGAAATTGAAAGTTTGTCATACTTGCCAAAACTTAGACAAATCTATCTAACAACTTATACTAATTGCTTATATATATCAACAAATGCAAAAAACATCTTAGAAATCCAATTGCTAAATTTAGAAATTTACCCTAACTTTCAAGATGAAAATACAATGCCACATGCGCTGCTAAAAGAAGTAATTAAAAGCATAGCAATTCAATAAATTAAGCGGTAGGATTTTGCCAAATATTATCTGGCTCAATCATGCAATCATATAAATCATAAATCAGGCAATTATACAACTAATCGAAATCATAAAAATCTTTCTTTTCTTATTTCAATAAACAAATACAATGCATAAATCCATGCTGATATTAGAAATGATATCGAGATTCCGAAAGATCCCATATGAAATAAAATAGGCATCAAAACAAAATTAGAGGCAAATTGTGCCATTGCGCCTCTTAATGGGATTTTCGTATTATCATATGCAAAAAATACTGCATTCATTATTTTGCTTAAGGTGTATGCCGGAACACTAAGTATATATATTTTCAAATATGAGCTTATGTGCATAACATCAATTAGTGTCATTTTTCCTCTTAGAAATAATATTTTACATATTGGAAGCGAAAGAAAAAAGATCAATATGGATATCACTGAAGATCCTACTAATCCATATATCCAAACTTGATTATACAACTCTTTTGCTTTATAAATTTCTTTCTCTTTTATATACTGAGTCAAATATAGCAAAAATGTAGTGCTAAACACAATTCCTATTAAGCTTAATGGAACCTGCATAATACGATCTGCAAAAGCTAAGTATGATATATTTCCTGTAGGTAAAAAACTTACGAACCATGATGAAAACATAATCATGATTTGGGAAATTCCTGATGAGAATGAAATATTTATAAATTTCTTTTTAAATACCATAAATTCTTTTTCATACATATCATCAGAATTTATTTTTTCATACAATGGGATTAGATTATTTCTCCACGCATGAAAAATAATCCATATAAATTGCACAATATTTCCCAATAAAATGGCAAATCCAATTAATGAAAATGGCAAGTTAAATTTATAACAAATCAATAATGTTGCAATCGCAATAATATTACATATCGCACTAGATACAGCACATACTGCAAATTTTTTATTGAAATTCAAAGAACTAACAAGCACACTAGATAATCCCATAAAGAACAAGCTTGGCAAAATGAAATAAGAAAATTTTATAAAATATAAAGCTGCTTCACTAGATAAATTTGGAAATATAAAATATGTTCCATATTTAATGAAAAGTAGAAAAATTATCATAACTATAATAATGCATTTGCACAGTTTTACAATTAATTTCGCAAGAAAAGCGTTTGGATTTTTATTTTTTAACTTCAAGTCTTTCAACATAGGTATAAGCAAATTATTCATACTCCCATCTGATATAACTTTTCTGAATAAAGATGGGAATTTAACAGCTAATATATACGCATCCGTAATAGCGCCTACTCCTGCCCAATTTAATATAATAATATCTCTAAAATAGCCCAATACTCTTGATATAAGAGCAAAACAACTAACACAAGCGCTGCTCAATATAAATTTCTTATAAATAGATTGAGATTTACTCATTATGCATCCGGATTTAGAGTGGATTCACCTTTTTTCCAATTTACAGGGCACAATCCACCATTTTGCAATGCATCCAATATTCTCAACACTTCTTCAGGATTTCTTCCTACATTAAGATCTGTAACGCTTGCATATCGAACAACCATATTTGGATCTATTATATATGTTGCTCTTTGAGACACGCCTGCATCAACATCCTTAATTCCTAATTCGCTAGATAAATTTCCACCTATATCTGCAAGCATAGGAAAATTAACTTTCCCAATTTGAGCATTATCTTTTTTCCATGCCAAATGAACAAATTCTGAATCCATGCTAGCCCCTAAAATTTGCGCACTACGATCTTCGAATTCACTTTGCAAATCTGCAAATCCACTAATTTCAGTAGGGCAAACAAATGTAAAATCTTTAGGCCAGAAGAAGAAAACCATCCATTTTCCATTATAAGAAGAAGAATTAACAACTTTCATTTCATTATTGCCTAATACAGCAGTCAAATTAAATTCAGGAAACTTAGAACCAATACCTAACATAACAACCTCCAATAAACACATTCTATCTCGATTTATATAATTTGCAAAGTTCCACTACTTGTGTTGGAGCTGCTAAGTAAATATTAGATAAGTTGATTTCTATAGAGCAATAATATATAAATTTAATTATGATGTTATTTAATATAGTATTTCTATTATTTTCTTCAAATATATTTTGCATGCAAGATAATATTAGTCGCGCAAGCAATGATGGAGTAGGCAGAGTGTTTTCTCAATATTTTGGAAAAGATTCATTGTCAAAAAAAATGAAAATGGATATAGAGTTTTATCGAACACTCTCAAGTAAAGAATTTGCAACTCTCATTAATTCCAAGCCTTTTCTTATATTTTTATTTTGCAATAAGAAAAAAATGATGTTTTCAGATCATGAAATAATTGAAATAATTACCTCTCATCTCATTGATGAAAAATCATATTATTCAATGAAAAATCAAAATATATCATTGGATAAATTCAATTATCCAGCAAGTTCATTAAAATATTATTTTGCGAATGGAATAAATGATGATTCATTGAAATATGAAGATAAATATTACTTTGAATGCTTGCATATATGTTCATATGCTTCATTACATGATGATAAATTGAAAAAATCGCTTGAATTAATAAACAAAGCATCGTATATGCCATCGAAAAATATAAATATAAATTTATCGCAGAATCTATTCATTCTTATTCCAAATGCAACAGTAATCTACTCAGCTTTCTCCGAGATGCAAAGAATTGAAGGAGGAATTTATCACAATAAACTGAAAAAACTTATTGTAACAAAAAGTGAAATCACAAGAATATTGAAAGGAACGTTAAATCTTCCAAACCTTGAACATCTTTGCTTTGCTTGCAATCAAATTGATCATATTGATAGAGAAGCATTTGCAGGAATGCCAAAGTTGAAAGAACTAAATCTTGATGGGAATCAAATAACAAGATTTGGATCCAATCAATTGATAGGAATAAATATTGATGAATGTAAAATAAAACTTAACAATAATCCTTTGAACTCAGAATCAGCTAATTATTACAATTATTTAAAAAGTAAAAAATAATTATAATATTCTAATCATATGTTTTCTTATCATAATGTATAATTTGCAAAGCTCAATCGACTAAGATAAAATAACACATGAATAATATTATTGCAGCAATTCTTTTTGCATGCACATTTGGATTGAAAGTTAATTGCGCTCAAGCAGGTGCTAGAAGTTTGACCTCAAGCCTAAGAGGAAAGATAGGATCTTTTTCAAGCTCATCAGGTTATAGCGCAGGTTATAGCAGTGTACCATATGTAGATCAGCGAGTAGAAAAGTTAAAGCATGATATTGAAATATATAGACAATTCAACGAAGAGGAAGTAAATACTTTTGTAAATTTACCTCTATTGAAAACATTTCTGCTTTACAATAATAGAAGAAGGTCTGAAAATGAATTATCTGGAAATTCAATAACATTCTCAAAACATGAAATTACAGATATTATAGCTCCATTTTTTGTAGATTATGATTTGATTGAAAAAGTGCTTGATAAATCATGTTCTTTTCATAAACTACATCATCCTGCAAATGCTTTGAAATGGTTCTTTGCGCAAAAAATAGAACATCTTGATTTTTATCCTCCTCATTATCATAAGTTCAGAGAGCATGATCATTCAATCAAATCATACTGTGCATTGTATGGTGATGAAGTAAGGAGAAAAGAATTATTTGATGGGAGAAAAATAAGATTTGGCATAGTGGAAGGATCATTAAATCAAAGATTATTTTTAGTGAAAGGAGCATTAGAGCAAAGAGTATTTGCTTTATGTCCTAATGTCCAAGAAATTGATGGATCAACAAGAGCGCTTGTATCAGAAATTAAACCTCTAAATTTGTCTCAATTGAGAAAAATCTCTTTATGTAGCGAAAACATGCTCGCATCACTTAAAGCAAATACATTAAATCTCCCAAATCTAGAATCTATATACATTGGATATTCTGGAATTACAGAAATAGAAGAAGGAACGTTTGAAAAGTGCCCTAAATTAAAATCTATATCCTTTGCCAATAACAAAATAACAGAATTTGGATCAGCGCAATTAAAAGGAGTTAATTTAAATCAACTGGAAGAATTAGATCTATCTGAAAACCCTCTTGATCAATCTTCCAAAGATTATGTAAACAACATTAAAAATCAAATTAAAAATAGAAATGACCTTAAAGCTGAAGAAGAAAAATGGAGAAAAGCAATAGAATTATCAGAAGAAGGTGAAATTGCATGCATTCATTATCAGTTCGACAAAACTTTCCCATACACAAAATTGTTCCCATCAAATCTAGCAACATATCAATTCACCCCAAACCAATTAAGCATTACAGAGCAACTAACAGATACAACACTTGATGAAATAGATTGATTATATCAAACCATATATTTATCTTATTCTTCTCATAGCTTATTTCTGCAATATGATGCCATATTAATAGAAGGTCAAAATTCTAATCATGAAAAATCTAACTAGATAACATTTTATAAATTTGAAGTGATCCTAACAATAATTTTAAAATAACCCTAATATTAAAATAATTCTAATTAACAATGAATTAGTTTATAAAAAACACTGAAATAGCGCTAATAATTGCGAATTTACAAAAATACAAATTAAGCAGCTATATATTATTTTCATGAATTTTTTAAGTTCAAAAAAATAATTCCTTTGCAATCTAAATAATTCCTTTGCAATCTGTTTATTAAATGTTTTTCTTATCATAATGCATATGATAAAATTGTTTCAATAAAATCCATTTGTTGAATTTATGCTACAAATCACCAGGAGCACTTTCTGATCTTTTAAATCTAATTTTAGAAATCCAGCTTGTTAATCAATTATAGATATGCCCTACTATAATGATAAATTTAATATTGTATGAGATATTTCCTTGGCAATTTATATGAAATAATTTCCTTAACAGTTACTTTAATATATTAATGATTCTGTTAATTTCTAATGCAATTTTTGATCTATGCACTATTTTATCTACGAATCCATTTTTAAATTGGAATTCTGAGCTCTGGAAATCCTTTGGCAATTCTTCTCCGATTGTTTGTTGAATAACTCTTTTTCCTGCAAATCCTACTAAGGCTCCAGGCTCTGCTAATGTCACAGTTCCTAACATGGCAAATGAGGCTTGAACTCCACCAGTTGTCGGATCGCATAGAACGGAAATATAAGGAATTCCTGCATCTTTCACTTTCTTAACAGCAATAGTTGTGCGAGCCATTTGCATTAATGAAAATATACCTTCTTGCATTCTAGCTCCACCAGAAGATGAGAAAAGCACCAATGGAATCTTATTTCGTATAGAAATTTCTGCAGCATGCACAATTGCATTTCCTAGCGCTCTCCCCATTGATCCGCCAATAAATGCAAAGTCCATTGCTAATGCAACAACAGAATTCCCTTCTAATTTACCAACTCCAATTTCAAAGCAATCATCCATATCACATTTTGCACGCGCTTTTTTTAATCTAGATTTATAAGACACTGTATCAGAGAAATTAATAGGATCATCTTGCAATCTCGGAGGAATTTCAGTCTTAAAATTACTTTCTGAGCCAAAAAATGACACCAATCTATGATGGGCACGCATTCTTTCATGATGATCACAAATAGTGCAAACCCACATATTATCTACCATATGTGATCTAAAAATCATTTCCTCGCATTTATTACATTTATGCCATAGATCATCAGGAACACTCTCTGACCTTTCAGATCTAATTTTAGGAATCCAACTTGTTAGCCAATTCATAAATACATTCTACTATAACGACAAGTTTAATGATAGAAATTGAATAATGGATTTTTTCTTGATTTAAGATTCAATGTGATGCATTTATTTTCATTCAAGAGCAGCTTCATAAAACTTTATTGCTACTTAATATTTCTCAACAATTTTAAATTCATTTTTAGAATTGTATTTTAAATTCATTTTTAGAATTATGAATTGTTTTGTTTAACAAAATAATGCATTTTTAGAAAAAAATCATGCTATATTATCTTTTTATGCAGCTTTGGTTGATTTTGTCTAATATTTCATCGCCTCTTAAATCTATTTGTTGTCCTAATGGCACTTTTCTAATAATTTTCATTATATGCTGCAACTTAATTATATATTCTTTGGAAAGCGCATTTAATGAATTCTTTGACAAATCTAATGCCCTTAATTTTACCACATCTATCCCTTTCAGTTGTTCAAAGCCAAATTCTTTTATTTTGCAATCTTTCAAATATATCTCTTTTAAATTAGGGCATTTCTCAAATGCTCCCGCTTCTATTTCTTCAAGACTGCATGTTAAAAAAGATATACATACTAGATTTGGCAAATCTAATATATTTGCTTTGAGAGATTTAAAACTTGCATGATGAAATTTCATTTCTCTCAATTTAAGTAAATTTAAAGGCTTTATATCTGTAACAAATGTTGTCTTGCATGATTGAATTGTTAGAGCATTAGGGCAAAAAGCAAATACTCTTTGCTCTAATGCCCCAGAAATTGAACTTAATCTAATCACGCGCTTATTAAGCAATATTTTTCTCATTTCATCGTCATGCAATGCACAGTATGAACTAATTGCGTGATCATGATTTCTAAACTTATCGTACCTAGCAGGCTGAGAATATAAACCAGTCAAAAAATTGCCATTTTGTGAATAATCATTACGCCCTCTAATTTGTTGCGCAAAGAACCACTTAAGAGTATTTGCAGGATATTTTAGCTTACTCAATGAGCATGAATTATCATGTACTTTTTCAATTATTTTGTCATCTACAAAAAATGGAGCTATAATATCTTCAATTTCGTGATTAGAAAATATTATATTTGAATTCTTAGACGATGATTTTTCATGCTTGATTTTTCTATTATTGCAAAGTATAAATGTTTTTAGCAAAGCAAGGCTAGCAAAAGAATTTACTTCTTCTTCGGTGCATTTTTGGTATAATTTTATGTCATGCTTTAACTCTGCAGTTAATTTATCATCTTTCAAACCAAACATTATTGAATCCAATAATTCCTTGCAAATAGGATCCATTGAATCAAATCCCAAATTCTCATTATTTGCACAATTAACCTGCAATACAGATGCATATGTAGCAATAATCGCAAAACATCTAATCGCTTCTATTATATTAACAATAAATTTCATGCACAAACATAACATATACTTCAATTTAAGTTTAGAAAAATCTTACAAACTTAGCGATGCATTTTATTTTTCATGCAATTCAAGCAATGCAATGCTGTCTTATTATTTTAACAATTTGCAATTTTTTATAAATTATTCTATAAATCAACTTAATGAAATTTGCATAATAAACTTAATTAGATTTGTATGGTATTTTTGAATAATGAATAATATTTGCCATCAACGAATTTTTCTCAATACATCAATAAATTTATCAACTTCATCATGCGTATTATAAAAAGCAAATGACGCCCTTACAGTCCCTTCTATTCCAAATGATCTAATAGAAGGTTGAGCACAATGATGTCCTGTTCTGACTGCAATTCCTTCTTCATCTAGCTTCTTTCCAACTTCATTGTTATCAATTCCATTAACTATAAAAGATAAAACCCCGACTCTATTAACAGGATTTCCAATTATCTTTACATGATCCAAATTTTTCATTTGCTCATACGCATATTGCACTATATCATGCTCATGATTCTCCACATTATTCATATCTAATTTATTTAAATATCCAATAGCAGCGCGCAAACCTTCTATGTCAGCCAAATTTGCAGTCCCAGCTTCATATACATACGGAGATTCTGCGTATTTTACTTGCTCATATTTCACATCATGAATCATTCCTCCACCAACTTGATATGGAATGCTATTTTTCAATAAATCTTCTCTTCCAAAAACAACTCCGGTTCCAGTTGGCGCAAACATTTTATGTCCAGAAAATACAAAAAAATCACATCCTAACTCTTGAACATCAATTTTAATATGCGGAATTGATTGCGCACCATCTAATATAGTAATTGCCCCATGCATTTTTGCTTGTTGAATCATACTTTCTACAGGAACTAATGTTCCTAGCGAATTTGCAATATGTGCTAATGAAACAATCTTAGTTTTCTCACTAAGCATATTAGAATATACATCCATAACAATATCTCCATTAGAATCAATTGGTATAATCTTTAAATTTGCATTTTTTTCTTGAGCTAATTTACGCCATGGCAAAATATTTGAATGATGCTCTAATTGCGTAATTAAAATATCATCTCCAGCATTAACTTTTTGCATTCCAATTGTATTAGCAAGCAAATTTAATCCTTCAGTAGCGCCTTTTACAAATATTATCTCTTTTTCAGACCCATTAATAAAACTAGCAACTTCTCTGCGCGCTTTATCAAATAATTCTGATGCTTCTTGAGACAATGTGTGCACTCCTCTATGAACATTAGAATTATATTGTGAATAATAATTTGATATAGCATCAATTACAACTTTAGGTTTTTGTGATGTAGCTCCATTATCAAGCCAAATAAGTGGCTTTCCATTAATCAATCTACTTAAAATCGGAAAATCTTGCCTAATCTGATGCACATCGAATAAATCACGATTAATAATTTGAGAATTATCTCCAGTTATATAGTTGGCATTATTGTAATCAAAACTTGAAATATCATCCATTGTTTTGTGATTTTCAAATTCACTACACTCTTCATAAATACCACTTACTTCTCTATAATTTCCTAATTCATGCATATCAAAATTTCCAAATTCGTTCATATTGATTTTTCTTTCATTAGAATGCATTGTACTCAACCTATCAATATTGCGCTTATCTCTTTCACTGCAATAATTCTGACTTTCAAGCAAATTATTGGAATTATAATTATGCATATTATTTGTAATCTTTTTGCTCATAATTTTCCTCTTTAATCGTGGTAATGGCCAATTTCTATATTACACAACATAGCTAAAGCATCTGGAACTAAAACTGCTACATTATAGTATTTAGTAATCAAATAATTAATCACTGACATATCATCTGTATTCATTTCTCTTACGCTCAAACTTGGAATTCCTCCATAAGAAATATCAGGTTTATTTAATCCAACCACTCCTTGTTTGTCCATTCCTAAACGAATAGCCATCATATTTGTAATTGCCAAGCCATCATGACGTTTTGTAATACCAATTTTATCACATGGAACCAATGGAACCCCTCTCCACGTAATTAGATTGCTTCCAAACATTCTTACAATTACAGGCGGAACCCCTCTTTTTGTACATTCTCTTGCAAATGCAGAAATAGCCCTTGGATGCGCTACTATAACAGATGGATCTTTCCATAACATGCCAAGTAATTCATCCATATCATCTGGAGTTGCAGGCCCAGTTCTAGTGGTAATTTTTCTATCGTGAGAAACCTGATTAATCAATCCATGACTTGCATTATTGAATATTTCCCACTCTTCTCTTTCTAATATATTTTGAATTAAAATCTTCAACTGAGATTCAAATTGAGGGTGTGGGTTATTATACAATTCATGTATTCTGCTATGTATTCCAAGCACAGATTGAATCACATCTAGCTCAATTTCTTCGGGAGATTCATCATACTCTGTATAGCTTTTAGGCATCATTGGTTCATCAGAATAAGAAGAAATTAATTTAGCTTTATGCTCTCCGGTATTATATTCATTTTCATAATTCATAATTGAAGATTTTACATAATATCTGAATTCATCTTTTTGAAGCAAATCTTTAAATGAATCATTTTCAACAACCAGCATAGATCCTGGAACAGATGTTCTGATTTTAATTTTATCGTAATTTTCATATCCCAAAGCTTTAAACCCTCCAAAGAATTTTCCAGCTTGTAAATTAGCTATTACAACAGGCTTTTCATTATGATTTAACAGAACTAATTCATATTCACCGCTTAATATTATATAAAACTTATTCTCAGATTGATTTTGCTCAATTACCTCTCCTAATATGCAACTTTTTTTAGATGAATTGCCAATAAGTGAAGAAATTTCCTTATTATTTAAATAACTCATCAATTCAATTGATTTTACTGATTCTTCATTCAAAGCATGTGGATTGTTTTTATATTTTTTAACTCTATTGATTCTAAATATACCAGTTTCTAAATTTACACATGGAAGCATCTTCATAAATAATCTAGGAGTAATAAATTCTGCAAAAGCATGTGTATTTTGCACTGCAGATAATACTTTAGCATTTTTAAGGGAATTAATTCTTCTTTCTTTCATTTTATCTCCTATTCAATGACCATAATATTATGAGGAAATTATTACTTAATGGTTAAAAAATGAGCCTAATTACAAGTTATTTGCTAAGCATATATATCTTATTGTTGATTATTGAAAAAATTATTATTCATTTCAAGAATGATTTCTCTATTTGATATTCTTCTATTTAATATTTCCACCATTTTTTCAAAAGAAATATCGTCATCCAACAAAGCAACTCCATTGCTGCATAAGCGAAGATTTCCATTTAATTTTGCAACAGACCATTCTCCATGAACATTTTCTTTATTAGCATTATTTTGCATCAATTGAGCATAAGGCAATTGAAGTGCATTATCTACAATTCCTGCATCAATGTTCATTGAAATAAAAGTGGATAAAATTATTGTAGTATTTAATATTCTATTCATATTTTTATTATGACATGATATTATTTGATTGCAAGTATTCTTATAAATTCCAATATAATACTTAGTAAATAGATGAAATATATGACAAAAATATCACAACAAATCAAATCAGTTGCAAAATAATCTATTATGATCTATAAAATAATCAGGCTCTTATAAGTGTTTTGTCTGCGAGGCACAATAATACTCACGGGAGTCGTCACTGATTTGTTCTGTGGAACATTTTATACGACACCCACCTATACATATAGGCCCCGTGAAGGTGGAATATTTATATGAGTCGCAGTATTTATTAATATTATTAACAACTTACATTTTAATTGCTTAATAGATAAAATTCATCGAGACAATATGATAAAAAAATTAGGGAAAGACATAACATGGATACGAACTGGTGGAGAAGTTGACATATTTGAACCTAATTCAATTTATGAGCTAAAGAGTTTTTTGAAAAATAACAAAAAAGTGATCCCTGTAGGATTTGGATCCAATATAATCATTCCTGATTCAGGATTAGATAAAACTATAATAAGATTAAACAATATGCAAAATGATATACAAATAAATAGCGATCATCTAACAATTAATGCTGGAACTCCAAATATAATTGTATCTAGATTTTGCACAGAAAATAATTTATCAAACTTAGAGTTTTTACATACCATTCCAGGAACAATTGGAGGGGCTTTATATATGAATGCAGGTGCATATGGGTATTGCGTATCAGATTATTTATTATGGGCAGAATTAATCGATCTAGATGGAAATATCCACAGACTTAATAGATGTGAAATTAAATATGAATATAGAAAGAGCAATATTCCCGATGGAATGATTTTTCTCAAAGGATGCTTTAAAGTTGAAAATTGCAATAATGTCAAAAATAAAATCAAACAAATGAAACAATATAGAAATGATAAACAGCCTAGAGTAAATACTTTTGGAAGCGTGTTCACTAATCATGCAAAATATAACGCATGGAAGTTAATTGAACAATCTGGATGCTATGGGATGAAAATTGGAGGGGCATATATATCAGAATTACACTGTAATTTTATAATCAATGATGGGTCCGCTACAAGCAAAAATATAAAAGATCTTATAAATCAAATACAGCAAAAAGTCTTTAATCATTCTGGAATTTTATTAGAAGAAGAAGTGATTTTTCTTTAAATTTCTCATAATATTATAAATCATAATATTAAATCTAAAATGCATATTAATTAGTAAATTTATCTCTATTTAATAAATTAATGCATTAATTTAACCATGCTATATATGTTATGCAATATATTCACACCAATACATGAAGCAATAATTCATATTTCTAGAATTGTTGAGCGTTCATTTGATTTTCATATGTTTAAATATTTGTATAAAATGGGAATAAGTTCTATTAAACACAATATTTATACGGCAATATATATTGCAATTGTTATAGCATTTGCAATGATTTTATCGCATTGTACATATCAATTATACAATCTGATATCATTAGGGAAAATAACAGGGAGATGGACTAAAGCATTTCTATATATAATGAATTTCAATGTTTATATAAGATTATTGACAACATTATTAGTAGCATTCATATATGAAAAAAATGAAGCAGATAAAATGGTTCATATAACAATGGGGCTAACATATTCATTTTCCATATTGAAAAGAGCTGCGCTATATACAGCATTGATGTTTCATATAAGATTTACTCAAATAATGCATTATATGTTATCTCTTAATGTAGCATTTGCAATATTAAATCCAAAGAATCATATATTATTCTCATATTTTACATATTCTAAATATGAAACTTGGAATAATTCATTAATTAAATCATCATTGCATCTATCTAGCAATATATTTGAACTAATGTGGATCATATCATATTGTATATTGGGATATATATGGTGGCACATATCAAATAAAAACAGCATGTCTAAAACTATATTTAACATACACATTATTCTTAATCTTGCATGGTATCCAATATTTTGCATATTACAAAGACCTGGAATATCATTAATGCATATCACATTATTGATAACTTCTGCTTTATATATGATGATTAGCTTGAGAAAAGCAAAACATATATTGATTATTCTTATTCCATATATAGCGTTATTAATGACTGAAGCATATCTTAATTTATATATATTTTTGAATAATTAATAATATTCTATTCAGGTTAATATGTTCATATGTATATTCTGTTCAGGTTAATATGTTCATATGTATATTCTGTTCAGGTTAATATGTTCATATGTATATTCTGTTCAGGTTAATATGTTTATATGTAATTAATATATATTTTGCTTAAATTTGCTTATTAATCATATATTGCCAATGCATTACTTAAGCATCTTACATATTTCATAAATTTTGATAGAATAAAATGTGATATTCTTGTCAATCATATTTTTACTTTCTTTATCTTTATTCAAAAAAAGATGGGACTCTTTCATAGTTATAGATAGTCTTTTGCCTGTCATATGCATGTTATGGTTGTCAAGAAACATACGCATTGAATATTTATTTTTCTTTTTGATAAATTTATATTTAATTCCAAAAATTTTAAAGGAGACCACATGAATATTTTAAAAAACATTCTACACTTTCATAATAAAACAACCAATTACATACATGATAAATACATGTGTATTCTTTGTGCATTTTGGATTGTTCCATTTCTAGCAGGAATGACAATAGTATGGATTAGCGCGCTAATAATTTTATTTGGATTAAGTCTTTTTATTCCATTTTTCATGTCTATGTTTGTATTGCTTTCAATTGCATTTGCTTTAGTTAATATAGTTACTCAAGCCCCATTATTAGGAATCTTATTTATAGGAGCATTATTTCTATTTAGGGATCAAATCAACTATATATGGAATCAATTATTTATTGCAAAAAGCTATTCAATTCAAAAGCCATCTATATCTGGACACACGCCAATGATTTTATCTTTATTTATAATACATGCCCTTATGTATATTATGCCAATTCCTACTATGTGGAAATTCGGAATTTTAGCGCTAATGTCAGCATATATGTTTAAGAAAACTAATCATGATAATTGTGATCAATCAAACCATATACATCATCATTGTTGCGATTCAAATCATAATAATAATTGCAGTAAAAAATAACAGAGGCAATCCTTTACTAACATACTAATTGTTATTACAATGCGCATATGAATAAAATAATTTTATCTCTTATTACTTGCAATATATTTGCAGTTGGAGAGATATCGCATAAACTTAGCGCTTCTGAATCATATTCACAGCACATAAAAGCAATTAAACATGATGAGGAAAATCTAAATGCATTTAAAGATGAAGGGTATTATCAATTAGCTTGCAGAAAAGATTCAAATAAAGCTCTTCTTGGATTCTGCGCTTATAAAATTCTTCAAAGAGAAAATAAAGGCTCTTTATATAGCCTACGTTACGATTCTTTGATAAGAGAGCCTCAGCATTTTTTCTTCTATCTAAAGTATATGTCTGAATATATTGATGAATTTAAAGAAATATTGATGAATTTGAAAGAAATATTACTACATGATGAATTCGCAACATATTTACCACACAATACATTCAACGGATTAAGCAATATAACGCATCTTATTATCAACGGAAATCCATTATTATCCACATTGCCAGCAAGTATATTCAGTAAATTAAGCAATATAACACACCTTAATATCAACAACACTCTGTTGTCCGCATTACCAAAAAACATATTCAATGGGCTGGTCAATTTAATAGAACTAAATCTATCTGTAAATAAAATAAAATCATTGCACTGTGATATATTCAAAGGTTTGGTTAATTTAGAAGAATTATATATAGCTAATAATGAATTCTTCACATTACCAGTAAATATATTCAGAGATTTGCATAGCCTATCAGAATTATGCGTGTCTGGAATAAAATTGACCCACCTTCCTAATAATATATTTATTGGTCTAGATCAATTAACAGATTTAATGTTGTGTGAAAGTTCATTATCCACATTGCCATCTAGTATATGCACATTAGAATCATTAAATTCATTGCATGCTAGAAGAAATAATCTTGATAAATTACCAGGAGCAATAGGAAATCTAAAAAATTTAACAGAATTATGGCTTTATAAAAATCAATTAACAAAACTGCCAGATTCTATAGGAAATTTAACCAATCTAATAGAGTTATCCTTGGGAGAAAATCCATTAATTCGACTTCCACATACAATAAGCAAATTAGATAATTTAGAAGAATTAGACCTTCCCATTGAAATGCTTGAACCTCTTTCAAAGAAATTAATGAAGTATTTAATGAGCTTAGAATCCGTATCATTATATGGATCAAATCCAAGATTTGCACATTTTACACAATAAAACTATTAAATCTCTTACAGAGAAATTAATGAAATGCTTAGTCAATTTGCAATGCTTATATATAGAGAAAATCCTAGAATTTTCAGATGGATAGGGCTGCTAGAATCATTAAATACACTATGCATATCAGCAAACAGCATGGAATATATTCCACGTAATATTGAAATTTGTTCAATCATACAAAGCATAAATGCATATGAATTTTCAGTAAGTATTTTAGGCTAATAATAATCTAATAAATGAGATTATTTCTAATAAGAAATTGTAAAAATCCCATTTACTTCCTAATCCGTTAGGATTACAATTTTGCCATGAATAAAATAATATTATCAACATTAATGGCTATAAGTGTATTTTCACTGGACTGCGCCCCTCCTACAAATATAGAAAGATATAATAATTGCATAACAGCAATAAGAGGAAATGTAGAGCATCTATCTCAATTTCAAACTGTTGAAGGATATAATGCAGAATTAATATCAGGCAGCACTCAAAGCGCACTTCTTGGATTCTGCGGATATCAAATCTTAAAAAGCGGCACAAATCAACCTAGCTATGACGATGTTTTAAAAAGCGTAAAAAGTGACAAACCACATAATAAATATAAAAACTCAATATGCATTGCAACATACTTTCATGCAGCGTATGTATCTAACATAGCCAAACCTATCGGAGCAATTTCAAGAATATTCGTCAATATTAAGCAATTAAATTTGCAGGGCGCAGGATTAACATATTTGCCTGATGGAATATTCAGTGGATTAGACAAATTAACTGAATTAAATTTAAGTGGCAATTGTAGTGCAAAGCAAATTGAATTTCTTTCTCCTGCTGTTAATCAATTAGAATGTCTCCCTGATGGAATATTCAGTGGATTAGACAAATTAACTAATCTAGATTTAGGTGGCAATAAATTAACAAGCTTACCTTCTAGCACATACAAGCTAACCGCATTAAAAGAACTAAGTGTGCGTAAAAATAAACTAACTTCAATATCAGATGGAATAAGCAGCTTAAAAAATCTAGAAGAATTATTTCTTGATTCCAATGAATTAACAGAAATTCCATATTCTATAGATGAATTGAAATGTTTGAAAGATCTGTCTTTATTTCCCAATCAAATATCAGCAATTTCATTTAAAATGAATAGATTGCTGATAGAGAATAACCGAAATCTTGGAGAGTAATTTCAATAGCAAATTGAATGCACAAGTGGAAAATTCCAAATCATAACAGCAGAAACTTCCACCTAGCATGAAAGAATTAACTAATTTGACAGCTCTTAGCATATCTAGTATGAGATTAAAAGGATTTCCAGAAGCAATAATATCTTATTTAACAAAACTAAAAGAATTACATATAAATAACAATACATTTAAAAGATTTAGAGGAATAGATAAATTAAAAGACCTGAAAACATTGACGATATCAAGAACACATATAGGTCTCTTACCAAAAAATGTCGAAATAACTTCAAATAAAATCTCTTATGGAAATAACCCTACCATCTCAGTTCAAGTCAATTATCCTAAAACACCAAAAGCTAAAAAGTCAAAAACCAAAAAATTCAATATTAGAAAATAACCCAGCTTTATTGCAAAACCTAAGATATGCAAAAAACTAAATATAATAAATCAATTGCAATTGATTTAATTAAACCAAGATCTCTCTTTTTCCTGATCGGTCTGGTTTGCTAACAATTCCCTGCTCTTCCATAGACTCAACAATTCTTGCTGAACGGTTGTAACCTATCTGTAATTGCCTTTGTATGTAACTTATCGAAACCCTCTGATCTCTTAATACTATCTGTACAGCCTGCGTATACATAGGATCATCGCTAGCATTTTCATCTATATTTTGATCCTTCACTTCCAATTCTATATATGAAGGCTCTCGTTGGTCTCGTAAGAAATCTGCAATCATATGAACTTCCTCATCAGAAACAAATGGAGCCTGTATTCTTCTAGCGGGATATCCTGGAGAAATATAAAGCATATCCCCTTTTCCTAGCAATTGCTCTGCCCCGCTATTCTCACCCATAATTGTTCTACTATCTATCTTAGATGCTAATTGAAATGTAATTCTAACAGGGAAATTCGACTTAATTGTTCCAGTAATAACATCAACAGAAGGTCTTTGCGTCGCCATAATAATATGAATTCCAGCAGCTCGTGCCATTTGAGATAAGCGCTGTATAGAAACTTCAATTTCCTTGCCAGCAGTCATCATTAAATCTGCCATTTCATCAACAATTACAACTAAATATGGCATTTTTTCATATTTCTTTTCAGACTTTGCTTTAAAAGACTCTTTAATAATTTTCTCATTAAATCCAGATATATTTCTTACCTCAACCTCTGATAACAATCTATATCTTCGTTCCATTTCTTGCACAGCCCATTTTAAAACTTTTACAGCTTCTTGTGGATCCGTAACGACTGGAGTTAGCAAATGAGGTATTCCATTGTAAACAGACAACTCTAATTGCTTTGGATCAACTAAAATAAACTTACAATCATCAGGATCTTTAGCATAAAGCAAAGAAAGAATCATACTATGCATAGCAACAGACTTACCAGATCCAGTAGTTCCAGAAACTAACAAATGAGGCATTTGAGCTAAATCAACCACAATTGGCTTTCCAGTAATATCGCACCCAAGAGCCAGAGGAAGATTGCATGAATGATTCTGAAATACAGAAGAATCCAAAACATTGCGCAGTCCAATTAGATTTCTAATTCTATTTGGCAACTCTATTCCTAAAAGATTTTTTCCTGGGATAGTTGAAATACGAGCAGATAACGATTCTGTTGACCGAGCTATATCATTAGACAAATTTACAATCTTGGATGCCTTAATTCCAGGAGCAGGCTTAAATTCAAATAAAGTGACAACTGGCCCATTATGCTGATTTAACAACTCTCCTTCAACTTTGTACTCATTCAAAACTTGCTCCAGAGATTCTCTTGAAATGCTTTCTGATTTCTTAGATTTTGGCAAAGAAAGAAATGATACTTTTGGCATAATAAATGAATTTATAGTTTTTTCTGTTTTTCTCTTGATTCTTTTAGGTTTTTGAACAATTTTTTCTTTGTTTTTAAATTTTACATATAAATAATATGAAGAATAAAACGCTATAACAACCCAGTAAATATAAGATGGAATAATTTCAGCATTAATAATCCCAAACATCCCTACATTAAAATTAAGATATTTCATAAAATAACTAAATATAAATATAGAAGGAATAATATGCAATCTTAAAAATAAGACAAAAGGGATAATCAGCATATTAATCCCAAGAAAATCAACAATCCAAATCATGTAAGATTGAGAATTCCATGGAAGATTTAATAAATACAATGAATAAGCAAATAATGTAATTGATGTAATTAATTTAGAAAACATATTAAATCCTATAATGGGCTGCAAATCCTACTCTGCTTAACGAAGGCTTAAATTTAAAAAATTCAGAATCAAATTCTGATATGCTTTTTATCCCAAATGAGCTACTTTCTAATCTTTTTTTATCTGAAAAACCATAAGTATAATAAATATCCAAGCTCAATTTAGAAATTGTCATAAATGATATTCCGCCTCTAAATCCAAAAAATGGTGTCAAAATATTTTTCTCAAGTGTATCGATATGCTTATTTAAATAAACAATCTTAGGGGAAAATCTTGTTGCGCAAATCACAGGCCCTAAATATAATTTCGCCCTATTATTTCCTAACCCTGCTTTAATGCAAAATTCTAAATTTATATTGTTATTTCCAATTTTTAAATCTAAATTCTCGTCTTTATGAGTTAGTTCATTTTTCACAAATCCAAGATTAATATCTCCACCAATAAATATGTTTGATTGAATTTTTCTCCAATGATTAAATGATAAACAAATATTAAAATTATTATTATGCTTCATATCAGTTTGCTTTGTGCTCTTTGATTCAATCGTAGAGTTTTTCATATTCTTAAATCCATATGCAATTCCAATTCCAGTATCTGCACTAAGGAATGCAAATGAGAATAAATATAAAAACATTTTTAACATAGCAATATTATAAGGCATATCAAACTATAAATTAAGATGTTAAAATAACTTAATGTCTAATAAGCCTTATAAACGCAATGAAAGATTAGCATGCAGATTGCTAGATATGGTCAGAAAAGAAGTTTGGATGATTCATGGAAATATATGCAATATTACTTATGTAACATTAAGCAAAGATTTTAAATATTCTGATGTTTACTTGCAAACTGAAGATGAAAATAATATAAAATTATTACAAGATTCAGAAAAAGAAATAATGAGACAAGTAAGATCTAATTGGAGCGCTAAGTACATGCCTACTCTGCGTTTTCATATAGACAAAAAGGCTAATCATATGGATAAAATGAGAGCAATCATGGAAAGCGAAGACTTTTAATTTGTTTTTTTCAAATATTTTAAATATATTTTCATATATTAATTTAATTCTTATGCTTTATACAATGACCGCATGGCGAGGAAAAATGTTACTGCATTCCAGCACTTTTGGATGGATAGCATTTTGGTCATATTTGCTATCTAATCCTAGCTCAGTAAAAATCATATTATTTTTCATATCTGCAATCTCAGTAGCATTAAGTTCTGGATTGTGGCTGTCATTTTTATCAAAAAAAAACAACTTAACCAAAGAAAATTACAAAAATAAATAAAAATATAATATTAAAGAATTTTATATTGAAAATATGCTGAAAAATAAAAAGTATATTAACTTATTTTCAACTAATTATTACTTATTAATAATATTAATGAATTTAATAATCTCTAATTTCATCAAATACATGAATGCATAAAATATTACAATATGTTATTATTCTAAAAATGAAAAATATAATTATATTATCTGGTGGATGGACAGAGCCTTTTGCATCATTAAAGAGCGCTAAAACGGTTATCTCCCTACTTAAAATAAAGCATTCTAATGCGCATATTGTCAATTTAGATCCAGCAGATGGCTTATTAAATCTTAGAAAGCAAATTCTTGATATTTCTCCAGATGTTATCATAAATTTAGTTCATGGATATTGGGGTGAAGATGGGTATGCGCAAATCTTTTTAGATAAATTAGGATTTCCATACACTGGGCCAAGCTTTCAAGAAGCTCACACATCAATGAACAAACATATAATGCATGAATTATGCAAAGAATTGAGCGTTCCAATTCCTAAAAGTGGATATGTATCAGAATCTAAATACATTGAAAAAGTTCACTGCTACCCTCATATAATAAAGCCTATTAGAGGTGGATCTTCTTATGGAATAGACGTAATAAACAATGAAAATGAAAAAATTAATCATGCAGCAAAAGATCCTATTTTGATTTATGAAGAAATAATTGATGGTCCTGAATTGTGTATTGCGATTAAGAAAGGGAAATGCCTTGGAACAATTTTAATAGATCATGATGATCAAATATATACTGTTCATGCTAAAAATACTGATGAAAATGTGAGATTTATAGATCCAAAAATTTATGGCGTAAGCGATAAAATGCTTGAAGATGCAAAAAGCTATGCTTCAAAATTATATAATCACGTAAATGGAAGGGGCATTGCAAGAATTGATTTTAAAGTTACAGATAAGCCTTATTTTATAGATTATAACTCAATACCAGGAATGGTTTTAATTCCAAGAATATTAAAGTTAAATGGATACTCTGATGAAGATATGATTGATTTATTGATCAATTAATATATAAAATAAATAACTTTTTTTCATTTTAATCAAATTTTCAGATAAATCCTTTGTATCTTAAATTAATAAATCCCCAGGAAATCCTTTGCTTATTAAGCTTATACTTCAAATCAAACTAACAAATTATTTGACTATTCAGTTTAAATTACCTAATATTTTCTTGAAGCTGAGTTGTCGCTAGACTTTTGTCGATCATTTGATTGATAGATATTTAGAGGAAAGTCCGGGCTCCATGAAGAAAAAGTGCTGGTTAATGGCCAGCGGGTATATAATTGCTAATTACTAGCAGCAATATATCTAGGGAAAGTGTCACAGAAAATATACCGCCTAGGAATTAATTTTTAGGTAAGGTTGAAATGGTGCGGTAAGAGCGCACCGCTGTTTTGGCAATGAAACAGGCATGACAAACCCCACTTGGAGCAAATTCGAGCAAAGGGTTGCATCTTCACTAATGCCCTTGGGTTGAATGCTATAATTTTGCAGCAATGTAAAGTAGAGATAAATGACAACATAAAACAGAACCCGGCTTATTGGCTTCAATTAATAATTCAATCAATAAAAATTGTAAAAAGAGCATAAAAATTGTAAAATTACACTTCAATAATAAAAAAACATTTACCTATATATTCATAATAATATCTGCAAAGACAATCAAAGAGCATAAAAATTGCAAAATTACACTTCAATAACAAAAAAATATTTAGCTGTATATTCATAATTATTCATAATAATAACTATAAAGACAATCAAAGAGCATAAAAATTGTAAAATTACACTTCAATAACAAAAAAATATTTAGCTGTATATTCATAATAATAACTATAAAGACAATCATAATTCCATAAATCTCTCTCAACCCTTGATTTAAAAATCATTTTTGACGAAAATATCTTTGAGAGAAATTATATGAGTAGCAAGAAAAATAAAAAAAATAAACTAAATAAATTGATAAGTTTAGTTTTAAAGGTCAGTTTAAGAGGCAAAGGATCTCCTGGAGATTTGATCAAAGTGAAAAAAGGTTATTCCAATTATCTGATTTTATCTGATAAAGCCATGATTGCTAATAAACCTAACTTAGAAACTATGGAAAAGCAAAAAGAAGAATGGCTTAAAGTTGACTCTGCAAAGAAACAAGAAGGTAAAGTTGCAAAAGAAAAGATAGATCAAATTGTAATCGATATCGTACACAATACTGTTGATGGATTTAGACTTTACGGATCTGTTTCTAACAAAGATATAATGGAACAACTTGCTAAAAAAGGCTTTGAAATCAAAAAAGAAGATATTGTTATGAAAGCAATTAAAGAAGTTGGAACTTTTAATGCAAATATATACACATATGGAAACAAAGCTAACATTACTATTAATGTAAAAGCTCCTACTGTTGCTTCATAAGCATTTAAATTTGACTAATAATTTATATTGATGGAAATAATTATGACCGATGAATCTGAGAATAAAATAGTATGTGTTCTGCCCAGTGCTATAGAGGCTGAGAAAGCTTTATTGGGAGCATTATTGCATGAAAATTTACTTTTCGAAAATGTATCTGAATTTTTATTGCCTCAGCATTTCTTTGACCCCTTGCATCAAAAAATATTTGAGCATATATCTTATGTAATCAACAAAGGTCAATTAGCTAACCCAATTACAATATGGCCTTTTTTCCTTAAGGATGAGTCAATAAAAGATTATGGTGGAGAAGACTATCTTAAAAACTTAGAATCTTATATTATATCACTTTCACATACAGAAGATTATGGAAAACAAATATTTGATAGATACCTTAGAAGGCAATTAATTTTAATTGGCGATCAAATTAAAAGCGAAGCATATGATATGAAGCTGAAGCAAAATGCATTGGATCAAATTGAAGGTGCGGAAAATAATTTATTTTCTTTAGCGACTTTAGGAATACAAAAAAGCAATGTAAAATTTGGACAAGCATTAAATTTAGCTGTAAAACAAGCAGAAATCGCTTTCAGAAGCACTGATCATGTAGTTGGAGTTGCAACAGGATTGCATGGATTGGATAGAGCATTGGGAGGATTTCATAAATCAGATCTTATTATATTAGCTGCTAGACCATCGATGGGTAAAACTGCATTGGCTACTAACATTGCATTTCGAGCTGCTATGAGAAAACAAAAAGTTGCATTTTTCTCACTCGAAATGTCTTCAGAGCAACTTGCATTGCGTATTCTTGGTTCTGAAACAAATATACCTTCAGATAGAATAAGACGAGGAGCAATACAAGAACATGAAATGCATATGTTAACTAAAACATCGCAAAAATTGCTTGATATACCTTTATTTATTGATGATACTCCTGGATTAACTGTTTCTGGACTACGAACAAGAGCAAGAAGATTGCATAGGCAAGAAAAACTAGACTTAATCATAATAGATTATTTGCAATTAATGCATGCTGGGACCAACCAAGATAATAGAACTCAAGAATTATCTTTTATAACTAGATCTCTAAAATCATTAGCCAAAGAATTATCTTTGCCTGTCATTGCATTGTCACAGCTATCTCGTGCAGTAGAGCAAAGAGATGACAAGAGGCCTCAATTAGCTGATTTAAGAGAATCAGGAACAATTGAGCAAGACGCTGATGTTGTAATGTTCATTTTTAGAGAAGCATATTACGAATCACGCAAAAAACCATCCGAAGGATCTGACAAAATGGAAGCATGGCAAGCTAGAATGGAAAAAATACACAATCTGGCAGAAATCATGATTGCAAAACAAAGACACGGTCCAATCAAAAATGTACAAGTAGGATTTGAGGATGCAATGACTAAATTCTACGATCTAGATATTGCTTAAAATCCCAAACAACCCAAACAACCCAAACAACCCAAACAACCCAAACAACCCAAACAACCCAAACAACCCAAACAACCCAAACAACCCAAACAACCCAAACAACCCAAATAATCTGAATAATCTGAATAATCTGAATAATCTGAATAATCTGAATAATCTGAATAATCTGAATAATCTGAATAATCTGAATAATCTGAATAATCTGAATAATCTGAATAATCTGAATAATCTGAATAATAATTGAATAATCTGAATAATCTGAATAATCTGAATAATCTGAATAATCTGAATAATCTGAATAATCTGAATAATCTGAATAATCTGAATAATCTGAGCATCATAGCAAGTGCTATTTGATAAATACTGCTTGACTTCAACTAATTTATTTACAAATAGAGAAAACAAAAATGTTGTAAGATATAGGGAAGTAGTTCATAAATAATTGAAATTCTATGAATTTAATGAAATAGATGGTTAAATAATTTAAATACATAAATTGAAATATCAAAACAATTAAATCTTGCAAACTAATGCAATTAGATAACAAGCAATTTATAGCAAACTGAATATGGTAAATTTGAATGATTATTTTCAATGAAAATATAAAATCTTTATCTTGCAAAATGGGAAATGTAAAATATTTATTTATCTTATAAAATGAGAAATACAAAACATTGATCTGGAAATATTAAAAATGAGAAATAAATAGCGAGAGATAATAAATTAAAAAAACTAATTCTATATATTTATGGCATAAAAACTGTAAAAGTTAGCATAAAATTCAACATATCATTTAAAATGAAGAATTATTTCACCCTCCTCCTATTTCTTCCTCAGATACTTCAGATTGCCCTCCATTATGTTCATTTATACGTCTAGCATAGCTCATAATCCATTCTTTTATTCTTGCACCAGAATTAACTAGCAAATCATCACCATTTCCTGAACAAATAAATGAATTCAACGATAAACTACAAATTTCCTCTGGCAATATGGTTAGTCTATTATTTGATATATTAAGCGATACCAATTCATTCAGCGATTCTATTTCTTTTGGCAATGTAGTTAGTTCATTATTTGACACATCAAGTCTTGTTAGATAATTCAACCCTCCTATCCATTGGCAATCTGCTCAAGTTATTGTTAGATAAATTCAATATGCTAAATTTAGGAAACTTTTTCTTCAAAAAACTCGCGTCAGTATCATATATCTCAATCGTATTTCCTTCTATTTTTAACGTTATTACATTTGGATAATATACATTTAAATCATTGTTCAAATTTAAACCACCATTCAATAAATTATCTTTTATCACAACCTCTTCACATTCTTCAATTTACAAAGCCTTGCACCCACGATCAAACCATTCTTTTACTGCTGGATCAGAGTTAGCGATCAAATTCTCATCATTTCCTCCATGCCCAATATAATTAAATGACCGCAATGATAAATTGCATATTTCCTTTGGTAATTCAGTTAATTTATTACCTCCTATATAAAGTGATATTGATTCTAAATTTTTTAAACAATTTAAAATAGCGCCTGGAATATATTCGAGTTGCAATTCATGCAAAGAAATATTGTAATCTCCACATTCAGTATTAGCTTTAATAAGAGTCATGTGCTTGCGAAAATCAAAAGCATCTTCTAAGATAACGTAAAATATATAAAACGCATCAATTCCAGATGATAGCCCAAACTTTTCGTCATGTTTTTTTATATCATTATATATCGTATCAAGATCGGACTTATTATATCCATACGGAGACGGATTATTTTCTATTTTCCTAATTTGATAAGCATAATATCGCTTTAACGCCTCTTCTCGACCTGCAATCTCTAAGCATTCTTGATAGCCTTCTTTAGTACGAAGTTTTTCTAAATTTGCCATATTATAAGATTTTATCTCACTTGCACATTTATCAAATAATTCCTTTCTGGATCTGATATCTGCAATGCATATCATGGAAAATAATTGGAGGATTTTACTGTATTTCATCATTGAAACTTTTTTAGCACAATGTACATGGCAAAACAAGTATTTAAAAAATATATAAAAGCAAAGAATTTATCAATAAATTTTGCATAATTTTGCCAAAACAACACAAACTGCATTTTTGCACAATTTGATTAAAGCAATACAAGCTGCAAATATACTTCGTTGCCTTATGCAACTTACTTATCTTGTCATAAATTTTCCTAATAATTCTTCCTAATATTATTAACCATTCTATTTAAAAAATATCAAAAATTTAAACTCATGAAGACTTGATTTTTTCCTCAATTTTTGTAATAATTTTTTTATTCCTCGGTAGCTCAGCGGTAGAGCAATTGACTGTTAATCAATTGGTCGCTGGTTCGATCCCAGCCCGGGGAGGTTTTTCAAAAAAGCAATTTTTTATTTTTTATTGTTATTTTTAATATTCTAATTACTTTAAGTTATTATAAATTTAAAAATTTAAGTTATTTTATCTATAATTTAAATTTAATTACTTATATATCTTGATTAAATTTAATCTAACTTTTGTATATCTCTGGATGAATTTTATTGATATTATTACATCTTCCAAAAAAGTCTCCTATTATTTTACAAAATCTGATCAGACAAAAGCTTTTTTGATTTTCTTGTGCCATTTCCATATCAACTGTAATTTCGTTTGTTTTTTGTTCATTTGCAGACAAAGCATCAGAATTCAAATTGGAATTTTCAATAAAAAATAACAAATTGTTCAAATGAAAATCTAATGCGCTACAGTAATATTTAACTCTAACAATTGAAACATCTTCCTCTTCATTTTCTTCTTCAACAAACGCATAATTAATTGCATTACATATCATTTTACTGCTTGCGCTTAACTGATTAATAAAACATCTTACATCACTCTCAATATCATCTAAATCACAAGAAAAAACATCTACTTCTGTAAGGTTTGAGCTTGATTCATTTTTATCAAAAAAATTCTTCTTCAATATGCGTAAAAAATCAATCATAGAATGTATTTTGCGCATACTATTCAATATTTCTAACCTCTTCTCGTTATTCATTAACCCACAATTAGATTCAATGCTATTATAGTAATTATGCAGTGAAGATTTCATATCTATCATGCCGAGAACGATAGATTGCAGGTTATCCAAATAAAACTCATTTATTTGACCACAACTATCCTCCAAGTGAAACGAAGGCTCACTCTTAACAACCAAATCATCATTATGCGAATAAATTGCAACACAACAAGACAAAAACAATATTTTTAATTTCATTACAAGTAATTATAAATTAATTAAATTAACAAAAAACATATAATTATTAAACTTTTTACCCTGATGCACTTGCAAAGAATTTCAATTTATGAGATCAATTCTATACGCGCTCTTAGCTCAGCTGGATAGAGCAATAGCCTTCTAAGCTACAGGTCATAGGTTCGAATCCTATAGAGCGTGTTTTCATTTTATCAATTGACTTCATTTTGAAGGTTTATTAATATACTTATAGTGTTCAATAAAAATAATAGAAATAATAGAAATTTAGTTTTATGGTTTGTTTTTATGGTTTTAGTAATAGGGATAGCCAACTTACTTAAAAACTCCGAGCAAACTGATGTGCAAGATATAGCTTTTTCAGACTTTGCAATTAAGAATGATATTTCATCTGTGGTAGTGAGAGGTCCTTATATAAAAGGATTTCTAAAAAATGGAAAGCAATTTTCTACTATAGCTCCATATATTGATAAAGATCTAATTAAAGGCTTGATAGACAATAAAGTTCATGTTGAGGCTTCCTACTCTCAAGACAGCTCTTTGATCACATGGATCGGACTTCTTTTATCATGGATTCCTTCATTGTTGATAGTTGGAATGATGTTTTATTCTATGAGAAAAATGAGCGGGAAAAATGGAAAAGCTGGAAATATGTTTGGAGGAACAAAAGTTCGACTCGCAACCAAAAATGATAAAAAAGTTACATTTGCAGATGTTGCTGGAGCAGAGGAAGCAAAAGAAGAGTTAAGAGAAATAGTAGATTTCCTAAAAAACAAGAAAAAATTCGTTAACTTAGGAGCAAAAATACCTAGAGGTGTATTGCTTTCTGGGCCTCCAGGAACTGGTAAGACACTTCTTGCAAAAAGTGTTGCTGGAGAGGCTAATGTTCCATTTTTCTACACATCAGGATCAGACTTTATAGAAATGTTTGCAGGCATTGGTGCAAGCAGAGTAAGAGATATGTTTGAAACTGGGAAGAAAAATGCTCCTTGTATAATTTTCATAGATGAAATAGATGCAATAGGAGCCAATCGAAAAGGTGGAGTTGGTAGCGGATGCGAAGAAAGAGACCAAACTTTAAATCAATTATTAGTTGAAATGGATGGATTTTCTCATAATGAAGGAGTAATCATACTTGCATCTACAAACAGAAAAGAAATCCTAGACCCCGCTCTATTGCGCCCAGGTAGATTCGATAGAATGGTTACATTTTCTTTGCCTAATTTAGAAGACAGAAAAAAAATACTAGAAATATATATCAAAAAAATAGTTTCAGACAACTCTATTGATATTTGCCAAATAGCCAGAGGAACATATGGATTTTCTGGAGCAGATCTGAGCAATTTAATCAATGAAGCAGCTATTCATGCTGCGGTAAACGATAAATCTAGCGTAAGCCAAGATGATATTGAAAAAGCAAAAGATAAGGTCATTATGGGATCTAAGAAAAAGTCAATTACAATCAATGATGAAGAGAGAAAGCTAACTGCATACCATGAAGCTGGGCATGCGCTAGTAGCTATAAAAAGCAAATATTCCGACCCTATACACAAGGCTACCATAATACCTAGAGGGCATGCCTTGGGAATGGTAGTTAGATTACCTGAAAAGGATCAAGTGTCTGTCACCAAAGCAAGATTACTTGATGATCTTTCTGTTGCAATGGGTGGATTAGCTGCTGAGAAAATGATTTTTGGAGAAAATTATGTAACCACAGGCGCGTCCTCTGATATAAAATATGCAACAAATATAGCAAGAAACATGATAACCAAATGGGGAATGGGAGATGCAGGATATGTTCATTATTCATATAGTGATGGAGATTATTCTAATTCAACATCTGAAAGCATGTATCAAATCATTGATCAACAAGTAAAACAAATAACCTCTAATGCATTTAACAACGCTTATCAAATACTTCAAAGTAATTTAGGTCATTTGCATAAATTAGCAAATGCTTTGCTAGAAAAAGAAGAATTAAGCGGAAAAGAAATTGAAAGTTTATTAACAGACAAAGCGATTATTTAAAAAATACTTTACTTCATTTAGCTTCATTTAATTAATTAAATTCCTAAGATTTCTATAAATATAACACAACAATCAATGCGATTATGCTTAATATATAATATAGAAATCTTTAATAATTTTACTCAATGAATATTTTCTATTTTTTCACTAAAATATTCATTTATACACGCTAATAAACCTAATATCTATTTACATTTTCTTATTTTTATTTTAAATTTAAGAGTGTTTACATTTGTACCTAAATCGATTGATATAAAGAATAAAACTTGGTGGTTGATTGATGCTAAGGATTTGGTTCTAGGAAGATTTTGTACTCAGGTCGCTTCCTTGTTAAGAGGAAAGCATAAGCCTATTATGACTCCTGGAGCAAATTGTGGCGATTTTGTTGTAGTAATCAACTCTGATTACATTGCTTTGACCGGTAAAAAAGTAGAGAATAAAAAATTCTATTGGCATACTGGATACCCAGGAGGAATAAAGCATAGAACAATTAAAGAAAGACTTGAAAGAGATTCAACTGAAATTGTTAGAACTGCTGTTAAAAGAATGCTTCCCTCAGGACCTTTGGGAAATTTGCAGTTAAGAAACTTAAGAATATTCAAAGACAACAATCATAGCTATGACAATCACAAGCCTGTTGTGTGGGATTTCTTTAAAGATAATGCTAAAAGCTATAAAATTAGCTCTAAAAGGGAGGCGTAATTCTTATGGAAAATAATATAGATAATATTGAATCTACAGATTCTATTGAAGCTGTAAAAACTGACATGGATTCTTCTGCAGAAACTACAGAAGCAGAATCAAAACAGTTAAAACCAATGGTAAGAGAAAGAAAAGTTGACAAGCTTGGAAGATCTTATGGAACTGGAAGAAGGAAAACTTCTGTAGCTAGAGTTTGGTTCAAAAAACAAGATTCATCTAAAGCTAACTTCACTGTTAATGGAAAAGATGTTAATCAATATTTTTCAAGAGAATTTTACAATGACGAAGTTAAAAGCCCTTTAGATCTTTTAATAACTGAAACTGAAGGATATGAAATAATGAGCACCGTAAAAGGTGGAGGTCTTACAGGTCAATGTGGAGCTGTAAAGCTTGGATTAAGCAGAGCATTGCTTTGTTTTGATCCTGAATTACATGGAATTCTAAGAAAAAAAGGATTGCTTACAAGAGATTCTAGAAAAGTTGAACGTAAAAAATATGGTCACTTGAAAGCTCGTAAAGTTACTCAATACAGTAAAAGATAAAGCTTTTACTTCTTGCAATTGTTTGTTTTTAAACAATTCACAATTATTTTTATTACAGATCATTTTAATGCATCTGTTTCGCATTTTTAGAATTTTATATTACTTAAAAAATATAATAATTTACTATCAAATTATTATTTTCAATCAATAGAAAAAGCAAAGAAATATATGCTTTTGCTTGATAAATAAAAAATGGACTTATAAATTCATAACTTTAACATTATAAATTTACATTTTTAATGCTTTAATATCACAGCTATTCACTACTTTATTAATAAATTAGCCTGTTAAAGAGACTTTAAATTTATAAAATAATTGATGAAAATGCAAATTTTGTTTTTAAAAAGCTAATTAATTGTCACAATATAAAATTACAAATAAATTTTAATGCGTTAGCGTGTTAAATTCCATTTTATAACTTAAGAGAAAAATAAATCTTAAATTGTTTGGAGATGCTTTCAAATGTATTGAATAAAACAATGCGTAAGAATTGATAAATTAATTATCTAAAGCTTTCAAGCGAATAATCGTTTAATAAAATATGCAAATACTTGAAAATCAATTCAATAAATAGCACAAACTTAAAAATTCAAAAGAATTCAATATTCTATTTAATTTCTATAAAGCATTAAATTTTCAATTAATGCATCTTCTGCCATTCAAAAACTTAATCTCTTCATTTTTTTTAATCGTCTCACTTAATTATTACAAAGT
The DNA here is from genome assembly GCF_008189285.1 of Candidatus Cytomitobacter indipagum. Taxonomy (GTDB): domain Bacteria; phylum Pseudomonadota; class Alphaproteobacteria; order CAJXXZ01; family 1604HC; genus Cytomitobacter; species Cytomitobacter indipagum. Next base: position 517,221 of record NZ_CP043315.1, read on the forward strand.
ATTAAGTTCTTAATTAGTGTATCTTTTGTCAATTTAGGATCATCACAAGCAATTAAGACATTATGCAACATAATTATTTATTGCGCTTTATTAAAGTCATTTGTCAGCTTAAAATCAATGATTTATAAGCGTGCCATGTCTTTTTCGATCTCAAATCATTCTTCTTATCTTAATGATTAAACTATGCAGCATAAAGCTTTTTAAGATCATTTTTCTATTAGTTTGACAGCCAATAAGATGCTTTTATTAAAATTATTGCGTCAAAGCTCTTTGCTCAATACATATTAGAATTATTTCTACCTCATCCTTAATTTTTTCTGCATTTTTAATATTATTGCATTTAGATAAACCCTTTCTTCATTTAACAAGGAACATGAAAAGCATGATATATGTTTTGGATTTAATATTATTGCATTTAGATAAACCCTTTCTTCATTTAAAAAGGAACATGAAAAGCATGATATATGTTTTGGAAATTTTTCTATCAAATTATCTTTTGAATTTTTATATCAAAATTACATTTATCTTTAAGTTTGTTTTATTTATTAATCCAACTCATCTCTAACAATAAATTATAACAATTTATCGATTATAAAAAATCTGCCTCATAATGCATTTAATTTATGCTTTATAAATATTATAAGTGAATATAATTTTAATGTTTTTTGAAAATCATCTTTTGAATTTTTCTATATATTAATACTGTGAAGATTTATTTTACTTGAAAGCTATTGCAAATTATAATAATTTAAAAAATTCCTATAAAAAGATTTTTGCAAATAAATTGCATGAAAAGTAAAGCAGAAAACTTCTAAATAATATAATTTAGAATTTAGCTAATAAATACATTGTAAGATATACAGTATAAATATCACTGCAAAGATATATTATCTATTACTTCTTTTAAATGGCCAAATCTTCCAACAGTAACCTTAATGAAATCTCCTACTTTAATGTCAGAAGCTCCATCCCAAGGAACATTTTTCCTCTCTCCATCAAATGTAATAATTTTTATTTTATTGTCAGTTAATTCAAAAACTTGACCAAAAGTGATTTTTTCATCACCTTTCATAATTTGAAATACTCTACTCAAAGCGATTTGTATGCTTTCTCTTTTACCAGAAATTGATATAGAGTTATCTTGCTTTCCAATGTCTATTTGCGCACCAGAAGATTCAGACACATCATTAATCACAACGCCTTTTCTTCCAATTAACGAAGGAATTATTTCGCTATCTAATCTAAACTTAATAACTCCATCGCTTGGTATGTCTAAATTGATTTTGCCTTTCTTTTTTGCATCTTTTTTTGGAGAGCTATCATTATCAGAAGGAATTATCTTATCTAGTTGAGTTGCATTATTTTCTAAAATCTTGCTTTTTCTATTTTTCTTTTCGCTTTTCTGATCATCAGAATTGTTATTCAACTTATCTCTTTCTAATGCACGCTCATCTTTTTTTGCATAACTCTTCTTATTATCTGATTTATTTTGCTGAGACTGTCTGCTAGAATCATCTCTTTGATAATTCTTTAAATTCTCAGGATACATATCAATTATTTGAGAAATACCTTTCATTCCTAATAACATGGCATCTTCAAACATATTCATATTAATATATGGAACTTTTATATCCATCTGTATAGAAGTTATTCCATTTTTTGTTCCAGCTATTTTGAAATCCATATCTCCCCAAGCGTCTTCTTGAGCATTTATATCCATCAAAAGATAATGCTTGTATCCTTCAGCAATCATTCCAACAGAAATTCCAGCTACAGGCTCTATATTAATATCAGCATCACGCATAGCCAAATAGGAAGCACACACACTTCCCATTGAGGAAGATCCATCAGAGCTCATCACATCAGCCACAACTCTGCAAACTTTTTTATTCTCTGCTATTTGTCTTATTGATCTTTTTGCCAAGTTTCCATGACCTATATCTCTTCTAGAAACGCAAACTTTTCTTATATCTCCGCATGAATATGGATCAAACATATAGTGAAATATAAATCTATCCTTATAATTTCCATCCAAGGACTCTATTATTTGCGAATCTTCATTTTCTCCAAAAGTCACAGAAGCAAGGACTTGGGTATTTTCTTTAGAATATAATCCACTTCCATTGGCTCCATTTAAAATTGATGTTTCAAATTGCATTTTTCTTAAATCTTGCAACCCTCTCCCATCAAATCTTTTTCCAGACCAAACCAAATAATTTCTCGCTATAGATCTAATAATTTGATTCCATTTTTCTTTTCCAACTGATTCGTTTTCCCATTTAGAAATAAAATCTTCTTTTTCACTGCTAATACTTTCATTCTTCTTCATTTTCTCAAGCAAAGCAGATGTATCTATGCAAATATTTTTTCTCTCTACTAAAGGAGCGGCCTTGACTTCAGATTTTTTGTCAGAAACAAAATTGCTACACATTTGCAAAATACTATTAATATCTTGTTGAGCAGAATTAATCCCTTCAGAAATCACACTTCTTTTAACCGGCTTTCCATATGAATCAAACATAACTATTCCATTTGCAGATTTAGCAAATGTTAAAGCATGCTTTCTGTCCTTAGAAGTTCCAAAACTCCACTTCTCACCATTCCAACTCATTTTATAACCACAAATTGGCACGCATGGAATTCCAGCTAATTGCATAGCAACAGAGCTTCCAATAATTGATAACATGTCAGAGCAATATTGATTGTCATGACTAAGAACTGTGCAAATAACTTGCATATTAAATCTGTAAGAACTATCAACAGAAGACCTTATAGATCTATCTATCATACGTGAAATTATAGATTCTTTATCGCTTTTTCCTTCTCTTCTTAAAAATCCTCCAGGAATTTTTCCAGAAGCATAAGCTCTTTCTTGATAAATAACTTGCAAAGGCAAATAATCCGCTTGATTTTCCCAATTCCCTATACATACAGTACAAAGAATTGAAGTTTTTCCATGTTGAATAAGAACAGACCCATCGCTATTTGGTCTAATAATATCATTTCTTAGACTTATAGGAGATCCTCCAATAATATAACTAGACATATATTAGTTACGCAATCCCAACCTTTTATTCAGCTCAAGCAACTTGTTTTCGCCTTGCTTGCGTACATGCAAACCTAATTTTTTTCTATAGCTTGCAAGTTGCTTTAATCTTCTTTGTACAGGAAAATCTTTCTTGTGAGTTTTTAGATGCTCACTCATTTCTTGAATTCTTTTTGTCAAAAGAGCAATTTGCAACTGAGAAGACCCAGTGTCTGTGTCGTGCTCTCTGAATTGATTGATGATTTCTTGTTTATCGATATTTACAATATCTTCTTTACTCACCAAATTCTCTACTAATTTCTCCACTAAAATTCTCCTAAAATCAAGCATATTTTAACATACGTTTTGGATAAAGTATACCCTCTCGCATTTCTAAAATACCTATCACATCGCCTTGATAAAGCCCAACCACTTCTCCATCATAATGCGTATAATTCACTGTTCTTCCATGTTTTAAGTTATCATATTGCTCGCTTGATAGATCAATTTTGCTTTCCCATTGAACGTCTTTCAAGTCAATTATTTTTCCTTCTGAATCTTCAGAAAAATACCAATAATGCGTTCTGGTAAGACTTTTTACATAACATAAGCTGTTTAGATTCTTTGCAATATCAACTGCTAAAGAGCGAATATAAGTGCCAGAAGTGCATTCTGTAGAGAAAGTTGCAAATGGAGCATTGAATTCATCTAAAACTAAAGATTTAATTTCAACTTGTTTTGCATTTAATTCAAAATCTACATTTTTTCTTGCTAAATCATAAGCTCTGCGACCGTCTACTTTGCATGCAGAGAACTTTGGAGGAACTTGCATTATTTTGCCTAAGAAATTAGGAATCATTTCCAATATCATGCTTTTTGAAGGAATTACATCAGTTTCATCAATAACACTTCCTTCTTCATCGTAAGAATCTGTATGCTTTCCGAACTCAACAGAAAATGTATATTTTTTAGTTTGATCATGAAATAAAGTTGTGAATTTTGTCGCTTCCCCTATTAGAATAGGAAGAATTCCATCAGCCATAGGATCTAATGTTCCAGCATGCCCAACTTTTTTTATATTTAACTCTCGTTTGCTTTTTCTGATTAAATCCATTGAAGTGCAACCTCGCGGCTTATTTAAAATTAAAACTCCATTATCCATTTTTATCAACTTTTTTTATCAGCTGAATATGCGCCAAATAATAATGATGTATTTGTTCCACCAAATCCAAAAGAATTAGATATAGCGTATTTAAAGCTATGATCCTGACATTTAGGAACAAAATTTATTCCACTAATTTCTTCAATTGGATTTTCAACATTTAGTGTTGCAGGAATATGTTGATTCATAAGAGATAGAATTGTGTAAATAGATTCTATTCCACCTGCAGCTCCTAACAAATGCCCTGTATAAGATTTTGTAGATGATAATGCAAATTTATCTGAATACACATGATCTCCAAAAACAGATTTAATGGACCCAATCTCACATTTATCCCCAACAGGAGTAGATGTGGCATGAGCATTAACATATCCTATATCTTCAGGGTTCAATCCAGCCATTTTTATTGCAAAAGACATAGCTCTTTCTGATTGTTTTCCATCAGGAGTAGTAATATGACTAGCGTCACATGTCATTCCATATGAAAGTAATTCGCCGTATATTGTTGCATTCCTAGCCAAAGCGGAGTCCAAAGATTCTAATACCAAAACACCAGCACCTTCTCCAATTACAAACCCATCATGTCCAGCATCAAATGGTCTAGATGCAACTTCTGGGCGGTCATTGAATGAAGTAGACAATGCTCTTAAAGCAGCAAATCCACCAACTCCCAACGGACATATAGCAGCTTCAGCTCCTCCAGCAATCATAATATCAGCATGACCTTCTTTGATTAACATCGCAGAATCAGCTATAGAGTTTGCAGCAGATGCACAAGCACTAGAAGCTCCATAGTTTGGACCTTTGCATCCAAATTTTATTGCTACATAGCCTGGGGCCAAATTAGTTAAAACAGAAGGAATAAAAAATGGGCTAATTCTCTTAGATCCATATTCTTCTTTTTGTTTTTCAAACACGTTGCTTGTACTGCATATTTCTGGCAATCCACCAATTCCTGATGCAATACAAGTTCCAATTCTTTCTCGGTCTTCAATGCTATCTAAATTGGCCATTTTTACAGCCTCGGTTGCAGCAGATACAGCATAGGATATAAATAATCCATTTCTTCTTTGCTCAGAAGAGCTCATAAAATCATTTATATTAAACTCCCCTTCATTAGAACCAACAGGAACTAAACCAGCAACCTTGGAAGGAATTTTATCATATCCTTCTCCTAATTTTGCTAATCCAGATTTATGAGATTTAATAGAATCCCAATTCCTTTTAATTCCATTTCCAAGCGGAGAAACAATCCCCAATCCAGTAACTACTACTCTTTTCACAGTCAATTATCCTTTTGTTGTAATATTTGCGCTAATATAGCTAACTATATCACCTATAGTTTTTAATTCTTCAACTTTTTCATCTTCAATTGAAATGTCAAACTTTTCTTCTAGTCCCATAACTAATTCAACTGAGTCCAAACTATCAGCTCCCAAATCATTCATTAAACTAATTTCGCTAACATTTTTATTTAACTTTTCAGAAATTTCGCTAACTTTTTTATCTAACTTTTCAGAAATAATAGCAAAAACCTGATTCTGTATCTCTTGATTGTCCATATAATATTTTCCTCTTAACAAGAAGTTTTTACCATAACCAAAACAAAAAATCCATAGATATTGATAAATTTAACAATTATACCGAAGCATTCTTAGGTAAATTTATTCATATTTTTCATATTTTTATACACTTCATCTTTTTGAAGCATTTCTATTGCCTCTACATTCCAAAAATTGCATGTTTCTGGAGATATCTCATCGATTAAAACTATGTTTCCATCTATTTTTCCAAACTCTAATACAACATCTCCTAGCCTCATATTATTGCAATAAAAATAAGCTTGCAAAACATCATTTGCTCTAGTTGCCACAGACTCCATTTCAACAATTTGCTCCTCTTTAAGCCATTCAAAATGTCGTATATGTCCTAAAGAAATTACAGGATTCCCTAGTTCTTTTGATTTTAAATGCCATTCCAGAAGAGGTTTGTGAAAACATGTTCCCTCTTCGATTCCAAGCCTTTCATGCATTTCTCTTGAAACAATATTATAAACTTTTACAAAAACAGAATATGTTTCTGCAGTTTTAACTAATTGCTCTCTCAAACTCAACCTTTGTATAAAGTGATTTTTTATACCCATGCCAGACAGGTATTTCCATATCATGGAAGATGCGTAATTTCTCCAAACATCATTCTGTAAATTCTGAGGATAATGAATCACTAAAGTGTCTTTGCTAGCTCCATATATTTTCTTAGTAGTTCCAGAGTATATTAATTTTCTTTGGCCTAAGCTTCCACTATCAACGTACATACAAACTTCCAAATCGGAATATATCAGTCATATTTTTCAATGCTCTTACTCCTTCCAACTTCTTCACTAACAATACCGTAGGTAAAGCTTCATGACCTAATGAAGAACATAAATCCCTAGTTTCTTTAATTAAAATAGGAATCTTTGAATAAATTTTCTGTAAATCTATGCTTTCTAGTCTACTACACAAATCAATCAATTTGCGAGAGGAAAGCAGAATATCATTTTCATTAAACCATATTTGTTGAGTTTTAAATATATGCTTCCGCATTTTTTCAGGATTGTTAGAATGCATAATAATGGAACTTCCTATTGCATCCAAAACATTAACAGAAATATCAACATATCTTATATTAAATCTATTATTATTATATTTCTTAATAATGTCATCACATTTCACATGAAATTCAGAGCAATAACGGCAAGATGGAGATGAATAAATCACAACGCTATCTTTCTCACATTCAAGCAAAGAAGCCCTGTCATATTTATTATAATACTTATTATAACTTTCTGTTTGAATTGGTGAAAATTCAATAAAAAATAAAGCAGACAAAATCCCAATGGAAAAAGTTATTAAATTATGCAAGATCATTGAACAATTATGTTTTATTAGTGGGAATTAATCTATAGACAATAAGATGAAAATTAATATATTTCTCTTCTTATTTCTCTTAAAAAATATAAATATCTTTAAGTGTATTATGTATTTCTTAAATTTATTATAGCTGCTTATTCATATCAATTTTATTGTTATTTATTTTACGTTAATTTTCATATCAAATATTCATATCAAATAATTAATGTATTCAAAAATTATGATATTGGGATGACTTGTTTTATGCCATTTATAATTCTTTTTAAACCTCTCTTCATACTTTTCTTTCAAATAAATAGGAACCTCGCATAATAGAATACCCTCATTCTTTAATGGCATATTTTGTAAAATAACTGTAGGGTCATCACAAAACACAGCTGAAATCGGATCAAATTTAGTTGCATGATCAATTTCTTCGCATACATATGGAGGATTGGAAACTATTAAGTCAAATTTCTCAGGAATTCTTGATTCTTGGTTCCTAGAATATAAATCCAATGTAAAAGCACATCTATCAATATTTAATTTTTCAGCATTATATCTAGCAGTATTTAAAACAAATTCTGAAATATCAACTCCAACCCCATATGAATTAGGAAACTCTTTTAATAAGCTAAGCAAAATACATCCTGTTCCAGTTCCAACATCTAAAATACATAACGGATTTGATTCTTTTGAATTCTCTATTTTTTTTGAAAAAATATCCTTGAAAGAAATGGCAGTTTCAATAATGCATTCAGTTTCTGGTCTAGGCTCTAAAGTATAAGGAGAAATGAAAAATTCATCTTTCCAGAAATATTTGCATTTCTTTGCTCTATACATAGGCATTCCATATTTTAATTTATCAAGCAAAAACATGTATTTCTTTACTTCAATTTCTGGCAATTCATTATTTTTATTAATCCATGCGTCTGTATGATTTTTATCTAAAAAATTCACTATAGCATGCCATGATTTCTGCATTTTATCTTCCTCAAAATAATTTGACGCCAAATGCCAAATATCATTCAGAGAATACTTTTGTAACATAATAAAGATGATATAATAATTGCTCAAAATATGTAATACTTATAAACAAATAAAGTGAAAATTGATCATATTGAAGTATAGATATATTTGTGTTTTGCATTGTTTTATAATAATATAAATTTTTAGGAGATCAAAAATGAATAGATTAGAGATCAAAAAATGAATAGTTCGGTTAGATCAGTAGGCCTTATAGGAGCAACCTCAATGGTTGTAGGAAGCATGATCGGAAGTGGAATCTTGATCATATCTTCGAAAATTTCCCTTTTCGGTGGATTTGGCTTACTTGCATGGGCGTTATCATCTTTTTGCGCAATATCATTAGCTTTTAGCTTCTCCGTAATGAGCAGGAAATTTAGCAAACCTGGAATTCCTTATTACGTCTATAAAGCATTTAATAGTCATTTTCTTGGCTTTCACACATCTTGGGCACATTGGCTAGGAATGGTAATAGGATGCTGCACAGTATCTATAGCCTTTTCAGATTATTTGTTTTTCATGTTACCTGACAACGTAGCATTCTTAAAGCCAATTGCATCAATTGCTATAATTTGGGCGCTAACTCTAATGAGCATTAGAAGTTCAATTTTCTCTGTAGGGCTGATAACATTGATAACATTTCTAAAAGTAGGAATATTGCTTTTGCTTGTTGGCTCATCTATAAAATATTTTTCCTTTGCAAAGCTATGCATATCAAGTCAAGCTAAAGATATTAGCGGGAATAGCATTAGCGGAATAGCTTCAATATTGCAAGCTATGCCTTTAGCATTATTTGCATTTCTAGGATTGGAATCTGCTACTGCATCTGGAGATTCAGTTAAAAATCCTGAAAAAACATTGCCTATTGCTACATTGCTTGGAACTCTAATTGCTTCTTTTGTGTTTATAGCAATTCACATTTCTGTCATGTCTGTATTGCCTATTGAAGCGCAAATTGCAAGCAAAACACCAGTTGCAGATGTTGCCAATTACACTATGGGAAGTTTTGCAGTTATACTGACTTCATTCATGGCATGCTTTGGATTAATTGGAAGTATTAATGGATTGGTTTTTGTATCTTCATATATTTTATTCAGCGCATCTAAAATGGGATGGATATCAGAAAAGATGCAATTTTTAAGCAAAAAATCTAAATTCCCTGCTGTGTCTGGACTTTGTTCAGCTCTATTAATTACAGTTGCAATATTGGCATATAATTTTGGAGTTATTGACATGCGAATGCTAGTTTATATAGATGCATTCTTATTAATCTTTGTTTATTTACTTGGAAGCATAGCTTATAAAATTCATGGAGGAAATTATTTTATATCTTTCATTAATCTTGCAGCATGTTTGGTTTTGATGTACGGATGCGGATTAATTGCTGCATTAAGTGCTATGTTTCTAGTATCAATTGGAAGCATAATATTCTACTTCAGAAAACATTCATTTAACAATATTTCCTAATCACACAATAGATTCCACATGACTGATAGGGTAATTTAGAGCTTATAGCTAATCATATATTGACCTTAATTCATTTCTAAACTTGCAATTAATAATTGTTAAATGCACCATAATCATGCGTTAATTCCATAAATATTTTCTTATCGTATGCAATATGCAAATATTTTCAATCTATAACTAATGATAAATAATGAATGGCAATGATTTTTGATTTAATTGAAATGATTTAACTTCAAGATTATTTTTTGAAATGAATTTAAGATCTGTTTTTAATAAATAATGCTATTTCAATATTTATATTCTCAATGTTTAGTGTTGGAATTTTGAAAATAATAAAGCCGATTGATTGATAAAAAACCACAAAATGATCTACTTATCTAGCTTCTTTAGTAATTTATTTAATCGCTTTAATAGCAAGGCATAATAAATAAATTAGCAATATGCGCACCCTCTTTGAATCATCTCAGGTCTGATTCCACATGTCTTGTATGCATCATGCCATCTCTTAACTACTGGAGTGTCAAAAACTAATTTGCTAGATCCATGAACATTAACCCACTCTCCATTTTTAATATCTTCAATGAATTCTGAATAAATAAAATTCATGCAACCATGCACCGCATAATACTTTTTTGGATAAAATTGCATCTTCTGTTCTGTGCTTGTAACAAAAATATTTTCTGCTAATTTCTCACTATTCTTCAATCTTTCATCTTCATCATGCAAAAAAAACATTTTTTTCTGCCCAGATATTTTTCCTTCATCGCAAATAGGATAAGCATAATGTTCGTCCCTATTTAGTTTATGTTGATTTATTTTGATAGCAGATACGATAGACTCATTGCATTCTAGTATCATTATAACAGTATTGTACAATAGTTTATTTGAAATAAATGGAGAAGAGGCGAGAAACTCTCCTTTTTGCATCTTATGATCTCTAAAATTATGAAAATTATACATATAAACATAATATCAAATAAAAAATTTCTATGCTACGCTATTAAATTCTGCACTTATGCTATTGATTTCATAAGTAAATTAGTTATAATTTGTCAATCGATAAAGAAAGTGAGATGAGTATAATGAATAAGCATGAAAATGTTAAAAATGACAATGAAAAGTATGAAGAAATAGAATTTGAAAGCGAAGATGAACTGGATCATTATTACGAATCAGAAGATTTGATAATGGATGCAACTGTAAGCATATTTACTGCTATAGTAAATAAGTTAGAAGAAAAGATAGAAATAGAAGACATAAGACAAATGCTTTATTCAATCAAATCTCAAGTTACTGATGTATTCAGATCTCCAGACAAGCCATTGAAGCCAGCTGTTCCTATAGAAGATTCAGTTCGTGATGATTGTATTATTTGTCTTGAAGACGGAAAAGAATTAAAAGTTCTAAAAAGATATTTGCAAAACAGATATCACATGTCTCCTGAAGTATATAAGAAAAGATGGGGATTGCCTGAAGATTATCCTATGGTAGCTCCTAACTATTCTGATGTAAGAAAAAGACTTGCAATTAAAACAGGCCTTGGTTATTCAAAAACTAAAGACAAAAAAGCAAGCAAATAATAACTATAACTAAATAGTTATTCAAAATAATCATTTAAAATAGAAGCAATTGAGTGGCTATTAACTTTATGTAAATTTTATCATTATATTGAAAATGAAACTTTTTATTATTTATGCGATCTTGCTAAAGGATTTTGTCGCAAACAAATGAAAAATCTTTCTTAAATTTTATCATAGAATACAATATGAAATGAATACAATATGAAATCTTTTTTATATTTAACATATTTTTCAGCACTTACAATACATTGCAACCATGAAGAATTTTGTTATCACAAACAGAAATGCTCTAATAACAATGAACAACTACTAAATGAATATATGGATTCTTTTGTAGAAAATTCAAATTTTTATGACATGCATCATGAAGAATTATTGCGAAAAAAAGAGCGATCTTTTAAAATTTTCTCTTGTATTACACTTATTCATTAACAAATTTTTGGAGGAATCTCATCTTGCTGAAAAAAGAATATGTCTACTGCGGAATACAATAAAAAATATGATTTGACTCAAGACTACACTGTAATAGCTCCTAATTATTCTGATATTAGAAAAAACTTACACTTAAAGCAAACCTTGATAATTCAAAAACTAAAGGTAAAAAGTAAGCAAATAAGCATACTCCCTTAAGATTAAATTGCCATTTCTAAGTTTATTTAGAAAAAGCGCTTATATGACCAAATTGTAAAAATGCAATTTAAAATCAATAAAATTAAAATTAAATTGCATAATATGCATAATAAAATTAAAAATAAAAATTTACCAAATGAATATTTTAAACGCAAAACGTCTCTTGGCAAGAATGAATCTTCTTTTAGCATTAATTTTCTTTTAGCAGTAACAATTAGAATTCAGCCACTTAATTAATCTGATAATATTCCTCATCATTGAATAATTTGCATTAATTGAAAGATCTGAGAAAGCAGCTAAAAAATACTCCAATTAATTAATGTAATTTTCATAAAAGCAAAATAGCAATGTTGAAAAATAGTTAAAATAATATTTTTGAAAAAATTATATAAAATCAAACTGTATATGGAGGCTTAACATATGGAGATTCAGAAAAAACATTTTTTCTTATATGCAAACTGGCTAAAGCTGCTTCTGAGAATCCACATACAATTAAATTATGTCTATTTGTATAATATGAAGAATCTCCTACAGCATATATTCCTTCGCATGAAGTTTTCGCAGTAGCAGGGTCAATTTTCACTTTTGACCCATATAAATCTACTCCTATGTTATATAACAAATCATTGTTGCTTTGTAATCCATAACAAGGAATTAGCGTATCAATATCGATCACTTTCTTTTCTTTGGTATCTTTGTGTGCAATATTCAAATTTCTAATAATATATTGATCACATTCATTTAAGCTATCCAAAGTATATGGGGTCAGAATTTCACATTTTCCTGTTTTACATATCTCATGCAATTTATCTAAAGATCCATCCATAGCTCTAAATTTATTTCTTCTATGTATCAAAAATACTTTATTTGCATGATTCGCCAAGCTCAAACACCAATCAACTGCAGAATCTCCTCCTCCAACTACAGCTATATTTCCAGTAAATTGCGCTGGATTTTCCAATTTATAAAAAACATTGTTATAAAGATCTATATTTGGCAAATCTGGTTTTTTAGGGGCGAATGAACCTGCGCCAGATGCAATAATTATCGCCCTAGTTCTTATGCAACTCTCATTATATCGAACCATAAAATGATCTCCATCTTTTTCAATATTTGAAATTTTTGTTTCTAATAATATATTTGGACTATATTGAATCATCTGATTATATAGTCTATCAATCAATTCTTGAGCATATATCTCTTGAAAACCAGCAACATCATATATATATTTATCTGGATATAAGGCTGTGCATTGCCCTCCTATTTGGGATCTAGAATCAATCAATGTGCATTTAAGCCCAACTTGCCCCAACATAAATACACTAAACAAGCCACTAGGGCCAGATCCAATTACAACAACATCAGACTCAGTTATTTTTTCCATGATGACTCCATTCATTATTTACTTATTCTATATATATTTGACAGCTTGCACAAATAATTCGACAATAAATCAATATGCAAGAACAAGACGTCTTAGAGAAATTAGAGCAAATATCACAATACTTAAATTTTTGGCAAATTTATATAGAGTGTAATGATGTTGCAAATGCAATTGAAAAGCTAGAAAAACAATCTTTAGATCAAAACTTATGGAATGACCAAGATAATGCAAAAAAGGTTTTGCAGGAATTATCAAAATTAAAAAACATGTATACTGAATTCAATAAATCAACAAAAGATTTAAAAGATTTAAAAGAAGCAGTTAAAACAGACTATGATGATTTTGCAGAAATGATCTCAGAAGAAACATTAGATTTATATAGCAGAGTAGAATCATGGTATGTGCAAACTTTATTCTCTGATGAATCAGATGCTTTGGATTGTTATTTAGATTTAAATGCTGGAGCTGGAGGAACTGAATCTCAAGATTGGGTTGAAATGCTTCTAAGAATGTATATAAGATTTGCAGAGAAAAATGGATATAAATGCGAAATCACAGATCAATTAATGGGAGAAGGAGCTGGTGTAAAATCAGCAACAATTAAAATTTCTTCTGGAGAATCCTCATTTCCATACGGATGGCTAAAAGGCGAATCTGGAGTTCATAGATTGGTAAGGGTTTCTCCTTTTGATTCAAATAATAGAAGACACACTAGCTTTGCCTCTGTTTATACTACCCCAGCAATCAATGATGATATTAAAGTAGAAATAGATGCAAAAGATATTAGAATCGATACTTATAGAGCATCAGGAGCTGGTGGTCAACATGTTAACAAAACAGATAGCGCTATAAGAATTACACATATTCCTACAGGAATAGTCGTTCAATGCCAAAATGACCGATCTCAGCACAAAAATAAAGATCAGGCTATGGGAATGCTTAAATCTAGAATATATTCTGCAGAGCTAGAGAAAAAGAAACAAGAAGCGGCAGAGGGAGTGGCCGCTAAAAGAGACAATGCGTGGGGAAGTCAGATTAGGTCTTATGTTTTGCATCCTTATAAAATGATAAAAGATGTTAGAACTGGAACTGAATCCACACAAGCTGATAAAGTTTTGGATGGAGATATAAAGGAATTCCTTATATCTTTTCTAAAGCAACAAAGATACAAGAAAAAGTCTTAATAATCTTATTTTTATCATGCATTAAAAAATAGTTGTATTAATTGCCTATTGTGCATTTCTTTTCATTGCTACAAATTAGATAGTATTATGAAACTACTAAAATTAATCATATTTACTTTATCTTACACTATCAATGCAAATGATCAAATATTTCAATGGATTGATCAATGTTATAGAAAAGAATTGCAAAATCCTGCGTCAATAATTCAAGATAAAAAAGAGGATGACCCGGAAACTCTCATCATGTTTTTCTTATGCGATAGCGCATCAAATCACATGCAAAACTTAGCTTCAAATTTATTAAGCAAAATAAATCAAATATTAGACAATGCATCACAAAATTCTCAAATATATCCTATACTTTGCATTAAATCAGTTCGCTTTGAATCAGAAGTTATAATTAGTATTAGCAAAGAAATATGCGGCCTGGTAAATTTTGTACTTGCAAAGCCTTCTCAAGATGTGGTTATTAATGCAAGAAACTTATTAATCGGCATAATTTTTGACAATGAATATACGAATCCAAACATAAATAATAGATTAGAGTTTGTCAAACGCTTAGAAAATAAAATAAGTAATTATTCTGATGATAATTATGAACATTGTATATATAAAAATATTAGTCAAAATGATTATTTTCTATATTTTAGGAAACTTATAGTTGAGATTATGCATAATAAAATGAAATTTCTAATTGAAAATGAAGCAAATGATTTCGTAAATTAATAATTGCAATCTATTAAATGTGATTTGCTTATAAAGCATGCTATATAAATTGTTTAGCACTCTCTTTGTTAAGCTTTGTATTTTTTTTATTTCTTTGATATCTTATTAATATGACATTAAATTTAATTAAGCCCTCTAATATAAAAAATAGAAAAAGAGTGGGTAGAGGCATTGGTTCAGGAACCGGAAAAACAGCTGGAGCAGGACACAAAGGACAATGCGCTCGTTCAGGTGTTTCAATAAATGGATTTGAAGGTGGACAAACTCCTATTTACAGACGTTTGCCAAAAATCGGATTCACTTCATGGAAAAAAGTAAATGATAATACATACATATTGAATATTCATGATTTGTTGTTTGCATTCCAAAAAGGAACTTTAAATAAATCTGATACAATCGATATGGATGTTTTGAAAAAAGCTAAAATTGTAAAATCAGAGAAAAAAGTTAAATTAATTGGTAAAAGCAAAATTGACTTTCCTATTAAAATTAAATTAAATTCCATAACTTCTGGAGCTCAAGAGTCAATCGAATCTGCTAATGGAGTAGTAGAAAAAATATAATGAGTTTTCTGAATAGCATCAAAAGCTTTAAAGAAGTAGCATCTAGAATATCTTTTACTTTCTTCATAATTTGCTTATACAGACTTGCTGTATTTGTTCCAATACCAGGAGTAGATCTTACAGCGGTTTCATCTTTCTTAGAAGCAAAATTTAATGCAAAATTATTTAATATATTTAATTCGTTTTCTGGTAGAGCATTAGGGCAAATGTCTATCATGTCATTGAATTTAGCTCCATATATTTCTGCAAGCATTGTTTTGCAACTTTTAACTTCTTCTGTGCCAAAATTCAGAGAATTAAAAAAAGACGGACCTTCTGGGCAAGCTAAAATTAGACAATATACCAGATATTTAACTCTGATATTAGTTGTTTTGCAATCATATTCTCTATCTTTATTTCTAGAATATAATACAGGAATTGACAGTCCATTAGTTATGTATCCAGGGTATTTCTTTAGAATTTCCACTGTTCTATCATTAATGGGATCCACTTTATTGCTTATGTGGTTTTCTGAGCAAATTACAGCTAGAGGAATTGGTAACGGATCTTCGATGTTGATTTTTGTTAATATTATAAGCGCTTCATTTGTAGGCTCTCTTAATTTTATTGGAACAGTATTAAGCAGCAAAATATCTTTAATTTATGCCATTTTTTACTTAGCTTTAATTCTATTTTTATTGCTTGTAGTAGTTTGCTTTGAAAGCGTAATAAGGCCTGTAAAAGTTAAACTCCCTCAAAATCGCATGATGGGATCTGATCATGAAATGCCTGTGAAATTAAATGTATCTGGTGTTTTGCCTCCAATGTTTGCACAAATGTTTCTTGGATTCATTTTGATTGGATTGGACAGGCTGCTAAGTTGGAAATTGCTTAATCTTGGAGACTCATATAAGGCTATTTTATATAATGATTATTTAAATATATTATTTAAAGCTGCAATGATTATATTTTTTGCTTTTGTATATTCTTCTATGACATTTAACCCAGAAGAAGTGGCTGACAATCTAAGAAAAGGCGGCTCTTACATTCCTGGAATTAGACCTGGAGAGAAAACAAAGCAGTACTTTAATAAATTGATAAACACTTTAACTGTATTTGGATCTATTTACTTGATGTCTATTTCTATTATCCCTGATTTTCTTTTAGACAAATCAAGTGATATATACATAAATGGAACAAGTTTATTAATTGTTGTTGGTGTAACATTAGAATTCTTTACGCATGTTTATTCTCATATAAATGCTAGCAAACTTAAAACAGGAAGATTTAAGAGATAATGCTGAACTTAGTTTTTTTAGGGCCTCCTGGATCTGGGAAAGGTACTCAAGCTTCAATAATTTGTAAAAAATTTGACTTAGAACTCATATCTATGGGGGATATGCTAAGAGCAGAACAAGATTCTCAAACTGAATTAGGAAAACAAATAAACAGCTTGATATCTCAAGGGAATTTAGTTCCTTTGAATGTTATAATCGATATATTGAAACAAAAAATACAGTCTACAAATAAGGGAATATTGTTTGATGGAGTTCCTAGAAGCCTTGACCAGGCAAATGCATTAGAAAATATATTACATTCTTTAAAAATGACATTAGATGCAGTCATTGTATTCAACATAGATTATGACACAGCAACAAAAAGAATGAAGCATAGATATATATGCAAAGATTGCAATGCTATATTGTCTATGCAAGATTCAGATGAAAAGATTTGCGATTTATGTCAATCATCATTAATTGAAAAAAGAGAAGATGATATTTGCGATCAGGCAATAGAAAAAAGATTGAGTGTATTCGAAGAAGAATCTAGTCATATTATAGATTTCTATAAGAAAAAAGGGATTCTTCTAGAAATCAATGCTTGCAAAAATCAAGATGAAGTAACAAAAGAAATATTATCCAATCTTTCAAAATAATTCAATAAAAGGATTAATAATTTAAAACGATAAAAGTGATTGTTTGACCTTCCTCAACAATCATCTAAATTCAATAAACTTCATTGATGTTGAATAAAATCCCATAAATCATTAACTATTAACTATTAACTATTAACTATTAACTATTAACTATTAACTATTAACTATTAACTATTAACTATTAACTATTAACTATTAACTATTAACTATTAACTATTAACTATTAACTATTAACTATTAACTATTAACTATTAACTATTAACTATTAACTATTAACTATTAACTATTAACTATTAACTATTAACTATTAACTATTAACTATTAACTTTGAATTATTAACTTTGAATTATTAACTTTGAATTATTAACTTTGAATTATAAGATTTCTATTTAATCAAATTATCAGATTATGCATTTTGAGATGCGCACCAATCACTTGATCGCTCATTTTGCTCACTTATATCATTTTCAGCTTCGCTTGGATCATTCGTTTCATTGAATTAATAAATTTCATTTGCACTTATTGTATTTGTTAAATCCATTAAAATTATAATTTGCATCATATTTTCATTTTCCTGCATAGTTGTTGTTCTTTACATTAACAAATCTTTTGACATAAGAAATCTCTTAATCGCTATATTTAATTCTTACATTAGAAATCGCTATATACCCTAATTGAATATTAATTAAATCTTTTAATTCTGAAGATTTATATTGCAATGATAATAAATTAGCAGTTTTGTCTGTTTTGAGCCATAAAGTTTTTGTTTGTCTTGCATAATTAGAAGGAGTGAGTGAGCTTGCCCACTCAGGCATATAAGACCAACTTTTAATAATATTAGCTATAATTGGATCTTTAATTATAGGAGCAATAATCTTTTTTACAGAATCTCCCAATTTTTTTGCATAATATTTTTTTACCATATTCTATTATATATTGATTGGACTTGAAGATGAATAAACTTAGGCGCAATATAGAATTTAATAAAAGAACAAAGCAAGTGATATGAGCATTAATTGAATATGCAAAGTTTGTTATGTAAATATTTCATATAACTATAACAATTTAAGTCAATGTGATAAAATATCTCTATGCCTAATTTAGTGATCTGGGACTGGTCAGAAACCATTGAAAAGAGTGAAAATGCACATTTTTTTGTAATGAACAAATTATTGAATAAATATACAGGCAAATCTTTTGACTCATCTCATACAATGAATGAATATTGGAATCAGATTTCTTTTGCTGTCAGAAATGTCATTAAAGCCCAAATCCCAATTGAGATTGAGAAATGCTCTACGTGGGTTGCTCCTTACGCTATATCTCTAATAAAATATTTTAAAGATAATAATATTCCGCAATGCATTATTAGCAATGGAGATTCTAAAAAAATTAGAGAGCAAATTTTTCAATCTAGACTAGATTATTTTGATTCTGTTATAGGGCATGATGATGGTTTTATGCCAAAGCCAAACCCTAGCTCTATTTTGCATTTATGCAAAAAATATAAATTGAAAAATGATCATAATGTATGGATGATAGGAGATTCTAGCCAAGATATGGAATTTGCGATGCATGCACAGGTTAAAGGAATTAAAATCACAGATGGATTGCATATAGTATGGGATGAAATTCACAATCTTGAAAAATAAAGTCATTTAATATTTTTGAATAACTAACATTTTTGAATAACTCACCTACTCATTCATTATTTAGACACTGAATTTATTGTGTTCCTTTTCATGTTCTATAAGCCATTTTTTACGCTCTATTCCACCTGCATATCCACCAAGCTTTCCATTGCTATTAATAACTCTATGACATGGAATAATTATCGCCATATAATTCGCTCCATTTGCATTTGCTACTGCTCTAAATGCCTTGTTATTCCCTATTTTCTCAGCTTGCTGTAAATAGCTTATAGTTTTACTGTATGGTATTTCAATTAACGCATTCCAAGCTTTTCTTTGAAATTCACTTCCTAATATATGAATTGGAGTTTGAAATTTTTTCAATTTTCCAGAAAAATACAACTCCATCTCTTCTTCTATCATCTTGATTGGATTTGTTATATGAGAAGTAATTATTGCTATTTTACTTAGTTTCTTGACATGTATATTCAAATTCTTTTGATCAACAAATTCCAACATAAATAATTTTTCATCATCACTAACTACATACATAGACCCAAGCTTTGTGTTAATCAAAGATGATTTTAAAATCATTTGCTTATTTTCCATCAATTGCCCAACCAATCTTTCCATTTTTTATTTGAATTTTAATCCATATGCAAAAACATGTTTTCACTCAATTCTTTGAATGATTTTGCTCATTACTTATTATATTATATTTATTTTATTATCTTTAAACTCAATATTCAATCCTTTTCAGCTCATGAAATATATTTGCAAAATTATATATTACTTGAAATAGCAAATCTTTCTACTTATTTAATAATATTTCTATCAATAAAAATTTATTTATTTTATCGCTATTAATATATATTTTTCTACTTCAAAGACTGCGTATTTTTAAGCAATTTTTTGAAATTTGTATATAAATTATAATGCAATACTTTGATTTATATATAATTTGCCTAATGTCATGAAAATTAAAATTGAATTTTTTGTTCCACATGGAACATTTATATATTTTATATAACTTTTTATAAAACTGTAAAAAATTTAAGCATTAAAGATGTGCAAAAATATCAATATCATGCCATCCCGCACAATCTAAATGAACTCTATGCTCTAAGAAATCAAAACATGACATTGCCAAATTATATCTTCCTTCTCTAGTAAGCATCTCGCTAAGCTTTTCTTGTAATTTGTGCAAAAAGACTACATCTTTAGCAGCATAATGCTTTTGATCATCTTGCAAAGCTTCAGCTGCCCAATCAGAGCATTGCTTATCTTTAGATATATCTATACTTAACAATTCTCTGCATAATTCACGCAATCCATGTCTTTCAGTATAAGTTCTCACTAATTTTGAAGCTAATTTTGTACAATATATTGGCCTTGGCATTACTTTAAAAGCCTGATAAAGCATTGCCATGTCAAACCTTCCAAAATGAAATATTTTTTCTATTTTTTCATCTGCAAGTATATTAGTTAGATTTTTTGCTTCTGTTTGATCTTTATCTATTTGAATTAGATGGCAAATTCCATCGTTAAATGTCAATTGAATTAAGCAAAGTCTATCTCTGTATAAATGCAGTCCAGTTGTTTCTGTATCAATAGCAACAGAATCAGATTTTTCTACATAATCTGGCAAATCACCCTTATGCAATATAACTTTGCATGGCTGTCTTCCATAATAATTTATAGTCACCACGAATTATAGCATAATACAAGAATTTATTAAAGTTATATAATATTCTTCATCAATTCATTTAAATTTTATTAATTCTTATTTGATTTATATTAAAAAATAGAGAATTACTCTCAACGGGATTTGAACCCGTGTTACCGCCGTGAAAGGGCGGCGTCCTAGGCCTCTAGACGATAAGAGCAATAAGTCTATTATACTAAACTTAAGCCAAAAAGCAAGCTCCATTGATGAATGAGATTATTTATGAATGGATTGTGTATTTTAAACAACATAAATACATCTTAAAAATATTAATAAACATTAATATAATGTTATAATAATGCAATGAACTATAAATTTATTTCTACATTATTATGCTCATTAACAATAAGCATATCATCATCTCCTCAAGAAAAACTTTCTGAGAAATACAATGCACTAGATGAAAAAATCAATAGAATGGAAAATAATTCTATTTGTGAATAAACTTCGGAAGATATAGCAGTCATTGAAGAAGGAAGGAAGAATACAAACTTCCTACAATGTTCATATTATTCAACAGGATTCAAAGAGGATATTTGCAGAATAATCAATTCATTTTTATCTTTCGATGATGATTTGCATCAATTGATTTATTTAGAAATTTTATTTGATTGGTCCAAAAATGATAAATTAAAATCTTTAATGAAAAAGATGTATATATTGGCATATGACGATATAAGCAATCAACTTAGAGAAAGTATACACAAAGATGTTGAGTTGTTAAATCAATTATCTTTGCAAGGTTGCATCATTCCAATTATTCCCAATTTATTGCTTAATAATTCTATACCTATATAAAATCTTGATTTATCAAACTGTGAACTGCAACTTCTGTCTAACAATCAATTTGAGAAATTATATAATTTGAGGGAATTGCATATATAACAATAATATTTGGTCAATTCCAGACTCTCTATTTTTAAATGCTAAGAATTTAAAATATTTAGATGCAAGTTTTAATAAGCTCAAATCATTTGATGGAATAACTAAAGCGCAATCATTGGAACATCTTAATATGAGGGGAAATAATTTAGAGCAAATAGGAGTGCTTGTTCAATTTAAATCATTGAAGCATATTAATTTAAGTGATAATAAATTAACATCAATCAAAAGAAGATGATTTTGCTGGATTTGTCCAAATTGAATGCATTATATTACAAAGAAATAAAATATATAATTTAGAGGATAATACGTTGAGAAATTTATTCAATTTGATAAAATTAGATTTGTCTGGAAATGGATTAAAGAGCATTAATGGAAAGCAATTTAAAGATTTGATCAATATAGAGGAGCTAATATTGCAGATTTAATATATTGTTAAATAAGCATATAACAAATAATTACAATATTACTTTGCATTTTATTTTTGATTATTTTCTCTAATTAGCTATTAAATTCATCAATTCTTATTTCAATCTAATTGGCTATTCATTTTTGAAAGTCAAAATATTAATATTTTGAATAATTCATTAATCTCATTGTTCCACGTAGAACATTTGTGATTATTAAAAAAGTAAATTTTATCAACTTATAATTCTCTAAAATTATTAATTCAATTATTAATTCAATTTAATTAAATAAGGTTTTTGATTATTGTGCTATTTATTGAATTGAATTTTCCATTTTCTAAATCAGAAATCATTTTGGATAAATTATCTAATTTCGCGAACACTAACGGCAAATTATTTTCCTTTGCAATAAGTGCAGCAGATTTATCATATGCATCATATTTCAAAGCCTGATCATAATCTAAATAATTCAACAACTTAGCTTCTGGGTTAATATTTGGATCTTCTTCGAAAACTCCTCCTATTTCAGATATTTTGCAAACCCAAGAACATGATAATTCTAACCCTCTCACAACCATTGCTGTGTCTGTGCTAATATTTCCACTCCAACCCAATCCTCCACATACAATAATTTTATGCGTATTTTTTTGCATTAATTCTTTTATTTTCATTGGATTGTATGGATTTATAACATCTTCATTGCAAATTGGAGCACATATATATGGATTCAAACTTAAACTAAGCATTTTTTCTCCTAATGACACCCCATTAATTAAAGTGCTTAGTATTCCCATTCTGTCTTTTAAAAGCCTATCTTTGGATTCTACATATCTTCCTCTGGTAATGTTTCCACCACCAACCATAAACACTAACTTCTTGTCACGATTTTTATTCAAGAAATTCATTAATTCTTCTTCTTTATCTTGAAAATATGCCCCAGATATTTTTATAAGTCCAAAATTATTATAATTCATCAATTCTCCAAATATTTATTTTATTATTTTGCATATCGCATTGTACAGATAGCGAATGCATAATGCTCAACAATTCATGAAAAAAATCTATGAAATTGCATTAATGAACAAATTCACTATTAAATTGCAGTGAAAATTATTTTAAAATCTCAATTCTTTTAAATTCTAAGATTTCAATTCCTTTTTCTTTAGCAAATTGCTCTATAGTGTATTTTTTTCCTGATTCATAATCTTCATAATCTTGTGATAGAAGAACTTTGTCTTTAAGAGCTTTTTTAAGCATTCCTTCTAACATCGCACTTTGAACAGCTTCAGGCTTGCTTTGGTCAACCTTAGCAGATGCCACTTCTTTTTCTCTTTCCATTATATCAGATGGAATTTGACTATAACTTATAACTTCTGGATTCATTGCTGCAACATGCATTGCAATTTTCTTTCCGAAATCATCATTTGGCTTAGAAATTCTTACCAAAACTCCTATTATTCCTATTGTTGGCAATGGAACTATATTTCCATGTGCATAACCATATACATAAGTATCAGGTTCAGATTTTAGAGTTGCAACTTCTCCAAGCTGTATATTTTCTTTAATTATTGCAGATTTATCAACCAGCAAATCAGAAACTTTAGTTCCATTTAATGCTTGATTTGGCAAATCTTTTGAATTCACTATTGAAAGCGGACATAAATCTCTAGCTATTCCCCAGAAATCCTCGCTTTTAGCAACAAAATCTGTTTCACATTTCAATGAAACTAATGTTCCAGCATTTCCTTCAAGTAGCATTGCAATGATACCTTCAGATGCATCTTTTCCAGATCTTTTTGCTTGTGATGCAATTCCTTTTTGTCTAAGCCAATCTATAGCTTTTTCTTCATTTCCACCATTTGCAACAAGAGCTTCTTTGCATACTGCTATACCTGATCCAGTTCTGCTTCTTAAAGATTTTATTTGATCCATAGAAATATTAGTCATTTTTCTCTTTTTCCTTTTCCTTTTCTTTCTTTTCTTCTTCTTTTCTCTTCAAAATTTCTTGCTCATCATGAATTCCAAGCAACCCTGCTCTAGAACATAATGCACAAAACAAATGAACAGAAATAATTGAGTCATCATTTCCTGGAACTGGGTATGAAATTCCCTTAGGGTCTCCATTAGTATCCAGAAGAAGAATTATAGGAATATTCAAAACTTGAGCTTCTTTAATTGCTGTTTGCTCATGATGAGAAGTGATGATAATCAAACTAGGAAGATCACTCATATCTCTTATTCCTTCAAAAAGACTTTTATCTTTTTCATAGTTTTTTTGTATCTTAACTTGCTCATGCTTTTTATATGTGCTGAAATAGCCTTCTTTTATCTTTTTTTCTATGTCTTTCATTCTCTTAATGGATTTTGAAACTGTATTCCAGTTTGTTAGCAAACCACCAAGCCATTTTTTATTAACATAATATTGAGCACATTGCATTGCTGCTTCTTGCACTGCTTCTGAAGATTGGTGCTTTGTTCCAACAAATAATATTCTTCCATTACGAGGGTTTGAAGCGTGTTTTCTAACAGCCAATAATGCATTTTTCAACAAAGGAATGGTTTTTCCCAAATTTATTAAATGTATTCCATCTTTTTCACCATATATATATGGAAGCATTCTTCTGTTAGTTCTAGCTACTTTATGCCCGAATTGTAACCCTGCATCTTGCAAATCTCTAAAACTAAACTTAATGATAGATTCTATATCAGAATCGCTTTTTTGTTTTTCATTAACATCTTTAGCATCTTGCTCTTGACTTGCTACAATTTCAGACTCTATATCAGCACCACCGTGCTTACTATTAACATCTTTAATGCTTTGTTCGTCTATAACTTTATTCATTTAATCTCCTTCTGTTTTATGCTGCAATCAAGAATTTTAAATAATTTAATACTTTTATTTTCTTAAATTATTTTTACAAAAATTCCACAGAAATAATTTGACTGCACTTACTGGACATTGTTTCATAAAAAGATATAAAATACAAATACGTGAATAAGGCGGAAGAATATGAATAACTATTTTCCAATTACCAAAGAAGGGTATAAAAAGCTAAATGATGAGCTTTTTGAATTAGAAAATGTAAAATTGCCTAAAATTATAGAGGCTATACAAAAAGCTAGAGCATTAGGCGATTTATCTGAAAATGCAGAATACAAAGCTGCTAAAGAAATGCAAGGAGCTCTTGAATCAAGAAGATCTTATTTAAGAAGAAGGATTCCTGCATTAAGAATTATAGATTTTTCAAATGGATTTGATGATATAAGATTCGGAGCAACAATTACATTATGCGATTTAGATAATGATGCACAAGTATCATATCAACTTGTAGGTGAAGATGAATCTGATCCTGATTCTGGTAAAATATCTATCAAATCACCTGTAGGGCGATCTTGTTTAGGTAGATCTGAAGGTGATTGCTTTGAAGTCATAACTCCTGGCGGATCAAGAGAATACGAAGTCATTAAAATATTATACAAATAAATTACATAAATAATAAATTATTCCAGATAAAATTTTAACTTCTTAAGCGAAATTAAATAGTAATTTTTTCGCAATTCTGATGTTGCAGAAAAATGATATAATTAATATTATATTGTAAAAGAGAGTAAATTTATGACAAATCATATAGAATCAGATTTAAAAAACAGAATGGAAAAAACGATAGTCGCATTGAAAAGCAATTTATCTGGACTTAGAACTAATGTTGTGACTCCAGATTTTTTAAGTTCAATTAAAGTTGATTCTCATGGCCAAATCATGCCTATCAAGTCTGTTGCAAGCATTACAGCAAGAAATCAAGCTTTACATGTTCAAGTTTGGGATAAATCCCTTATTAGGTCTACAGAAAAAAGCATTAGAGATAGTAATCTTAATGTAAATCCTTATGTAGAAGGGGATTCTATAGTGGTAAAAATTCCTTCTTTGACACAAGAAAGAAGAAATGAAATTGTAAAAGTTGCCAAAGATTTTAAAGAAAAGGCAAAAATATCTATGAGATCAACTCGTCAGGATATTATGTCAGAATTGAAAAAAATGGAAAAAGACAAAGAAATATCTGAAGACATAAGAAAAAAATCTGAAAAAAGCTTCGATGAAATTGTAAAAAAATACACTGCTAAAGTTGATGAAATTGTTAGTCAAAAAGAAAAAGAAATACTAAACTAATTTCTTTTCAATAATTTGAACAATCAATTTAATTATATTTTTAATACCTCTGTCTCTCTTATCACTTAATGATGATTTATTTATCAAATTACACATGGAGTAATCAAATTTTGCAATTTATTTTCATAATGTTATAAGAGCCTTAATGAAATGTAAAATTATCCAATTGCTTTCCATAATATGCGCTGCAAATATAAGATCCAGCAAAGATCTATTCTATAAATACATGATTAAAGTGGATTCTTATAGTTCTAATTATCTGAAAAAGGTTAAAACTGAAGCAGGATATGAAAGATATTTATCACAAAAAGTAAAAAAGAAGCATTAACATTATATTGCGCTTATCAAATTAAAAAAAATAAGCCAAATGCATCTCATTTTGTAAGAGATTATAATCAATTTCAAAAAAATAAGGCAAATAACTTTCTATATACACTTTGCATGGGAGATAAGAATGTTTTAAATAGATTGAATAAAGTTGCTATATGCAGATGGGACCCCTAAGTATATTCCAGATAATTTGTTTGATAATTTGCATAACTTGAGAGAGCTTAATATCTCAAACAATGAATTGACCAAACTGCCTATTTGTCTAGGGAGCTTGAAGAATCTAACAAAGCTTAGCATTTGTGATAATAGATTGGTCACATTGCCTGGCTTCCTAGGAGATTTGAGCAATTTAGTAAATCTTTCTGTATCATACAATAGATTGACTGCATTGCCAAATAGGATTGGAGATTTGAGCAATTTAACAATGCTTGATTTAGGGAATAATAAATTAACCTTATTGCCAGCTTGGATTGGAGATTTGAGCAATTTAACAGAACTTTATATACAAAATAATTGCTTAACCTGCTTACCAGAAGATGTATGCGATTTAGATTTATCATTAGGGAGTTTTTGTTATTCAAGCAATAATGTTAATATAATCTCTAATTCTGATTCATGCGTTCAAGAATGGATTGATAGTGGACTAGAAGCCTTAGAATGGGATGAAGAGGAAGAAGAATATGAAGAAGGACGCTATGAAGAGCAAAGAGTGGAATACACATGCGATCCATATTTAACAACATTAGAAGCAAGCGATCAAAATCAAAGCTATATCGATATAATTAATGTGAATGCTTGGGCAAGAGAATATCCTAATTATAATTCGCTTAGTTTATGCCGCAATAATTTAATGAAACTGCCTAATTGGATAGGGTCGCTTTATAATTTGACATCACTTGATATATCAGATAATCAATTAAAAACACTTCCAAAAGAAGTTGAAACGTTAAAATATTTACATTACTTAACTTGAACGACAATCAACTAACTGTATTGCCAAAAGAAATGAGAAAGCCGAAAAATTTAGAGAAACTATTTTTAAAAGATAATCAATTAAGGTCATTTCCAACTTGGATTGGAGATTTAAGAAGTTTGGCATTACTTAATATATCGTATAATCATTTAGATGCGCTACCATTTGGGATTGGGGATTTAAGAAACTTAGAAGCACTTGATGTGTCATATAATAAATTAACCATATTGCCAAAGGAAATGGCATATCTATATAATTTAAAATATCTTGACATGCAAAACAATTACATAACCTTTTTGCCAAATTGCATTAAGGAATTGAAAAATTTGACAGGACTTTATATATCTAATAATCAATTGACTTCACTGCCAGATTGGATTGGAAATCTGGAAAGATTAGAAGAGCTTGATGTATCTAATAATAAATTAACTGCGCTACCAGAAGGAATTTGCAATTTATCATTAAAAGAATTTAATTATTCAAACAATGCTATTAATTTAGAATTTTCTTCTATGAATATGAAAACATGGATGCAATATGAAGGAAAATACACTATTTCTTACATTGTATCCGCACAAGATCGAGAGCGAGCAATAGAAAAACAAAAACAAAAACAAATGAAAGTATTGGAAGAAGAGCAAAAACGACAAATAGAAGAAAGAATCCATGCAGAAAGAATCCATGCAGATGCAGAAAAAAAATAAAAGCTTATTCAAGAAGGTATTTAATATTTCTGCTAGTCAATCAGATATAAATAAAAGCGCTAAAAGATACTTTGAACAAAATAAAGATCTTTTTTAATCAATAAATTTATATTTAATGTATTTTTTGTTCCACATGGAACAAAAGCTTAATATTATATCTTATTTAGAGAAAATCTACTCTCTAGCTCTTTTGCAATTTTGCAGCTTTAGTCATTTTACATTTTCTGTAAACTGTATATAAAAGTTGAAAGGTCATCAAAAATAGGAATTCTACTAACGTTTATTTTCAATTTTTTCAAGGTATTGCTATTATATAAGTTTTGTTTAATTCATTGCATTGAATAGCTTTATGCATTAAGGTTGATTGGTTGTTTGGATTTTATTTATGAAGATTTTAGGATTAGATGTTGGATTGTGTAAAACTGGATGGGGATTGATCAAAAAAGGGAAAAAACTTCAATGTGTGGATTATGGACTTATAAAGCCAAATCCTAAGCTCCCATTAGAACAAAGATTGGCTCTTTTATGGTCAAATACAATGAATATTATCCATACTCACAATCCAGAAAACATAGCTATAGAGCAAACTTTCTTTGGCCTAAATGCATCTTCTGGAATTAGATTAGGAGCTGCATATGGAGCTATTATATCTGCTGCTGGTTTAGCAAAAGTCCCTGTTACATCATATCCTACGACAGTAATTAAGCAAAAAGTAGCTGGAAAAGGCAATGCAACTAAAGAAGATGTCATGAGTTTTGTTTGTAAAATTTTAAAAACTGAAATAGACCAAGAAGATATTTCTGACGCGCTTGCAACTGCTATATGTCATTTACAAAAAATAGAAAATAATTCGCAAGAAATTGCATAGAATTTGTTAGAGATGCAAGGATTTAAAATATAGATATCTAATGGAAGCATTATAGATGTAGAAATTTAAAGATTTAAAATATAGATATCTAATGGAAGCATTATAGATGTAGAAATTTAAAATTCAAATAATATCACAACTTCACTTTAACTTGCCCTGCAAAGGATATGCTAATTACTCCACCCCAAATGCAAAATGCTTTAGATTGATCATTCAATGCTGGAATCTCTCCAATTAATACATCTGGCTTTCCAGTCACCCATGGAGCAACAACTGCAGGCACACATGGAGCCTGAGTAACAGTTCCTAAACTTGCTATGATAACAGCTTGTACAGCTGGATTTGCAGGAGATGTGCACATGACAAACGGATGAATATTTGCGATTGGAATATTATCTGCAATTGTTGCTGCTGGCTGCCCACAGGCATTAACTCTTTTTGCTGGCAAGATCATTAAATCAGATTGAACTGTTCCAAATGTACAATTCGCACAAGCTCCATTACATACTAGATTCATTGTATATTTTTTGAATCATAATGATTAATTTTTGATTAAACTTTTATCTTCAATTACTTTGCTATTTTGCTCTATTCGCTCCATTATCTTAATATTTTTAAGATCTTAACTCAATTTATCTTTTTTATTATTCGCTACATTTATTAAATTTAGAGCCGTTATCTTGAATAGCAATTCATTTCATCCAGTTTAGATTCGCTTTTTTATATATCAACTCCACTTGCCCTTCTCGCTTTGCTCAACTTAACTTCTATTTCTCGTTTCTCTCAAAATCTTGCTCTTCTCGCTTTGGTCTGCTTATTAAATCTCAATTCAATGAAGTTTCAAATATAGAGCTTACAAATATTACAGATGGAGCTCTTTTGTGAATAATGCATTGTGTGTGAATTCTACTTACTGCATTGTATATTTCATCATAAGATCTTTTCACTCGTTTAATAATAAATTGCAAAACATCATTATGTGCATCAAGTCCAAAATCTCTAAACAATTTATGCATTATCGCAATGCAAATTTCATTATCTGGATTAGGTATTTGCATGTGAGTAATTACATTGAATCTTGACCTAATATCTGGAATTAGATTATCAATAAAATTCAAATCCTCAATAAGCCATAAAATATTACCATTAGATTGAGATGAATTAAACAAAATATTAAAAATTTTCTCTTCCGAAAATCTATTCACATTATCTATAATTATATTTTTTGAGTAATCTATATTGCTGCATTCAGGATCCAAGAAAAAACCTCCAGAAATTTCTTTCCAAATATTCGCTAAATGGGTTTTTCCAGATTTTTTAGGGCCCACTAAAATAGTTTGGCCATTCCATAAATTATCATTTTCAATCCAATTTATTATAAATCTATTTGTTTTATTGGTAAAAAAATTAGCTTTAGAAGAGCTCTCGCTCCAATTAAAATTTAAGATCATTTTTTCTTATTCAAGACCATTTCCTTTTAATTATTCCGGTCCTCCATACTGCTGCAAAAATCACAGATAGCGGCAATGTTAATATAATACCGCTAATTCCAAGTAATTTTCCAAAAATTAACAACAGTATAAATAAAAATAAAGGATGTATTCCCGCTTTTCTTCCTATAAATAATTGAACCATAAAAACATTTTCCAATACAAATCCAAGGCTTAAAATAGCAAATGAATATATCATAAATTCTGAGAAAAATGGTTGATAACCAGATAAAATACTAAACATAATGATAAATGAAATCATGTCTCCAATATATGGAATTATTGATAAAATACTAAATAAACAAGACAGTAAAAAGGCAAATGGCATATTGATATAACTTAATGCCATAAAGTAATATGCAAATAAAGTTAATGTAACTAACATTTGTCCATAAATCCATATTTTCAATGAATGCATAATGTCTTCGAAAAGTATATTTGCCGTACTTTTATATTGCTCTGGAACAATGCTAAGAAATCTTGGCCTCCATAGCTCCCAATCTTTCAACATATAAAAACACATCATAATGACAGAAATAAATTGTAAGACTAAATTTACCAAATCATAACCATATCCAGATGCAACAACAACAGCTTTTTGCAAACTATCTTTACTAAGAAGCATATTGCTTAAGGGTTGTTGGCCATAATCATCCAAAATATGCGCATATTTATCAATGACTAATCTATATACTAATTGAAGAAATTTAAATAATTCAATTGCCTGCATGTAAAGTTTTGGTACTGAATAAATTAATAACAATACCAATAAAATAGCAGCAATAAACACAGATAATAAAGCAGATAAAAATCTAGAAAATCCTATTTTCACTAATTTTTCATAAATTGGAGACAGAACATATGCAAGAAGAAAAGAAGAGAAAACAAGGGTTATAATATCTAAAAAATAAAATGCAATTCCAGTTGCAATAATGTTCATTTAATCAGCCTTCTGCAATAATCTAATATATTGAAAATCATAAATACTATGCATATCAAATACATTCTCCTCATGCAGAGTTGGCAATCTTCATATAAAGATAAAATTATTGTTGATCCAATTATAACAGCAGTCAATTTTCCAGACCAACTTGCTTTGAAATTATTAATTCCATTTATAAACATAAATATAAATGCACTGAAAAACATCATATCTCTTGCTATGCATACAAATAAGAACCATTTAGGAATAATGCTGCTCAAATACAAGCGAGATAAAATCAACATCCAGAATATTTTGTCTGATATTGGATCAATTATTTCCCCTAATCTTGAACATAGTCCAAATTGCCTAGCTATAAATCCATCCAACACATCGCTAAATGCTCCAATGAACAAAAATATAACCGCATAACTTTCTGGGTATAAGCAAAAAAAAGATATTCCAAAGAAAATTCTAGAAATGCTTATTAAATTTGGTATTGCCATAATTGGCATGAATACCATTAGCAAATTTCCAGATCAGAAAAGAAGAAAGAGATTTCTCTGTTAGCGCTTTCTTCTGAATCTGAACCATGCACAGCATTGTTGTCGATAGAATCTCCATACATTTTTCTGATTGTTCCGTTATCAGACTCTGATGGATTTGTAGCTCCCATTAGATCTCTATTTGCTTTAATTGAATTTTCTCTTTCCAAAACTTGAACAATTACAGGTCCAGAACACATAAAATCACATAAATCCCCATAAAACGGTCTTGCAGAATGCTCTTTATAGAATTCTTCAGCTTGTTTTTTAGACAAATGAATCTTCTTCATTGCAACTATATTGAATCCATTGGACTCGAACATGCTTATAATATTTCCAGACACGCCTTTTTTAACTGCGTCAGGCTTAATAATAGATAAAGTTTTTAAAATCATAATAAAATTCTATCGTGTTCCTAAAATTAATTCAATTCAATTGAAACATTTCCTATATTGAAATGCTAAAAACTCATTATAAATTATTTTATATTTCAAACATTACTGGAACATGATCGCTTGGTCTTTCCATTTTTCTGTAATGCTGCAAAGTTTTCAGTTTCCCTGAAACATTTTTAGATAATATATAATCTATTCTCAAGCCTTCATTAGGCCTTCTATAATCCCACCAAGTAAAATCATTTTTTCCATCAGATATTTCATGGCAATCATCAAATTCAGCATCAAACACTTTTTGCATTCCATTTCTAACTTCATCTGTGCATAATACACTTCCAATCCATTTTGCAGGAGTTTGCATATCATCATCAGACATTGCAACATTGAAATCCCCTCCTATAATTGCACTTTCTTCGCCCTTCCATCTCGATGCAATAGATCCTAAAAATTCTTGCTTGTACTTATATGCTTCATCAGACTTATTTCCACATGGAACATATGCAGAAACTACATAATGTCCATTTGTAAATCCTTCAATATATCTTGCTTCTGTAGAATCATCTAAATCCCATTTCACATTCTCTATAGGATATTTTGAAATAATAGCAACTCCATTATAAGTTTTTTGACCATGTATAGCTAAATGATAATTATGAGATTCAAAAAAATCTTTTGGGAAAAATTCATTCATGCACTTCGTCTCTTGCAGCAATATAACATCAGGATTTTCTTCTGCAATTAATTGCTCTATTAATGGCAACCTCACCCTTACAGAATTAACATTCCATGTAACAATTTTCATATTTATCATATTATCACGTTCTTTAATTTAGTAGTAACAGCTCTCAAAAAAGATATCGCCATAAATATTAGAAATTTGTCAAGAAATTGTATTGATTTTGGAGCGCTGGATTAGTATGATGTTTATGTTGGGGTATAGCCAAGCGGTAAGGCATCGGGTTTTGGTCTCGTGATCCTAGGTTCGAATCCTAGTACCCCAGCAATTTTCAAATATCATTATATTTCAGCAAAGATAAAATATCATTAGATTTCAATAAAACAAATAAATTATATAAATATTGCCCATTTTGCAGCTATGAATCGAAAAACGCTTCTCTCTTTCGTTCTTGCTTCGCTATGAATCGAAAATCGCTTCTCTCTTTCGTTCTTGCTTCGCTATGAATCGAAAATCGCTTCTCTCTTTCGTTCTTGCTTCGCTATGAATCGAAAATCGCTTCTCTCTTTCGTTCTTGCTTCGCTATGAATCGAAAATCGCTTCTCTCTTTCGTTCTTGCTTCGCTATGAATCGAAAATCGCTTCTCTCTTTCGTTCTTGCTTCGCTATGAATCGAAAATCGCTTCTCTCTTTCGTTCTTGCTTCGCTATGAATCGAAATTCGTTTCTCTCTTTCGTTCTTGCTTATCTCATAATTATCATCAACCATTTAATTGCAAAATCACCTATAATACGATTATGAATATTATAGTTCTAGATACGGAAACCACTGGATTAAGCAGATCAACAGATAGGATCGTAGAAATAGGATGCATAGAATTAAATAATTTTGAATATACTGGAAGAAAATTACACTTGTATATCAATCCGGAACAAGAAATGGGAGAAGAAGTACAAAAAATTCATGGAATAACTAATCAATTCCTTAAAGATAAGCCTGTCTTTAAAGATGTATATGAACAATTTCTAGACTTTGTAAAAGACTCAACTATAGTTGCTCATAATGCAAAATTTGATATGGGATTCCTAAACGCTGAGCTTTCAAGGCAAAAGCAAGAAAATTTAAGTAATAAAGTTGTAGATACTTTAGCTGTAGCGAGAAAAATGTTTCCAGGATCTCCTGCAAACTTAAATGCATTAGCTAAAAGATTCAATATTTCACTTCATGAAAGAACATTGCATGGAGCGCTGATTGATGCAAAAATATTGTCGAAAGTATATGTATCTCTTTATGCGCCAAAGCAACAGTCTCTTTTTGTTGAAGAAAAGAAAATAAAAACTGTATCTGGGAAAATTGAAAGATCTGAGAGCAAATTAACTGTTTCTGAAGAAGAAATGGATGCGCATAATAGTATTATGGATCAATTGAGGCAGAAATGAATAATGATTGCAATATAGCTGATGATGAAAAAAATAATGCAATTGATAATGCAAAAAACCATGTAATTGATAATGCAGTTTTTATAGATAATAAAGTTGATTTAGATAACTTTATAATCACGCTTGAAGCTCCAGAAATAATATATTTTGACACTGAATTTCATCGCAGAAACACTTATTGGTCTACATTATGCTTAATACAATTAAAAATAAATAATAAAATTGCCATTATTGATGCTCAAAAAGTAGAAATAAAAAATACTCTTATAGCAGAAATGTTTGCAAATTCTGAAATTCTTAAAGTATGCCACGCATGCGAACAAGATTTAAACGTTCTTAAACATGCTGAAATTAGCATAGAAAATTGCTTTGACACTCAAATAGCAGCTTCATTTTGTCAATTAGGACACAATATGTCATATCAAAATCTTACAAAGCAAATTGTAGATGTAGAATTAGAAAAAAAATACCAAGATGCAATATGGAATGTTAGGCCACTTACAAAAGAAATGCTCGAATATGCAAAATATGATGTGATGTATCTTGATGTTATATTTAAATCATTATCATGTAAATTAAAAAATACAAATAGATATGAATGGGTTAAAGAAGAAGTATCAAATATTAAATATAACCCAAAGAAAAAATCTATGATTCATTTGTGGAGAGATAAATTAGCACAGAAAAAAAATATTCCACCTGGATGGATCCTGAACAATAAAATTCTTCATTCAATATCATGTGAAACAGATAGAAATAAAATAAAATCTATGATTCCAGATAAATTGCAAATATACTTGCAGGATATAATGGATATTTTAAATTCCAGCACAAAACAAAAAGATAACATTGATGCTAATTTGCAAAATGCGCTACATATATTAATTAAAATTATTGCTGAAAATGAGAATATTCCTGCAAGCTGGCTTTGTAGCTCTGAGCAAGTAAGATTTATATGCGCAAATGGAAAATTACAATATAAATATGGATGGAGATATGAAATGCTAAATCAATCGATAAATGATTTCTTAAATGACAAAATTAGCATATCATGCAAAAATAACAAAATGCATATTAAAAATAAGTAATCCATAATTTTCTAAATTTATTAATTTATATAAAATTTATGATTTATGCCATGAAATTAATTAATATAATTCAAATCATCAAAATAAAGAGATAATCCAAAATGGAGAAACGATATTGTTCCACATGGAACAGTAAATTTACAATTGTTTTTTGCTGATAAGTGTTCCACATGGAACAATGAATCCCTCAATGCATTCTTCAGAAAATGCTCCACATGGAACATATCTTGTCACATTAATAATTTCATAAACTTTCATTTTTATAAGATATTTTACAAAAGCTAATAAATCATTCAACATTCTTAATGCCTTTGTTCCACATAGAACATTTGTTAATTGCTATATTTGATAAGTGTAATTATATATTAGAGCAATTATGCCAAACATTTTGAACATCATCATGATCTTCCATTATATCAATGAAATTTTTCACTTTTTCTATATCTTCAGCATCAATTTTACTTGTTGTCTTGTATGCTGATTCACAAATAATTTCACTAAATTTGCTTTCAAGCGCATTCTGAATGTTAAATAAATCTGAGAAATTAGCAATTACATTAATTCCATCATCTTCATAAATATCATCAATATCAAAATCTGCAAGCAATTCCAATACATCATCTTCACTAACTTTCTCATCATTTGTGCTTTTAATATTTGCCAATGCGATATGCTCAAACATAAATGATAAATCATTAAGTCCAGATCCATATTTATTAAATAAAACTTTTAATTCTGTAAATGTTCTATTGCTATTATCTGTAATTCCTTCAATAAGAAATGCTATTTTCCCAGGCCCATATCCTGTATATTTTACTTCTATATCGGCATTCTTATCAGCAGCTTTATTGATAGCATTTTTAATATTATCTTTGGGCATATTAGCCCTTCTTGCTGCCTCTAATGCCGTTCTAAGAGAAGGATTCATCTTAGGGTCAGTCCCATTCCGAGCTGCTATAGTAAGAATTTTTCCTATTTTTGTAAAAACTTTAGCTCTTTTTGAGTCTTGTCTTTCTTTTCTATGTTTAATATTATGAAATTTCGAATGACCAGCCATGATTTCATTCTATCATTTTATAAAATTGCAATCTATTGCCTGGAACCAAACAAGCATTAACGAATTATCAAGCAAAATCTGCGCAATAATTCAACGGATTATCTGTATATTCGCTAGTGTATTGAGGTTGATCTGACTCCTCGCTTAAAGCTCTATTTAGATTCTGTAAGTAATCAGGAACAGAAGGATTTGGCAATCTTGGAGAAGCAACTGATTCAGTCAACTCTACATCTTCATAAATCTCTTCTTCTGCCCCTGTAAAGTTTAATCTTCTCGCAGCTACATCTTGCTCATAAGATGACAAAGAAAGGCAATCAATCAAATTATTCACTAAAAGATCTGCAGAATCTTCTTCAGATAACAAAGTAGGAGCACTACAAGAATCTGATGAATCACTGCATGATGAAAAACTTTCTAAAGCAGGAATACTTGATAAATCACTGGCATCACAAGACATTGGAATTAAATTAGGCATATCCAAATTTAATAATTCGCTTAATAATTCACTTGATATTTCATTATTAGGCAAATATGCATTATTTGCTGGCTTCCACTCTATTTCTTCTTCAGAAATCGGATCCAATGAATTGACTTCATTTGTTTCTTTTATCCAATTTGCGCAAGATTCAACTTTATCTAAATCTTCGCTTATTTCATTTACCATTGCTTCTGAAGTTGTATTTTTTCCTATAAATGTATATGGATTATGATTAAATAATTCATTATTTAAGTCATCATCTGTAGCGCAAATACTACTTGCCAATATTATTAATATACTATTTTTTAACATAACTATACTATAACATAAATTAATATTCAAAGTAAAGAAATAATTAAATTATTATTTAATCAATACTGAAAAATACATAATAAGTAATAGTTTATACTATTCTTTGATAATATAGAAATAGCAAATAAGTTGATTAATATAAACAAAATGAAAGAAATGGGAATTTGAAAATAAAGATAGTAAAATAGCAAATTGCTATAATATACAATACAATATGCATCATATGAAAGTAAAAATTGAGCCATACAATTCAAACTGGATTAAACAATTTGAAATCGAAGAATGTAAAATTAAATCATCATTAGGGAAAAATTTAATATCTATTCATCACATTGGATCTACAGCAATTCCAGAATTATCTGCAAAACCTATAATAGATATAATTGTAGAAATTGATAACTTAGAATTTGAGCACAAAGACTTAGAATGCTTGAATTATGAATACAGAGGTGGATTCAATTTACCTTTGAGAAAATGCTTTACTTACAGATCGTCAAAATTAAATATTAATCTTCATATTTTTGAGAAAAATAATCCAGAAATAGAGCTAAACTTATTATTTTGCGATCATTTAAAAAATAATGATAACAATAAAGAAGAATATGAAAAGTTAAAATACAAACTTATTAAAAATGCAAAATCACATCAGAAAGATAATTCAATGTTTAAAAATTATACTTTAGGAAAACATGATTTTATAAAAGAAATATTGAAAAAGACAAAATTTAATCGTTTGAGATTTGTAATATGCGCGCATTTTGAAGAATTAAATGCAGCAAAGAAATATCGTAATGAGTATATTAGAAACGATAAATATGAACTCACTTTTCATGACGAAGATCACAAGCATTTTATTTTGTATGAAGGAATTAAAATTATTGGATATTCTCATATTCAACTGAAATTTGAAAAAAGAGCTATAATGCACATAATTGTAATAGATAAGAATAATTGCACCCAATCAAATTATGATAAAAATTACATCAAAGAATTTCTATTTTTAATTGATAAATGGCTAAAACTGCAAAATTATATAAGATATGACAAATAGATTTTTCCTGAAAACTGCATTATATATTATATTTTTGAAAATGTTCCATGTGGAACAAGAGCTCAACTTTTTAATTAGATAGATAATTTTGAATATATTTTGTTTATTGTTTTGTTTATTGACCTGAATACTCAACATTGTTCTACGTGGAACAATTTGTTTTTACATCACTTGTAAAAATTTAAAATTTGTTTGCAATGCCAGTCAAAAAATACTTTATGCATTGATGCATTGCTCAATTTGCATCAATGCATTAATTTTCAAACCCAACTCAATATGAAGAACTTTACATCAAATGACCTGCGATCGATAATTTTATTTATTGATATTTTCTTCATTAATATGAAGATTTTGCATAAAATTGACAATTTTATAGACGTTTAATTATTTTATAGATATTAAATTAAGTGAGACAATATGCATTTTGCACATTTTTATTAACAAAATTTCTTTGTAAAAACACTTAGTACACATTCAAATAATTCTGAGAATTTTACATTGAAAGATTCTTTTTTCAAAACAATAACGATATTTTTCTTGATTTCTGTTTGAAATGTGCTTAAAGATAAGTCTATAGCACTTCTCATTCTTCTTCTGCATTTATTCCTAAACACAGCATTGCCTAACTTTTTACTCGTTATAATTCCTATGCACAATTGAGATTCATTATCCATATGGCGCACAGTAAAAAATTGAGTAAAGAACGGCTTACTTTTTTTAATTTCTCTAAAGATAGATTTCTTATTTAAAGCAAGATACTTTCTCACCTAAGCTGAAATCTTAATTCTACCTTTTCTTCTTCTAGCAGCTAAAATATTCCTACCGCTTTTGGAAGACATTCTTTCTCTAAATCCATGTCTTCTTTTTCTTACCAATTTACTTGGTTGATACGTACGTTTCATATCATTATTTTCGCCACTTTCAAGCAATATGTCAATAATAATTTAAAATTTATAAACAATTTTTGCATTTTAGAGAAAATTATATTGTAAAACAAACAATAAAAGAGTAAAATCCATTCTGGAGAGGTGGCCGAGAGGCTTATGGCGGCGGTTTGCTAAACCGTTATACGTTTTCAGCGTATCGAGGGTTCGAATCCCTTCCTTTCCGTGTTTAATAAAATTACAAAAAGAGGGACAGAAAAAGATTTTTGAATAAATAAATATTGAAGTTTAAGACTCCTAAAAAGGGCAGAGCCAATTAGATTCTCATAGAGATTTAGCTAAGCATTAAAATTTAAAGTGCTAAGTAAGAGAATTAAGCAAAATTAGCTTATAAACAGGTAAAATTATATTAAGATGAATTCTTTATCTTGTAGATTTTGCAAATATTTAATAGAGAGATAAAATTTAATGGGATAAATAACTGTATTCAGTATTTTCCTTTTTGTTAAAATATTATAAATATTTAAGTTTTTCGAAATTTAAATAAAGAAAGGGAAATAAAAAATGAATGAAAATGACACAGTAAATAACTCAAACTCTGGAAACGACGGAGGAAACAGAGAAAGAAGTTCAGGCGGAGATTTTAGAGGAAATCGTGAAGGCGGCGGAAGTCGCGGAGGTTTCGGCGGCGGACGTGACGGTGGAAGTCGCGGAGGTTTCGGCGGCGGACGTGACGGTGGAAGCCGTGGCGGATTCGGTGGCGGACGTGATGGCGGAAGCCGTGGCGGATTCGGTGGCGGACGTGATGGTGGAAGCCGTGGCGGATTCGGTGGCGGAAGTCGCGGAGGTTTCGGTGGCGGACGTGACGGTGGAAGCCGTGGCGGATTCGGCGGAGAAAGATCTGGCGGATTCGGTGGCGGACGTGACGGTGGAAGCCGTGGCGGATTCGGTGGCGGACGTGATGGCGGAAGCCGTGGCGGATTCGGCGGAGAAAGATCTGGCGGATTCGGTGGCGGACGTGACGGC
Organism: Candidatus Cytomitobacter indipagum; assembly: GCF_008189285.1. GTDB lineage: Bacteria > Pseudomonadota > Alphaproteobacteria > CAJXXZ01 > 1604HC > Cytomitobacter > Cytomitobacter indipagum. Next base: position 557,825 of record NZ_CP043315.1, read on the forward strand.
GGAAGTCGCGGAGGTTTCGGCGGCGGACGTGACGGTGGAAGTCGCGGAGGTTTCGGTGGCGGACGTGACGGTGGAAGTCGTGGAGGTTTCGGTGGCGGAAGTCGCGGAGGCTTCGGTGGCGGACGTGATGGCGGAAGTCGTGGCGGATTCGGTGGAGAAAGATCTGGTGGATTCGGTGGCGGACGTGACGGCGGAAGTCGTGGCGGATTCGGTGGAGAAAGATCTGGTGGATTCGGTGGTGGACGTGACGGCGGAAGTCGTGGCGGATTCGGTGGCGGACGTGACGGTGGAAGTCGCGGAGGTTTCGGTGGCGGAAGTCGCGGAGGCTTCGGTGGAAGCCGTGACGGTGGAAGCCGTGGCGGATTCGGTGGCGGACGTGATGGCGGAAGTCGTGGCGGATTCGGTGGAAATCGTGATGGTGGAAACAGATTCGAAAATGAAAATTCAAACAGAGGAAACTTCAGAGATAATAACAATGAAGAAAGATTCAATAACGAAGATGCAAACGAAAATCAATTCGAGAGCAATATAGTGATTGAAGATGAATCCGAAGAAGGAATTTCAAATGAAAATCAATCTGAGAATGAAACATCCAATGAATCTGAAGAAAATTCTAACGATGAATCTAAAGAAGATGAATCCGAAGAAGACTCTAACGATGAATCTGAAGAAGATGAGTCAGAAGAAGATTCTAACGATGAGTCAGAAGAAGACGCAACAAACAAGGACTAATAATCCAAATTTCAAAGAAATGATGCAATCTGCATCGATTTTGCGATTATTTATCGCAAATAAAATTACAATAATACAATAAATATAGCCAGGATCGAGCTACTCAAGTTAAAACAAAGAATATAAATGCTCCAAGCGGAGCATGCTAAAATACTAATAAATTTACTTCATATAAAATATTTTTGAATATACAAATTAACAAGCATATCTAAACAATTATTATTTTATAAAAAATATTGATGCTCCACGTGGAACAATTTATAAGATCTTGCATTGTCTGCATTTTAAATTTTAAACATATCATTAGAAAAATTAATCTTATTGATAATAATGCGATTTATCTTAATGATAATTTTTTAATGAATTAAAGGAGATTTATATAGCAAGACTAAAAAATAAAATAGCATTAATCACAGGCGGGGACATGGAGTTAAAATAGAAACTATCTTGCTTGCTTAATTCTAAAGGAGCAACTGTTATTATAGTTGATTTGTTGGAAAATGAAGACCAAACAGTGGCAGATAGCATTAATGGGGATCTTGTACTATGTATGTTGCAAATAAATCAGAATGGGTGGATTATAAATGCAATAAAGAATAAATTTGGTTGATTGGATATTTTATTTAATAATGCTAAAATTACAGGTTTTGATGAGAATTTAGGTCAGGAAAATATTAGATTGGAAACTTGGCATCATGTGCATAAAATAAATTTAGATGACGTATTTTTGAGATGCAAATATGGAGCTTCTCTTATGAAACAGAACGGTGGATCAATTGTTAATATCATCTAGATTTTGGAGTTGTTGAAATTCCTAGGGCTAGCCGCATATACATAAAGCAAAGCAGCTGTAAGAAATCACACAAAAACTGTTGCCCTATATTGCGCAGAACAAGGTTATAAAATTCGTTGCAATTCACTTCATCCTGGAGCAATATTAACTCCAATGTGGGATTCTATGTTTGGAAATGACAAAAAATCTCGCGAAAAAATGATTAATTCAATTGCTTCTGGCGTGCCACTTGGAACTATGGGAGAGCCTAGCGATGTTGCAAATGCTGTACTTTATCTTGGTTCTGATGAATCAAAATATATAACTGGAATAGAATTAAATATTGACGGAGGAATTCTTGCAGGAAGTCAATCTGCGCCAAAAAAGAATTAGAATGAATAATAAATTGTTCCACATGGAACGCTATAATTTGTGACTATGAATTCTTAATAAACTTTTCATTTGAAATTCTTTGTATAAAATATGCATCAAAGAAATTAACATCATATCTTTCTCCATCTAATCCGCTACAGCTTCCACCTTCACACCACTTAAACCTCCACGAATTCTATAATCGAATACGCTAATGAAGTTTAATGCTTTAAATTTAGCATTTTAAACTTTTGTTCCACATGGAACACTTCTCCTTTAAATATCTTCACTAAATTTATATCAATTTTTAGCATCATTTTTACAGCATATCGTTTTATCTTATTGGATCTACTTAACAAACTTTTAGATTAAATTTAATTCCATTTTTCATTTCTTTCATTTTCGCTTAAGTTTAATTCCGTTTTTCATTTCTTTCATTCTCAGTTAATATTTAGATTTAATTTTCCATTCAGAAGAATGTTTTCTATTCAGAAGAATTGCTAAACAAGCTTAATCCTGCACATACAGCTGTTTCTGCTCTTAATATATTATGGTGCAAAGAAATCTTTTTATATTTATTTAAAGCATTTAGTTCATTATCTGACCATCCGCCTTCAGGCCCAATAAGCATTCCATCTCCATTCCAGAAATCTTTTTTATTATTTTGAGAAGAATCTGCTACAACCCATTCTATATCTGGCAAATCAATTAATTTAATATTTTCATGTATTTTAGGAACTCCAATTCTTCCACATTGCTCAGCTGCCTCTATTGCAATTTTATTTAATCGCCTTGAATCAATATATTTGCGATTTACTCTATCAGTAATTAATAAATATATTTCATCAACATCAAGCTCAACAGCTTTCTCTATTGCTACTTCTAGTTTATTTTTCCTTATATAGCCAATGCCTAGCTTTGGTCTTTTTCGCATAACAGTAGATAGATTTTCTATTATTTCAATATTTGGAAATAATATTTTTGCTTTAAATGCATTTTTATTATCGAAAATTTCAATAATATCTTCATCATTACATCTCATCACATTTTTAAGATAATGTAATTGCTTGTCATCAAGAGTCAATGTACTTGAATAAATGCTTTCTATATATATTCTTATCATACTCTGATTGTTCGCATATGATGTGTAGTTGTGTCAATAATCAATGACTCATTTCCCGTAACATTTTGATCATCTTCAATTCCCATAGCATCAATTGTAATTTCACTAAATTTAGAAGCATTGTCATGAGATGAAATATTTGCACTTGTCATGCATAGTGGCATTTTTACTTCATTTAAAATTTCTTGAAAAACTCTATTCTCTGGCACTCTAATTCCTATTTTTCCAGTGAATTTTGATCTGGAGTGAAATCCATGAGGAATGTCGCTTTTGATGATCAATGTAAAAGGGCCAGGAAATAATCTATCGCACAAATTATGAAGATTTTTTGGAATATTAAATTGATCAAGCATGTTTTTTGTTATATGCAAACTAATTGGCTTTTCTATATTTCGATTCTTTATATCAAATAATTTATCAATAGCAGTTTGAGAATCATACCTTGCTCCAATTCCGTATACTGTTTCAGTAGGCAAAATTACAATTTCATCATTCAGTATTTTTTGTATTATTTTATTTTTTATTGAATAAATCATGCGCCATTTTTCTCAAATTATCAGAAGATTCATTAGACTTAGAGCCTCCAAAAGATTTATTTGACTCAGAGCTGCTAGAAGACTCATTCAATTTATAGTTTTCAGAAATCTCATTCGATTTGGAATTTACAGCAGATTCACTTGATTCAGGCTTAACTCTAGAAATATTAATAGAATTATTGCTATTTTCTCCCACTCTTATCTTCTCTTTCATATCTTTGCTATCTTCCTCTGAATGATTGTGAATATCTTCTGAATTACTATAACTATTCTCTACATTATTATTTTGAGTAATTTGATTAGCCATGCTATTATTTCCAGATTCATACATCATTGATGCTTTAAGCAAATGTACATCGAATATCTCTTCTGGATATGGGCTCTGATGCAACTCTACAGAGCTTTGAGCCAACATATACCCTAAAGCAATATCTTGCTGAGAAGCATAATTCTCTCTTATTTGAATTAATAGCTGTCTTATTACATTTAATGAATCTGATCCTTCAGAAATGACTTTTTGCGCAATGGATTTCAACTTATTATAAGATTTTTCTCTTATGCATTTTAAAATTTGAGATAAGTTATCTTCAGATGCCAATCCAAGCATTTTTTGCATACTGCTCTCAGTTATTTTCTGTTCACATAAAAGAGAAGCTTGTTCCAAAATAGAAATAGCCTGCCTCATTGATCCATAAGATGCAAGAAAAATCATATCTATAGCATTTTTTTCAATGTCTATTCCATATTGCTTTGATAAATTCTGTATATGCAATTTCATACTTTCTTGCTTAATGCTTTCAAGTGAGATTCTAAAACATCTCGATATAATAGTTTTTGGAATTTTATCGATATCTGTTGTGGCCAACACAAATTGGGTGTAACTATTTGGCTCTTCAAGTGTTTTTAGCAACGCGCTAATTGCACTTCTAGAAAGCATGTGAACTTCATCTATAATATATATTCTCTTTTTTGCATTAACAGGCCTGTAGACAGATCCCTCAAGAAGATTTCTGATTGAATCAACGCTTGTATTACTTGCTCCATCCAACTCAAATACATCTGGATGAATATTATCAATACAATCTAAGCAATTTTTGCATACACCGCAAGGCTCATCATTTACATGATCTTTGCAACAAAACCATTGCGCTATCAATCTAGCTAAAGTAGTTTTTCCAACCCCAGCTGGACCATGCAATAAACAAACATTCCCCAATAAATCTCGCTTCAATCCATTGTGAAGTAATTTTACAGCTAACTCTTGACCAATAACATCTCTAAATTTTCTTGGCCTAGCTTGTTTTGGTAAATTACATTTCATTAAACAATTTTACCCTTCTTTTTATATTTGTTCAAATGCCCTATTTTTTATATATTTTTGTGTAATTTATTAATTTTATACAATTGCTTTTTGTGCTACTTTTTATTTTCCACCTGTAAAGTTTTTCCTATTGATATAAAAATTATTAATGATACTCTATGATCAATTAGGAGTTTTTATGACAATATCAACAAAACCAAATTTACAACTTATTTATGTATCGGACATTAAGCGTTCCACAGCTTTTTATGAGAAACTTTTTGATGCAAAGCCAATAGTTTCTATGGAGAATTATGTAGCATTTTCAGCTGGAGGAGATTCAGTATTCTCAATATGCATACGCTTAGAACACGAACCAAAATACGATGCTGAGCGATTCTCTGAAATTGGAATTATGCTTCCTTCAAATGAAGATGTAGATCGATTTTTTGAAAAATGTAAAAATGAGCTTAATGCTAAAGTAGTGCAAGAGCCAATAACTGAATGTTTTGGACGCACTTTCTTAATTGCAGATCCTGATGGACACATTATTAGATCTTGTCCAGTAGGATAAATATTTTAGATCTTGCCCAGTAGATTATTAGATATTGCCTAGTAGGATAAATATTTTAGATTTCATTCAGTAGGATAAATATTTTAGATTTCATTCAGTATGGATGAAATATTTTAGATTTCATTCAATGGGATAAGAAGAATTATCTTGTAACTTGATTTTTACTACAATTTCTTCATTTTACTATAATTTCTTCAAATTAGTTTTGTTGGAAAATCTTATTAATAATCGCAGGGTCATTAAATTCATTTAATATTTCTGCAAAGGATTTATTTTCCCACTCTACCGCTTTATGTAACAAGTATGGAGTTGCACTATGAGGGTCATGTTTTTTTAGATATTTCGTTATATCTCTAATCAAGCTATATGCATGCTCTCTAGATTTTATTTCATCACTAGATTCATTTTTTACTTCATGAACTATAGACTCACTAATACTTAGTTTGTCTTTTTGATTTTGAAAATCATTAATAATTTTTGATACTTTGCTCATTTTTAGATTTTTCTTTTCACAATGAGAAATGATAGATTTAATAATATTAATCAAATCAAGAATTATTCTTGCTTCATCATCCAGCAATTCACTGCAGTAAGAAGGGGCAATATTTTTGTAGAAATCAGATAATGCATATTTATTATCTCCAGATCCGCATAATGTTAAATTATCAGGCATCATTTTGCATAATACTTTATCAAGATAATTTGCTGCCTTTTGAAGAGAGTCCTGATCATTGCAATGATTTATCATTATAAAATCAAACATCTCTAGAGAAATTTGCAAATCTTGCTTTAAATATAAGTTAGCCTCAACAAGCCATACCATAACTTGTAAATCTTTTTTATGCTTAACAAGAATATCTAAACATAGATTTCTAATTGTAGTCCAATCTTTTTGCTTTGCGCTTCCCCATGCTCCTTTTGGTAAATTATCATGCTTTTGCTCTACCAAAGTTTCTAATTGAACAAATAAATTAGTGCCTCTAATATTATCAATTGGATCAATAAGATTTTCTTTTATATCAATTATTTTGAACATAATCTTGCTTCTCCTGCTGGGAATTCAGCGGCATAACTTGGGAAATTTGGCCAATCCATTAGATTGCCTTTAAGCTCTACATCACACCATACTACTAATTCTTTTCCACATCGTAATGGAATCTTCATTTTTAATTTCTTGCCTTTATTGCAATTTTTTGCACAGAATTTATCTATCAATCTTATTATTCCGAAAAATCCTTTATATTTCATTTCACAAGACCCTCCTTTTTCAAATGCATAATTGCTCTCTTTAGAAATTTTCATTGTATTGCTGAAATCATAATTTCCTAATTCAATTTCTTTAGGATCCATATTCATGCTAACTTCTTGATTTCCGAACTTCATATTCCAAATCGCAAGATGATCTCCTAATTTTTCATTTTCTCTATTTGTTCTTAGAGTTATTAAGAATGATCCTGGGTATTTCTTTATATCTGACATAGACTCTAACCATGGAATAATGCTATTCATTTTATACAAAAACATAGCCCATGTGTATTTATGCTTCAAATAGCGTGATAGTAGGTCAATATTCATATTTTTCTCTCGCCAAATAGCTAAGAAATTTCTCGCTTCTTCAGGAGTAACCTCAACATTGGATTTTTTGTTAAAAGGAAATCTATGAGCCATATACTTATTGAAATAACTTCTGATTTTCCTATATTGAACTTTAACTGTATTATAATTATCAAATAAACACTTGTTTCCTATAGATGAAATAATATCCATTTTCTTTCTATCAAAATAATCCTGATTACTTGAAGATTCTATATCCAAAATTTCACTGCAATCTTTTCTATCCAATACATAAGTTTTAATGAACTTTTCTATTGATTTGATTTGATTTGCCTTTCCTTCTCTATTTTTTTCAACAGACTCATTGATTGTTTTCCATTCCAAGAAAGTAGGAGAATAAATTTTCTGACCCATATCTGATACTTTGCTCAATAATCGCACTGCAGGCTCAGATAATTCAGATAAATAAGTAATTTGCTCATTTTGCTTTACAAGATACTCTTCAACATCTGCTTTGCGAATATTCTCGTCAAAATAAAAATCAGACTTTGCTATATTATATAAATCCTTGTTAACTAGCATATGATTCATTTTTTCTATAAATTTTATTGATTGCTTTTGTATAGCATTCTTCAAATCAGCAAATAAAACTGCATTTCTAAATCTGATAAAATCTAGAATTTTTGTCAAATACTTTTGCGCTTCTTTAAAATTCTGCGAAATATTGGACAACAACGCATCTTCTTTATCGAAAGTATCAAATTGAGTTTGACTATTTGATAAAGTATATGAAATATTTTTCATAATACTATTGCATGCAACTATAGACATAGCATTTGTTGCTTTTTCATGCTGATAAAGCATGTTGTGATCTGTAAATCTCCTAAATTCATCTATCATCTTGGCAATATTAGCCAGTTTATTCAAATTCCATTTTACTAAACTATCTTTAATCGCATAATTCATCTCAACTTTTCTATATTTCATAAACGATTTTCCAGCTAGTAAGTTCAACACTCCTTGGAATTCAGAAAAATTCTTAGAAAACAGCATCACGCCATTCTCATTTTTATGAAAAATTGATCCAATAATTGGAATACGATGAGTTAGCATTCTCTCTTTCAATGAAATAATTCTACTGCTAATTCTTTTCTTCATTTTATGAGCAACTTTAGGTCCCAAAACATGACTATCTTGTATTCTATAAATCATATTATTCAAATTATCATTAAAGCCTAGCTTCTCTTCTGAAACCCACATTAATTTCTTGTTATTAAATGAAGAGGCCAAGTCATTGAAATAAGAATTCAGTTTTTCTGTATCATAATTTTGCTTATCTTCTATTTTTTTTAATGTAGTTTGAATATAAACTATATTTGGTATAATTTTTTCATATTGCAATGCATTATTAATAAATTTATCAAACATATATTCCGCTTTAAATATTATTTCTTTTTTATATGATTCAATTGAATTTATATTAAATTTAGCATATTTCAATACATTGCTAAATATCCTCTTGTTTTTCTTTAGATTGTGACTTGCATCAAGATTTAGCAAATTTTTCATAACATATGCCACATCATCAATATTATGCAAATAAGGAATACGTTGAATTTTGTTATAAATATTCTCTAATTTTACTACTTGCTTTACATATTCATAAAATTCAACAAACTCATCAGATACAAAAGGGTCAAATGCTTTTTTGTTATCATTTTTAAAACTCACCTTTCCGGCAATAGCATTTCTAAGATCTAAATTAAATTTACTTGCAATAAATTTGAACAAAATAACATCGCACGCACTTCCTAACATAAAATTAATGTCATATCTTAAAGAAGAAAACCAAGAAGGTGGAAGAAAATATGAAAACAAACCATCTGCATTAATATTATTCATTGCATTAATTAGGGAAAGAGATTGATCTTCTAGTATTGAATTATCTAATTCGTCATATGTTCCTTTGTAAACTAATTTCGCATTATGCACAGCAAGTCTTATTCTCTCTACACCTTGCCTAAAATCAGATTTAGTTCTATATATCCTAGAATAAAAATGACTCAAACTAACAACGCCGCCTAAGCACATAATCATAAAAAGATATTGCAATATTCTTACTTTATTTGAATTATCTAATATGCGCCTAGATAAAGAAGAGGCTATGCTTTTTTCCTTAAATATCTTATCAACAAATAAATTGTTAATAAATAAAATATCATCAGCTGCTTCAAAATCTGAATGATGCATAATTGATCCAAACTCTACACTTTTCAATGATTGCGAAAATTCATGCGAAGCATATGCATTTTTTCTTGCAGATCCTACAAAATAAATTCCTCTTAACATGAAAGAATCATGCAAAGAATTTCGCTTAAAAATGTAGTATAAAAATTCAGATATCTTACTCCTTAGTTTATGCATTTCAAATGGAAAGGCAAATAATCCACCTGGAGATTCAATTTGACTAATCATAATTTCTTGCTGTAGAACTAACAACCTATCAATTACTTGATCAATAGCATTTTCGATAAATTGAATATCTTCTATTCCAGAAATATAATTTGGATTTGACCATCCAAACATTTCATTTTGCAATTTATATTCCAAAGAATTAGCAAAATGAGCAAACCCTGGAATCAAATCAGTATGAGTAATTACAATATATATAGGAATATTAACTCCAAATTTTTTCTGCATATTCCATAGCTTGATATAATAATGCTCTGCAATATTACTTAAATTCATCGATTCGTCAAGAATATCATTCATTGAAATAGTTAAAATTAAACTATCGATTGGTCTCTCTGGTCTGTGATAAGACAATAAATGCAATAACTTATTCCAATTACTATCATCTGATGAAACATACGCCTCTCCAGATGAGAAGAGAGCGCTATTCATTTCAAGCAATACAGCATCATTAAAAAAGAACCAATCGCAAAATTCATTTTTTTCAACCAAATCATCAATTGTTCTTTCAAGCTTTAAGCTATTTATTATTGAGGATTTCCCTGATTTTTCTGCTCCCATAATCATAATAAATGGCAATTTGTATTTAAAATCTTTATTTCCCAAAAATGAATATAAAGTGTGCATATTATTATCAAATGAATTTTTCATTCTATTATCAAATACATTCTCAAACTTAAACAAATCAGAAATATATTTTTTAAACTTAGTTAAATATATTAATGACACCTTAAATGCTTTAGGTATTTTGCCATGATGCTTATTTAACAGTATGAAGATAGTAGCTGAAATACTGCTAATTAATACTGTTGGAAGTAAATTATATATTTTGAACATTTTCTATATCCTTTTGCACAATGCTAATTAAATTAGATATTTCATGAGTAGATTGATACCATAAAATATAACTAATACTTATATAAGACAGCAATGAAATCCCCAATATCATCATCCAAACTTGATAACTCTTCATATTTGCATTAGATATTTTAATAATTGTATGCTGTTGAGATTGTGGAAATAAATTATCATTATGAATATTAGGGTCATAATTATTGACTAATTGAAATAATTGACTCTTATAATCTTTGATAATTCCTCCATCATCCAATCCTCTGTATTTTCCTCTAAAATTTAATCCCAAACAAAGCAAGTAAGAGCTTCCTATATCATATTTATAAACTGCATTAGAATGAATAAAATTGCTTATATTGTCAAATAATTTTGTCCCACCTATATGAGTTCCAAAAATTTGCATCTCCAAATTATTTTTTTTCCAAGCCTCTTTATCTTTCCATTCTATATTAATAAAAGTTTCATCAGCAAAAACAGTCATTATATAGGAAATTTCCTTATACCCTGATTCTATTAATGTTCCTTCTTCTGCTGCTAAGTCTCTTTTATAGTATATCATTCTCATCAAGATATCTTGTATATCTCTTGAATTATAGTTATTTTGATTTAATAAGATCAATTCTTTAAATTTCAAAACTTCATTTAAAAACTCTTGAAAACACCCCATTAGGAATGATTGATCTATCTTATTACTTGCCATATCTCAAGGCAAACTTAATATATAAAAGTAAAATTTGTTTTAATTAAATAATTTTTAACTTGCATTTCCCATTTCACTCAAAACATTGCTATAACTCAATTCTTTCATTTAGATAAATTTCATTTGCTCTTCTTGCTTTCATTCATTTTACTATATTTTATATAAACACTTCATATAAAACATTTATTTGCAATTGCTTCATTATTTGAATAAATTTTTTACTTGGAACATTATGTATAATTCACATCTAAATTAACAATATTAAATTCTTTTTTGATAAATTCAATGTTTTATTTTTGTTCCATATGGAACATTTATATTTATTGCATTTAACGCTCTACCGCAACTCACCAACGCCCTTTATTATTGCAATAACGAATGATCAAAGCAAAGCTGAGAATGAGAGAAACGAATGATCAAAGCAAAGCTGAGAATGAGAGAAACGAATGATCAAAGCAAAGCTGAGAATGAGAGAAACGAATGATCAAAGCAAAGCTGAGAATGAGAATGAATGATCAAAGAAACGAATGATCAAAGCAAAGCTGAGAATGAGAGAAACGAATGATGATCAATGATCAAAGCTGAGAATGAGAGAAACGAATGATCAAAGCAAAGCTGAGAATGAGAGAAACGAATGATCAAAGCAAAGCTGAGAATGAGAGAAACGAATGATCAAAGCAAAGCTGAGAATGAGAGAAACGAATGATCAAAGCAAAGCTGAGAATGAGAGAAACGAATGATCAAAGCAAAGCTGAGAATGAGAGAAACGAATGATCAAAGCAAAGCTGAGAATGAGAGAAACGAATGATCAAAGCAAAGCTGAGAATGAGAGAAACGAATGATCAAAGCAAAGCTGAGAATGAGAGAAACGAATGATCAAAGCAAAGCTGAGAATGAGAGAAACGAATGATCAAAGCAAAGCTGAGAATGAGAGAAACGAATGATCAAAGCAAAGCTGAGAATGAGAGAAACGAATGATCAAAGCAAAGCTGAGAATGAGAGAAACGAATGATCAAAGCAAAGCTGAGAATGAGAGAAACGAATGATCAAAAAGCAAAGCTGAGAATGAGAGAAACGAATGATCAAAGCAAAGCTGAGAATGAGAGAAACGAATGATCAAAGCAAAGCTGAGAATGAGAGAAACGAATGATCAAAGCAAAGCTGAGAATGAGAGAAACGAATGATCAAAGCAAAGCTGAGAATGAGAGAAGCTGTTTAAAATAAACACAAATGTTCCATATGGAACAAAAAAGAAAATATTTAATATTGTTAATTATTAAATGAAAAATTAATTTATCATTTTGCGAGAGAATTATTTAAATAAAAAATCGCAAATTAGATTGATTGTATTTGCTTAAAATCTTAATAATTTGAAATAAATATTTAAATAAATAAAATTGACAACTGTTAAATTTAACAATTTTTTGAAATATTAATTAAGAAAATTAACTAAATTAATTAATCCAAAGCTAAGCATTCAAAGAATGACAGTTAAAAGAACAAGTATTAAGCAGCTTCTGCTTTACCGAATACTTTATCCATTGAAATACCTCTTTTGATAGCGATCATTTTTGGAGATTGCATGCTAAATACCCCTTTAAACAGAGCTTTAACAACGTTATGAGGGTTATTACTTCCAATAACCTTTACAACTGCATCTTTTACTCCCAAAGCATCTAATGAAGATCTAACTACTTCACTGGCAATGATACCAGTACCAACAGGAGCAGATCTTAAGCAAATTCTAGTGCTGCAATATTTTACTTCAGCATCATGATGGAATGTTCTTCCTTCTTTCAGTGAAACTTTAAACATAGATCTAGAAGCTTTGTCCATAGCTTTTCTTACAGCATCAGAAACTTCTTTTGCCTTACCTAAGCTATATCCTGCAGATCCATTTCCATCTCCAACTATTACAAACGCACAAACTCTTTGTCTTTTTCCACCTTTTGTAACAGCTGCAATCCAATTCAAAGAAAGAACGTGATTGATCAAATTTTCTTTCTTCCTGGAAGAATCAAATCTTCTATTGCGTGATCTTCTAGCTTGAGGAACACCTGCATTACTATCTTTATTAAAAGTATTTTTAATAGTATTCATCAAAACTCCAATCCATTTTCTCTTGCAGAATCAGCAAGAGCTTTAATGCATCCATGCATTTGCCATCCACCTAAATCAAATACGATTTTAGTAATCTTTTTTGCTTTTAGTTTATCTGCAATTGTTTTTCCGATCCATTTGCATCCCTCTACTCCATATGTCTTTATAGAGTCAGGGAAATCTTTTGAAATAGAGCTAGCAGATGCAATAGTTTTATGTTGCTCGTCATCTATTGCTTGAACATAAACAAATTTATTAGACTTAAAAACAGATAATCTTAATCTATTATCATGATTGATAGATCTGATCTTAAATCTTCTTCTTCTTTGTCTTCTGCAAAATGATAAATCTAATCTAGACATTATCTTTTACCTTCCTTCTTGATTCTGGATTTCAAACCCAAAATTTCTCCACCTTTGTAAGCTATAGGCTTTCTATGTGAAGCAACTTCAGATGCAAATTGCTTTACCTTTTGAGCATCAATTCCTTCTATATCTATAATAACAGGCTTTACACAAGTCACCTTTATATAAGAAGGAATATCAACCACTATTGGGTGACTATAACCCAATAAAAGCTTAAGAGTTGATCCCTCAATGGAACTTTTATAACCAGTTCCAGAAAGAGTAAGAGTTACTTTAAATCCATCAGTAACGCCTTTAATTGCAGATACTATAATTGCTCTAATAGTTCCAAGCATGGGGAAATTTTTATTTTTCTTATCATTTCCTCCATTCATGGAAAGCATAATAGAATTGTTATCAAGATTTAAATTCAAAAAAGAGGGTATATTTAATTCTCTTTCTCCTTTAGGTCCCTTAACAACAAGCATATTATCATTAAAATTACAGCTTATTTTATCTGAAAACATAATTGGATTTCTAGCTAATCTTGACATTAACGTACCTCACAAACTATTTCTCCACCAATGCCATGAGCGATTGCTGAAACATCAGATATAACTCCCTTTGAAGTGCTAAGAATTAACATTTTAGAAATTTGTCTTAATTTCTTAATTTGTGCCAAATCAACATGCACTCTTCTGGAAGATTTAGAAATTCTACGCAAACTAGATATTACAGGATAGCCTCGATCATACTTTAGAGTAATGATGATTTCTCTTTCTGATTCATCTAATTTTTCTATAAATCCTTCTTCTTTCATTACATTTAACACATTTCTAACAAAGTTAGATTTTTGAACATTTGTGGAATCCTTACCAACCAAGTAAGCATTCCTAATTCTTGTTAAAGTATCAGATATTTTATCATTCATAACTACCTCACCAACTTGCTTGCTCAACGCCAGGTAAGTAACCAAGCACGGCAAGTTCTCTTATTTTGTTTCTACAAATCCCGAATTCTCTATGAACTCCTCTAGGTCTTCCAGTTAATGCGCATCTTCTTCTGTATCTGATTCCAATGCTTTTTCTTGGAAGGTCGTTCAATTTGTTCATAGCTTCCATCTTTTCTTTCCAGTCTAGATTAGGATCTTTAATTAACTTCTTTAATTCTTTTCTTTTTGCTTCATATTTCTTACTTAATCTTAATCTCTCTAGATTTCTATAAATCATACTTGTCTTAGACATTGTGTACCTTCTCTCTGAATGGGAGCCATAAGTTCTTTAAAAGCACTTCACAATCAGCATCACTAGATGCAGAAGTAATTAGCGCAATGTTCAAACCAAATGAAAATGTGCTATCGCTTTCAAAAAATACTGTATGATCTTTAATTCCTAAATTATAATTTCCATTACCATCAAAAGCATTTAATGACATTCCATGAAAATCTCTAACTCTTGGCAAAGCTAAATAAGCTAATCTTCTAACAAACTCATACATAGAAGCTTTTCTTAAAGTAACAAATACACCAGAAATCATTCCTTCTCTAACAGAGAATCCAGCAACTGATTTTTTTGCTTTTGCTTTTACAGGCAATTGTCCAGTAATTTTCATAATTTGATCAAAAATAAAATCAATTTTATTTGGATCTTTTAGATATTTACCACAACCAGCACTGATAACAACTTTAAGCAACTTTGGAACGCTAAAATCATTTTCTAAAGAAAGCTGACTTTTAACAGTTGGCATGATGTCGCTAAAATTTTCATAATGCTTCATGTTCATGATCTAACCTCTTTCTCAGATTTTCTAAATACTAATACTTTTTTATCATTCTTAAAGACATATTTTGTTTTAGATGGCTTGCCATTTTCTATGTGAGCAACATTTGAAACATGCATTGATTTTTCACGTTTAATTATTCCACCTTGAGCAGTATTTGTAGGCTTTTGATGCATTGTTTGCATGTTAAGCCCTTCTACTATAACTCTCATATTCTTCTTATCAATAAGTGATATTTTACCTGAAGCGCCTTTGTCTTTTCCATTAGTTATAATAACAACGTCGCCCATTTTAATTCTTAAATTAATTGCATTCATATTAATACACCTTCAGAGCTTTTGATGTAATTTTTGCATTTACACTTCCACTCTCTCTTGCAACACATCCAAGAACTCTAGTTCCAATCATTTCATTTTTTTCATTAATCAACACAGCAGCGTTGTCAGAATATTTCAATGAAACTCCATTTTTTCTATTAATAATTCCCTTAGTGCGCACTATAACAGCATTGTAAACATCTCCTGATTTTACTTTAGCATTAGGCTCAGCATCTATAACAGAAATTTTAATAATCATTCCAACTTCAGCTCCACCTTGAAGAGATCCCATGTTAAAACATCTTACCTTCTTAGCGCCAGAGTTATCAGCAACATTTAAAACAGTTCCTTTATAAATCATGATTTATCCTCTACAAGGCACCAGCTTTTTCTTTTAGAAATAGGCGCGCATGATTTTGCTTTAATAAAATCTCCTACTTTGCAAACATTTTGTGGATCATGAATCATAAATTTCTTTGATCTCTTAATAACGCTTCCATAAATAGGATGTTTATAAATTCTCTTCACTAGCACAGACACAGTCTTGTCAGAAGAGCACGACACGACCTTGCCACTTATGTATTTAGTCATTCTTCACCTCTAAAATCCTCATTTGAGTTTTCATTTTTGCTATTTCTTTTCTGGTCTTCTTAAGTACAGAAGGGTCCTTCAAAGATTTTTTAGCATGCAAAAATAAAGATTCTAGATAGCTACTCATAAGCTTTTGTAATTTTTCTTGCATAGAACAAATTTACTACAAACATTAGATCAAGTCCATAGATCCGCATGAAATATTAACAATTAAATTGCATAAACTATGAATATATTAATATGCGATAAATTAAATTATGCAAAATCATAAAAATCTAATAAAATTAAATCACACAAAACATCATAAAATATATGTTATTTCAATTAAATTTAAAAAAAGTACTTTACCCTATAGACAAAAAAAATTGTTTTTGATACATTGATAGTGTTGGTTACCATAGCGGAAAACATAACACCCGATTCCATCCCGAACTCGGCAGTGAAAGTTTCCAGCGCTGATGGTAGTGCATCTTAAGGTGTGCGAGAGTAAGACGTTGCCAACTTTTTTTCAATTTAAATTATCAATCAATTTTTTTAGATGAAGCTTGTTTTAGCAATTTTTATTATTACACAATTTTTTTATTTTTTATTAATTCAATTTTTATTTTTTATAATTTATAATTTCAAATTTATTATCAATATATCATTTAAAATAATTTATTTATATAATTTTCATAATGATTTTTACAACAAACTCATATCACAAGGGAATTTTTTACGAATTATTATCAGTTGTTATTTTATTTCTTAGGGGTCATAAAATATTAAAATGGAGATTTAAAACTCCCGTAGGAGAAATCGATATAATATCCAAAAAAGGAAGTTTTGTATTTGTAAATGAGGTTAAATACAGAAAAAATATAGAAAATGCTTATCATTTCACAGAATCAAAATATCAAAATAGATTAGAAAGAACCTATTATTGGTGGTTAAAATCAAATTCAAAATATGAAAACTGCGAATTAAAAATAAAGTATATTTTCTGGCATAAAAAGTTTAGAATGAGATACATATGACATGGCACTTAATTACTGATGGATCTTGCTTAGGAAACCCTGGCCGAGGAGGCTGGGCTTTCATGTTGCAAAATGGAGAAAATAAAGATATTCATTCTGGATATGAAGAAAAAACGACAAATAATAGAATGGAGTTACAAGCATTAATATCTGGATTAAAATATTTTTCTCAGCAATCTAAGGAAAGTTTAGACGTCACGATGGATAGTCAGTATGTGATCAATGGAGTAAAATCTTGGATGGCAAATTGGAAGCGAAACAATTGGCAAACAGCAGCAAAAACACCTGTTAAAAATAAAGATTTATGGATGGAATTGGACAAAATAATACCAAGCATGTCGTTAAATTTTATTTGGACAAAAGGACATCAAGATCATGAGCTACATAACATAGTTGATGAAGCTGCTAGATGCGCTGCAGACAAGCATGCAAGCTGCACATGCAAATAAATAAGATCTCTTATCTATAAATATATTACTTGATTTTAACTAATATCAAAAATTTATTTTCACATATTTTTATACAAATATTTCATTTCATCATCAAAAAACATCATTTTTCATTGACAATTACTTCTTGTGGGGTAAGATTGTAGTAATTTAGGGGGGTTGTTATGAAGAACCTGAGAATTTTGATACTAGCTATGATGTTAGTTGGAGCGAGAGAGTCTATATTTGCTGGAGAAGGGGATTTGAGTGAAAATCCTAGTATAGTAGAGGTAAAGGCTAAAAAAGGAATATTGGATAAGTTTAGTCCAACTTTGTATGAAAAAGGGATGAAGTCTATTGAGAAGATTTGCCCAAAGAAATCTCATGCAGAAAAAGAAAGGCTATATTTTATAGTATTAGCTAACAAAGGCGCTGGGGGGAGATATGCGATTTCTATATCTAAGATGCTTGATGAGCAACTTGGTTGGGAAGAAGGAAAGCATAGAGTAAGATTGGAATTAGTTAATTATGCATACAAGACAAGGCATGCATTGAGTGAGATTTCTGGAGCTCAAGTTTTGGTAGATTCTATACATGGTATGGCCGATGATATACATCAATCTAAGCTAAGCGAGTTGATTGAGTTTGCAGATTACTTGCTAAAGAGTCATGAGAATGGTGAAGTAGTGGACTGGAAGCTAGAAGCAAAGAGAGCACAGTTTCACATCAATCCCCCAACAGATAAAGATGATCTGGAAGATGTATTCCTGTACCAAAGAGATCAAAAGGTTAGAAAAATGAGAGGGGCTTTGAGGAAGTTTATTGGGGCAATTAGTTATAGCAGCGATCTTTCTCATGAAGATTTATCTAAGATGTTTTCGGAAGATAAAGAGCAATGCAAGAAAGCAATCATTGATGCATTTGAAGCAAATGATAATGTTTTTAGAAAGAGATTATTCCCATCAAATCCAAGCTCAATCGAAGAAGAAAGAGTTATAAGATGGTTATTTGAATCCTTAGAGTTAGATATAAACCCAATCTTTGCTAAATACAAAGATGAGTTTAAGAAAATGCGCCAAGAAGAAACAGATGCAATGTGGTCAGATAAGTCTAAAGCTCCTAAAGTTAGCCCAGATCTAGATGAATCAGATATCAATGCAATGATATGTTTGTATGGTATTGGAGAATTGCATGAATTTATATTTAATAATTATTTGAAAGATGCGCTTGTTGTTGAATTTAACAAGATAACTGAAGAGAATAAAAGTTATAAAGATTGCTCATTAAGCGCAGAAACTCTATCACTAGGAGGGATTGCATTTGAAACATGTAATGGCAATCAAAAAATAGCGATTCATCATATTAAGTATGGAGCATACGAAGCTGCCAAAGAACACATCGATGCATTCGTAAAATCTTATGTTATGCCAAGAGCAGAAGTTTTTGCTAAAAACTATGTTGAGAATTTAAAGAAATCTTAAGATAATCTTAATCAATGAAGTCTATGCTTTGTCAAAATGCAAAACATATCTGGCGGTAAAAGAAAAAGAGGAAGTGATGATGATATTCAATCTACTGTAGTAGTTGAAGATAATCGTCGTATTGTTAAAGTAGAAAATAAGCAAGAGCAGGTAGAGCCTGATTCTAAGAAGCAAAAGAAAGCTGATCCGTATAATATAGAATGGGTCGCAACATTTAACTATGACTTAACCGATAAACCAGAAGACTATGTTGGTCATGTGTTTGTTTTAAATATACAAGAAGGTTTATCTGAAGCTTTTTGTGTAAATGGATCAGGATCTTTTAAAAATAAGCAAGAAAATATGGTTGGCAAGAAAGTTAGACTTGGATTAAGTATTGGAATACCTGGTCTAGATACTAAATGTTGGCATGGCGTTGTAAATAAATGGGAATACTTAAGAGATAGTAGCGCTAAAGATGTAGATGGCAAGAAAATACATCACTATATGTATAAGTTTAGCATAATTCCTGAAATACAATTTAAGTTAAGCACAAAACGAAGCAGAGTTTTCTTCCCATCTGGTGATGATCAGTCATATTCTGATAATCAAGATATCAAGTTTAATAGGGCAAAATTGATGAATTATGTTGCAGAAAAACTGATTAAAGATAATGGAGTTGATTTACAAGATAATCCTCCAAATGAAAAAAGAAAGAAAAGTATATATGAAGAATATGATGCTATATACTCATTCTATGATTATTTAGTTGGAAATAGGGAAAATACTGATCCAGAAAATAAAGTTGATAGAGGGCTTCTTGAAAAATTAGATGAGAAAAATGGTATATCAAACAACATTGCAGTGCAAATTAAACTTGTTGATGCTTTTGGTAAATTGAGCAAATTTGATGGGAAGATACCAATCAAAGGTGCAGATAACTCTCAAAAGAATGCAATTGAAAAGGAAGAAGAAGCAACAAAACATAAATGCCCACCCAAGCGCCCATTTTTCAATTACGAAGATAAAACTAACTTTTCACAAACAGATGAAGAAGAGTTTCCTGAGTATATTGTGCAGTATGATGAGACGGATTGGGAATTTTTAAATAGATTGTGCAGGGAGTTTGGAGTGTATTATTGCTTCGAACATACTGATTATCATACTGGAATGGTGTTTTATAGTAATCCTCAAGGAGGAGATTCTGACAATGCATTCGAGGATTTTGGAAGATTTGAGGAAGACGAAGATGATGAGGATTATGAGTCGCAAGAAAATGAAGAGTCTTCAGCCGAATCCAAACCATATAAAACTTATCTAGGATATGAAAATGCGATTTTAGGCTATAAGCCAGATGGCTCATATGATGAGGAAGCGATTAAAGTTCATAAAAGTAAGCAGAAATCACTTAAATCTAATGAAACTTCTAATAGTTCTGCAGGAAATTCTGATTCTGACGTAGGGAATAACGAAAATATCCAGAATAAAAGCGATGATAAAACAATTCCTCATGTAACACGTGGCGATGAGAATAAGGTTTTTGATTTGAGCGATCCATTCACTGATTCAAAGCCATTATATTATAGCAATGCAAATTTGAAGCGAGCAGATGATCAATATATTTCTCAATGGCATGAAGTGAATCAATTCGTTCAGCCTGCTCCACAACTTTATGGATATAATCCTGATTATGATCCAGAAAAGCGTAATGTTCTTCGTGAGCAAGATCAAAGTGAAGGTGGAGGCAGTTTTTCTGAAAGTGAAAGTGCAAATTCAGAAAAAGGAAGCAGTAGAATTCAGAATTACTATAATGAGAATTTTACATCTGAGAAACGAGTAAATGATTATAATGAGCTATATAAACAGCATGCCCAATCTACTGAGACGGAATATTATGCGAAAACTTATCGTCAAGAAATTAGCCCTGGATATAAATTTGTCCTTACACATCACCCTGATTTAGATATGAATGGGCAATATTATGTAAAGCGAGCTGTTCATAATTTGAGCTACGAAGTTGTAAATAATGCAGACCCCGAATCTGCAGATTTGGATGATATGGAGTTGCGTTATGAAAATGAAGCTGTGTTTGCAAAAATAGATCAGCCATTTAAGATTTTGCCAATTCCTCAAAGGAAAATTCTTGGAATTCAAACTGGAATTGTTGTTGGAGGGGAAGATCAGAAAATTTATACTAATCATATGGGTCATGTGAAGGTTTATTTTCATTGGGATAGCGCGAGAAAAGATTTAAGTGATGGAGAAAAACTTCAGCAAGCAATTTGGGTTCGTGTAGCTCAATGGGGAGGAGCTGGAAATGAATGGGGAGGATTTTTTGTACCTCGCGTTGGTCAAGAGGTTATAATTTCATTCGAAAATGGCAATCCTAGCAAGCCGATTGTGATGGGATGTTTGTATAATCGCTCAACAATGCCTCCATATAATTTAGTGGAAACTGAAGAAGTTACAGCGAAAACTGGAATCAAAACGGAGTCTTTAAAAGATGTTGAAGAAGGAGAAGAAAAAGGATTTAATGAGCTTAGCTTTGAGGATAAAGCAAATGAGGAAAAGGTTTTTCTTCATGCTGAAAAAGATTATGAACAGATTATTAAAGATACGCGCAAATCTAGTATAGGAAGCGGTTCAGATGAATTAACTATTAGCAAAGGTGATAGAAAAGTAGAGATTCTAGGCGAGGATGATCCAACAGACGGCTCTGGAAATGATATTCTGATTATTAAAAAAGGAAATAAGGAAATAAAACTTGAATCTGAAGAGGCGAAGAATTTTCTTACAGAGCTAAAAAATGGAGATATAATTAATAAAATTGAAGAGGGGAATTATAAACTAGATCTGCAGAAAGGAAATCAGGAGATCAAATTACAAGATGGGGATGTTGAAATTAGTATTGAAAAAGGAGATATGAAGATAAATATGAATCAAGGAGATCAAAAAGAAAATATTACTGGAAACAAAGATATAACTATTGTTAATGGAAACTATACTATAAAAATTGTGGGAGGAAATATGGAGATTGAGGCAAGTCAAATTTCATATCAGGCAACTGATTTCTCGATTAAATCTGCAGGTAATTTGAGCTTGGAAGCTGGTGGAAATCTGAGCATTAAGGGAGGAAATATAGAGATGAAAAGTGAAACAACGGCAGATATTGAGGCGTCAGCGATGATGAATATCAACGCAGGAATAGTGAATATAAACTAATGAATATTGAGCAAATAATAAAAAATCAACAACTAGCATGTGATTCAGAGAATACGATTTCTAGCAATGATTTTGAAGAAGTGATAGTAGATGGAAAAACTATTGAAAAACATGCAATGCAGGATGGAGTGAGAAATGGGGAAAGTATATATTATAAAGATGGGAAGATTTCTCAAAGAATAAATTACAAAGATGGGAAGATTTTTGGCGCAGTAGAAATATATAAAAATGGATCTTTGAATTTAATTATGAATTATAAGAATGAAAAGCCAAATGGGCCTATGTATGTTTTTGAAAAAGGGAAATTATCACAAATAGGATTTTATAAAGATGAAAAGAAACATGGGAAATTCTTTGTTTTTAATAATGAATATCTATCAAAAGAAGAAAATTATAAAGATGATTTATTGGAAGGAATTTCAATTATATACTATCCAAAATCTACAAATATTTTTGAAATTGGAGAATATTTTGCAGGAGACAAAAATGGATCCTGGAAGCAATTTGACTTAGATGGAAACATTATCAAAGAAGAATTCTTCGATTAAAGTGTATTTGCCCTACCAAAGAAAATAGTAATAATTTATAGATATTTATACAATATTGGAATTTCATTTATAGTTTTGTATAATCTTAATTTACAAAAGACGCATTCATCAACTTTGCTCTATTAAACTTAATATCTTGATTATCTGAATACGATTGATCATCACCAGATGGGAAGAAAACTCTGCTTCGTTTTGTGCTTAACTTAAATTGTATTTCAGGAATTATGCTAAACTTATACATATAGTGATGTATTTTCTTGCCATCTACATCTTTAGCGCTACTATCTCTTAAGTATTCCCATTTATTTACAACGCCATGCCAACATTTAGTATCTAGACCAGGTATTCCAATACTTAATCCAAGTCTAACTTTCTTGCCAACCATATTTTCTTGCTTATTTTTAAAAGATCCTGATCCATTTACACAAAAAGCTTCAGATAAACCTTCTTGTATATTTAAAACAAACACATGACCAACATAGTCTTCTGGTTTATCGGTTAAGTCATAGTTAAATGTTGCGACCCATTCTATATTATACGGATCAGCTTTCTTTTGCTTCTTAGAATCAGGCTCTACCTGCTCTTGCTTATTTTCTACTTTAACAATACGACGATTATCTTCAACTACTACAGTAGATTGAATGTCATCATCACTTCCTCTTTTTCTTTTACCACCAGATATGTTTTGCATTTTGACAAAGCATAGGCTTCATTGATTAAGATTATCTTAAGATTTCTTTAAATTCTCAACATAGTTTTTAGCAAAAACTTCTGCTTTTGGCATAACATAAGATTTTACAAATGCATCGATGTGTTCTTTGGCAGCTTCTCCATGTTTAATATAATAAATGGTCGTGCCTTGCGAAGCATTGCATATATTGAATGATATTTGATTGATATTAAGTTGATTGTCTTTATTTTCTTCATTTATCTTACCAAGCTCTTTACTCAAAGCAACTGCAATGTATTCATTAAATATGAAATGGTATAAATCGTCTCTTATATATGTTCTTGTCATTGCAATTTTATCTGATTCATCTAGATCTTGGCTAACTTTAGGAGCTTTAGACTTATCTGACCACATTGCATCTGTTTCTTCTTGGCGCATCTTCTTGAACTTAGCTTTGTATTCTTCAAATATAGGATCTATTTCTAAATCTAAAGCACTTAATAGATATCGAATAGTGCTTGCTTCTTCTTGATCGCTAGGACATCTTAGATCACATAATCTTATATAAGAGCATCTGTCATAATCTGCTATTATATCAAGCATGAATTGAAAGCATTGCTCTTCATCTTGAGAAAAAAGTTCTTTCAAATCTTCATTATCTACATGTCTTCTAGCTCCTAATCCTGAAAGACATTGTCTCAAAGCCCCTCTCATTTTTCTAACCTTTTGATCTCTTTGGTACAGGAATACATCTTCCAGATCATCTTTATCTGTTGGGGGATTGATGTGAAACTGTGCTCTCTTTGCTTCTAGCTTCCAGTCCACTACCTCACCATTCTCATGACTCTTTAGCAAGTAATCTGCAAACTCAATCAACTCGCTTAGCTTAGATTGATGTATATCATCGGCCATCTGCTCTATTGCTGAAGTTAATACAGATGCATCTTCTGGAAGATTCGATTTAATCTCATAAATATATCGCACTATCATATATTCTGTTTTGTCATCAAATGATGATAATTTATAATCCAGCATATTTTGCAATCCCTGCTCATCATACTTTTTGAGCGAAATAACAAAACTATCATCATCATTACCTTTAGACATTTGCAAATATATCATCAATTTATACTTGCCATTAGATTCATTTGGGCACAATTTCTTAGTTTCATCTAAGTATTCTTCATACAATTCTTGAGTATAGAAATCAAAACGATTTTCATCATTTGAACTTTCTGATTTCTCATCTATATCAACTCTGCTAGGATTTTCACTCAAATCCCCTTCTCCAGCAAATATAGACTCTCTCGCTCCAACTAACATCATAGCTAGTATCAAAATTCTCAGGTTCTTCATAACAACCCCCCTAAATTACTACAATCTTACCCCACAAAAAGTAATTGTCAATGAAAAATGATGTTTGACTAATAAATTAACCAATAAAAGGTAATTCTAAATTCATTTTTAATGTTTTAATGTATATTAATGCCTAATTCAATGCATTTCAAATTATCGACAAATACATTACGTAAATGCAGTTCTTTTAGATTGTTTTTTGTCAATACATGTTGTAACATTCTTTTGCGGGGCGTAGCGCAGTCTGGTAGCGCATCTGCTTTGGGAGCAGGGGGTCGGAAGTTCGAATCTTCTCGCCCCGATTGATTAGGAAGAGTGGCCGAGTGGCTGAAGGCGCATGCCTGGAAAGCATGTATACGGTTTCACCGTATCGAGGGTTCGAATCCCTCTTCTTCCGTATTAGTCGCCCGCAAAAATCTAAGAATAAAAGAGGGAAGAACGAAACGAATGGAATGAGTGGAAGTTAAATCCCTCTTCTTCCGTATTAGTCGCCCGCAAAAATCTAAGAATTAAAAATAAGATTTTGAGAGAAAACGATAAATAGAAGTTAACTGAGCGCAGCGAAGAGAGTAAATTTAAATGTAATGCAAATTTATCAAGAGAGCGTAGCGAGCTGGAATGAGATTTTGAATTAAATGAAAAATTTAGTCATAATTAAAATATGCTCAACGAACTATGTCAAGTAAATTTGTTTTTTGGTTATTCAAAAAATTACTATAAATCTCATATAATTTGCTAAAATATAAAAACTTTTTTCATTTCTCATTGTTATTAAATCATTTAAAATTTCTAACAATTATAAATCTGCTATTTTAACCCTCTATACAAATCAAGAGCCTTGTTTCTGGAATCTGCTAAATCAACAATGGGATTTGGATAAGTTTCTCCCAAAATTATTCCAGCTGATTTTAAAACTTCCTCAGTAGCCTCCCAAGGCTTAAACAAATATTTATCAGGCAAATTACTTAATTCAGGTACAAATTTCTTAGTATAATCACCATGTTTGTCAAATTTTTCTCCCTGAATGATTGGGTTAAAAATCCTAAAATATGGAGACGCATCAACCCCACTGCCAGCAACCCATTGCCAGCTTGCGCTATTATTAGCAAGATCTGCGTCAACCAAGCAATCCCAAAACCAATCTCTTCCTTCATGCCAATGAATATTTAAATTTTTTACCAAGAATGATGCAGTCACCATTCTAATTCTATTATGCATATATCCTGTTTTCCATAACTGACGCATTCCTGCATCAATAATTGGATATCCAGTATTTCCATATTGCCATGCTTTTAAATGCTTTTCATTACTCTTCCATGGAAAGTTGTCAAATTTACTATTAAAATTATCTTTATGAATATTCTTAGAATGGTGCAATAAGTAACATGAAAACTCTCTCCATATTATTTCACTTAAAAAATGATCTATATCGCAATCTATTGCATGCAACTTTCCAACATTGCTAATATATTCCCAAACTTTAGAAGGAGATATTTCGCCAAAATGTAAATGAGCAGATAACAGAGATGTGGAATTTTTTGCTGGATAATCTCTATCTTTTTTATATCCAGAAAGCTTGTTTTTTACAAAATAACTAAACTTATTTTGCGCTGCCATCTCTCCTATATCGCATGATTCTAAAATTTTTTGATGCCATTTTTCCTTCATCGGAATTAAATCTAGATCCAACAAAGTGGTTTTATTTTCAATATCTTTGATAGTGCTGATTTTTTTTAAATTTTCTACTGCCTTGCGCGGAGAAAGCAAGTAAGACTTATTTTTATATGCAGAAAAAACTTTATAATAACTTTGATCATTTTTTAATATATCATCTGGATTCCACAAATAATTACTGTTGAATTCTTTATAATTAACAAATCTTTTATTGCAAACCATTTTAACGTCATTTGCTTGCATTGCGCTCCAAGGCTCATAACATAAATTGCAAAAAACATTGCTAACATTATATTTTTCAATAATTTCTTCAATAATCTTACTTGACACTCCTGAATATATATTAAGGTTTCCATTTAAAGACTTGTTTAACATATCAAGTGAATGATGCAACCATATCTTGCTAGCGCTGCCAATTTTAAATGAGTCAGGAACATAGTAATCATCTAATATATAAATAGGAAGGATGTCTCCTAAATTAGATGCTGCAACAACAGATAAATTATCAGATAATCTTAAATCCTGCCTAAACCAAGCTATGGAAATCTTTTTCACAATACCAATATAATTGAATATAATTATTTTTAGCAATTAGTTACGCATTATTTCAATATTTATTGCATGCACCATAGGAAACAAGTAAAATTTAATAAATATATTCAATAGATTTAGAGTGAAACGCGAAAAATTTAAATTAAACTCTTCTTCTTTTATATTAAATCACACGCAAAAATCTAATAATCAAGAAGAAAAAGCTAAAGAAATAGAGCAAGTGAGAACTAAACCCTTATTCCATTTTAACTATTTGCAATAACTAAAAACATATAAAGTTATCCTCAAATAATTTAAAATCAATAAAGCCAAATCAAAAAATGCTTAACTTTAACTTGATATATTGAGCCTTTTTATTTATAATCTCGTTGTTGGAGGTCTCTAAATGAGAATTTACGGTTTCGTCTTGCCTAAAAATAAAGTTTTTAGATATGCTTTGAGAGCTATCTATGGCGTTGGTGAATATAGAGCTAGACTTATATGCGAAGATATGAAAATAGAAGACTCTGTTAGAGTGAAAGACTTAGATGATTCACATGCTGTGCAATTAGGTAAAACTATTGAAAAGCATGGATTTGTTATTGGTCCTGATCTTCAAAGAGAAATTAATGAAAATATCAAAAGACTGCAAGCAAATGGTAGTTTGAGAGGCAGGAGACATCTATATGGACTTCCTGTTAATGGACAAAGAACCAAATCAAATGCTAAATCTGCTAGACGTAGAAAGAAAGTGATGTAATGGTTAGAGTAACTAAAAGAAGTAAAAAAGAAATTCATTCTCATGTTATGGTTCATATCAGTTCAAGTTCTAATAATACTATAATGACAGCTTTTTCAGACAAAACTAAAGCTGTTGTTGCATGGTCTTCCCCTGGTGCAGTTGGATTTAAAGGAGCTAGAAAAGCTACCCCTTTTGCCTCACAAGCTGCCGCAGAAGACCTATCTAATAAAATGGATGGATTTAGCGTAAAAAGCATATCTATTATATTTAGAGGGTTAGGAAATGGTAGAGACGCTGCATTGAAAACATTTCAAACTAGAGGATTCATGGTAAAAACAATAGCAGATAGAACTAGTTTTCCATTTAATGGAGTTAGAATGCGTAGGAGACGTCGTGTCTGATAAGAATATAATGTTAAATTCTTCATTTACTGAAGAACAAGACTCATCTTTTGTAAGTTCTAATAATAAAAATACAGAATCTGTTGTTTTTGGACCTCTGGATCCTGGATATGGAGTTACTGTAGGAAACTCTATTAGAAGAGTTTTGCTTTCTTCAATTCCTGGATTAGGATTAGTTGGGTTCAAAATCAAAGGCGTTAACAATGTGTTTTCATCTATTGATGGAGCTCATGAAGATGTTAAATACATAGTTATAAACATGAAAAAAATGATATTTAAATCCAATTTAAATGAATTTACCATGTCATTAAAAGCTAAAGATGGTCAAGTTACAGCTGGAATGTTTTCTTTAGTAATCAATAGAGAGAAAATTTCTTTTGATTCCCTAAACTCAGCTAAAGATGAAGACTTGTCTGATGATTTGAATTTTGATGAAAGTGAAAGCTCTTCTGATAATTTAGATTCTGAAGAATCCAATGAAAATGAAACAAATGATGATAGCTCAAAAGAGGTTGAGTCTAGCGATATTGCTGACGAACTAGATGATTCTGATTTATCTGTTGAGATTTTAAATCCTGATCAACATATATGTCATTTATCCAAAGACACTGAAATTGAGATTGAGATTTTTGTTAAATTAGGAAAAGGATACGCTTCTTCAAATTCATTAGATATTCCTGATGGGTTTATCAAAGTTGACGCCTCTTTTAGCCCAATAAGAAGGGTAGCTTGTGAAATAAGCAATGTTAGAGTTGGTCAAAGAACTGACTATGATCAATTAACTCTAAATGTAGAAACAAATGGAACCGTTCAGTCTTCAGTTGCTGTTAATAAATCTTGTTCTATTTTGCGAGACTTGTTTGATGAGCTAATGAATCAAAACCAATCTGAAAAAAGTGTTGTGGATCAAGATGACACAGTTGACGAAAGATGGTCTCATGAAATTAGCTCTGCATTAAATTTGTCCAATAGAGCTCAAAATCTTATAGATGCCTTGGAATTTGTTTATATAGGAGATCTTGTTATATCAAATGAAAAGCGCTTGCTTTCTGTAGCTGGATATGGAAAGAAAACTATCAGTGAAATTAAAGATTCTTTGTATGCTAATTATAAATTTTACTTAGAAACTAAAATAGATAATTGGGAAACAATAAGACCTAAAGGAGTGTTATAATGCGTCATTGCGTAAGTAAGGTAAAGTTAAATAGAAAACAAGGAAACAGAAAGGCTTTGATTATGAATCTTGCCAGATCTCTCCTTTTGCATGGAAAAATTCATTCTACTAAAGCAAAAATAGCTGCTTGCAGGCCTTTTGCAGAAAAGATGATCACCTTAATGAAAAAAGGCGATCTAGCTTCAATAAGAAGATTAGTTGGTGTTTTTAGAAGCAAAGAATATGTTAAAGAGGTTTCTCAAAAAATTTCTGAGATGTATAAAGACAGAAATGGTGGATACACCAGAACTGTTAAAATTGGATATCGTCAAGGTGATGGAGCTCCAATTTCTGTTATTGAATTAGTATAATTTCATTCGAAATTATAATAAAACTTTAAGTAAAAGTAGATTTATATTAGTTTTTAGCTTAGTTAAGAAGGAAATATAAATTATTCGTTTGATTTTTTTCAGCAAACTATAATAATTATCAACTGATTGTCAATTATTTTATATCGCTATTTCATTGTGAAGCTATCATTAAATGCATGATTCTTATCTTATTTTTTTTCAATCTACTTTTCTATAATTTCATTTAATTATGCTTTATTGGGATCATTTGTATTTTTCTACAAACCTCAACAAATTCCATTTATTTCTTTAGATTGAATGAATTTTTTTACGATTCAAATCAAAACAACGAAAAGTTCAAATTTATATCATGAATTAAAAAATAATGAGAACTTATTAAAATTGGATTTAGATTATTAGGATTGAAAAGTGTCAAAAAAAATCATATAGAAAACTATGCAAGATAATCGCATAAGAAAATGAATTTGCGATCTATTTATCAAAAACTCATAGAGACAACAAAGGTTAATTAGAAAAGGTAGTTCATTTTAAGGCTTTAATTTATTATTTTGCAAAAGCAATAACAAGCCAATGAAAGTCGCATAAATCAGGCCAATCATATCATTTCTTGTATTTATTTATAGATTTTAATTTATAATTTAATTTTGGATTTTTTAAATTAATAAACAATCTCTTGTTTTTTTATTTAGACTCTATCTTGAAGAGCTCAATAAAAATCACTAGATCATAAATTGTAAATAGCATTTATTTTCCATTCTATCAAAGAAAAAACCTCAAACACTATGTTAAAATTTATATTAAGATATATTTTATATCATTTGCTTGTGTGCAATCAATTAACAGCATTAGAAAACTTAAACAAACTTAAACAAACTTAAACAAACTTAAACAAACTTAAACAAACTGAGATTCATTGTAAATTTATTCAGAAGAACGATGTAAAAAAGCATTGTGAAATAAATTTCACATTTCATAAACAATTAAGCAGATGTGTGTTAATAAAAAAACATATGAATAAAACTAATATATGAAGCGTGTTTATTTTTTGCTCATTGCCATGAATTTTGCTTCGCATACTTTAGTATCATCTATGAACCCTGTTCCTGTAAATTGAAAAATAGATCCTCTTCCTTTTTCTTGATTTACAATAAACTTAACTGTATCATTTTCCTCAACTGGCTTTCTAAATTTCGCCTGATCTATGCTCATAAAAGCAACTCCTGAAGGTTTTTTTTGCCCTTCTTTTTCATAAGAGTATGCAACGCATAGAGTAGCTAATTGAGCCATAGCTTCTATCAATATAACTCCAGGAACTACATGATAATCAGGAAAATGCCCAACAAAAAAATTCTCACTTGAGGAAAAAGTTCTGTACCCTATTGCTGATTTCCATAATTCTACTTCCTGAACTCTATCAAGGAATAAAAATGGATCTCTGTGAGGTATTAAAGCTTTGATTTGATCGATATTAAGCAAAATCAATCCTCTTCTGAATTTGATTCAGCGATCATTTCATCTGTTGCATCTTGCACATCTTCAGAATGAGCAACCACATGATTTGCAGGCAATATGATAGATCCATTTTTCTTTTTTAATATTTTTTTACCAGCTCTTCGCATTTTTTCACCAAGATCATTTAATGCTTTTTGGTGCATTAATTCCATTTCATCTGCTTTTGCATCAATTTCTGACTGGAAATCTTGTTTCTGCTTTTGTAATTTTTTTTCTAACTCTTTAATTTCATTCTTTTGAGCTTCGCTTTTTGCAATTTTCTGCTTATTTCTTAGCTCTTCTTCCATCTTTTTAAGATTTTTCTTTTTTTCTTCACATTCTTTATCAAATTCAATTTTTTCTCTTTTAAGTCTTTGTTGTAATTTTCTAATTATATTTGATGAATAAGCAATCTTCTCCATATCAATAACCAAAATTCCAGACCGTTCAGATTTATTATCAGAAGAAGTTGTGTCTGCCTGTGAATTAAGCACGCAACAAACAAGCGAGCAAATTATGACCTTATGTAACATAGATCCTCCTAATTAATAGATTAATCTAAATTGATCTCTATTTAAAGTGCCAAACGAAATTGAAAGCTGGTTAGGGTGAAAAATGCAAAACTGTATTGAGAGTAAGAAAAATAAAATGGCAAAGCTATAAAACTAAGCGCAATAAGTTGCTCCAATCAGGAAAAATGATGATTTAAAAAATATAGCAACTAAACTACTGAGTCAAACCTATATTAAAGCTTTGAAATGAATTAAGTGGAGACTTCCCTCCGCAAATAGGGTAGTTTAACGATATTGCCATTTTTAGCACAGCTACCTTAAATTCCATTCCTATTCCACAAGAAGAAACTATCTTAAATTTATTTTGAGATATATCTGCTGTATTTTTATCCCATCCTCTCATTTCGCATAATGATTCAGGAACTCTTCGCGCGCTTAATCCACAATCCCACAGCGACCCAATATCTGCAAACGCAAACCATCTTGCTTCAAATGCTTTAGGAAGCATTAAAGGGGCATTAAACATAATTCCAGAGCTTAAAAATTTCTTTCCTCCAAGAACATTATACCTAATCGCATCTCTTGGTCCATGAATATCAAATCCCCTTATATTTGCAGATTTAAAATTATCCATCCAGCTGTAATTATAAATTGGCGTAATGTGCCCACCATTTACTTCTAATGAAACATTGTATTTCTCTCCATAATATCTTGTTATCTGCATTCTTATATTATTCTTAAGAAAATTAGAAGTTCCAACATTAATAGTTGATCCTATTTTTGTGCTAAAAGTGTATTTTTCCGCTAAATCAGACATGGAAAATGCATGACCAATATTAAGAGCAACTTGACTCTTATGCTTGTCAAATTTCTTTATATCTTTGTCAAAAAATCTTGTAATTCCCACACCCTTTGAATACATTTCATCTGAATCTTTAGCGTATGTAGAGTTATCCACTACTTCTATATGCTTAAAACTTGGAGAAATTGACAATGAAAGCCCATGCTTCTTATGAGAAGAATGAATTCCTGCTCTAAACTCTATGCCTTTTGTTTTTGTTTCTATGGTTTTTGAATTTTCAGACCAATAAACTTTTTTGTCGTCTTTTTCTACTTTGTCTGGCTTTTTTTCTGATAAAGATAACTTGGCATATTTATCATTTTCTGTATTCTGAGTTTTTTCAAGTATATCTGAATACCTAATTCTTTCTGACAATATTCTATAGCTATCTGGAGATTGATCTGACCAAGTATTGAAATTGATTCTATTGTCTATAAAAGAGTTGTCTTCTACAGCTGGAAGAAAAAATACATCTGCTCCTGCAAAAACATGAACAGGCTTTCCATTTACAAATCTTTCTTCAATCTCAAAGCCAAATGACCTTGATTCTCTAGATATAGACACATTGCTCTGCAAGCTTTTTCCCAATCCTAAGAAATTAACATCGCTATACCCAAACGTAAATGAATATTCCATCTTTTTCTGCAATGCAGCGCTAAGTTTAAATACCAAACTTCCAGTGCTTTTTTCTTTATAATCCATAATAAGGTCGGAATTATCTTTGTTATCCTCAACGTTTATTTGAACATTATCACAAAATCCAGACCAAACAAGATTCTTTTTAGTTCTTAAAATTTCTTTGTCAGAAATAATATCACCAGGATTTAATGTAATTCTCTTCAAAATGACATCAGTATGAGTTCTAACATTTCCGTTGATAATAATATTGTTCAGTATTTTTGGCTTTTCCTCTTCGGCGTTAAATTCTATACTAGCTTCATTGTTCTTTTTGTCAATTTTATGATTTACTTTATAGTTTCTCCCATACTTATATGCAAGTCTATCTTTAATTAATTGCTTCGCCTTGTTGATCTTTTCATGTGAAAATAGATCTTTGCATGCTATCAATTTCTTTATTTCTTGTAATAGAAAAGCAGCATAATTCTTTTCTATGCTTGACGAAATACTTACATTTTTTACCGTATATTGCTTTCCTTCAAATAAGTTCACAACTAGAATTTTTTCATTTTTTACTTTTTCCACTGTCATAGAATTTACTCTAAAATCTAAATAACCTAAATTATAAGCGTGCCCTTCAATTTGCTCTTTGCTTTGATCTAACGATGAAAAGCTAATGCTCTTTGTGATAAATAACTTTAAAATAGCTCTGTGTTTTTTAGCAATCTGATCATATAAATCTTCAGTGCTAATTTCTTTGTTTCCAATAAAAATTACCTTATTTATGTTTTTAGGCTTTTCAACCATTACAACAAATTTCAAATCAATTTTCCCATTTTCTTCATTGGAATATGATTTAACTTCAACATAAGATGTCTCTTCCATGATTTGATACTGCATTCTTATTGTTTCTTCAGTTGCTTTAATGGTTTGCGGAGACACAAAGCTTCTTTTTTTTAATTTAGTTAAAGCCTCCCACTCTATTGGGTTTGAATTTTTTACTTCGTAAGTCACTTTTCCTAAAATAGGAAACTCTTTCACGCTTACAATCCATTGGTCATTTTTTCTACTAACTTTTATGTCTTCAAAATAACCCTGTTCACTTAAAGAAGAAATAATATCGTCTTTGTTTAATTCATCTATAGAATCCAATATTGAAACAATCAAATCTTTTGATATTCTTTTATTTCCAGAAATTACATAAGATCTCTTGCTATGTTTTTCCATAACATCAATTGATTTAGATGAAGAGTCGCAATTTAAAGTGATTCCAGAAGTTAGAAGAAATAAAAATATAAAGAGACTCACAATATCATTCCTTTTAAGTCTGACAACATTATAAGTATCATGATCCCTAAACCCAAATACATTGTAGTGTAGCAAAATATTTGAGCTAATTTGCTGCTTATTAAATTGAATAACTCGTATGCTATTCTTCCTCCATCTAAAGGCAAAACAGGTAATAAATTAATTACACCCAATCCTGCAGAAAGCATGATAAGCCACATTAAAATATCTTTATATTCATACTTAGACACAACAGAATTGGTTGCCTTAAGAACCTTTAATGGACCTCCAATTCCTTTTAATGACATATTTTTGATTGATAGAATAAGATTTTTTGCATTAAGATAAAATAGCATATAAGAATACTTTGTCCCTTTTGCGATAGATTGAATAAATCCAATTTTTTTATATGAAATTTTGCTTTCAATATTCTTGATGCCTTCTATTAATTTTTCAGTTTTATCAGCAAAAATGACTTTATATCTAGCAACCCTAGCTTCATCTGAATTACTTGATTCAATTGTTTCTTGAGAAATTTTTGCACTATCTAATAGATTTTCTTTTTGTTGAAATTGATCATTTAATTTATTTATTGAAATAATTTCCTGATTATGAAGATATAATTTTTGCTCTTGAGTTCCAAATTGTAAAAACAAAAATGATGAAACTAGTGCAGAAAAAACAAAATTTCCCATTGGCCCACCTAAATATAGAATGATTTTTGATAAGAATTTTAAATTCCCCTCTTCGCAATGAACATACCCTCCTAGTGGAAGCATTTTTATTGTCCATTTCGTTTGTCTTTTATCTGTATAAGAAATAATATCTGGACCAAACCCAACAGAGAATTCCTTTACTGTAGCCTTGTTCATTCTTGCAACTAGGTAATGTCCTAGTTCATGAAATATAACAACTATACTTATTGATAACATTGTAAAAATTAAATTGAATACATTATGATGCATGATGCATTTTAACCAATAAATCAATATCGATCAAGGAAGCGATTTGTATTTTTAAGACTTTTTAACCTTGATTTCATTCTCATTTGCATGTCTTATTAATCACATATGCCTAGAAAATAAATATTGCAAAGCCAAAAATTAACTTTGTCTTATCTAGAGATTGATTAGTTTTGTTTGTTTAAGCCAGCTTTGATCAAGTTATCAAATAACGGATGCGGGTTATTTAAATAAGTCTGAAACTCAGGATGAAATTGAACTCCAACATAAAATGAATGATCCTTGATTTCAAATCCTTCTAGCAAGATATTATCTGGAGACCATGCAGATAAATTAAAAACTTTTTCCAACGCTTCTCTGTAGTGCAAATGATTTACTTCATATCGATGTCTATGTCTTTCGCTAACTATTCCATCTTGCAATCTATCCTTATACATCTCCTGCATTTTGCCAGACATTTTGCATGGATACTGTCCCAAACGCATTGTTCCACCTTTAACGTTTTCCATGCACTCATCTATTAGTCCAATTGCAGGGTTTTCTATGTTTTTACAAAACTCTGAAGAATTAGAATCAATGTTTACAACATTTCTCAACCCTTCAATGACCATAAGTTGCATTCCAAGGCAAATTCCTAAGCATGGAATATCATTCTCACGAGCAAATTGAAGAGCATTGATCTTTCCTTCAGTTCCTCTTCCGCCAAACCCTCCAGGGACTATAATGCA
The DNA here is from genome assembly GCF_008189285.1 of Candidatus Cytomitobacter indipagum. GTDB lineage: Bacteria > Pseudomonadota > Alphaproteobacteria > CAJXXZ01 > 1604HC > Cytomitobacter > Cytomitobacter indipagum. The sequence continues at coordinate 593,957 of NZ_CP043315.1, forward strand.
ATCAAACTCTTTTAACTCTTCAGTTGCCAAGCAATCTGAATTAATTGCAACTACATCAGCTTTGCATCTATTATACATCGCTGCATGCTTTACAGCTTCAATGACTGAGCAATATGAATCATTGATTTTGTTATATTTTGTAATTAATGCAACTCTAATATTTTTCTCATAATGAAAAGATGGCATGCCTATTTCTTGTTTGGTCAGATGTTTGGTCATTTTTTGTTTAAAAAACTTACAAATTTTCGCATCCAATCCATCTTCATAATACTGCTCTAAAACATCATACAAGGATTCTTGATCCCAAGCTGGAAACACCATCTCCTCATCTAAATTAGCAAACATAGCAATCTTCTTTTTCCATGATAAGTCGCCATAATATTTAGTAGATCTACACAAAATAATATCAGGCTTAATTCCAAATTTCTGTAATTCGCTTACAGAATGCTGTATTGGCTTTGTTTTAAATTCTTCAGATTTTTTAAGAAATGGCATCAATCCAATATGCAAATACATAACATCACAAGATCTGGATTTTTGTCTAATAGATTCTAAAAATGATAATCCTTCTATATCTCCAACCGTTCCTCCAATTTCACAAATCAAAAAGTCTGTATCTTCATCAATATTTGAAGTAATTCTTTCCATGATCATATTTGTAACATGAGGTATAATTTGCACAGTTTCCCCTAAATAATCACCTCTACGCTCACCTTGGATAACTTCAGAAAAGATTTTTCCAGAAGTTATATAGTCATCTTTAGTGCATGTAACTCCTGCAAAACGCTCATAATTACCAATATCCATATCAGTTTCTGTTCCATCTTCAGTCACAAAAACCTCTCCATGCTGATCAGGGCTTAAAGTACCCGCATCAACATTTAAATAAGGCTCTAACTTTCTCATCCTAACTTTAAAGCCGCGTTTTTTCAGCAATAAAGCAGTCATAGATGCAGTAACTCCTTTTCCTAATCCAGACATAACTCCACCAGTAATGAATATAATTTTTAAAGACATATTTTTTTATTCCTATTTTACTTAATTATTTGACCTGATGAATCATCTTCTGAATCAGAATTTTTACCTTCATCAGAATCACTTTCATCTTTTTCTTCAGATTTGCTTGGATACTCAGAAATCTCCGCTGCATTGCTTTCAACCTTAACAGAAGTTTCAGTTTCAAATTCTTTATTTAATGCAATTTTTTGCTTTTTGATCATTATTCCAATGACCAAACATAAAAACACAAACATACCATATAAGAAATAAGTCAATTTTGTTAAAAAGGTAGACATTGCTCTAGGAGTCATGAATTTAGACTGACTCATGCTAACGGCATCCTCTCCTTTTTGCAAAAAAACTAAAATCGACAAACTTAACACGACTACCAAATAGATAGACCATACGACACTCAACATAAAAACATTTTATAAGAAATGAGCGACATGCGCAATTGAAATTACTAAAATCTTTAGCTTTCTACAAAGATTCTTTAAACTTTAACAAAAAAACCTGCTTAATAGCATTTAGGTTGCTGCAAATATATTAGTGATTTTGGAAAGAAAGCTCGTTTTGCACTATTTATTGCAAAGATTTTTATAACGTAGAGATAAGAACCTATTTTATACCTTGAAGTTTGACGCAAAGATCTTGGTAATTTGGTGGAAGATCTTGGCCAATAAACCAATTCATTAGTTGATCTAAGTAATGTTTGACTTTAGGTCCGGGAGCAATGTCAGCAATTTTCATAATATCTTGACCAGAAAAATAAAATAAATTTTCTTTCCATATATCCAGAAATGACAAATCAGATAACCTTCCTTTCAGGATAAATCCATCGTCCCACAAATCTCTAGGGGCATTATTGATCCATTTTACATAATCTTTCTTGCAATTCATGTTTGGTAAATCTCTTAACAATTGCACATTTCTTTTTTGCAAATTGGACAATTTAACATCATCAACACTTCCCTTGAAAGACGCAAACTTACATAAAGCAGAAGATTTAAGATTTAAGATTTTTTCTTGGGATATTATTCTATCTATTACTTCAAAATCTGGAGATGGAAAATCACAGTAGTTCCATAAATTAATTTTATCCATTAACTTTAAAGTGAAAAGAAAATTATCTGCATGAAGCAATTTTATCATTTCTACAATGCATCTTTCTCTAGCAATGCCAGTCAAATTTGACACATATTTACCGCATGATTCAAGAGATTTTACATCATGCTCTTGTCCATAATGAGCAAGAAAACGAAAAAATCTTAAAATACGCAAATAATCTTCTTGTATTCTTTGGTCTGGATCTCCTATAAATCTTATCATTCCTCTTTTTATATCTTCCAATCCGCTTGTATAATCATATATTTTCCCATCAAGGTCTGAATATAATGCATTGATTGTAAGGTCTCTTCTTTTTGCATCCTCTTCCCAAGATTTAGAAAATTCAACTTTTGCATGACGTCCATCTGTTTCAATGTCAACTCTAAGCGTTGTAACTTCAAAAACATCTTTGTCCATTATGCAAGTTACAGTTCCATGCTGCAAACCAGTAGGTATAACTTGAAATCCAGCATCCTTAGCAAGCTTCATTACTTCCTCAGGCAAAAGCGAAGTTGCAAGATCCACTTCATCATTGAATGTTTTTTTCATAATATGATTTCTCACACAACCGCCAACTGCCATACATGGATTAAGAGTTTTCATAAGTTTGTTTAAATTGTCATTGTTGAGCCATTTAACCATCGAAAGACTCGCATTTTACATTCATTAACTTACAAAAATTATTTCCAGTAATTTGAGCAAATTCTGCCTCATCAATATTTTTAAGTTGCGCAATGTATTTTCCCACATAAGACACAAATGCTGGCTCATTAGATTTTCCACGATGAGGTGCTGGAGCCAAATATGGAGCGTCAGTTTCAATTAATATTCTGTCTAAAGGAACAAATTGCGCTATTTCACGAACTTGATTTGCATTTTTGAATGTTATTATTCCTGAAAAAGAAATCATCCAACCTAAATCCAGAACTTTCTTGGCAAATTCCATAGATCCAGTATAGCAATGAGCAATCCCTTTAATTCCATCGTACTTTTTAATCATTGCAATTGCATCATCTTCAGCATCTCTCATATGTAAAACCAATGGTAATTTGTGCTTATGCGCATAGGCAAGCTGAATATCAAACCCTGCAAATTGCTTCTTTAAATTACTTCCTTTAAATCCATCTAATCCACATTCTCCAATTGAAACAACATTCTTCCTTCCTATCCATTCTGAAAGATAGCTCTCTATTTCTTGTATATCTTCAATTCTTTCATCAAGAGGATGCACGCCAACTGCAAACCATAAATTATCACGCAAATAACTGTAAGTTTTATCCAAAGTTCCTATAGTTGTGCTTATGCTCATTGCACCTACAACTTGGTGTGTTTTCATATTCTGAAATACTTTTTCTATATCATTTGACATAGGCTCATAATCTAAATGACAATGGCTATCTATCCATTTTATTGGATCAATTGTTTTATTAACAAAATTCATTGAACAAATCATATCTTTATCATTAAATTCAAGCAACGCTTGTGTTTGACTTGCATACAAGTGTAGAATTGTTTTAAGGCCGAGTGGCAGAATGGCTTATGCAGAGGATTGCAAATCCTTTTATGTCGGTTCGATTCCGGTCTCGGCCTTTTCAAACACCTTATAGACTATCCATATCATGATGTATAAAATAAAGATGAATGAAAAGAATATATGCATGTTCAATAATTGTTAATATGATTTTAGGATTAGCTACATTTAAAGCTTATGTAAAATATTATAATTTGAAATGTCAGTCAGTAAATTATAGAACATCATCCAGACAAATAAAGCATAATCAAATGTGTGTTTTGCAATCTCAGCCAGAGTGGTATCATTTTGGACCAATTAGCGCAAAAGCTATGTATACATGGTTTTATAACGAAGATATTAAATGTAAAATTACTGGAAAGATTGAAAATAATGAATATATTACATACAATATTTCTCTAAAATCTAGCAATCACAAAAACATGGCGAATGCTATTGAAAATGTTCCGTTTGGAAACTTTCTTGTTTATACAATTATTCACGAAGGTGATTACATTACATCAAATGGGTCCATTACATTTAGCAAGCTAATAAGGGATCAAAATTTTAAGGAAAGAAATGACATTGACCTTAAATTGAATGCAATTATTAAAAGCAATGAAACATGGCAAATTCGCTTGAATGAAGATTGGATTAATAGCAATCAAAAAAATCCATGGGATATTGATATAGTTGATGTTCAACATGACCGTATTAAAGTTCAATGGAAAATACTAGGGAAAATTAATAAAGAAACAATAAAGTTGAATCAAAAAATTGAATTAAGATATGAATACGATGCATGACATATAAATACAGCATATTGCTTCCTGAATCATGGACAAAAGATAACTTTTATACATATACCTCAGAACAATCCATAGAAAATGGGTCATTTGTTGTGGTTCCTGTAAAAACAAAAAAAGCTACAGGGATTGTTATGGGCACAGATTCAGAAAATAACTTTGATGGATTGAGGGAAATTACAGAAATTCTTTCGTATAAATTAAATGAACAGGTGATAAATTGGATTATTGTATCAAGCAAATATACATTAATTCCAATGAACCAAATATTGAAAATGATTCTCGTGTCTAATAAAAATACCAAACCTGGATATCTCGAAATTCAATCAGAGGTTAATGATTTAAAGCCAGGTAAATACCCTATCGAAATGCTTAAAATGCATTGGAATAAAGTTAGAGCAATGATGAAAGAGGGAGTTATCACAGAAACAGAGTTTCCTTCTTCTGATATTCCTATGGAGCAAGATTTTTTCTCTCCAGATCAAACAAAAGCTATTAATAGCATTCAAGCAATTACCTCAGGCACTGTTCTTTTAAAAGGGTCCACTGGATCTGGGAAAACAAATGTATATTTTGAAATATTGCATAAAATATGGCAACAAGGGAAGCAAATACTTATCCTAGTTCCTGAAATATCATTAACATATCAGCTAATTGAAAGATTTCATGAAAGATTTAAAGTTTATCCATATAGATGGCATAATTCATGCAAACAACCAGTTTGGAATTGGGCTGTAAGTGGAAAACCAGGAGTTGTTATTGGAGTAAGATCAGCTCTATGGATTCCATTCTCAAATCTAGGCTTAATTATTGTAGACGAAGAGCATTCAACAACATACAAGCAGGAAAATGGCCCTCGTTACAATGCAAAAGACATAGCTATACTTAGAGCAAAATCAGAAAATATTCCAATAATTCTTGTTTCTGCTACACCTTCTCTTGAAACAGTAAAAAATATCAGAGATAAAAATTATAAATGTGTAGAACTTGAACGAACAATACCAAATAAATTAAATATAAAATTAGTAAAAACAAATAAATGGATGTCTGATGATCTAAAAAAGCATATTCAAGAAACTTTGGAAAGAAAAGAGCAAGTAATGTTATTTCTAAATAGAAAAGGGTTCTCAACACATATACATTGCACTACATGCAATAATAGACTGTTATGCAAATCATGCACTGCTGGATTAATATTCTACAAAAATAATTACACCCATTGCAGCTACTGCTCTCAAAAACAACTAATGCCTAAGGTATGCCCAGAATGTCAGTCAGAAGATTCATGGAAATTCTATGGAATGGGAATAGAGAAGATACAAGATCAATTATGCGAAATATTTCCAGATCATAAAATCTCGCTATTGAGCAGTGACACTACAGAAATAATTGATGAAACAATGCATAAAATGCAAAATAATGAAATTGACATATTGATAGGAACTCAAATTCTAGCTCAAGGATGCCACTTTCCTAATTTAACATTAGTTGGAATCGTGCAAGGAGATATTGGTGCGCATTCTGGAGATATTAGAAATACAGAAAGAATGTATCAATTGATTTCTCAAGTCAAAGGAAGATGCGGAAGAGCAGATAAGCCAGGAACAGTAATTATACAGAGCGCAGATGACAAGCATCCGCTTTTACAAGCAATTGCTCAGGAAAATACTAAAGAGTGGCTAGATCAAGAGCTGTCTATAAGACAAAATCATAATTTGCCTCCATTTTCTAGAATGATAAGAATTATTATTGGGTCTAAATCAGCTGCTTTGACAGAAAAAATAGTCATGAATATAAAAAAACCTACAATTCTAGGAGTAGAAATTATGGGGCCAGCGCCAACTCAATTACATAAATACAACAATGATTATCGATGGTCATTTCTAATTCAGTATAGCAAAAACATATTTCCTCAAGCAAAAATCAAGCAATGGATAGATGGGTTTCGACTGCCAAAAAATGTAAGATTAACAATTGATGTTGATCCACAAAGCTTCTTTTAATCAAGCAGAATAAAAAGCTCTTTTAGAGAAACAAAGCTCTTTAAATCTTTTTTAAGAATGCATAAAGCTTCTTCTAATTGCATAAAACTTCGAGGAATATATAAAACTTCTTCTAATTGCATGAAACTTCGAGGAATATATAAAGCTTCTTCTAATTGCATGAAACTTCGAGATTTTTTAGACATGCATAAAGCTTTAAAACTTCTTTTGGCCTCTTTAATCCAATTCATTAATTTAACCCAATAACAAATTTATTAAAAACTTATTTTGTAATTTTTTTGCAAAAAATTATACTATTATTTTGTTAAATCTAAATCATTCTTTTGTTAGAGCTGAATTTCAATGAAAAAACACTATTTTCAAATTTAACATCTCCAGATATCCACATAACTACAACAAAATTCTTATCATCAAATTTTCCTGCACTAACTTTTGGATTAATTAATCTTGGCTCATACTCCATAATATCTCTCTCAATTTGAGAAGAAAGGGAGCTCAACTTATATGAATCATATGGATTGTTTGGCACATCAATCCTAATGTTAGAAGAAGAAATAGATTGCTTATCAACTATGCATTCTATTTCGTGAAAAATAGAATCGTATAATTCTTGAATAGATTCATATCTTTCTACTGGATTAATTTGTATTCTTTCAAATAAAGCTGGTTTCATATATAAGCATTTACTATATAAAAACTAAATAAATATAAATATTTTACTTATAGCTTAAATATAAGCGATATTAAACGTTTTATTGCCTTCATAATGCTTTTTATCAATAAACCTCTTAACATTTCTTAACCTTCTTTTTTGTCTTTCTCTTCACTTGGTTCTTCTTGATTTTTAGTTGGATTTATCATTCCATGTAATTTTCTCTCAATTTCATCGCATACTTCGGAATTCTCATAAAGATATTCTTTAACCGCTTCTCTTCCTTGTCCAACTTTTGTGTCTCCAATTGAATACCAAGAACCAGATTTTGTAATTAAATCATACTTCACACCTAAATCAACAATCTCTCCTAATTTAGAAACTCCTTCTCCGAAAAGTATTTCAAATTCTGCTATTTTAAGAGGAGGCGCCATCTTGTTTTTTACAACTTTAACTCTAGTTTGATGACCATAAACGCTATCATTTTTCTTTAGTGCAGCAATTTTTCTTATATCTAATCTAATTGAAGCATAGAATTTCAAAGCATTTCCACCAGTAGTTGTTTCTGGACTTCCAAACATAACACCTATTTTGTGTCTAATTTGATTAATAAATATCACAATGCATCCTGATTTTTTAACAACTCCAGTTAGCTTTCTCAATGCCTGACTCATCAATCTTGCATGAAGTCCCATATGGCTATCTCCCATATCTCCTTCTAGCTCTGCCTTAGGAACTAAAGCAGCAACACTATCTAAAACAATAACTTTCATAGATTGAGATCTTACAAAAGTATCTATAATTTCTAACGCTTGCTCACCAGTATCTGGTTGAGAAAGAATAAATTTATCACCACTAAGGTTAACGCCTAATTTCTTAGCATATTCTGGATCCATCGCATGCTCTGTATCTACGAAAAGACATGTTCCATCTTTCTTTTGGGCCTCAGCAATTACTTGCAAAGCCAAAGTTGTTTTTCCAGAACTTTCAGGTCCGTATATTTCTATAACTCTACCTGTTGGAAAACCTCCAATTCCAAGAGCCAAATCAACTCCTAGAGACCCTGTCGAAATTACTTCCAAATCTAAGTCTCTTTTCTCATCCAGTTTCATTACAGACCCTTGTCCATGAGCTTTTTCAATGCTTTTAATGGCAGCTTCTAATGCTATTTGCTTTTCAGTTTTATTCATTGTTTTCATTTTAACTTTTTTAGAACAAACAAACAATTAGGAATAAGAAAAATATGACGATTTATTCATTAATATATTTCTTCGCATAAACTAAAATGAATCGCATAAATTAAATAGAAGTAAACGCATCAATTAATAATGAAATAGTGATAAATTATCAATTTTTTAGCTCTTTATAATCTTTGTAAAATTTATCAAATAGAGATTTAACATCACTTCCTTTTAAATCATTATGCATAACTTCTCCTACAAATGAGCAAATGTATTTTTGATCTGGAAATCTTTTTATAAATGCAATTGCAGAATGCTTTGCCTCACTTAGCTGATGATTCTTAATATTCATAACTCTATTAAATCCTTCATTGTAATTTCTAGACTGAGAACTTGTACATGTTAGTATGAGATCTCCAATACACGCCTGATTATATATCATATTACTTTCTAAATTTAACTTATTAAATATTTCATTTATTTCTTCTATTACAAGTGAAAACATAGATGCTGAAAAATTCTTACCTAACTTTAATCCGTCAATTATTCCAAAGAAGCATGCATATATATTTTTCAATGCCCCCAATAACTGTATTTCAATTTTATGATGAGAAAACTTCACATTCATATTTTTCCATTTCATTACTTCTGGAATCTCTGAATCTGCACCAAGAACAGAACAGGTCTCTAAATTTTGAACTAATTCTGATGCAAAATGAGGCCCTGCAAAAACTGCCCACTTTAACCCTATTTTATCTGCCCATTCTCCAATTAATTTTCCATTTTCTAAAAAACCCTTAGATACAAATATTATAGTTTTTTCTTTTTCATCCAAAACATCAGGCACTGCGTAAGAAGGAACAGCTGGAATTACAAATTCATAATCTATATCTGAAATGACAAAACCTGAATTCTTTATCACATGCCTTAGCGCTGTTCCAAAAGATCCGCTTCCAATAATTTTAAACATACCAAAATTTTATATTAATGATCATTAATTATGTAGGGCAGAGTATTTTGCTATCACATTTCATATTTAATTTTTTCTTTACGATCTATTGTATAAACCCACATCTCCTTACTTAATTCACTTTTCTCTTTCATAAAAATAAAGCTTAATTTTCTATTTTATAGAAAACAATGCTTGGATTTAGTAAAATTTTGACAAAAATCTCGCATCTTAACTTATTGCATTTCTTGAACTTTTTCTGATAATTGAGTGATGGTAAATGGCTTTGGAAGAAATTCATCATAATCGAGGAATTGTGCTTTTACTGTATCTTCATCATATCCAGAAATAACAAGTATTTTAAGATGTGGAAATAACTTCTTAGCCTCCATAGAAAGTCTTCCTCCATGCAATTCAGGCAAAGAAGCATCTGTAATCATTAAATCAAATTCATCATCTTCATTTGCTTGTTTTTTTAACTTTTCTAAAGCTATTGCTCCGTTATGAGCTTCAGTTATTTTGTGCCCTTTTTTCTTTAAAGCATGGCATATAATTTTTCTTATCCCGGCTTCGTCTTCTACAATTAATATTTTTTTGCTCTCAGTTACCACTTTCTCGCTTTTTTTAGTTTCTTGTTTTTTGATTCTTACTACAGGAAGAAATATAGAAATTGAAGTTCCATCTTTATTGCTTTGTATGTCTATTTTTCCATTAACATTTTTAACAATTTTAGCTATATTTGACAGCCCAAGCCCAGTTCCATTTTCTTTTGTGGAAAAAAATGGATCAAAAACCTTCCTTTGATATTCTTTTGGTATTCCGCATCCATTGTCTGATACAGAAACTACCACATAATTATCTCCGTCCAACCTATCTTCTCTTAGGCTTATCTTTATATTCCCTGTATCTTTCATTGCATCTTTACTGTTTATGATCATATTTATAATGATTCTCTCTAAACTACTGCTAGACATTTGAATATTATGATTTGTTTCACGTAAATCAAATTCAGTTTGAATATTCTCATCAACCAACTTGCTAGCTATCCTGCTTAGATCAGACATTACATTATAAGGATTGCAATTTTCTATATTATTATTAGACACAAACTTAACTAATTGTTTTGATAAATCTTGAGCATTTTGTATATGACGCATAATCTCTTCAACTTCTTCATGTATTTCTGTATTTTTTGTTTTCTCAATCAAAATTTCACAAAATCCACTAGTTGCTGTAAACATATTATTAAAATCATGACTTATTCCTGCAATTAATTGGCCAAGCGATTGTAAATGTTGAGCATTTATCATTTTGTATTTAATTTCATTAATCTCGCTTTTGTCTGTAAAAGACATGATCCACGTAGAGCAATTAGTAGGTTTATATTTGACCAATACAGTTTTATCATTATCTAAATTCACTTCGCTAGACATTTCAACTGCCTTTAAAATATTTGGATTAAAATTAAATAAATTGGATAAATTTTGTTTTTCTACAGCTGTATTGAAATATTTTTGCAACTCTGCATTAAAATGAACTATATTTCCATCATTATCTATCACAGCCAATGGAGATGGTATGTCAGCCAAGAAGTTGTCATTTGTATATGGGAAAAATACCACATGATATTCTTTTTTGGAAATTTGCAAATAATTCAATTCCCATTTATTGTTAAATTTTTCAGTAATAATTTTATCATGATCATGAGAAATCTCTACTATATTAGAGAATGTCTCATTAATTTCTCCATCAAATATAATTTTAAACTCTCTATTAAAATCTAATAGTTTCCCTTTTTTGGATACAATTGCACAAGGATAAGTAAAGCAATTGTGATATCTATTTCTATTTGCAAAGCAAAACCAATTTATCATATTTTTTATCATTCCTAATTATTTTTTAATATAACAGATTTTATGGAAAATTGTATTAATAACTTGTTAACGAGGTATTTGAACTCTCATGCCATTTAATTCTTCAGTAAGAATTACCTGACATCCTAATCTCGATGTATCTTCTAGTCCAGAAGCAACCTCTAGCAAATCTTCTTCGTCTTCACTTGCAGATTTATCATCAGATTCAAGAATATTGAATGATTTCTCATCTAACACTACATGACATGTAGAACACGCAAGAGCTCCTCCACATGAACATGGTATAGGTATGTCATTATTCCTAATAACATTTAGTAAAGTTTCGCCAATATTTGCTTCGCATTCTTTCTCACTTCCATCGGGAAATACAAAAACAACTTTTATTTGTTCATCTTCCTGTATTCCATGCAATGTATCGATTTTGTTTTCATTCATAAGAAAATTATATATGCAGCATTAAATTTTTAATAGTGGAGATATTTTAAAGCTATATTCTAAAATGGATAAATTGATCTGACAAGAGTCAATAATTACTATCAAATCAAAATGAAATAATAATAGCAAAATCTTGAAAAATTAAAGTTGAAATAAAATCTCAAACAAAATTACAAATCAACCTATAAGCTAAAAATAAATAAATTATCAAGTTTCAATTAAAATATGAAATAGAGATCAATAAAAATCACATAAGATATATATCAATTATATCAATAAATATCACTATTTCTTTTGTCAAAACAACTAAATACAATAAAGCCCCTTAGAAATCAACTTGTTTGATTAGGGAAACTCTAACAATAAAATTGCAAGCATCATTAAATTACATTAAGAAAATTATATTTCTGCAAATCTTGCTTAAACTTATTTGAATATTTAAGAAAATGACAAATGATGAATCTATTCAGATTTTACAATCTTATCTTTTAAAATTATTTTCTTAGACTGCTTGTCAAATTTCTCAACTTGTCTCCATGCAATCATGCATTCCAAATCAGTGTCTAAAATTAATCCAGCTCCAAAATCATATACATCACTAACAACAGATATCTCACTTCCGTCAGGATTGCATACTTTCATCCCAACAAGATCAGCGCAATAAACTTCATTATCTTGTAAATCTTCTTTTTCTGTAACAACATTTTTTTTGCAGAATCTCTCTATATCTTCTATTGTGTCAAAATCTACAAATTTAATTATAGACTTATTGTCATGTAAAATATTTATTGATTCTATTTTTAACTCATTGCCATCAATAAACACGGTGTCATAATCAACATTTTCATAATATAAATGCATTTTAATATGACCTTTTAGACCATGTGATTTGATTGTTTTTCCAATTGTAATAAAATTTTCTGATATATCTTTTTTGTCTGACATGTAAAAAATCTATTTATAATAAATTTAACTTAACTCAAAAAGAGATTAAGCAAATTTCCTTGGCTCAACGATGCCTTGTACTCCAAGTAGATAATGAGCTCTATCTGTCAATTGAGCTCCTTTAGAGATCCAATATTTTACTCTCTCTGGATTAAAAATAAATCTCTGTTCATTTGTTAGTCTTGGGGTATAAGTTCCAAGTTTCTCAACAAACTTTCCATCTCTCGGAGATTGACTTTCAGCTGCTACTAAGAAATAAACAGGATTTCTCTTTTTTCCACCTCTGGCTAATCTAATTTTTAACATTATTTTCTCCTATTTTCGTGATTAATTTTAACTTTTGCAAGCAAAAAGCGCAAGTCTGAAAACAAAACACATGCAGCAGGTATGACAAACAATGTGAAAAATGTTCCAAATGACATTCCTCCAATTATAACCCATCCGATTTCTCTTCTGAATTCAGAACCAAATCCTCCAGCTATAACCAAAGGAACAGCTCCTAATACCATGGCTAGCGTAGTCATAAGAATAGGGCGCAAACGCAAAAGAGAAGCATTTGTAGCAGATTTAAACAAATCAATGCCTTTGGCTCTTTCTTTCTTGTAATAATCTACAATCAACACTGCATGCTTAGTAATCAAACCAATAAGAGTAACAAGTCCAATTTGACTGTAAACATTCAAACTTAATCCAGGGATCACAAATATTGTCAGAACAGCTCCTGCAAGTGCAAGAGGCACTGATGTCATAATAATCAATGGATCATAGAAGCTCTCAAATTGAGCTGCTAAAATCAAGAAAATAAAGATCAATGCAAGCATCAAAATAACCGTGAAATTATTACCTTCCTCGATAAGATTTCTAATGCTAACACTAGGGCTTACTATGTATCCATCAGGAAGAATTGCGTATAATTTTCTTTCTATTTCTTTGTACACAGCGATGGCGTCATTTCCAGATTTCAAAGAACCATGCATAGAAAATGATCTCATTCCATCGCTATGGAACATCATTGGCCTTGAAGATGTTTCAATAATATTTATAACATCTCTTAAAGAAATAAGCTTCCTAGATGACTTATCGTCTGGGTCATTCAAGTTAGTATAAACATGAAATCTGGTAATTCCATCAGGATCTTTTCTGAATTTTTCATCAGCCCAAACACTAACAGGATAACGTTTTCCATCTCTTTCATACCTAACTGCTGGAGGATTTCCTCTCATGATCATTGCAATATTGTCTCTCAACGTTCCAAGATCAATACCAAGAGAAAGGGCTCTTTCTTTATTTATCTCAATGTTAAAGTTTTTCTCAGGACTTGTTCTGCTAATTCTAACATTTTCTATTGATGGGCTTGACTGCAAAATACGCACAGATCTCATACCCATTCTTTCTATTTCGTCATATGATTTATTGCTTTTAATAATAGCAGCAATATCTCCAGATCCTCCTCCAATAGTTCCTCTATTCCAAGAAATATCAACTCTATTTCCAGGCAAAGAAGCTCCAAATTGTTTTCTCAATTCTTGAGAAATTGCATTTGCTGATTTTCTCTTAGAGAATGGCTTCAACAAAGCAACCAATGAAACTTTATCAGTTCCACTTGAGAAATTGGAATAAACAGATTCAACTCCATCTTGGCTCTGAATAATTGACTCTGCCTTAGAAATTGCATATTCCATATACTTCACATTTGCACCACTAGCAGGTGTAATATTTATATCTACAATTCCTTTATCTTGCTCGGGAGCAATTACAGATCTTACCCCATATTTTGCAATTCCAAATCCTAACAATCCAAAAAGAAATGCCCCTAATACAACATAATTTCTGTAATCAATAGCATATCCTAAGTATTTTTTATACAACCGCTCTAAACTCACAATATGAGAATCAAAAGTTTTAATTATTTGCCAATTTAAAGGCTTGTCATTTTCTAGCAAGTATGACGCCATAACTGGAGTCAAAGTTAGAGCAACGACACCAGAAACCAAAACCATCATAGCAAGAGAAATTGCAAACTCAGCAAATACTTTACCAACTAATCCGCTAGATAAAGCAATAGGAGCATACACTGCAACTAATGTAAGGGTCATGGCAATGATAGAGAATTGAATCTCAGACATTCCTTTTATTGACGCTTCTCTTGCTGTTTCTCCATTATGAATTCGTCTATGTATAACCTCAATTGCAACAATTGCATCATCAACAACAAGACCAACAGCCAAAACCATGGCTAGCAAAGTAATAACGTTGATAGAAAATCCAAATGCAGAAATAGTAATAATACCTGCTAACAAACAAATAGGAATTGTGATTAATGGAATTATAGATGACTTCCATGATTTCAAGAATAAAAGCATCACAATAATAACAAAAATAATTGCCTCGAAGATTGCTTGAATAACTCTATTAAGAGATTGCTTTACAGGTTCGGATTGATCCATAATGACATCAATCTTCACTCCATTAGGCAAACTTTTATTAATATTTTCAATTTTTTTCTTTACTGATGCAGCTACTTCAATTTGATTTGCTTGAGGCTGAATTCCTATATTAATAAATGAAGCAACTCGCCCGTTATATCTTGTTCTAACTTCTTCGTCAGATTTTTGCATTTCAACTTTAGCAACATCGCTTACTTTAATAACTTTTCCACTTTTTTCTTTAATAACAACATCTTCAAACTCTTCTACTGTTTTAAGATCATTTACAATTGTTGTGTTGTAGCGAATATTATTAATCTCGATATGGCCAGCAGGGTGCAAATAAGATTGCCTTCCAATTGCATTGTATACATCCATAGCAGTCAATTTAAATGCATGCAATCTATCTGGATCAAGCCATACATCTATTCTAAATGTTCTTCCTTCTCCAGCGATTCCAGAAACTTTAACAGAAGATATTCCATTAATTGTTTCTAGCTCGCTTTTTGAATATCTATATCCAATATCAGACAATTCTGAAGCAGAATATTTGTCTCCAGTGATCGCTAAAATCACTAAATCTTTATCTTCTCCTGATGATTTTCTAATAACTGGATCTTTCAATCCTTGAGGAAATGTATTCTTAACTCTACGCATTCTTGTTTCTATTTCAGACGCAATAGAATCGGTTGATCTGTTTCCTGAGAACCTCATGTCAATTTTAGCTTCTCCTGATTTGGAGATAACTGTTTCCATGCTTTTTAGACCCTCAACACCAGACAATTCTTCTTCCATCACATTTGCAATTTGTGATTCGACAACTTGAGTGCTTGCTCCTGGATATTCCATGCTAATACTAATAGTAGGCGTTTCAATTTTTGGATTTTCTCTTAAATTAACACTTCTCAATAAAAATAAACCAACAATTGCAGTGGCAATATAAATCACCCATGTGAATACTGGTCTAGATATGAAAAAAGAAGCAAAGCTTTTATTCAACTTTATCTCCTAATATTTGCGCTTGAACTTTTAGTCCATCGCTAATGCTATCACCAACTTCAATAATAACTATATCTCCTTCTGCAAGGCCATCAACAATTTCCACGTATCCGTCATCTCTGATTCCAATTTTCACAGGAGAGTGACCAGCTTTTCCATTTTCGATTTTATAAACATAAGCGTTTCCTTGCTGTATTCTTACAGCAGCTTCAGGCGCTTTCACAACATTATGCTTCATGCCCAAAGGAACGCTAATTCTTACAAATTGACCAGGAATAAGATCTTCATCTACTTCTTCTAGTTTTGCTTTAACTGCAACACTATGAGTTGCATCAGCTTGAACTTCATATGCCACAATTCTAGCTGTTCTTGGAATAGCATCTTGCTTATCTGGGTAAACATCTATTTCTAGACCTTTTTTAACATCAGATTTGCTAATTTCTGGAACTGAAAAATGCGCATACAATGGACCATCAGAAACAAATACAGCAACTTCTTGATTGTAAGGAAGAACTGAACCTGCATTGTATTTAACCAATCCAAGCATTCCATCAAACGGAGCCTTAAAAATCATTTTTGATAATTCTGAAAAAGCTCTTTGATAATCTGCTTGAGCTTTTTTATAAGAACTTTCTTTGCTGCTTAAATCAGCATCGGAAATAATTGTATCTTTATTTCCATGCAATTTAACTGCTCTTTCGTACTTTGCTCTTTCGTCAAGCAAAACAGCTTCTGCACTCAAAACAACACTTTTTTCTGTATCATTAAAGAGCTCCATTATAAGATCTCCTTCTTTAACAGACTCTCCATCTTGTCTAATGCTTTTAATAGTTGCAGATCTTTCTGCTGTGATATTTATAGATTTTTCAGCTTTTAACGAACCTGAAAAAACCTTTCTCTCAGACATGGACCCGCTCTTAACTCTTGCTGCATTTAAAACAATGGCTGGCACATCTTTCTTCTTTGATGACCTACCTTTGTTAAATAAAAATATCACACCAAATCCTAATAAAGCAGCTATAGCTATCTTTTTATAGTCAAAATCTTTGTAGTCAAAACTCATTTTTTATACCTTTCTGCAATCTCAATCTCTTCTACGCTCACCTAAAAGGCTTAATAAAGAGATAAAAATGTTTACAAAACTCATTAATAATTGAAGAGCTCCTATAATTGCAATTTTTTCCTTTGTCTCTACATCAACTCTAGAATAATACAAATTTGTTAGCATTCCGTGATCGTAAACTATAAATCCAGAGAAAATAACAATAGTTGCCAATGATAAAACTATATTCATAACAGACGACCAGAAAAACATATTTATTAAGCTAGATAATATCAATCCGATAAGAGATGCTTGTAAAATATTTCCCATTTTGGATAAATCTCTATCAGTCACTCTTGCATAATAAGAAAGTCCTCCAAAAATCGCTGCTGTTGATAAAAATGCGCTTACAATGCTTTCTCCTGTGTAAATAGCAAAAATTGCTGACAAGGAAATTCCAAGAGAAGCGCTAAACAACATATACATCAACTGTGCGGTTTCAACTGACATTCTTCGAATATTTGTGCTTAACCCTACGCTAATAATCATAGGCAAGAACATCACTAACAATCCACCAAAACCTCTAGGATATAGCTTCATGCTATGCATAAAATAAGCTATCGAACCCATTACAGCTAGTCCGATACCAACATTTTGATATATAGCAGCAAAATATCTTCTCAAACCAGAATCAGAATGAACTATGTAATCTTTGTTCATAAACCCTCCTCTTTAAACAAAAAGATTCTATCATGAATAACAATTCATATAAATGTATTATCAATTCAATTTGTTATGTATATTTAATATATGCAAGATTATTCACATATTTTTGTAGATTTAGATGGAACTCTTATCAAACAAAATATCAGTTTAGAGCTGTTTAAAAGACTTATTATACGACATCCACTGATAGCTCTTAAAATACAGATTAATTTCTGTTTAAATAAAAAACAATTAAATATAGATATATTAGGAAAATATGTCAATTGTATCGATATTAGGAAAATGCAATTTCATAACCAACTCTTAAAATTCCTAAAAGAGAAAAAGAAGTTAGGGAAAAAAATTGTCCTTGCAACAGGGTCTCCGGTAAAATTAGCTGAAAAGGTAAATTTTTACTTAAACAATCTCTTTGATGATGTTATAGGGTCATATGGAAAATTGAGGTGCGTTTCTAAAGATAAATTAGTAGAAATAGAAAAATACCCCAACAAAAATAAATTTATGTATATAGGAAACAGCAATCAAGACATTGAAGTTTGGCTTGGATCAGATTTATGTGGAGTAGTTGAAAAGGAATCGTTTGCTAAATTAATTTCAGAAGAGCATGGCATTAATTTCGATATCGCATTTAAAAATTTTGAATAGTTTTAGTTTGATTTAGACAAATACTGCATGAATTAAAATGATATATATGCATATTGAAATTTTGCATATTGTTTAATTATTGTTTAATTAAATTGCAAAGTATTTATCTTTCTTATTTAGTTTGATAATTTTTGCATATGTGGAATGTAAATATTGGAACTATTTTTCCTGATATTTTTCCTGGTACTTTAGGAGTATCTTGCTTAGGCAAAGCTCATAAAAAATACTGGGAATTATTTGTTCAAGACTTCAGAAATTATGCAAATGATAAGCATAATACTGTAGATGATACTC
Source organism: Candidatus Cytomitobacter indipagum (assembly GCF_008189285.1). Lineage (GTDB taxonomy): Bacteria > Pseudomonadota > Alphaproteobacteria > CAJXXZ01 > 1604HC > Cytomitobacter > Cytomitobacter indipagum. The sequence goes on from NZ_CP043315.1 coordinate 612,550, forward strand.
CATTTGGAGGTGGGCCTGGAATGGTTATGAAATGCAATACTATCGATTCATGGCTAAGCGATGTTTATAAAAAAGGCAAAATAATTTACATGTCTCCAAGAGGAAGAACTCTCAATCAAAGCTACGCAAAAGAATTAATAAAAGAAGATTTATATATTATCTGCGGAAGATACGAAGGGGTTGACTGTCGAGTGTTAAATCATTGGAATGTAGAAGAAGTTAGCATGGGGGATTATGTTTTATGTGGCGGAGAAGTTGCATCTATGGCTTTAGTGGAAACATGCGCCAGATTAATACCAGGAGTTCTTGGAAACAAAGAATCTGCAGAACAAGATAGCTTTTCCAATGACTTACTTGAACATGATCAATATACAAAGCCTAATATCTGGGTTCCAAATAATAGTGAAATGTCATATAATACTCCGTGTGTTCTAAGATCTGGGAATCATAAAGCAATTTCTGACTGGAAACTGTCCAATAGCGAGGCAGTGACTGAGAAAAATAGATATGATTTGTGGATCGAATATATTAGAAAGAAGGAGAAAAATGTACATTCTTGAGCTGTTCGAAAAAAGAAAGCGAGAAGCAGCAGCACAAAGACTTAATTCAGATCAATTTAGAGCTGGAGATACTGTCGCTGCTCACGTCATATCCGATGTAAATCAAAAAACTGCAAGACCATTTACTGGACTTTGTATAAGAAAGAGTGCTTCAACTGCGCTAATTAGAGAAACAATAGGAAATGATGCTGTAGAATTTATTTTCCCTTTGCATTCTAATGTTCAATTTAAACTTTTAAAATCTTCAAAAGTAAGAAGAGCGAGACTATATTACTTAAGAGAGCTTAAAGGTAAAAAAGCAAGATTAAAAGAAAGGCGTAGAAAAGCATAATGACAACATTAAGACAATTATGTAGGAAAAAAAATGGAGGAAGAAAAGTTAAGGCAGTAGCATCTAAGTTTGTTGCTTTATCTGGATCACCTCAAAGAAAGGGAACATGTTCAAGAGTATTTCACATGAACCCTAGAAAACCTAACTCTGCGCAAAGACCAGTTGTTAGAGTAACTTTAACAACCGGTTATGAAGTAACTGCATATGTTCCAGGAATGGGACATGCTTTACAAGAGCATTCCATGGTTCTAGTAAGAGCTGGAGGCCCTGCTGATTTACCTGGTGTAAACTATAGAGTTATTAGAGGCGTGTTAGACGCAAAAGGTGTAGAGGCAAGAAGAAGCAGTAGATCCAGATATGGAGCTTCTAAGCCAACACAAAAAGGATAGAATCAATTGCATTCTTCTAGGACAAAAATGATAAGGAGTTATTTATGAGTCGTAATAGAAAAGTTAATTCCATCAGTATATTTGATAAGGATCCTATTGGTGGTTTCACAAATGTATTAATGAAAGATGGAAAGAAAGCTGTAGCTGAGGATATAGCTAGAAAGTCTTTTGCCAAAGCGGGAGAAGAGCTTAACATGGAACCGCAAAAGGTTGCTAAAGATGTTTTGAGTAAAATCAAACCTCTTGCTGAAGTTAAGTCAAGACGTGTGGGAGGTTCCACATATCCAGTTCCTGTAGATGTAAGACCTAAAAGAGCTTACATGCTTGCATCAAGATGGATAATCGGAGCAGCTAGAAGCAAAAAAGGCATGAGCATGATTGAAAAATTGTCTATAGAGCTAATCAACATCATGACAGATGGAAAAAGCGGAGCTATAGATAAAAAGACAGCAGTTCATAATATGGTTAAAGCAAACCAAGCATTTGCCCACCTTGGGAGCAAATGATGTCAAAACCCGAACAAGGCAATAAAGTTAATTTAAAATCATATAGAAATATTGGAGTTGTAGCTCATATTGACGCTGGAAAAACAACAACAACAGAGAGAATTCTTTATTACACAGGAAAAACTTACAAAATAGGAGAGGTTCATGATGGAGCAGCTACTATGGACTGGATGGCGCAAGAGCAAGAAAGAGGAATCACTATTGTTTCTGCTGCCACAACATGTTTTTGGAAAGATCATCAATTTAACTTGATTGATACTCCAGGTCACGTTGATTTCACTATCGAGGTAGAGCGATCTTTAAGAGTTCTTGATGGAGCTATAGTTGTTTTTGATGGGGTTGCTGGTGTAGAACCTCAATCTGAAACAGTTTGGAGACAAGCTGACAAACATCAAGTTCCTAGAATTTGTTTTGTTAATAAAATGGATAGAGCTGGAGCAAATTTCTTTAGATGCGTTGACATGATCGAATCTAGATTAGGTGCTAATAAAGTAGTGATTAATCTTCCAATAGGATCTGAATCAGATTTTAAAGGAATTATTGATTTAGTTACAATGAAAGCTATCATTTGGAAAGGTGATGATCTTGGAGCTTCTTTCGAAGAAACAGATATTCCTGAAGAATTTAAAGAGCAATCTCAAGAATACAGACAAAAATTAATAGATGCTGTAACTACTTTTGATGATAATTTAATGGAAAAATGCCTAAACGAAGAAGAAATTTCTGAAAAAGAGATTAAATCTGCACTTCGTGGAGCTGTTATAAAATCTGCAATATTCCCTGTTTTGTGTGGATCAGCATTTAAAAACAAAGGTGTTCAAACATTGCTAGACGCAGTTGTTGATTACCTTCCTTCTCCATTGGATTTACCTCCCACAGAAGGAAAAGACCCTGAAACTGGCGAACCAGTATTCAGAAATCCAGATCCAAAAGAACCATTTTCTGGACTTGCGTTTAAAATTGCATGCGACCCATTTGTTGGTTCCGTAACTTATTTTAGAATATATTCAGGAACTTTATCTTCTGGAGATCAAGTGTATAACAGCACAAGAAGCAATAAAGCAAGAATTGGAAGAATGTTAATCTTGCATGCAAATGATAGAGAAGATATTAAATTTGCAAGCGCAGGAGATGTAATCGCATTGTGTGGAGTTGACACAGTAACTGGAGATACTCTTTGTAGCGCTAAAGAAAAAATTGTATTAGAAACCATTTCAGCGCCTGATCCAGTTATTTCTCTTTCTATTGAGCCAAAAACAAAAGCAGATAGAGACAAGCTAGCGAAAGGATTGGAATCACTATCTAAAGAAGACCCTTCCTTTAAGGTTACTTCTGATCAAGATACTGGACAAACTTTGATTCATGGAATGGGTGAATTACAGCTTGAAATTATTGTAGACAGATTGAAGAGAGAGTTCAAAGTTGATGCTATAGTAGGAAATCCTCAAGTTGCTTACAGAGAAACAATTAAGAAAACAGCTGAAATACTGTATGAACACAAAAAACAAAGTGGTGGTGCAGGTCAGTATGCAAAAATTAAAATGATTTTTGAACCTCTTGAAAGAGGAGATGGATTTGAATTTGTTAATGAAATTAGAGGAGGAGCAATACCTTCTGAATATATTCCTGGAGTTCAAAAAGGGTTAGAATCAGCTATGAATTCTGGTCTATATGGACATCCAGTGGTAGATTTCAAAGTAAGGCTTATTGACGGTTCTTATCATGAAGTTGACTCAAGTGTGTATGCATTCGAAATAGCTGCAAAAGAAGGATTCAGACAGATGATCAGAAGTGGATCTGAGCTATTGGAACCTGTTATGGGTGTAGAAGTCACTGCTCCTGAGGAGTACGTTGGAGGAATAGAGGGAGATCTTACAAGAAGAAGAGGAATCTTCGAAGATAAAGAGTATCTAACTGGCGGAACAAATGTTATTAAATATTTTGTTCCACTTTCTTCAATGTTTGGATATATTAATGATTTAAGATCTAACACTCAAGGAAGAGCTACGTTCTCTATGTCGTTTGATCATTACAAATCAGTGCCTAAAAGCATAGCTGAAAGCTTGCATGAGGGCGTGAAAAGGTGAGATTGATTTATTTGTTTATATACGTTAATCTTTTGGAGTACTGTATATGTTGAATGTAAAAAATGCAAATCCTGAGCAAAAACATAGCTCGGTTGATGTAGCATTAAAAAAAAGGTTTAAGAAAAAAGATTTTGTCAAAGTAATTCTTAGATCTTGTGATTCTTTTGTTTTGGATAAATCAGCTATGAATTTAGTCAACAACGTTAAAAGAATTATAGGATCAGGAGCTGTAGTAGGACCAATACCTTTGCCTAGAAAGCGAAGAGTTTGGACCATACTTTCAAGTCCTCACATTGACAAAAAAGCTAGACAACAGTTGTCAAGAATTGTTAAGTCTAGATTAATAGAGTTGCCTGCTTCAAAGGATGTTATGAACATGCTTGATGGCAATTGCTCTATTCCCGCATCAGTGGAGATTGAGATTAAAGCATGAAAAATTTTGGATTATTATGCAGGAAAATGGGAATGTCCCAAGTTATATGTGATGGCAAATTCTTGCCCTTAACTTTGTTGTACATTGAATCTCCTGTAGTTATAGGTTTTAAAACAATGGAAAGAGATGGATATTCTGCTATTTTAGTTGGATTCGGTCACTCTAAATTGAAACATTGGAACAAGTCTCAACACGTTCTATGTCAACACGAAGAAAGAATATTTGAAAAAATAAAAGAATTCAGAGTTGACGACGTGGAAAGATTTAGTATAGGCCAAGAAATAGTTATTAAAGATTTCTTTGGAGAAAATGATCTAGTTAGCGTTCAGGGAATCACACTCGGTAGAGGGTTTTCTGGAGGAATTAAAAGACATGGATTCAAAGGATTAAGAGCTAGTCATGGTGTATCTGTATCTCATAGAAGCATTGGTTCCACAGGTTCCAGAACTCCAAGCAGAGTTTGGAAAGGGAAGAAAATGCCTGGTAGATATGGTTGCGAGACAGTTACTATAAAAAATGTAAAAGTTAAATACATAGAAGAGCAAACTAGTCTTATGACAGAAAAGCCTGGATCTATTATTGGTGTATATGGAGCAGTTCCTGGATCTAAAGGGTCCTTTTGCAGCATATACAGATCTGAGAGGAATAGAATATGAACAAATTATTGAAAAAAGTTATTGATTTCTCAGGATCTTCTGTTAAAGAAATTTCTTTAAATCCAGATATATTTCAAGTTCCTATGAACAACACTGTGCTTTATGAAGTCAATAGATGGCATACAGCAAAGAGAAGACAAGGAAATTCTTCTACTAAAGGAGTTTCAGAAGTAGCTGGATCAACTAAAAAAAGCAGACCACAAAAAGAAAGTGGAAAAGCTAGACAGGGTGATGGAAGAGAGCCTCATTGCAGAGGCGGTGGTACTACATTTGGACCTAAACCAAGATCATATGCATTTTCTGTCAACAAGAAAGTTAGAAAATTAGCTGTGAAAATGTCTATTTCTAATAAGATTGCAAATGAAAATGCATTATTTATAGATGATTTCAAGAATTACTCTTCTTCAAAAACTTCTGATTTTTCAAATATGCTTGAAAGTATTTTGAAAGAGAAAAAGAATAAGAAAGCTTTGTTTATAGCAAATGATTTTCAAGAATCATTTAAAATGGGGTCTTCTAATATTTACAATGTTAATTTATTAAAATTAGAAGGACTAAACACTCATTCTTTATTAATGCATGACATAGTAATATTTGATTCTGGAGTATTAGACTTAATGGAAGGAAGATTGCTAAAATGAACCAAGAAATTAAAATTTTAGATTCTATTATTAAGAAGTTCAAAGGAAATGTTTTCTCTGAAAAATCAGTTAGCATGTCCAAAGAAGGAGTTCTTACTTTTAGATTTAGTAGAGTTTCATCTAAATATGCGATAAAAGATATGTGTTATCAAATGCTTGGAGTAGATATTCTTTCTGTAAATACATGCAATGTAAAAGGAAAGAAGAGAATCTTCAAAGGAATAGCTGGAAATAAATCTTCATGGAAAAAGGCGTTTGTTAAAATTTCAAAAGAAGATATTTCCAAGATTGCAGAGGTAGCTTAATGAACAATATTGCATCACAAGTTTCATCACAAGAAGTTGTATTAAAACGCTTGTCTCCTTCCACTCCTGGTCAAAGAGGCGCGGTTTTAATTGACAAGAGATGTTTATGGAAAGGGAAGCCTTGGAAAGCGCTAGTCAAAGGATCGGCAAGAAAAGGCGGAAGAAACTCTTCTGGAAAACTTACAGTTAGATACAAAGGTGGAGGAAGTAAATTTATTGGAAGACAAGTTTCTTTTAACGATAGATCTATCTGGAATCAAACTGGTACTATTGAAAGATTTGAGTACGATCCTGGAAGAACAGCGTTTATCTCTCTAGTTGATTTTAATGGAGAGAAGAAATATCTTCTTTCTACAAATGGATTAAAACAAGGGGATAAAATAGAAATAGGGGATTCAGCTCCTATTGCTCCTGGAAACTCCACTATGTTAAAGAATGTGCCAACAGGTGTTCAAGTTCATAGTGTTGAATTAGTCCCTGGACGAGGCGGATGCATCTCAAGATCTGCAGGATCTCATTCTTCAGTATTAGGTAGAGAAGGAGAATATGTAATTCTTAAGCTAACCTCAGGAGAAAAAAGAAAATTCTTAGGGGATTGCAAATGTTTTATAGGATCGGTATCAAATCCAGATCATAAAAACGTTAAAATAGGAAAAGCCGGAAGAAACAGATGGAAAGGCATTAAACCTCATGTAAGAGGTGTTGCCATGAACCCTGTTGATCACCCTCATGGAGGAGGTGAAGGTAAAACTTCAGGAGGAAGGCATCCTTGCTCTCCTTGGGGTCTTGCCACAAAAGGTAAAAGAACTAGATCTAAGAGAAAGACTAATAAATTAATTATAAGGAGAAGAAATGGCTAGATCATTAAGAAAAGGACCATTTGCGGATTCGCACATCTTAAAACATGTCGCAAGAAACAAAGCTAATAGAAGCACTGATTCGATTAGAACCAGATCCAGAAGATCTACAATCTTCCCTGCTTTTGTTGGAATAAATTTTTTGGTTCATAATGGAAGAAAGTTTATACCTGTATATGTTACAGAAAGCATGATAGGTCATAAATTAGGTGAATTTTCTTTTACAAGAAGAGACAATCCTCATCGCAATGGAAATAAGAAGGCTAAAAAATGAACAGACAAATGTTAATTAGCAGATTCGCAATAGCTGAAAGCAATAAGATATATGGAAAATCATTTTGCTTTCAGATGATAGCTAGATCTATGAGAGGCGAAGATGCTTACAAAATATCAGGTGCTCTGGATTATATGCCAGGAAAATATGCAAGAGTCATGAAAAAATTAGTTGATTCTGCAATTTCCAATGCTATTAATAAAGGGATTGATGGCTCATTGGTAATAGATGAAATTCTAATAGGTAGAGGAAAATATCTAAAAAGAATAGAATTCAAAGGTAGAGGAAGAGTTGGTTCAAAATGGAGACCTTTCTCAAACATAAAGGTGGTTTTAAAAAATGTTTAAGGATGTGTTAAATGGGAAATAAAGTACCTCTTTTTAATTTATGGGGAAAGAATTATTTATCAAATTGGTTCTGCCCTTACAGCAAATACTCTGGAAATGTAATCGAAGATTATAAAATCAGATCTTTGCTTAATTCAATGGATAAAGCTTACAGATGGGATATGTCTTCAGTTCATATTACTAGAATATCGAATAACATTCATATCGAAATCAGAGCAGCTAGACCTGGAATTATTATAGGAAAATCAGGAAAAGATTTGGAAATGCTTAAAAGTAGAATATCTTCTGTTTTGCCAATAAGAACAGAATTGAAAATACAAGTTAATCCAGTCAAAAAACCTGAAATAGATGCAAAGTGTCTTGCTAAAAAAATTGCATTTGACATATCTAAAGGAAAACAATACAAATTCTTGATTAAAAAATATATTGCTGAGGCGATGAGATTTGGAATTAAAGGAATTAAAATAATTTGCTCCGGAAGACTTGGTGGTGTAGAAATAGCTAGAAAGTTTGCATTAGCACAAGGAAGTGTTCCAAGACATACTATAAGAGCGGACATAGATTATTCTCTTGCTGTTGCTGAGACTAACTCTGGTTTGTGCGGAATAAAAGTATGGGTCCATAAAGGCGCAAGAAAGGATAATACAGATGCTACAACCTAAAAAAAGAAAATTTAAATACGGTTTAAAAAAAGTTCCTAAAGGCATTGCAACAAGAGGCTTTTCTCTTCAAGGAGCTTATGGATTAAAAGCTATGAAGCATGCAAGAGTTACAGCAAGACAAATTGAAGCTTGTCGTAGTTCTATCAGGCGTTCTATGAAACGTGCTGGTAAGCTGTTAATTAGAATTTTCCCTCATAACCCTATAAGTGCTAAACCTCAAGAGGTGCGAATGGGTAAAGGTAAAGGAAGTATAGATAGACACGTTGCTATGGTAAGGCCAGGAGCTATTCTTTTTGATATAGATGGAGTTCCTTTGGATGTCGCTAAACAAGCCCTTGATATAGCAGCAGCTAAATTGCCTATGCAAGTAAAATTTGTAGAAAAAGGCGTTTTTTAATTAACAATTAATTAACAATTTCAATTATTTCAGCACATGCATCTAGAATTTTATTTTAGTATGTATTAGGATGAACCCAAGGTGATATATGATCGATTTACACATTAATCAAAATGCTTACTTGGGCGTAATCATAAAAAATCATTACTTATTAGATAAATTTACTTCACTTATTGCAAGTTCTATTCAATTTTTATATTTTAGGAGAATCTAGTGAAATTTATCAAGAAAATTCGTTTAATTCTTAGGTCAATGAGGGATGCCAATAGGCCAAATTTCATTAATGCTCTCCCTTCATTTGAAAGAGATATTGCAAATGAATGCATAACAGAAATAATTCCTGATAAAATTCCTGGAAGTCTTAATTTTTCTGAAAGAAGAAGATGGATTCAACATAAAGAGAAAATACTATTCGATAAAAAAAGCTTTTCAAGATTTATTGTTAGAAATCATTGTGTATGGCTTTATACAAATAATGATACAAAGCCAAAAAAATGGGCAATATTAGAAAAAATCAAAGCTCTTAAACTAGTAGTTAGCGACTTATCTGAAAGTGAAATATGGATTCTAGATGAAAAAGATCAAAAAATATGCCTAGCTTTACTTGATGGCAAACTGGTAAATTTTAGATTATTGAAAGATTTTTCTAATGCCATGCTGGAAAGCTTTGTTCAGCACATGAAAAGATATACTTTTGAAGCTCCAAAAGTTAGATTATTTGATTGCTGCTTTGATTTTGATTATCAAACAGAATCATATTCTAAAGAATTTATAGAATTTAAAACTAAATTGCCAATCGATAAAATTAAATATAAATATGTGGAAAATTATATACAATTATGCAAAATTGGATTTGTTAACTTGCTTACAGTTCTTAGCTTTGCATTTTTATTAATTTTTCTTAACAATCAAACTGAAAAAACACATTTACGAATTAATGAGATCAAGAGCAATCTTGATCGCATAAACAAGCAAATGTCGTATTATCCAACAGTAAGCCATATTAAAAGCTTGCAATCAGATAGCAAAATTCAAAGGAAGATGAATCTTAAAAAATTTACTGAATGCATCAAAGATTATCAATACAGGCTTAAGATTACTGCAAAGCGCATAATCAAACTTGAAATCAATGGGCTTACTACAAAGCAAAAAGAAGATATTATGAAAGTTGGAAGTGAAAGTGGAATAACAGAAGTAAAATTTGCTAAAGTGAATTTTACAGATTCTGCCTATAAATTATCTACACATACAAATATTACTTAAGAAATAAATTTGATTAAGAATTATTTCTCCCTAACTTTTCTAAAAACACAAATTCAGTATTAGAAAAATGCTAATCTGCAATTTCTGAAAATACTTATAATCAAAACAGTGGAATTTATCTTTATTTGCCAAGCTGCAATTATTTCCTATTCTATAAATTCCGAGTCTATAAATTTAAATTCTAAATCCTATTTGAATGAAACTAATGATAAAAGCATGTCTCAATTTGCAGTCAAAAAATCAGTTTGATAAAATTTAATGAATCTGCAGATATTTAAATCAATGTCATCAATATGAGCGTATAATAAATTAAAAATGTTGATTTAATTAAAATTCCAAATAATTTAATCTATACAATCTAACAGTGTTTTTGATAGTTATATTTTCTATATAATTAATTTAGTCAAAAAAAGATTATATGTAATCTTTTAAACTTGATGAAGATTTTTGAGTTTATTCAAAAAAAATTGTGCATTATTAATTTCCTCTGTTAGGCAATAAAATAATCCTGTTTTGTTTATAGAATTCTTATGAAGATATAAAATAATATTAAGCAACTTTAGAGGTATTTTGCCTTCTAACGCGCTTTATAAATGATATAAATTATGAATTATTTTAATGATTATAATTCTGAAACAAATCAAAGCTTTGCAAATGAAAAACTTATAAAGAAAGTTTTTTGCTAATTTCTTTGCAAATATTTTCTGGTGTAAATCCAAGATGATTCATGATATCTTTTGCTTTTCCAGAAAAGCCAAAATTCTGAACCCCAAGCACTAAAATATCTTTTGCATATTGTCTATATTTATACCAAATATGTGAATTACTTAATTCTATGCAAACCAATAAATCGCATTCTAACGCTTCAAATCTTTCCTCTTTGTCAAATAAATTTGTACTTATCATTGAAATTACATCAATGTTAAGATTTTCATGTTTTTTCATAAGCAAACTCGCAGTCTCATATGCTAATTCAACCTCTGACCCTGTTCCAATAATCTTAACTGTGTAATTATGAGAAATATTATGAATTTTTCTATGGAATTTCTTAATTGTATAAGCAGATTTTATCTCTTCTTCAGAATTAATTCGCTTAATTTTCTGCCTGCTAAGCACAAGAATCGAAGGCAATTCAGAATGCAATGCCTGTTCCCATGCCCAAGCAACTTCTAGTCCGTTAGAAGGGCGAAATACATTTAAATTAGGCATTACTCTAAAACTTTCTAAATGTTCAATAGGTTGATGAGTAGGGCCATCCTCCCCAACTGAAACTGAATCATGAGTTGCAATAAAAATCATAGGTATTTTCATCAAAGCTGCCATTCTAATTGCCGGCCTTGCATAATCAGTAAAAACAAAAAAAGTTGCACAACAACCTTTAAGTCCAGATAAAGTTATTCCACCAGTAATCGCAGTCATTCCATGCTCACGAACTCCAAAAGAAATATAATTTTCATCAATCATTGTATTGGTAGAAATTCCCAAATCAGCAGATCCAAACACAATATCATTATGTCTCTCTGATAAATTCTTCAAAACTATACCAGAGGCCTCTCTTGTAGATATATCTTTTTCTAATAGATGTGAAATTGATTCGCTAACTTTGTAATATTTTTCATTTTTCATTTTTTCATTTGTTGTATTTATATTATTTTTAATATCATTTTCAAAATTTGCATTTTTTTCACTACGATTATTTGCTTTAACATTATTTTCATCATTCTTATTAGTGAAATAACCATTATTTCTCTCAATTACATTATTCCAGAAGCATTTGATATCGGGAGGGGTCATGAAATCTGTATATTCCATGCAGTAATTTCTTTTCATTTCATTTATATCTTCTTTGTCTAATATTTTTCCATGAATTTTCTCACTTTTTTCATATTTTGAACCACGCCCGATAATAGTTTTGCATCTTATAAGAGTTGGCTTATCTGATTTCTTAGCGCTCAATATAGCAAGGTCAATTTCTCCAATATTATGACCATCTATCTCTATTACATTCCAATTATAAGACTTAAAAGTCATTGGAATTTGATCGCTTCTTGATAACTCTGTAGATCCGTCTATAGTAATTTCATTATCATCCCAAAAAACTATTAATTTATTTAATTTCCATTTTCCAGCTAAAGAACACGCCTCATGAGAAATTCCTTCCATCAGATCTCCATCACTAGCTAAAACATATGTAAAATAGTCCATATTCTTCAATTGTTCTGCTTTTGCCATTCCAATAGCCCAAGCAATGCCTTGCCCTAAAGGTCCAGTAGAAACCTCAACTAAATCATCTTTTTCTGGATGACCTGGAAGATTGGAGTGAATTTTTCTAAAAGTGTATAAATCTTTTCTATCAATTTCTTCCATACAATATAAAGTTGAGTAAAGTAGAGCTGACCCATGCCCAGCTGATAAAACAAATCTATCTCTATTTGAATGTTGTTTTTGAAAATTCAAATGATCAGACCACAAAACAGTCATGACATCGGCCATTCCTAGCACTATTCCTTGATGTCCTGAATTAGCTATATCAATCATATCTAACGCAACGCATCTTAGAAAATTGGCAGCTCTTCTTTTATCGCAAATCATCTTTATTTCCTATCTTTTCTCTTATTTTTTTATACGCCTTACGCCTCTTTGTTTATCTACTTTCATCTCTCTTTTTCTATCCTGTTGGCTGTCATTTTTATGTTTTACAATCAAATTTAAATGAACGCCATAGAAATCAAAGTAGTCTATCATTCTATGCTCCAAAAATCTTAATCTCGTTGTTTCAATAGTCCTACTGCTAAACAAAGAAAATGTAGGAGGCTTTGTACCAACTTGAACGATATATTTTATACCAGAAACACTTACTAAATCTGTATTTTTAATAGAAACAAACCACTTGTTAAGCGCTGAAGTTTTTATCTTTGTTTTCATTTTTGACTCAATTTCATTCATAACATTGAATAAATTATTAATTCCAAAACCAGTAACTCCAGAAACAGCAACACAATTTACTCCATAAAATCTTTTCTTAATTTGTTTTTTCGCATTAGATAAAACAACCAGATCATCCATTTTATCCCACATTCCTATACCAACAACAAGGCCTTTTCCTCTGGACCATATTTTATCCATCAAAAGCAAATCTGCCCTGTTAATTCCTTGTGTAATGTCAATTAAGACAACAAAATTGTCAGATCCATAAGCTATTTCTTTCAATAATCTATACTGACTTCCTTTTTCTAAATCAGACAAATTATTATTTCTTCTATATCCTGGGGTATCAAGCATTTTAAATGTTCTGTTTTTTCCACTTACAGTAATTTCATTAACCTCTTGAGTGGTTCCTATCTCATCTTGAGCCAAGAACCTATCTTTGCCAATTAATTTATTAAGCAATGTGGATTTTCCTACATTTGATCTTCCAATAAAACCCCATGAAGGAACTTTGTCTTGCTCGCTATCCTCAAACCAAGCTGAAACTTTATCTAGTAAATCATTTACTCCTGTGTTTTTTATAGCAGAAACATAATGAACTTCTATGCCTTTTCTGTTAGAGCTTCCTTCTCCTAAATCAGCTTTATTAGAAACAATAAAAACATTTTTCTCTTTAGACATAGCGTATTTTAAGAATTTTCTACTTGTGTCGTTCCATCCTTTGTTGTCTATAACAACCAAAAAACCATCTATACTTGGCAATTTGTCTAGAAAAGAATCGGCTTCTTCAATTCTATGAATTCCAGGAAGATCAACTAAGTTAAAATTCCTAACAGATCTAACTATAATATCTCTTGTAAGATCTTCTACATCTCCTACCAAAGAAACTTTATCGCAAATTATTTTATTAAAAAGCGAGGATTTTCCCACATTAGTTTCTCCAAGCAGAATTACATTTGGTATTGGGTCAAAAATTTTCACGAAACAAACATTCTTCCATTGTTATGAAAAGCAATTTTACTTCTCAAACAATTCGCATCTTTTTCACTCATACCTTTAACAAGCTCTTTGTTTTGTAAATACGCAAACAAATTTCCATCCTTTGACAGTGAAAACAAAACTTCATTGCTCATAAAAAACTCTCCCTCTGCTTTATAATGATTCAAAAACTCTCTATTAGAAACTCCATTCAAATCACATACAAAAACTTCATTGTCAAATATCAAATAAATCAAATTTTTGTTATCAAAAAACACTCTCCTTAATCCAGGAAACTCTTTTTCAGAACCATTTCCATTCATGTTCAAAGAAATAATTCTTTGATTTATTCTTGAAACTATATTTTTCTCAGAAACAAACAAATCAAAGCTTTCTGCTGAATTAGAAGACATGTGAACCCACAAATCTTCTCCGTTAACTGGATCAAGCGATGTTATGTCTCCATCATAAGATATTTGTATTATTCTATCATTTTTAACGAAAATAGAGTTCTTCATACCAAAAGCTAGATCTTTTTTTCTTTCCCACAACACATCAAAATTTTGATTAAAAGCCTTCAAATTCCCACTTGTGCTACAAACAAACAACCTGCCAAAAGCTTTAACAGCATCCCCCAAAGGAGACCCCAACACTCCTTTATGTTCAATTTTATAGGAATTTTCTTTTACAGAAACAACATAAAAATTATTTGATAAATCTCCAATAATATATAAATTATCAGAAAGCTCTTTAGTTATTATATTTTTCTTCAAATCAATATCAATCAAAATATTTTTAATGTAAAGCTTCTTTTCTTTGTACGATATATTTGGCAATTGCAAATCAATTCTTGGAATTTCCTTCCATACAATATTTCTACTAACCTTCTTAAAACTTTTTCCCTCATGACTCAAAGCCTTCCAGTTAACATTGCTGTTGTCACACCCAAAAAGAAAGATGCACAATAAAGATCTTGCAAAGAAACTAACTCCCAATCTTGTAAAAAACACTCGCAAAACTCCAATCACTTAGAAATCTTTTCTTTGTCTTGAGCGGCAAAAATAGGAAGCAAAAGGTGATTATCAGGAGAAGAAAAACAATTCATAACATCAAGCTCATGAGCCGTATCGCTCCAAGGACTATTGATGGATTTAAAAGTTCTCAAACTTTCCTTTTTTTCAAAAAGAAAGAAAATCTTAACTAAATCAGCAAAAACATCATCTTTAATTCCTGTTAATAAGTTGTGTAATTCACTTTCATGCTTTTTCGAGTAATTATTAATAATATTTGAAGCGATAATCAACCTAAGAAGATCATATCTATTGGCATCTTTTACTACCAATCGCTTCATCGTTTCATAATCAGAACTTGTCACTGACTCAGAAGCAAGTTCTGCATTTACAAAAGCATTCCTTTTGCCATAAGAGTAATAAGACAGCCAACCAAGAAAAACAAAAGACGCAGCAAAGAACAGCTTAGATTTAAAAAAGTCCTTTACTTGATCCTTCAAATGGTCGCTTTCCAAATCTTTTAAAAAATTCATAACAAATTTTACTTCATAGTTATGCACTTTTCAACTTCATTATTCAACAAGAACAAAAACTGGATATTTGCTCCTCATCTAATCATTTTGACTTTTACACAGAATCCACAACACAAATAACAAATAACAATATAATTTATATTTATTTTATTAAGGTAATTTTAAAAAAAAATAAACACCTAGAATCTTTTTTAAAGATGTATTAGGATAACCCCAAG